>JAPKMW010000087.1 GCA_026645575.1 Caldilineaceae bacterium
ATCAACTTCTCCTCTCTAAACTCAGCCGTCCCTACGGGACGAAAGCACAGGTCGGTCGGTGTGAACCAACCTATCAAGACTTCTTTGACAAAACACTAGTGAATGACGGCCTAAATAGACCAAATAGACTAATGGTAGGTGCGGCTTGCAGCCGCACCTACCATTAGTCTATTTGGCAACGCACCTATTGGATCATGCTTGGCGTTTTTTCGGTCTTGACAAACAAAAATAGTTTTATTATAATTTAATAAAATTTTTGTCCGCATTTTTTCGTATCACCATCAATCTTACACATATCTGGAACAAACCTGCGACTTGCCGGAAGGACGTGATCATGCGTAAGGGATTCTTTCCGTTGTTGCTTGTACTTTTGCTACCGCTGACCCTGCCGGTTTGGCTACTGGCCCAAGCAGCGGTAACAACGCTGGATGACTTTGAAGCCAAAACAACAACCTGGCAACCGGGTAAGGCGCCCACTTACCAGGATAGTAGCGCGCAAGCTGTGGTGTTGACAGCCGAACACGCCACCGGCAAACAGGCGTTGGCGCTCCAATTTACCAAAACCGAAAACCCCAAAGCGATCTTTTTGCTTGAACGTCCGCTAGATCTGAGCCAGGCGCCAATTATAGAATTCGACTTATTCAATCCCGGCACGGCGGCGGAAGTGGCGATTGCTCTCAGCACCGGTTCCAGTTGGGAATGGCATGAATCAGCCAGCGCACCCCTCAAACAAGGCGCGCAGACGGTCGCCTTTGACCTGACCAGCAACCAATATAAAACGGCGCGCAGCAACTGGGCCTTTGGTGTATCAGTCGCAAAGCCGGCGGAAACACACCGGCTGGCCCTAATAGTTGTCCCAGCCGGTGATGGCGCGGTTTATCTGGACAACCTACGCCTGACCACAACCATGAGTGCTGGTGCAATCACACCGAAAGCGGTTGTCATCCCGACGCCTACTGCGACAGCGGTGCGAACCGCCAAAGCCGCCACCAAAGTTGCCCTTGCACCACCGACCACACCGGCCCGTCAATATCGTCCGCTGGCGCTGCCCCTGACGACCGATGGCATGGTTGCTAACCCCTTTGATCCCGCCCAGATTGATTTGCGGGTGCGCTTTACCTCACCCACAGGGAAGGTTTTCCTAATTCCCGCCTTTTGGTATCAAGCCTTTATGGCCCAGTTGCAAGCGGACGGTGCGCCGGGGTGGCAAGTGCGCTTTACGCCGACTGAAGCCGGCGCCTGGCGTGCGCAGGCAGAACTGGCGCAACCAAAGCTGACCAGCAAAGTTTTAAATTTTACCGTGGCGGCGGATGCCACCGCTCGTGGTTTTGTGCGTGTCCACCCAGAAAATGCGCGCTATTTTGCCTTTGACAACGGCGACCTTTACTTCCCCATCGGCTTGAATATTGCCTGGTCAACTGGCGATGTCCTGGAGGATTACGAGCGTTGGTTTGATCGGTTGAGCGCCAATGGCGGCAATGTGGCCCGCATCTGGATGGCCTCCTGGTCGTTTGGGTTGGAGTGGCATGATACGGGGCTGGGTGATTACAGCAACCGCATGAAACAAGCCTGGCTGCTTGATCAGGTTTTCACATTGGCGGAAGAGCGGGGCATCTACATCATGCTCACGCTGCTCAATCACGGCGCCTTTAGCACATCAGTCAACCCGGAGTGGGCAGACAATCCGTATAATGTTGCCAATGGCGGGATGCTCAAGACGCCGGCTGAATTTGTTACGAATGCCGAGGCGAAAGCCTTGTTTCAGCGGCGTTTGCGCTATATGGCAGCGCGTTGGGGCAGTTCTCCTCATCTCTTTGCTTGGGAATGGTGGAATGAGATCAACTGGACGCCCATCACTGATGCCCAGTTGCAACCCTGGATTGCCGAGATGACAGAAACGCTGACCACCTATGAGCCGTATGGGCATTTGATCACCCACAGCTATGCCTCTGGCAGCGGCTCCCCCATTTGGGCTATGCCGGAGTTGAGCTTTGCCCAACAGCATGATTATAGCGGCAGCGATCTGATCGGCGTCTTTACCGACGCCAATCGCGGTTTCGACAAAAACGCCGGTGACAAGCCGCGCCTGGTCGGTGAGCTTGGCAACAGTGCTGGTGGTGAAAATTGGGAGCTTGACCAGGAGGCGATCCACCTGCACAATGGCCTCTGGGCCGCGCCCTTCACCGGGTATGCCGGCGGCGCCATGTATTGGTGGTGGGACAATTACATCGACCCCAACAATCTCTGGCCGCAATTCAAAGGGCTGCATGACTTTTTCCAAAACGAGGATCTGACGCGCTTGACGCCTACGTCGGTGACGATTTCAAGCAAAGAAGCAACGGCCTTAGCACTCCAAGGGGAAGACCGAGTCTTGTTATGGGTGCGTAGTGACGGATACACCGTGCAAGCGGTCCAGGAAGCCTATGATCAGGCGTTGCGGGCGGCACTCAAAGCCAAGCGCAAGTTTACTGATTGGCGTTACGTGCCGCCGGTGCTGAGTGCGATCAACGTTACGCTCAGCGGCTTGCAAGATGGCCTTTATACCGTTCGCTGGTACTCGCCGACAGAGCAAAGCTGGGATGATGAAGCGAGCCTCCAGGTGAAAAACGGGACAGCCACCCTGACGATCCCCACGCTACAACGGGATGTGGCTATTAAATTGGTGCGCACGCCCTAATTTGACTGTACAATTCATTCCATTTTTGCAAACGACAAAGATAAGGTATGATGAATAATATAAGCGATAAGCCAAACCTTATACCAGTTTACCGCACTCCCCATGCTGTGAAGCGCGCGGATTGGTAAAATCCCTGATAACTATGCATAGATGCAACCTGGTCAGCATCGCTGTTGTTCGCAGCAGTTCCTGACTGGCGCGGTACATCTGCTGCTGCGTTAGGCAAGTCTCCCCCATGAATATGTAGCAATATCCATTTTTTTGTCATTGTAGAATTGAAGGAGATGATCTATGAAGGCTGTGACTGCAAAAATGCTTTCCCGCCGCACCTTCCTGACGGCCTTGGGCGCCACCAGTGTCGGTGCAGCGTTGGCCGCTTGTGTACCGGCCCAACCGGGCGCCGCTCCAGCCGAGAGCGGTAGTGGTGAAGCGGCTGCCCCTGCTGGCGAAAAGGTGCAAGTGCGCGCTCACATGGTGGAAAAGCAAGACGTTTCCGCCTGGATTCAGATGGGCTTGGATCAGGACATTGATGGCTTTGTTTCCAACAACGGCGATATTGAAGTGGTCCTCGAAACCATCCCTGGCTGGACAGCGGAATATATTCCGAAAATTCTCTCGCTGGCCGCCGCTGGTGATCTCGGCGACCTCGTCTGGTATCCGCCCCGCCACCGCTCCCACATCGCCTGGGGCGTGAGCTACAACGTCGTGACCGACCTGAAGCCATTGGCCGAAGGCGCCGGTTATGACCTGGGCGCCAACTTCTTTGAAGGCGCCAACAACGCCAACAGCGCCGAAGGCAAGCAATATTGGATGTCCTACATCTCCGAACCAATTGTGCCGGTCATTGCCTATAACAAGACCAAAGCGGTCGAAATGGGCATTGGCGAGCCGACCGACGAATGGACCTTTGACGAACTGGCCGAATGGGCCAAGCAAGGCACCAATGAAGACACCTTCGGCTACTACGCCGCCGATCGCGCCTACCTCGGCTTTAGCGGCGCGCCCTATCTGCGCCAACATGGCATCGAGCAGGTCAGCGAAGATGGCACCAAAGTCACCTTTGCCGACAACAAGGACGCCTTCGTCAAAGCGCTGGCCTACGACAACGATCTGACCAACACCTGGAAGGTTTCCCCCTCACCGGCTGCCGGCGCCATCAACGCCGCTGAACTCTTTGGCGGTCAGAAGGTGTTGGCTGTGGACATTTGGCCCTTCCGCATCCAGATCTATCCCGACACCTTCAAGGATTTTGAGATCGGCTTTGTCTTGACCCCAGTGGTCAACAAGGGTGATGCCCGCCGCAGTATGTTGAATGAGCATGTCTTTGGCATCACCACTTCCAGCCAGGCCCCGGATGCCGCCTTCAAGTTCCTCACCTGGATCGCCGGTAAGGAAATGAATGTGCAGGCGTTGATCCAAGGGCAAAAGGGTCCCATCGCCCGCGCCGATGTGTGGGCCGATGATCGCATCTACGAAAAACAACCCACCTACGCCAAGCTGCGCCCGATTATGGAGAGCATCGAGCCAGACTTCCTGGTCGCCAACTTCCGTGGTGAAGAGTATGACAACGCCCTCAACGCCGTCTACACCGCCATGATCGCCGGTGAAAAGACCCCCGATCAGGCTGCGGATGAGATCCAGGCCGCTTGCCAGGCTGTGCTGGACAAGGAACCGGCGTAACGTTTAAGGGTGGCGCGGGACACTACAACGGATTAACGGATTTAGGAAGTAACGGATTTTTGTCTGTATGGGCGGTGGTTTGTCTGATGAGGGATGGTCGGTTGACGGGTCCCGTAGGGACGAATGAGTTTAGGGTGTGGCAAGATGATGCCCCTCTGCTAAACTCAGCTGCCCCTACGGGACGAAAGCACCCTTCAGAACCTTTTGCGCAAGTCATGGGTTGTATGCTTGACAAAAATCTGTTCCCTCCCAAATCCGTTGTAGTGTTCTGTGCGCCACCGCTTTTGTCTTCTTCACCTACCCATGACTACTCAATCAACTACCCTACCCCCACTCAAAGCGTCGCCCACCCGACGACGCATGTCGGCGGCGCAGCGGCGGGAAGCCATTGAGGGGATTTTGTATCTCTCGCCCTGGATCATTGGCTTTTTGCTCTTTATTGCCTACCCGTTGTTACGGTCGATGTATTTGAGCTTTACCAAATACAATGTGCTGCGCCCGGCCCAGTTTATCGGCTTTGACAATTACGTTACGGCCATTATGGAAGATCCCCAGTTTATCCCGTCAATCTGGCGCACCTTTTATTATGCCGGCCTGAGTGTGCCGCTGGCGCTGATCGGCTCGTTGGTGGTGGCGATCCTGCTCAACCAAAAGCTGGTGGCGACGACAGTGTGGCGTACCATGTACTTTCTGCCCACCCTCACCCCGCTGATTGCTGCCACCTTGCTCTGGCGCTGGATGTTGAACCCGGAGGTCGGGCTAATCAACTACCTGCTGGGGCAAATTGGCATTGAGGGGCCAGGCTGGCTGGGCAGCACGCGCTGGGCGGTGCCGTCGCTGGTGTTGATGGGCTTGTGGGCCAGCGTTGGCGGGTCGCGCATGATTATCTTCCTGGCCGGTCTACAGGATGTTCCCAAAGAATTGCTGGAATCAGCGGAGATTGACGGCGCCGGCACCTGGGCGCGCTTCTGGCATGTCACCTTGCCCATGATCTCGCCGACGATCTTTTTTAACTTGGTGTTGGGCATGATCTTTGCCCTACGCACCTTTGAAGCAGCCTTTATCTCCACCAATGGCGGGCCGGCGTGGGCCACTTGGTTTATTTCGCTTCACATCTATCAGAGCGCCTTTGTCAGCTTTGATATGGGCTATGCTTCGGCGTTGTCGTGGATCTTCTTCCTCATTGTGATGCTCTTGACAATGGTTCAGTTCTGGGCCTCCGGGCGCTGGGTCTTCTACGCCGGGGAACGCCGCTGATTAGCTTGAATGATGGTTATACCTAGAGGATTTGATTATGGCCCAGCAAGTGAAAGAAATGCCTGTCGCCGCCCGTCCGGTCTCTGCACCTAGGGCAAAAAATTATCAAGTGGGGCGGCTTACCCAACGCACCCTGCTTTACCTGGCCGTTGTGCTTGGCGCGCTGGCCTCCATGCTGCCCTTTTACTGGACAGTGATCAGCTCCGGCAAGGACATTAGCGAATTTTACCGTTATCCCCCCACCTGGTGGCCGGAAGCAATGAAGTTTGCCGAGAATTACTACGAGGTGTGGACGATCGTGCCGATGGGGTTGTGGTTTGTCAACACCTTTATTATCACCTTCCTGGCGCTGGTAGGGACGGTGTTGTCGGCTACGCTGGTTGCCTATGGCTTTGCCCGGTTTCGCTTTCCCGGTCGCGAGCTTTTCTTCTATATCACCCTGGCGACCATGATGTTGCCCACCGAAGTGACCTTGATTCCGACCTATTTGATGTTCAAAAACTTTCGCTGGATCGACACTTGGTATCCGCTTTGGGTGCCGGCCTGGTTTGGCGGCGGCGCATTTAATATTTTTCTCATGCGCCAGTTTTTTATGACCATTCCCTTTGATCTGGACGAAGCCGCCCGTTTAGATGGGGCCAACAGTTGGCGCACGCTCTGGCAGATCTTGATGCCGCTCTGTCGCCCTGCTATCGCCACGATGGCGACGTTGGGCTTTATCGGTAACTGGAATAACTTCCTGGGGCCGCTCATCTTTTTGAATACGGAGTCGAAATATACGGTGGCGGTGGGGCTGCGCTATTTCCAGAGTTCGGTGGCGCAGGGGTTGGCCGTGGCGAAACCGCAAGATCATCTGCTCATGGGCGCGGCAATCATGGTGGCGCTGCCCTGTCTGATTCTCTTCTTCCTGGGTCAGAAATACTTTGTGCAAGGGATTGTGACGACAGGGATCAAGGGGTAAATGGGGGATAATGAAACCTAAACCAGTCTTGAAAGACTGGTCTACCGTCAGCCGTCGCTCTGCGACTCAGGTCAAGTCGCGGAGCGACGGCTGACGGTAGACGAGGGTTTCAACCCTCGATCATTTCACGAACCATTTTACGTTCAACACACCTACATTCGCCTACGAATCAACCGCCACACGCACTTCTGCGGGTCGATTAACCATTGTTGTTTTTTCCGCCGCTTGGGTGGGACGGGTACGCCCAGTTTTTGCCGCTTGCGGACGCAGCTTACTAATCCACTGCCGAACCATCGGCAACCGCAAGATCAACAAGATCCCCAGAATCCCACCATAAATCAGCGGTTTGGTAATATCAATCTTCACCAACCAAAGATAATGCAACACGGCAAAGATCCCCGCCGCGTAGACCAACTGGTGCAGCCGTTTCCAATTGCGCCCCAGCCGTTTCATCCAGCCCTTGGTGGAGGTGATCGCCAGCGGCAGCAGAATCAAAAAGGCGGCAAAACCCACAATCATGAACCGTTTTTGCAAAAGCGCATCATCCAGGAAGGCGCGCAGGCTAAAACCATAGTCCATGCCAATAAAGTTGAGCAGGTGCAGACTAGCATAGAGAAAGGCATAAAGCCCCAATGGTTTGCGCGCCGGCAACACAAAGCGCCACCCCAAGAGCGTGTTGATCGGCGTACAGGCCAGCGATAACACCAACAGCAAAATCGCGGCTGACCCTGTGCGCGATGTTGTCTCGGCAATGGGGTCAACCCAACGGCCTGCCCAGAGCCCCCAAGCCAGTTGCGCCAGTGGGATCAGCCCGCCAATGGTGGCGGCTAGCCAAAACCAATGTTTCTGAATGTACTGCTGCACCGTCTTCATTAGAAATTCTCCTGCAAATCCATGCCTTCGTAGAGCGAAGCCACTTCATCCGCATAACCATTAAATTTCAATGTGTCCCGCCGCCCGCTCTCACCAATCCGGCGCTCGGTGGCCTGTGACCAACGGGGGTGATTGACTTCGGGGTTGACATTGGCATAGAAGCCATATTCGTTGGGCGCCGCCTTCATCCAGGTCGAGACTGGCATCTCGTCCGTCAGTTCGATCTTGACAATGCCCTTGCCACTCTTAAAGCCATACTTCCACGGCACCACCAACCGGATGGGCGCGCCATTGGCCGGCACCAGCGGTTTGCCATACATCCCTGTCGCAAAGATCGCCAGCGGATTCATCGCCTCATCCAGCCGCAAGCCTTCGACATAGGGCCAGTCAATAAAACTGCCACCCTGTTGGCCGGGCATCTCTTCCGGGCGTAGCACCGAAGTAAATTTGACATACTTGGCTTCGGGCGTTGGCTCCACCAGCTTGATCAATTCCCCCACCGGAAAACCGACCCACGGAATCACCATCGACCATGCCTCGACACAGCGTAACCGATAGATGCGTTCTTCCTGGGGGAATCTTGCCAAAATATCCTCATAACTGATCATCTGCGGCTTGTTCGCCAACCCGGTAATCTCAATATTCCAGGGCAACACCGTGAAATCCTTGGAGAGCGGGGCAACTTGTTCTTTCTCCAACGAAAATTCGTAATAGTTGTTATAATTGGTGATCTGGTAATAATCATTGAGTTTGCCATCCAATTCATCAGCCGGTTGGCTGGCAAAAGGCTCCGGGTGGGCCAACGCATCAGGCAGCTCCTTCACCACTTCTGCGGGGGCGGCTTTACCCGCCGGCGCCGCTTCGCCGGATGACGCCGACGGTCCCGCCGCGCCACCACAGGCCGCAAGCGCTAACGCTCCTACGGCTAACGAACCGGCGCCCACCATAAACTTGCGTCGCGACTGAAAAACATGTTCCGGTGTAATCTCTGAACGTGAAATCTTGACCATAATTCTATCTCCTCAAGGATAATTATCAGCAGCCCACCTTGCAACCGCACTCGCACGATTCTGGACTACATGACTACACGACCACGCGACTTTGGACTACTGACTATTTCTCTTCACAATTGTCTACAGATACTCTACCAGCCTGGGGTAAATTTTGCATTAACACAATATTACAAGACAATTACGTTTAACAGTAGTGGATTAACACCAATGTTGAAACCCGTTCGGTTGAGTAAATCTACCTATGCCTATTAACCTTCATCCAGCGACGGTTCATTTTCCGATTGCATTTTTGTTATTGGCAAGTGGCGCCGGCTTGCTATACATCTACTGGCGACCACTGGAAGTGTTGCGCACCTTGACCTGGTGGCCTATGCTGCTAGGCTGGCTGGGGGCGCTGGTGGCGATGCTGACCGGTTTGCTGGCACAGAGCGGTTTGCCGCCCGCTGCGCCCTACCGCGCCACGCTGAACTGGCACATCACCACCGGCCTGGCCCTCTGGGTGTTATATGGCCTGCTGCTCTACTGGCAGTGGCTGTACCAAAAGAAGCCGCCCCGGCGCACGAAAGCGGCGACGCAAGCTGTCACACCGCCGCCCGATCTGTTGCAACAGCCGGCGCTACGCTGGCGCGTGACCCTGCTGCTGCTTACGGGCATCTTCTTGGTCTTAGCCAGCGGCTGGAATGGCGGCAAACTAGTCTACACCTGGGGTGTCAATGTGCTGCAATAACCTACCCAGCCTCGCTCTAACAGTAAGCGTAGCTGCAATTTGTAAGAAGCAAAGGAAGACTCGCCTGTCACCCTGAAAGGGTCTCTAGCGTATTATGCCCTAGAGACCCTTTCAGGGTGACAGGCGAACCCGCTAGATTTCCTTGAAAATCCGTCTCCCTGGAGGGTTGGGGGGTGAGGATACAGACCAGCCACCTTTTTTCGCCTATACTATCTTGTTGGTTATTTGATGCTTAGATCCCAACTTATGACAGAGGCTGTCGTTCATCAGATTCAGATCTATACCCTGGGGACATTGCGCGTCGTGCGTGATGGCTACACCGTCGCCGAAAGTGATTGGCAGACCCGGCAGGCGCGTCAGTTATTAAAAATCCTGATCACGGAACGGCCGCGCCCGGTCTCCACCGATCGGTTGATCGACCTGCTCTGGCCGGAAAGCACTTCCCACGCGGCGGCGACGACGTTGCGCAGCGCCATCAACGCTTTACGCCATGTGCTAGAGCCGGAACGGCCCAATCGCGCCCCGGCTCGCTATATCATCACCCAGAACCCCGGCTATGCTTTTCACGGGCAGAACGAGATCTGGCTGGATGTTGAAGCTTTTGAAGATGCGCTGACGTTGGCCGAGAAAAGCAGCGCCTCTGCTGACAAAATGGGTCACTTGCAGAGCGCCATTGCCCTCTACGCCGATGATTACCTGATGAGCGACCCCTACGGCGACTGGGCGCGCAATGAACGGGAACGGTTGCGCGAGCGCTATCTGACGGCCCTCCTCAATTTAGCTGCGCTACAGGCGGAACAGGGGGATTATACGGCAGCAATGGCGACGACGCGTCAGGTGTTAACGCGTGACCCCGTGCGCGAGAGCGCCTATCAAGCCCTGATGCGTTACCAAGCCGAAGCTGGTGACAGCGCTTCGGCGTTGCTCACCTATGAGCGCTGTCGCACCTTGTTGGCCGAAGAACTGGGCGCCGATCCCAGCCCGCTCACCCAAGCTTGGCATCAGCGGATTCTCAATGGCGAGGTGGGGCCAAATCAGGCAGACCTGTCAGCGCCAGCGTCTGCATTTGCAAGTCGCCCCCAAAGTGTGACTGTCACCAAAAGTGAGTTAAGCATCCTACCCCAACAGGTGCTGTTGCCGGTTTTGGATGAACAGACGGGCGCCATCTTTGTCGGTCGTACATCCGAGATGGCTCAGGTGACTGACCGGCTACGCGTTGCCCTCCAAGGAACGGGCGGGCTGCTGGTGCTGGATGGCGAAGCCGGCGTCGGCAAGACCAGGCTGGCCTATCATAGTCTGCAATGGGCGGCGCAGCAAGAGGCTACCATTCTTAGCGCAACTTGTCAACCGTTGGAACAGCAATTACCCTTTGCGCCGCTCTCGGCTGCGCTAGGTCGCTACTTGCAGACCTTGCCTGATGATCTCTTGCGCCAATTGCCGACCGCCAGCCTGTCGCACCTGGCCCAGTTGATCCCCTCGGTGCAGGATCGTCTGCCGGAACTGGTGGCGCCCTATTACGCCGGCGCAACCCAGGAACCCGCCACCCAAAATGATGATAATCGACAACGGGTCATCGATAGCTTGATCGCCTTGCTGGCGGTGCTGGCAAAGGCACGTCCACTCGTGCTATTCCTGGATGACTTACAATGGGCCGATAGTGACACATTGGCCGTTCTCAGCCGCCTGGCGCCGCGTCTGGCGCAATGGCCGTTCTTTGTGCTGTTGGCTTATCGCACCGACGACTTGGTCGAAAATGAAGAATTGAACACCCTCTTGCATACCCTGCGACGCACGCAATCACAAGCCGGATTGACCGTACCGCGCTTGGGGCAAGCCGATGTCGAGCGCTACATTCATCAGATGACCGGTCAAAGTCCGGCTGTCAGTGATCAGTTGGCCGCAGCGCTCTACCAGACCACCCAGGGCAATGCCCTTTTTGTCACCGAGGCGCTGCGTGACTTACAAGAGCGCAACTTGACCAGCGCGCCCCAGGACAAGGGGTGGCCAGCCCTACGGCCAAAAGGGACAACCGAACAACAACCCGCTGCCACCCTTCGGCGTAACCAACGCGTGCAGGAGATCATCCTGGAACGCATTCATCGCCTGCCCACTGGTGCGCGTGATCTACTCCATCTGGCGGCCGTGATTGGGCGTGACTTCAGCCTGGATCTGCTGGAACAGACCGCACCCCAAGACCCAATGGTCGGCCTGGAAATCCTGCTCCAGCGCCGCTTCCTGGTCGAGCGGCCGGGCGATCGGCTTGACTTTAGCCATCAACTGGTGCGCCAGGTGGCCTATGACGCCATGTTTGTCTTGCAGCGTCGCCGCTTGCATTTGCGCGTGGCCGATGCGCTGGCCGCTTCGCCTCGCGCTGCGGAAATTCCAAGTGAAATTGCTTTTCACTACCGCCAGGCCGGCGCCAGCGCCAGTCTACCGCTGGCCCAATTTAGTATGTTGACGGGAGAATGGCTGTTACGCGCCTACGGCTTTCGCCAGGCAATTGAAGCCTTTGATGAAGCGTTAGCCATCTTAGAAACGACCCCAGGCGCGACGCCGGATTGGGTGCGTCGTGCGCTGGAAGGGCGGGGTTTGGCCTACGAAGCGCTCTTTGACCCAGTTGGCGTCACCGAAAGTTACCGCCGTCTGCAACAGTGGGCGCGCACGCAAGGCAATCAACAACTCCTGCTCACCGCCCATAGCCGCCTGACCACCATGCTCAGTCTGCTGGGGCAACAACGCGAGAGTAATGAGTTGTTGCGTGAACTGCTTGACGCCCTGGCTGGTAGCAATATTGCCCGTTCGGCGGTGATGGTTGATCTCTTCCAGCGTCGTCAGTGTATCTACGCACCGGATGACGCCGATCCGCAGCGTGGTTGGGCGGCGTTTCAACCACCACCGCCGCCAGTAGCTGATGCGCCTACTGAAATTTTACAAAGTTTGCCACCGGTTCATGCGACATTGCCTCTCTTTTTCTATGGCTGGATTCTGCGCATCCAGGGCCAGTTGTCGGCGGCGGAAGATACCCTACAGCGGGTAGTTGAACTCGCCGGCAGCACGGGGCAACCGACCATTGCCGGCATGGCCTATCATCAACTGGCGCTGGTGGCGCGTATGCGGGGCGACCTGGTCGCCAGCCACACCTTGAATCACCAGAGCGTGGCGATCAATCAGACAATTCAGGGCGCCGCCGAAGTGACCAGCATGTGGCCGCGCATCTCCAGCGCCTTTGCCGCCTTGCAACAGCATCACCTGGCTGAGGCCGAACGCCGCTTCCGGCGCGTGGCTGATTTCCTGGGCGACCAGGATCTCTATCGCAGCTATCGCAACAGCGCGCAAATTGGGCTGGGGCTGGTAGCATTGGCGCAAGGTGACTTGGCGACGGCGCAACAGGAATTGGCGCAAGCGCTGGCCGATCCGGTTAATCTCTATCCTTATATCTATGTGCAAGGTCTCCTGGGGCTGGCCGCGATTGCCAACCAACAGGGACAACCAGCCCGCTGTCGTCAACTCTTGCAGCAGGCGCTCGCCTACGCTGGCGAACGCAGTTTGGTCGAAGAGTATGGGGATACGCTGGTGGCCGTTGCCCAGAGCCAACTGGTGGATGCACCGGTGCAGTCCCTTGCGCAGGCGTTGTTGGCTTATGCAGAGCCGCTGCAATTGACGGCTGTAGTTGAGAAGTTGCAGACAATTGCTAGTTGACATGAGGATAACACCGCTGACTAAAACCATCAAACAAGAAGCGCACCGCCTCGGCTTTGATCTCTGTCGGGTGCTACCGGTGCAACCCGCACCCCATGCCGACTTTTTTGACCAGTGGGTGACGGCTGGCCGCGCCGGGGAGATGAGCTACTTAGAACGCAATCGTGATAAACGGCGCTATCCGCAACGGTTGGTCGAGACAGGAATGCCCGAATCCCAATCGATGATTGTGTTGGGCGTCAATTACCATCAGTTTGCCCTGCCGCCCGCCCTTCGGGATGACCCCAGCCGTGGTCTTATTGCTTCCTATGCCTGGGGTGATGACTATCACGAAATCATTCGACCGCTACTCTATGAACTGGATGCCTTCATTCGCACCCACACCGGACGCACCACACCGGGCAAAGCGCTGGTCGATACCGGCCCAGTGCTGGAACGGGACTGGGCGCACCGGGCCGGCCTCGGTTTCATCGGTAAAAACACCTGTCTCATCAACCCGGAACTGGGCAGTTGGCTTCTACTCGCCACCCTGCTCATCCCCGAACCCCTCACCTATGACCTGCCCCCCGCTACATCCACCCCCGAACCACCTTCCGACCTGATCCTAACCGGCGCACCGCCCGGCCACCATTACGGCTCCTGGGAAATCCCTCTGCTTGCTGCCGATTCAAAATCCACAATCCACAATCCAAAATCCAAGATTGCCACCTGTGGTCGTTGCACACGCTGCCTCACTGCCTGCCCAACGAACGCCTTTGTCGGCCCGTATCACCTGGATCCGCAGCGCTGCATTTCGTATTGGACCATTGAGGCCAAAGCGCCCATTCCGCGCGAATTACGACCACACTTTGGCAATCGCATCTTTGGTTGTGACATTTGTCAGGAGGTCTGCCCGTGGAATCAACGTTTAGCCGACCAGACACCGTTGTTGACCGGTCTGCACGCCCAGGCAGACCGAGTTGCACCGCCATTACTGGAAGGGTTCGATCCTGCTACTCCTTATTGGCTCAACCAGGATGCCTTTAGCCGACGCTTCCAACGGTCGCCGATCAAACGGGCCAAACGGGCCGGCATGTTGAGTAATGTCTGTGTCGCACTAGGCAACTGGGCAGCGCCGGCGGTGACAAACGCACTCGCCTTGGCGTTACAAGACCCGGAACCCATCGCTCGTGGTCATGCCGCCTGGGCGCTGGGTGAGGTATGGCGGCGGCACGGCATAGCAACCATACAACAACTTTTACAGAAGACGCTCAAAATGGAAAACGATAGATGGGTTCATGGTGAAATTCAGGCTGCTTTAGAGCGGAATTGACAGTTTATGGCGGCTCGACTATGATCAAGGCCAAAGGTGTCGTTCAACCGAAGCAAGCTAACTAATGAAAGTTGTGTTGCCATGCCCCAGCCCCGCATGGATTATGATAGTCCGTGGAAAGATGTGATCGAACACTATTTTGTTGAGTTCATGGCCTTTTTCTTCCCACAGATCCACGCTGATCTGGACTGGACGCGGCCACACGAATTTCTCGACAAAGAGTTGCAGAAGATTGTGCGCAAAGCCAAAACCGGCCGCGGCTATGTCGATAAGCTGGTGCGGGTCTGGCGCAAAGATGGTACGGATCTCTGGCTGCTAATCCACATCGAAGTGCAGAGCCAGGTGGACGCAGCGTTTCCGGAGCGGATGTACATCTACAACTACCGCATCTTTGATCTACACAAGCACATGGTGATCAGCCTTGCGCTCTTAGCAGATACAGATACCTTGTGGCGCCCGGATTCCTTTGGCTACACCTACGGTGGCTTTTCACTCAATATGACCTTCCCGGCCATCAAGTTATTGGACTACAAAGAGAAGTGGGCCGAACTGGAAACTAGCGCCAATCCCTTTGCCGTCGTCTTGATGGCGCACTTGAAAGCCGTGGAGACGCGACGCTATCCCAAGAGTCGCTTGCGTTGGAAGATCGAAATTGTCAAAGGCTTGTATGCACGCGGTTGGACTCGGGCGAATGTTTGGGAGTTATTCCGGTTTTTGGACTGGGTGCTGGAATTACCGGAACGTTATGAGCTACAGTTTGAAAATGCGGTGAAAGAAATTGAGGAGACAGGGAAAATGCGTTACGTAACCTCTATTGAACGAATCGCAGCCAAAAGGGGCATGGAAAGGGGCATGGAAAGGGGCATGGAAAAGGGCATGGAAAAGGGCATGGAAAAGGGCATGGAAAAGGGCATGGAAAAGGGCATGGAAAAAGGTGAAGCCAAAGCGCTACGTGAATCAATCTTGGAAATCCTGAGCCTCCGTTTTCAAGCAATCCCCGAAGAATTACCTGCCCAGCTTGCCGACTTGACAGCCCTTGATCGCTTGAAAATGTTGTTACGCCATGCCGCCATCGCCGGCTCTATGGAAGAGTTTGAACATCTGATGGAAACTGGCGCCTAGATCGCTGCAACCGATACCAACTTCCTGCGTATTGTTGAGCAATCGCATCAATTTCACAGGAGGGTTGTATGGATATTGCCAAAGCATTAACATTTATTACCGAAGACGAGCGTTGGCTCGAAAAACTGGCGATTGGCGTCGGTATCGTATTGATTAGCAGCTTTCTGGCGCCAGTGTTGATCGGGTTGCTCGGCTTCTTCATTGTCGCGGGCTACGCCATCCGGCTGTTGCAAAATGTGCGCGACGGCCAGCCACGACCGCTGCCGGAATGGAATCAGTGGAGCGAAGACTTTGTGCGCGGTCTCAAAATTGCCATTGTCACGCTGATCTGGGCGCTGCCGATCTTTGTTGTGGTGGTGCCGATGGGGGTGGGCGCCGCGCTAGCTGATAGCGGACGTGAGGTGGCGGAAATCTTTGGGGGGCTGATTCTCTTTGGCAGCCTTTCGCTGACGGTCCTCTACGGTCTGGTGGTGGCTTTCCTGACACCCGGCTTCACGATTGCCTTTGCCCGTGACGAAGAGATTCGCAGCGGGTTGCAACTGACCGAAATCTGGCAGTGGACGCAGCAACATCTGGGGCAGGTTCTCCTGATCGGCATCGTCTACCTGGCTGCTAGTTTTGCCCTTGGCCTCGTCGCCATGCTAACTGGCTTGTTACTCTGCGGCGTTGGCCTGCTTGTCACTATGCCCCTTAGCACGCTAGTGATGATGCTCTTCCAGCACCACCTCTACGGTCAACTGGCGCGGCAGAGTACAGAACCAACAACACCGACCATAGCCGCAGTGTAATGATCTAATTCATGCTGCGTGATTCATGTTATGAGTCACGCAGCACTTACCTCTACCTCTCACTTCGACTTACCACCGCTGATTATCGCTTTTGATAGGCCACAAACAATTTCTTTTTATAGCGTTCGCCTACCCATAGTATAGTATAATTTTTTGCAATATAATCTTAGCGGCTCCCCGATTGCTCTTCGACGTGCCTAAGAACAGATAGCTGGCTAGGCAGACCGAATTGAGGAAAAAGTGAGGAAACGCGAAAGGTTGTAATGTCGGCAATGTAGGAGCCAAATACAGTCACAACTTGGATGCCGTAAGCTTGATAACTGACTGTGCCATCTGGCTGTTGAGCGCCCATGCGGTATAGCCCGAAGGCGGGTTGCCCGTTGGCGCGTGTGGGTTGTAGGCGCCAGCGACCTTGCGCCGGTCCGCGAAAGATGGTTTTGGCAACCAACCCTGCAATGGTTTGGCGCCCACGATACCAAGCGGGAATGGGCGGCATGGAAAAGGTGGCGTCCTCTTTGAGCAGGGCCACCAAGCCAGCAATGTCGGCCTCTTCCCAAGCAGTCGTATATCGCTGCAACAACGCTTGCGTTACGACATCAGATTGGGTGATGCTTGCTGCCGTCACCGTCTTGTCATCAGTGGCTTGTTCTGCCAACGTTTGACGGGCGCGGAAGAGCAAACTCTTGACGGCGGGAACAGTCAGTTCAAGCAACTGGGCAACCTCGCCGGCTTGCCATTCCAGTACATCGCGCAGCAGTAGCACGGCGCGTTGACGGGGCGGCAACTGTTGGAGTAACAAGAGAAAAGCTAGATCAATACGCTCGCGCCGCACCAAACGTGCTTCCGGCATTGCTTCCGCCGGCGCCAGCAGTGCATCGGGGAAAGGCTCCAGCCAGATTGGCTCGTTGACATCGGACGGAATGGGGTCATCAAGGTCAGCAGCCGTATGTAACGCCACCGGCAGGGTGCGTCGTTTGCGTTGTGTCAGGGCATCGAGACAAAGGTTAGTGGCAATCTTGTACAGCCAGGCGCGTACGGTGGCGCGTCCGGCATAAGTGTTCCGTCGCTGCCAAGCGCGCAACAGCGCTTCTTGCACCAAATCCTCGGCATCCTGCAACGAACCGAGCATCCGATAACAATGAAGAAACAATTCGCGCCGGTGTGGTTCAGTGATGGCGCTAAATTCATCGGCGCTCAGGTCATGTAGGGTAATGGGGTTAATTACGTGGGCTGGCGGATTCTTCAATCCCGTCATGCCAGTTCTCCTTGCATTCTCCATGTAGTTTTACCATTTTTTTGATCACGCGCCCTTTGTCATAAAAAGGCAGTCTTATTGTATAGTATAGTCGTTTCCAATTTTCATTGCAAGGCAAACAGGAGACTCAACAATTATGAGCCAACCAAGTAAATCCGAGGCTGGTACGGGGACAAAGGAAGAGCCATGGCAGCTTACCACCGCAAACGGCGGCGCTGAGTACACCATGTATCGCGATGAAAGCGCCAATCCACCGGCGCTGGTCTGTCAGGTCGGCAAGACCGAGCTGCGCTATCACTTGCGCTGTCTGGAAGATTTGCACGCCATGCTCAAAGCGCACGGGGATTGGATAGACTTGGGCGGGGCTGATGAACAGAAGCCGGCGCCGCCAGGAACAGTCGAAGCGTGGGCGCGTTCCGCCGATAACCCGGTCGGCGGCTGGTATGGCCTGAAGAAAGGGTTGCGTGGGCGCTTTGGCGTGTACGTCCCGCCTCTGATGGAACGTTTAGGCTTGGTTGAACTGGAACACAAGCCGAAGAACAACCGAATGCGCGCAATTTAACGTTATCGCACTGGCTGATTAGGTAATGGCTAAAATAGCATCAACTGACCAACCAGTCTTTATCTGACTTAGCTGACACTGGTTGGAGGCGGCGTCCACCAGCATGGGCATAAGTTCTACCGTATTCTTTCATCTCTAAGCACAACAGAAGGAAACAACCGATCATGGCAGAAATGATTCCAACCACTGGCCGCGCCAGCAAGAGCAAAAGCGCCTTTCGCCTGGAATACGCCGTCGGCGCCAATATCAAGGCGCCGACCAGTCGCATTTGGGCGCTGTTGACCGATGCGAAAGGGTTTCCCCAGTGGAATTCGACGGTGCAAAGTATCGAAGGAGAGATTGCTGCCGGCCAGAAGATCAAGCTCTTTGTCAAAATTGCCCCAGGTCGCGCCTTTAAGCTCACCGTAACCGAATTTGTGCCGGACAAGCGTATGGTCTGGAGCGACGGCAACTTCCTATTTCGTGGCGTGCGCACCTATACCCTGACCCCCAAAGGCGACGGCTCTACCGACTTTACCATGTCCGAGGTTTTTAGTGGCGCTATGTTACCCATGATCGCCGGTTCGCTGCCCAATTTTGGCCCCGAATTCGAGAAATACGCAGCGGATCTAAAGCGCGCCGCAGAACAGAGCAACTGATGTAGGTAGCAACGGAACACGACAGCGGCTTTAGGCAGTAACAGATTTTTTGATCTCGTCATCAATCCAGCATCTAACTGACTCCACTTTTTGCATCAGTGGCGCACTTTGCAACGGTATCTGGACCACGGCCTAGCGTAGGCCCAATGGCTGTACGGGTTGATTTGTCTTTGCGTCCATAGAGCAATTCTATCGCGTTAAAGCTGACTAGCCTGCACCCGCACGTGACCATCAGCAACCTAGAGGACAAAGCCCTGTTCGGTCTGCTCGGTGATCGTGCCGGGTGCAGCAGCGGTTTGCTCATCCAACTGGTCAACGCGTGCCAGCAAATATGCCTGATCCGCAATGCGCACCTTGGCAGCAGGGCCAAAGAGATTGAGCGCCGTACATTTGCGTTGGAAGATCTGACAGCTATCCTGGGGCGTCAACCAGGACTCTTCGTCTGTAAAGTCTGATGGCCGCCTTGCATCGCCCACTGGTTCACCACATTGTAGGCCAGCGGCAAGACATTAAAGGTGACAACGCGCAACGGTGGCAGTTGAGCAGGCATAGACATGATGACAGCGCTCCTTCTTCGTGACAAGGTGGCGGGGTGACAAGGTGAGATTGCCTCTTACTTTAGCACAGGGATGAAGGGTGATGCAAGCGTAAATCGCAAGGGTACTCCCTTACAGCGATTGCTGAAAGCTGCGCTGCTGCGCCTGGATTTGTTGGGCCGTTTGCACCGTCAGTTGCGTAATTTCTTCCTGCCGACCTGCGGCGGGAAAGCGAAAGGCGGGGCCGAAGACATTGACGGCGGCAATCACCTGGCCAGCAGCGTTACGCACTGGGGCAGCAAGCGCTGTTAATCCTTCCTCAAATTCTTCCACGACCCAGGCATAGCCCTGTTCCCGCACCTGCACCAAAATCAGGCGCAACTGGGCCGGATCAGAGATGGTATTGCTGGTATAGGGCTGTAACGGTTGCATTAGGTAGCGGTCAAGCGCTTCGGTGGTGCGCTCCGCCAGAAAGACCCGCCCGGTTGATTGCACATGCATAGGAATGCGAACCCCCGTCCAGTCGCGCACCTGAATGGCTTGCTGACTGGTGATCTGGCTGACCACATAGGCATTGTCACCTTCCGGCAGGGTTAACGCCACTGTTTCGCCAATTGCCTCTTGCAAGCGTTGTAGATAGGGCTGGGCGATGGCCGCCAGACTTTCGGCGTGCGGGACATTGGCGACTAAAGCGACGAGGGCAGGGCCAATCTTGAAACCACGCCCGCCGGCCTCTTTGCCCGGCAGACGTGTCACTAAGGCGAGTTGTTCCAGCGTAGCACAGATGCGAGACACAGTGCTTTTGGGCAAGCCGATTTGCTGAGCGATCTGGGTGACGCCGGCTCCCTCCGCCGTTGCACTGATGACTTGCAATACGGCAAAAACTCGTTCTACTAATTGCAGACTTGACAAACTCTCATTCTTGTTCGATACTATTTGTGCCATAGAGTAGACCTGTTCCACTAAATGGAACAAAGTATAATGGCGCTTCATCCTACTGTCAAATAGCAATCGAACCTGATAACAATGAAAATCACAGATGTCAAAACCTTTGTCGTCGGCAACCCGCCGCCCCATTTTGGTGGCCGCTACTGGATCTTTCTCAAGCTGATCACCGATAGCAATGTCGTCGGCTATGGCGAAGTCTACTCGGTGCCCTTTCACCCCCATGTCGTCGCCAAGATGATCGAAGACCTTTGCGCCCGCAAGGTCATCGGTCATGACCCGTTCAAGATTGAACAACTCTGGCGCAACATCTACGGCAGCGGCTACACCCTGCGCCCCGACACCTCCATCCTCGGCATCCTCAGCGGGATTGAAATGGCCTGTTGGGATATTGTGGGCAAGGAACTGAACAAGCCGGTCTACGAATTGCTGGGCGGTCAGGTGCATGAAAAGCTGCGCTCCTACACCTACATCTACACCGAACCCGATGACAAGACCGATGTCTACCACGACGCGGAACTCTCGGCGGAGCGGGCGGCCAAGTATGTGCAACAGGGTTTCACCGCCATCAAGTTTGACCCGGTCGGCCCCTACTCCGCCTTTGACCCGCGCCAACTTTCACTGGAGGCATTGGATTTGAGCGAGAAATTTGTTCGCTTGATCCGCGAAGCGGTGGGCAGCAAATGCGATCTGCTCTTTGGCACCCACGGCCAGTTGACCCCCGCCGGCGCCATCCGCCTGGCCAAACGCTTGGAACCCTATGACCCGCTCTGGTTTGAAGAGCCGACGCCGCCCGAAATGCCAGAGCAGATGGCCGTCGTCGCCCAGCAGACCACCATCCCCATTGCCACCGGTGAACGATTGACCACCAAGTATGAATTTGCTCGTGTGTTGGAGTGCAAAGCGGCGTCGATCCTGCAAATGGCCTTGGGTCGCGTCGGTGGCATCCTCGAAGCCAAGAAGATCGCCAGCATGGCCGAGGCGCACTATGCCCAGATTGCGCCCCATCTCTACTGTGGACCGATTGCCGGCGCAGCGGATATTCAAGTCAGCACCTGTAGCCCCAACTTCTTGATCCAGGAGTCGATCCTCACCTGGGGCGGCTTCTATGCCGAAATCCTCAAGGAGCCGATCCAGTGGCAGGATGGTTATATTATCCCCTCCAAGAAACCGGGGTTGGGCGTGGAATTGAATGAAGCGGTGGCCGAAGCACATCCCTACACCGGTAACAAATTGCATCTGGAGATGACCGAATTTCCAGTAGTCTTTGAGATATTTTGAGGATATTGTATGACCCAACACTTTGGCTTTATTGGCCTCGGCAACCTGGGCTACCATCTGGCGAACAGCCTGCTGCGCGCCGGCTTTGCCCTCACGGTGCATGATCTCAACAAAGACGCCGCCGCTGGTTTACTCGCCGCGGGTGCAACCTGGGCGGATTCATCACAAGCCGTAGCGGAACAGGTGGCGAGCGTCTTCACTTGTCTACCTTCCTCAAAAGCGGTAAGTACAGTAGTGAGCGGCGACAAAGGAATTCTGGCCGGCCTGCGACCGGGGGGAACCTGGATCGACATGAGCACCAACGACCGCAATGAGACGCTCCGCTTGGGTGCATTGGCGGCGGCGAACGGGGTCAACGCATTGGAATCGCCCGTCACTGGTGGTGTCCACAAGGCGGCTGCCGGCAACATTACCGTCCTGGTCGGCGGTGACGAGGCGGTCTATCAAGCGCATTTGCCCGCCTTGCAAGCGATGGGCAACCCGGTGCTGTACATGGGCCAACTGGGCAACGCCGCTATCATCAAGGTGATTACGAATATGCTAGCATTTATCCATCTGGTTGCCGCTGGCGAGGCGCTCATGTTGGCGAAGCGGGGCGGCCTCGATCTGGCCCAATCCTTTGAGGCGATCAAAGCCAGTTCCGGCAACAGTTTTGTCCACGAAACCGAGAGCCAGGTGATCCTCAACGGCAGTTACAACATCAACTTTACCATGGATCTGGCCTGTAAAGACCTCGGCTTTGCTATGCAACTCGGGCGCGACTTTGGCGTCCCCCTCGATCTGGCCGGCCTCACCGAGCAAACCTTTATCCGCGCTCGGTCGCAATATGGTGGCAACGCTTGGTCGTCACAAGTGGTCAAGCTGCTGGAAGACGCGCTAGGCACTGATTTGCGCGCACCAGGCTTTCCTGCCGTTTTGGAATGACAAGGTGACAGGATGACAAGGTGACAGGATGACAAGGTGACAGGATGACAAGGTGACAAGGTGATATGGTCCGTCTACTGCCCTTTGTCACGCCCTCACCCCTTCACCCTGTCACCTTGTCACCTTGTCACCTTGTCAATTACAAAGGGGGAACCATGAACACGATAAGCACAGAAGCCCAGGGTCGCCTTGATCTCGCAGCGGCCTTTCGCTGGGCAGTGCGGTTGAATATGCATGAGGCGACGGCGAATCATTTTAGTCTGGCGGTGTCGGAAGATGGCAAGCAGTTTTTGCTCAATCCACGGGGCCGGCACTTTTCGCGCGTGCGGGCCAGTGAGTTGCTTTTGCTGGAGGCCGACAACCCGCACGCCATTCAGGGCAAAAATGCGCCGGATCCGACGGCGTGGTATCTTCACGCCCATTTGCATCAGCATTTACCCCAGGCCCGTTGCATTTTGCATACGCACATGCCCTATACCACCACGCTGGCCTGTTTGCAGGATTTTGAATTTTTGATGCTCGACCAGAACGCCTGTCGCTTCTATGGCCGCATCGCCTATGACCGGGCCTACAATGGTATGGCGCTCGATGACATGGAAGGCGAACGGGTCGCTCATCTGCTAGGCGAAGACAAGAGTATTCTCTTTATGGGCAACCACGGCGTCATTGTCGTTGGCCCGTCAGTGGCCGAGGCGTTTGATGAACTCTATTACCTGGAACGGGCAGCGCAGGTGCAGGTCATGGCGCTCTCGACGCGGCAACCGCTGGCGCTGATTCCTGATGCGGTGGCGGCGTTGGCCTGTGAACAGTGGTTGGAATATCCGCAGTTTTCGGAACTGCACTTTGCCGCGCTCAAAGAGATTTTGGATGAGGAAGAGCCGACGTATAAGCTCTGAGCGGGAGACAGGTAGACAGGTAGACAGGTAGATAGGGAGACAGGTAGATAGGGAGAGGGCTTGTGGGCGTGATGATTGAAAAAGTAATAACTGGTGAGCGGGCGGTAGAGGTTAGCTGGAATGATGGACGACGGAGTACGTTTCATTATTTTTGGTTGCGGGATAATTGTCCACAGTTACGCCATAGGACGACGAATCATCGGGTGGTGGAAAGTTCGTCGATTCCCAGAGATGTGCGACCGGCGGTGGCGGAGGTCAACGAAGCAGGGGAATTGCGCATTGTCTGGCAGCATGATGGGCATGAGAGCCGTTTTGCGCCGGCGTGGTTGCGCAAATATGATTATGCCAACGGGGCGCAACGGGTGCGCTGGCAACCGACCCTGTGGGATGCCAGCCTGGGCGACCGCTTGCCGACCGCTAGCTATCTTGAATTACTCCAGGATGAGGCTGTGAAACGCACCTATTTACAGGGTTTTCGTGATCATGGGCTGGGGATTTTGCACGATGTCCCGACAACACCGGGAACCGTGCTGGAAGTAGCGAAACAATTTGGCGAAGTGCGCTCGACCAGTTGGGGGATGGTTTTTGATGTGAAAACTATCGAAAATGCTAACTCAGTGGCTTATACGAATCTACCGCTGGTGACACACACCGATGAAGCTTATCGCGACCCCACGCCGACGATTCAGTTACAACACTTTCTCGTCGCTGACGCCAAAGGGGGCGCTTCAACGCTCGTCGATGGCTTTAAGATCGCCGCCGATTTACGCGCCCAAGCGCCGGAAAAATTCAAGCTGCTCAGTAGCGTGCCACTTCATTTTCACTTCCGCGACGCCACCGCTGAACTGGAAAACGAAGGGCCTGTCATCGAATTGAATGTACTGGACGAAGTCAACGGTATTCGCTATTCCAACCATTCCGTCCAGCCCTTCCTCCTGCCGGCAGAGCAGATGGATGCCTACTATGACGCCTATCTCACCTTTGCCGCCATGCGCGAGAGTGACCAATATCAACTGCGCATTCACATGCAGGCCGGCGAACTCTATATGGTCGATAACCGACGCGTGTTGCATGGCCGCACCGGCTTTTCCGGCAGTGGCGCGCGCCATCTACAAAGCTGCTATATCGAACGCGATGAGTTGATCAGCCGCTTGAACGTGTTAAATCTCTAACCGGAAACTACATCACTGCGTCCCGAAGAGACAGCTGAGTTTAGGAAATCGATGTTCATTAAATTTATAATTAACGCAACCACCGGAGAATCGCCGCACAGCGCTTCGGGTCTTCCGTCAAGCCAACGCTCAAGCCCCAGAGCCAATAATCGACAGAGCGCACCAGCGTCCAATCGCGTGCTAACGTCTCATCCAGTTCTGCCGCAGCGACGACAATGGCAAAATGGCGATCCAGTCCGCCGGTTGCCTCGATCTCTTCCAGGCGATTCATGAACAATTGCATAATGCCAAATTCCGGGTCGCCGATCACCACCTTGGGATCGATCGCCAGCCACGGCTCGCGCTGACCGGCCAAGATATTGTCGTAGTGCAGATCATAGTTGATCAGGAAGTTGCCTGCTGTCGCACCGTGGCGCAGCGCCAGATCGCAGGCTTGCTCTAGCAGATGACGGGACATGGGTTGACCAAATCGTTCCCATCGTTCAGGTAGACTGTGAGCAATCTCGCCGGCCAGTGTTGACATGGGGCGCAGCTTGACCTTGGCAGGGATCGCCAGCCGACGGAGCAACCGCCCGGCCACCGCCAATGCTTCGTCAACCGGGAGATCATGGAGCGCACGCCGGTGATCCAGCCGTTCCAGGAGCATTGCCCCCAGCGCCGGCTCCACTGCCAACAACCGCACGGCGCCGCCCCCGTTCCAGGCCGTTAGCGCCAACGCTTCATCGGCGTTCGACTCATCAAGCCAGGAGACTTTCAAGACACAAGCCTCGTTGCCCCGCTGCACTGGGATGACCACGCCCAGATAGCCGTGCATTGGCGCACCATCGATGACCAAATCCCACTGGCGGCAGCAATCGGCGACAAGTTGCGGCAAATCCTCAATCCACTGGCGACCTGCGTCGCCCTCACGCGTGATGGTATCCCTGGCAAATGTTTCTGGAACAATGATCATCGTCTCACTTGCTTCGCCACAACCAGCGCAAAGAATCGGGCAGAATCGTACCGCCGTGTACACCGTCATGACCACCGCTGCCACCGACAAATTGGTAATCATAGCCGCGATAGCGTAGCGCCGCCGCCATTTGCAAATTCGCCAACCACCAATTGCCATACTGATTGTCGAGATCGGCTTCCCCGTCTTGCAGAAAGACGCGCAACGGCCGCACCGGTTGTTTGCGAATCAACGAGGGATAGTTATGACCGCCCCGAATGTCAGCGAATGAGCCGATATGGGAAAGCACTTTGCGAAAGGCATCCGGCCGTTCCCAGGCTACAGTAAAGGCGCAAATGCCCCCCGATGACAGGCCACAGATGGCGCGCTGTTCCGGATCGTCAGTCAACGACCAACGCGCACCAACTTCCGGCAGGATTTCTTCGATCAGAAAACGGGCATACTGGTCAGAGAGGGTGTCATACTCAAATGAACGGTTATTGTAGGGCCAACGGTCGGGGTGCGCTTCTTCGCCAGTGTGGCCGGGGTTGAGAAAGATGCCAATGGTGACTGGCATGGCCCCGGCATGAATCAGGTTGTCAAAGACAATCGGTGTCCGAAACCAGCCCTCTTCTTGCCGGTAACGGTTGCCATCTTGAAAGACCATGACGGCGGCAGGGTGGGTTGGATCATATTGTTGCGGCACGTAAACCCAGTAATAGCGGCGCGCCTCAGGAAAGATCCGGCTGGTGTGTTGAAACTGGGTAATTGTCCCTTGGGGGACGCCCGGCTGGCGCTGCGAGTCGGGACCGTATTGATAGTCAGCATTTGCTATCATGGCGCTCACCTTTTGTAAATAAACGATTTCGTCTCATCGACGGCGCCCAGCGATCCATAGAGGGCGACCGCTTCCGGGCTATAGCCAGTGATATAGGCGCTGCGCATCCCCATCTTTTGCAGCCGGTAGACACATTCTTCAATCACAGCGCGTGCAAAACCTCGGCGGCGAAAGTCGCTGTGGGTACAGACCCGTTCAATGTCGGCTTCGGCGTTGCGGGCGTCGATCAATGCTTCGCAGCCGGCGACAAAACGGCCATCGGGCGCCATGACACATAAATCCGTCGGGGCATGGTAGATCGGGCCGTGGTGGCTGTGATTGTAGAAGAGCAACCGCTGTTGTAGCTCTTCCTCGCTCGGCGTATTGATGCCGCTAAAGGCATTGTCCCGCAGCAACCGTTGCGCTCGATAATCGGGATGCGCAGCCAGATCGACAATGGTGAAGCCCGCTTCCAATGGCACGCGCGGGAGCAACTCCCTGGTCAGGTCAAAGCGCCGGGTGAAAAAAGTCCCATCGTATTGAAAACCGTACTCTTGGAGGATGGCGGCCTCGGCAATCTGTTGCTCGGTGATCTCAATGGCAAGCGGTGGTTTCCGCTCGCCCCAATGAGCCAACACCCACGCCAACATCTCGGCAAAGAGAAAGCGGTAGCCGTCGGCGGTGATGATGGTAAAGCCGGCATCGCCACTTTCTGAAATGACAAAACCGGCCAGATCGCCAAAGGCGTCAAACCAAAGTTGGGCATTCTGCCCGCAAAAGTCGGGGACGGCCCGCTTGTTCTCGTAGAGGCCATACTTCCAATCGACAACGCGTCCCAGCGACCAGGTCGAGTGGCTGCGGATCTGCGTATTGTTAGCGATGATAAAACGGCAAAGCCGATTGAAATCGCCGGCTGCTTCGGCATAATTGCGATGCGTTGTTTTCATAACGTTCTCTAGCCCAAATGGGCGGCAAGTGATGTAAAATCAAAATCGATAAAGGGCCGATCCTGCTCGATCCGGGCTTTGCGCCCTCCCATAAAGCGCGCACACCATTCGTGATCGATGTTGTTGACATCGGGAAAATCGCGATGGATCACCCCGTATAACTCCAGTTCGCGCAGCTTGAGGAAATGGGGAATCTCCCGCAACCATTGGGGTTCCAGGCGGTAGACCTGTTGGTAGCCGCGCAGGAAGTGGGTCATGAATTCCTGGGTGAAGGCTGGCCAGTCATCGGCGTCCATCACGGTGTAGAAGAGGACAATGGCAATGTCGTTGGCATACCAACCGTAGGCGCAATCATCAAAATCAAAGAGGGTAATGTTGCCGTTGTCATCAACCAGAAAATTGCTACCGTGGGCATCCTGGTGGGTCAAGCCATAGACGCTACGGTCTTGTGGCAGCGTTTGCAGATAGGCGCGTAATGCCTGGAACTTCTGCCTGGCAGCTACCTCGGACGCCGGCAAATAGCGCCCGACAAAATTCATGCCCTCATCATCCCAGGCTGGCCGCCGCCAAGCGGGGTTAGCCGGTTCGTAGTTTTGGGCCAGCGCGTGCATCTGGCCGAGCAACCGCCCATAGCTTTCATAAAGCGTTGGCGTCCAGATGTCCCACGGCTTCTGCCCGTGCGCTTTGATAAAGGCCGTTGCCAGAAAGTGACCACCCTGTCCGTCGTCAATGGCTTCCACCAATTGACCGTTGGCCGAATGGATCGCCCTGGCGACGCCCACACCACCGGCCGCCAGATAGTTGATCCAATCCACCTCGCCCTGAATTAAGGCTTCGCTCTTGCGCAGCGTGTGGCCGAGGCGCAGGATGTAGGCGCCATCGGGCCGTGCAAATTCATAGATGAAACTTTCAAAGGCGTCGAGTGGCCGGATCTGGTCAGGCGCGATGGCATAGCGCTGCCTGGCTTCCTGTAAAATGCCGTCATGATAACGGTCGCGAATCTTCTGATCCATTGCTTACCTTCCTTGTGCGGTCAGGGTTTCAAAGGCTTGGGTGACAAACCAGTGATGCTTTTCCCGCATTGCCTTTTCGACAGCCGCGTCAAGCCCCCAGGTATGCAACTTGCCGGCTGGTCGCAACGCCGCACACAAATCCCAATAGGGCAAGTTGACCCAGTCAAGATTGGTCAGGCGCCGGTATGCTTCCGTAAAACGCATCATGGCCTCAGCGCCAAAGGCCCACAAGAGTTCGAGCCGGCAATTGCCCACATCCGCCAGCGGATCGCCCACGGCGGCATCTTCCCAATCAATGACGGCCGCCAGCCGCTCCTCCCGCCACAACAGATTGCCCGGCCAAAAGTCGCCATGCAGCAGGACGGACGGGGTGGGTTGTGGTAACGGCCAGAGCGCTTCCAACCGGGCGCGAATCTGCGCTTCCTGTAAGGCGGCGTCCAGCGTGGCGGGTCGTTCGCCAAAGCCTTTGCCGTAACGCGCGAGAAAGGAGAGATCGAAGTGCGTGCTGTCAATCCGATGGATCTGCGCCAGTTGTGTCGCCGCCTGTTCGACAAAATTGGTCAAATTGGTCGGCGCCAATTCCGTCACACCCTCGATATACTCCATCACAAGACAAGGGATATTGAAAAACTCCCCTGCTTGATCGAGATAATAGGGGGCAGGCGCCACCATATTGGCCTGCTGTAGCAACTGTAAGAGCCTGAACTCAGTCGTGGCAATCTGTGGATTGCGTTGCCGGTCGCGCAGACCATGACGACGCACAAGCAGTTTTTGCTGTTGTCCAGCGGGGTGCGCGATTTCAAACGCTGTCACCTGGGCAGAAACGCCACCTTGGAGCGGCCAGGTGCGCAATAGCTTGCTCCCCGGCGCTACCCGCTGAATCAAGTGCCCAAAGGCATCGTTTTCATCAATTTCCGTCATGATAACCCCAAGTAAGTGGAAGCGCGCCGCTGCTCGCATTGTACTGAGAAATGGGGAAAAACGCAATCCTTGACGCCAGTGTACTCGTCCGTCTAGCTCAATAGGGCGGCGACTTGGGCAGCAAAGTGTTGGCGGGTGATTTGGTGATCAATCAAGGTGTAATCGAGGTCAAAGAGGATGAGATGGTTTGCGCCTTGGCAGTGGTCAAGCACCGACAACAGCGAATTGACTCGGTACAAATTGGCGGTCAGTTGCGTTGGTTGACTGTTGCGCTTCAGATGGTATAGGGTGTAGGTATACGACGGCAGGGCGTGCAATTGCACCTGCGCTGCCTGCAACTGGGCCAAATTGTCATCGACCAACAGCAGATGACGCGGGGCGTTGACAGGTAACTGGGCGAGCAGATCGGCTAGCGCAACCTGTTTATCCAACCCGCCATAGATCGGTGACAACCCCAGCCTTCGACTACGCACCCACCATTGGGGATAGCGCGCCAGGAGACCACTGGCATAAAACTTGTGCGCTTGATAGCCATCGCCGGCGGCAGTGCGCACTTCGCCTTGTGTCCACAGAATAGGAATTTGGCGATGCAGGCAGAATAACTGATCGAATAAGGGGCGAACATCAGGGTATAACTGTACATGGGGTTGCTGAAAGAGCCGCTGAAAACGGGCCGCCGGTAGCCCGGTTCGCTCGGCCAGCAACGTCGCCGCCACCTGTGGCAGAAAGGCGCCTTCATGCTGTTGGGTGCAAAGGTGGTAAACCTCGTGAAAAAGATTACTCATCAGACGCCAGCAGCGTATCGACTTCCCGCAACACATCCGCAACCGTCACGTCGCGCACAAAGGAGACTTCATGCGCACAGGTTGGCAGGTGCGGCTGGAAGGGCCAGGGATCCACTGGGCGCGTCCCACAGTGGGGACAGACCAGATCCATGGCAATACAGGGCCGGTGGCGCTGCCGGGTGAGCGGCCCCCAGTTGAGCAAATTGGGCAACCAGTAGATCCCCACCGTTTTGGTCCCCACCGCCCGCGCCAAATGGAGCGGCCCCGTATCATTCGCCACCACGATCTGACTCTGCGCCAACAGGCCGGTCAGTCCGCCGAGGGTTAGTTTGTTACAAGCGTTAATGGCACCTTCGCCCAGGCCGTTGCTCACAGCATCAACAATGGGCTGCTCATCGCCGGCCCCTGTCACCACCACCTGTAAACCGCGCTCTTGTAAAGCGTTGCCCACCACGATAAACCCTGCTGCCGGCCAACGCCGCCGCACGTCCGTTGCGCCAGGATGCAGCACAGCATACGGCGGCATGGGGGCAATCACCGTCTGCGCTTCCGCCCAATCGGCGTGGAAGAGCTGCACGCACGGTTCCAACTCATAAACTGTAGCGCCTACCAAGCCGACAATTTCGAGATAGCGCACCACCTCGCTCTGGTAGTAGTAGTAGGGCAGCCAGCGATCCAGCGGCGCTGCACCCTGTCCCCGGCTGCCGACGGTGATACGCGCACCCAGAGTGCGCAAAAAGGGATTAGCGCTCTTACCCTGGCCCTGAAAACTGATGGCGAGATCGACCTGTTCGGCGCGCAGGGTGGCGATAAAGTCAGCCTCCGCCGCCGGTGCCACACAACACCCCGGCTCGTTCCGAATCCCAGGATGGGGTGGCGGCACCAACACGCGATCCACCGGCGTGCGCCCCGGCGTCAGGTATTCCTTTTGCCAGGGATTCCCCAACAAAATTAACTCCGCCGCCGGGTAGGCCCGCTTCAACGCGTATAGCGCCGGTAGCGTTACCAGAAAATCCCCCAGCGCCCCCGCCCGCAGGACGACTATCTTGTGGACTTGTTCTACTTTGCCAGTCATCATTAGGATGGTTTACGAATTACGAGTTACGAGTTACGAGTTACGGCCCCTGTCTCGTAACTCGTAACTCGTAACTCGTAATTCCTTTAGCCCTTGATCAACCAATCAGCCGGGACGCGCAAATAGACACATTTATCGTCGAGATACTCAATCTGGTTTGGGGCAACATAGTAGTTGTAGCCTTGCGCTTTGGCTTGGACGACACGCATAAAGCCACTCTGCCACCAGGATTCGATCATCTCATAGGGTAGTTCGTCCTCGGCGGCGGTGATAAAGCCGACCATGCCGGTGGCGGAACTGGTGGGCGGCATATTCAACCCAATCGGCTTCCCCTGGCGATGGTCATTCTGGGTTGGCTGTGCTTCACCAATGTAGATGTTGCCGACGCGGCCCACCTCCTCGCCATTACAATCGTAAACCACCATGGCTGGCCGCACTTGTGCCAAAATATCTCGATCCAAATCGGGTGTAAAGGAATCTGCAAACATGGATACCTCCATCGCAATGCCAGGGAGACGAGGAGATGAGGAGATTGGGAGATTGAGAGATTAAGAGATTATGTGTATCAATCTCTCAATCTCTCAATCTCTTAATCTCTCAGTCTCTCAATCTCTTCTCCCCAATCACCTGGCGAAAGAACGTAATCAACCGGTCGGCGTGGTAGTCAAAGGTAAATTGCTCACGCTGCCGCCAGACATTGTCCCGCACCTGTTGCATCGCCGCTTCATCGCGCAGGCGGGTGGCCAACTCCTCGTAATTTGTGAAGAAGACGCCGATCTCCATCTGGCGGGCGAGGGTTTGCGTGGCGACAATCGCGTCGGGATTGGCCCGCTGGATCAGCGGTAGACCGGCGGCGGCCAGAGTGGCGATGCGCGCTGGGTAGTTGAGATCGTCCCAGTTGGCCCGTCGCAACTCGCCTTCATTTTCGCTACGGAAAACGTGCAACCAGCCGGCATCGTACTGTGAAAATTCCTCCACCCACTGCTCCTGGTCACAGTTGGCATGAAGATGGAGATACCCTTCCGCCATCTGGCGTGTCTTGTCGATCCAGCCTTTCCACTGGCCGTGGGTGAAGTCACCGTAAAAGTGCAGGTGAATGCCCTGTTGGGCCAACGCCGCCACATCTTGCGGATGCAGCCCAATGGGTCGCCCCGGCACGACGGTGTGGGTCTCGCCTAGCCGGTCGGCGAGGCGGGGGGAACGGGGCGCCGTAAACCAGTCCCGTTTGGGCAAGTCGCCATCCAACACCATACATGGCTTCTGTTGGGAAAGCCGGGGAATCACCGTGTCGAACCATTCACCCATCTCTGGGCTGGAATGGATCAAGCCGTCACATTCCTGCGACAGCTCGACCAGTTGCGGCCAACTGCCCTTTTCCAGACAGATAAAGGGGCCTTCCTTAAAGTGCCAGACAAAGGGAATGTTCGTGGCGGCTTTCATCACGCTATGGGCAAAGGGAACCGCCTGCCAGTTCAAGAGCGCATAGATCACGTCCGGCTGCACTTCCGCAATGGCCGCCTGCCAATCATCGCGCGGCAGGTCGGTGACATGCCCAAAAGGGAGCGGCCCTACGCTGTTATACCAATACGGCTCCGGCATCCAGAGGCCAAAGAGTTGATGCCCCCGCTCCTCCAGCGCCAGCACGCGATCAGCGTTGTAGGCCAGTTCACCCACCAGCAAAATCTTCAACCCATCCGCCGCTTTGGGGGTGTCCGGTCGCGACCGGTAGTGGGCATAGCGGGTGGTTTCATCCATCAAATTGCCGGTGGTGGTATGAAAACGCAACGGGTGATCAACGCCATAACGCTGGCGGTAGAGATGAATGCCCCCCACCGGCTCCTGTACGATCTTGTGGCGTTGCATGGGATGACTGACCCATTCACAAGTGACCATGCCTGTTCCCACCGCTTGCGTTTGGAACGCCCCCGGCTCAACCACTTTGTGCCAAAACATGCGCCCCAAGTCGTCCGTCACCAGTTCGGCGCGCTCCGTCCAGCGGGCTGCTGTTTTCCTGTGCATCACCTGCACCAGTTGCAACGGGTAGCCGTCAATTTGACCCGCTGCCGTGCGATTATAGTGATGGCGCACCCCGCTATAGCACAACGGCGCCTCTGGGTTATCTTCCAGACAACGCACCAAGGATGCTAGATGCTCGGCATAATAGAGATCATCCGAAGGCAGGTAGGCCATGAACTCTCCCCGCGCCTGTTGCAACCCGATGTTGAGCGCCGCCCCCAGCCCTCCATTGCGAGACAGCCGTTGATAATGAATGCGCGCATCCTGCAAATAAGGCGCCACCACCGTCGCCGTCTCATCCGGCGAACCATCATCAATGATGAGCAACTCCCAATCGCTATGGGTTTGACAGCGCAAACTATCTATTGCCCGTTCAATAAACCGGCCCTGATCATAAGTCGGCATCAGCACCGAAATCGTTGGCGCAGTGTGTTTTTGTTCACGCTGTTCCATAATCGATCCTTTCCCGGTCACTCACCGAAGCTTGCCCCTTAACCCCTCTCTGCTCCCCCGCACCAAGCAAAAATCCGTTCCCGCCTAAATCTGCTGTAGTGTGCCGTAACGCGTCCACAAGGATCGCGTGCATCTCCTCGGCAATATGATTCCAGGTATAACGGGCTAATAGTTCGGTTTCCGCCACCCGTCGTTGCTGCCGTTCCGCAGCGCTTGCATTCAATGCCGCTTCCACCGCCGCCCCAAAAGCCGCCGACGTATCACCAATTCGTACATACTTCCCATAGAGTTCGACAATGTCATGAATCGGCGTCGCCACCACCGGTTTGTGTGCCGCCAAATATTCCAATGTTTTGGTGGGACTCAAATGGCGGGTCGCCTCGTTGATGGCAAATGGCACCAACGCCACATCAAACTGTGCCAAATAGGCCGGTAGCTCTTGGTAATCCTTCATGCCGAGGTAGTGCAAGTTAGGTGCTTGCGGCAAGGTCGCCGGGTCGATCTTCACCACCGGCCCCAGCAACACAACTGCCCATTCCCGCCTAGGCTGGCGACCCATCTCGGCTAGATGCGCCAGTAGATCCAGATCCATCCGCTCATCAATGACACCAAAATAGCCCAGGATCGGTTGCGGGATGGCAGTTAAATCGGTCGGCGTCGGCGGTAGGGTTGCTTGCGCCTGATCGGCCTGGGCGAAATGGGCAATGTCCACGCCACTGGGGAAGAGGTAGACATGGTCGGCATAGGAGCGGCGCGTCCGGTAGAGACTTAGCCCGCCGGTGAAGATGACATCGGCTTCCTGCACCAGACGACGATCAAATTCGCGCAATTCTGCGGCCGCGCCCTTAAAGGCTGCTAACTCGTCCATCACATCATAGACCAGCAGCGCCGGTTGGATTTTTTCGGCAAAAGGTAGGGCCATCGGCGTATAGAGCCAAAGCACTGGGTCGTGATAGCCTTCCGTATGCAGATAATCCAGCAGCAGGCGCTCATAGATCGGCTGGGTGCGCGTGCCATTAAAGCCAATCCAGTAATGTTCCAGCGAAGGGAAGTGCAGACGCACACCGTGGATGGGCGCCGGGCCGCGCCCGGTAAAGTGTTCTAGCCACGGCTCGCGGCATTCACTATCCGTCACTGGCTCCTCAACCAGCAGCACACGCCACGCCCGCTCGGCGCCATTGCCCAACCCGGCGGCCGGCAGTTGCGCCAACCGCGATAGCAGTTGTTGCGGGCGTTGCCAGACAAAATCCCAGCGTAGATGGCAAATGCAGATCAGATCACGCATAGACCGCCTCATCTTGAAAAACGGCCAACCGTTCCGGTGCGTTAAAGGAACGGTTGGGCAGGGTGGTTGGTAACTCCTGGTGGTAGACGCCCGAAGGAAGGATGCCGCAGCCGCCATAGCGCGCCATTACCCGCAATTGTGCTACCACATCTTCACCACAATGCTCGGTGGGAACTTCCTCCCAAAAGCTGAAGCCGCCCACGCTACGTAACTTGGCGCTGTCATACATGGTGCAAGCGCCGACCCAGGCCACCTTGTAGAGTCGCGGTCGCTCCGGGGTGATGCCATGTTTCTGGGCAATGTGGAGGGGATTGGCGGCATTGTGCAAGCGATAGCGTTCCCAAGCTGGCGAACCAGGTGTGATCCGCTCTGGCGTCACTGGGCCGTTCCAAAACTCAATGGCCTGCTGATGGGGGCGCACATCATGGGCATAACTCAACCCGACCACTGGTCGCCCGACAAAGCCGCACCCTTCGCGGCGCAAGGCCGTCACCATGCCCTCGACCACCCACCGTTCCAGAATCAGATCATCGTCCAGGTAGAGTACATAGGGCGCCTGTGCCTGGCTGAAGAGAAAATGGCGCTGCTCGGCCATCCCGCGCCGTGGCAGGTGGCGATGGATTTCCACCGCTTGGCCCTGTCCTTGGTACATGCGCACCAGGGTTTGCAAGGTGGCTGATTGCGCCAGGTCAACACTATCGGATTGGTCAGAGATGATAATACGGAAATCTTGCCAGCTTTGGTGGTAGAGGCTGGTCAGCAGCGCCGCCAGCGCCGCCACGCGATTGTAGGTTGGAATCAATACATCAACTTGCGCCATTGGTAGCTCCTTGTGTTGTGTATGGTTATGGTAAAAGCTTGATGATACGAGACGTGATGCGTGATGCGTGTTGCGTGAACTGGATCATGGTTGTTTGTTTTGTTCTCCTCGCATGGCTCCTTGGTGGGCATTAGGAAGCCCTTGCACCTCAGTCAACAGCGCCAATGCCGCCTGGACGATCTCCTGGGGTTGAAGATAGCGTTGCTGGCCGTGATATGGCGTGGTGCAGATGCCTCGTTCACAGGCTTTGCAGGTTGTGTCAAAGTAGAGTACCCGGTGATCGACCAGCCAGGGCGTATGTTGGGGGTTGGTGGTGGCATAAAGATCGACCACCGGCGTCCCCAGCGCGGCGGCGATATGCACCGGCCCGCTGTTGTTGGTAATCAGCAGCGGCGCAACCGCCACCAGGGCGATAAACTCGGCCAACGATAATTCTCCGGCGAGATTGACCGCGGCCTCACCAATCGCACCGGCGACCTGCGCCGCCAGCGCCCGTTCTTCCGGCCCGCCGCTGACCAAAATACGCCACCCCAATTGCCGACTCAACCGTTTGCCGGCTTCGGCAAAACCCCAGGCATGATAGCGTCGCCGTTCCTCACTCACGCCAGGGTGGAGGAGTAACCAGGCTTCGGTAGGCTCACTGGGTTCGACAGGCTCACCCGCCGCAGCGCCTTGGTGGAGGCCGAGACTTTGCAACAACGCTTGGGTGCGTTGCCGAGCGGCGTCATCGACCTTCAGCGCCAGTGTCGGCGTAGTCGTGACAGCGCCAATACGGGCCACGAGATCCAGTTGGCGTTGCACCTCCTGCTTGATCACCTTCTGCGGCTCCGGGTCGGGGAACCAGTGGGTCAGCAAGTGGTAGGGGTTCTCGTGGCTATATCCCAGACGCAAGGGAATGCCGGCCATCAAGGTAAGCAGCGCCGCCGGCAGGGGATTCTGGCTGTAGACGGTAAAAATGACGGCGAGATCAAAACGCTCGTTCTGCAACTGCTCCGCCAGCGCCATCACACCGGCGCCGGTCGGCGCTTCGGCGTAGGTTTTGACCCACGGCGCATCATAGACCAGCCACCGGTCGATGACCGGAACATAAGGGGCCAACGCACTGGCGGTTTGGGAGGTCAACAGCACCAACTCTGCCGCTGGAAAGCGCTCTTGCAAGGCGCGCAAGGCTTGCGTGGTCATCAACAGATCACCCATATTGTCCAGCCGGACGGCCAAGATTTTATGTACCCCGGCGAAATCGGTAGTAAAGCCTTCACTCTTTGTCTCGCTCCCCGAAAGACTAAAGTCTTTACTACGAGATGAAAGACTAAAGTCTTTACTACGAGCTGACTCACTCATAAACCTCCTGACGATGGTGGGGGAGAGGGCGTGTTTCGGTGGCCGGACGTGCGCCATGCACTGGTCGCCGCCCAGTCAGCTTCAACCGATCCTCGCTTTTGATCTTGTTGACAATTGCCGTTGTTGAATAGCCAGTGAGGAACGGAATGATCTGCACGTCACCCCCCAATTCGCGCACAACGCTCGCTTCGGGCAGTTGCGCTTCGGTGTAATCGCCGCCTTTGACATACAGGTCGGGCTGTACGAGCTTGATCAATTCGACGGGCGTGTCTTCATCAAACTCGATCACATGATCAACGCTGGCGAGACCAGCCAACACTTCCAGCCGATGGTCGAGCGGGTTGATGGGGCGACTTGGCCCTTTGTAGCGCCGTACACTCTCGTCGGTGTTGACGCCGACCACCAGCACATCGCCCAGCGCCCTGGCTTTGTTCAAGTAATCAACATGGCCGGGGTGAATCAGGTCAAAGCAGCCGTTAGTAAAGACAATCTGCTTGCCCTGCGCCCGGTAATTCTGCATGGTGCGCGCCAGTTGCTCGCGAGCATAAAGCCGCTTCCCCGGCGCGGTGGTGAGGGCAACGCGCAATTCCTCTTGCCAACAGGGCGCCGTTCCCGCCCAGCGCACAGCAATCGCCGACGATTGGGCGGCCAGTTCTGCCGCCTCTTCACGCGTGGCACCGGCCGCCAACGCTAGCACAAAGGCGCTAATATAAGTGTCGCCGGCGCCGACCGTATTGGCATCGCTGGTCGGCTCGCTGTAGGTGCGGTAGGCTTCTTTGTCCCGTTCCAGAACCAGCGCCCCCTCGGTGTCGAGCGTCGCCGCCACCATTTGCGCGCCAGTGAGCTTGAAGAGCCGGTCGCCGGCGTCTGTCACCTGTTGCGGGCGCAGGCCGTTGAGCAGCGGTCTATTCTGCAAGAGATCCACTACTTGCTCATAGTTGGGTTTGACTACGGTAGGCCGGCACTGTTTGAAGAGCGGCAGCCGCTTGGAATCGACCGCCAGCAGGAGACCCTGGTCGGCTTGCAATTGACAGAGCGTCTGCACTACCCGTTCGGTCAGAATGCCGTAATCGTAGTCGGAGACCAGAACCGCGGCACAGCTTGGCGCCAGCCGCTGCAACTGGTCGATCAGTTGCGCTTCGCTTTCCCCTGATAGGGGCGCCGTGTCGCCTTCGTCACAGCGCAGGAGCATTTGCCCATTGACCAGAATGCGCTGTTTCACCAAGGTGCGCCGCTGGGGATCGACGACCATTGCCTGTGTCTCTACCCCATATGCCTGCAATTTTTGCGTGAGGTGTTGGCCGGCTTCATCAGCGCTGATCACGGTTAGAAAGTGGGCTGCGCCGCCAAGCGTTGCCACGTTGACCGCCGCATGGGCAGCGCCGCCGGGAAACGCTTCACCGCCACGGACATCGGCCACCGGCACCGGCGCTTCGCGACAGAGCCGCTGCGTGCGCGTCATGGTATAGCGATCCAGGATCGCCTCGCCGATAATTATGATCGGGAGACCGGCGAACTTGTCAACAATCGGCAATAAATTGGCTTTCATCATCTCTATTTGTTCCATCTTCCATGGCTGGCGGCGTCCTTGCTGTTCTGCGGAATCGTAGTAAAGACTTTAGTCTTGCTCTGACATACAGCAAGACTAAAGTCTTTACTACAGGTTGGCTACGCCTTCGTTCTGGCAAGACCCCGACGCGCAAAGCGATAGGTTGTGCTGCCTTTCCCTGCTTTTGTTGGCAACGGGGCGAGTGCTCTAACCCCTGGTCTTAGCTGCTGGGCGTGGGCGGTCTTTACCGGCTGTGCCTGACCAAGAATCAGATCAGCGACCTCCTCAAAAGTGGCGGCAACGTGATCGGGAAACGATTGCGGCAATTCACGTGCCAACTCGGTATGGTAGGTGAACAAGATCGTGCGACAGCCCGCCCCTCGCCCCGCCGCCATATCGCTCCAAATGTCGCCGACCATCCACGACTGGGTGAGATCTAGTTCCAAGATGCGCGCGGCGCGATAGAGCAACCCCGGCAATGGTTTACGGCAACTACAATCAATGGCATAGTCGGGTGTGTTGCCCTCTGGGTGGTGGGGGCAAACAAAGAAGCCATCCAGTTCGACGCCATAGCCGGCCAGTAACTGGCGCACCTTCTCCTCTACCCCAGCTAAAGCGCTGAACGGGAAGAGACCCCGCGCCACCCCCGACTGATTGGAAACCACCACCAGGGCATAGCCGGCCTCTTGTAACCGACAGAGCGCTTCCCCGGCGCCCGGCGTCAAGGTGATCCGCGTCGGATCGACATTATAGGGAATATCAGGAATCAACGTATGATCTTTATCAAGAAAAATCGCTGGACGCATGAAATATCCTTACGTGTTGCGTGTTGCGTGTATCGTTGCCTTCGACAAGCTCAGGCAACGGTACACGCAACACGAATTACGAATCACGGCCACGACGTTTCGCTCATGGGCAGCACCATCACTTCCGGGATCACGCTTTCGGGGGGAAGCGTGAGGACATGGCGAATGGTCTGGGCGACGGTGTGTGGCTCTTGTAAATTATTTGGATCGAGGTCGGGAAAGCGATCCAACAGAAAGGGCGTGCGCATCCCGCCGGGGGCAACGGCGGTCACTTTGACACCCTGTTGACGCGCCTCGGCAAAGAGCGCATAGGAGAGACCCAAGACGCCCCATTTGCTGGCGTGATAAGCACTGGCATTGGGCCAGGCGCGTTTCGCCGCCGTTGATGTGATGTTGACGATATGGCCGGCGCCCTGCCGGTACATGATCGGCAAGACGGCCTGCGCCATGAGAAAGACCCCCCGCAGATTGACCCCCAAAATGCGATCCCACTCGGCAAGGGTCAATTCCTCGACCGGTTTGGTCACATCGGTGCCCGCGTTGTTGATGAGAATATCTACCCGACCATACTCATCGATGACTGTCGTGACAAATTGCTGAATGCTGCCAGGGTCGAGGAGGTCAAGCTGGCGCGCGGTGACGTTGCGCTCTTGATTGGTCAGGGCTGCCGCCCGTTGGCTCGCCTGTTCGATTTTGACATCGCCGATAATGACGGTGGCGCCGGCGGCGCTCAGTACGTCGGTGATGGCCTGGCCCAGGCCCTGGCTGCCACCGGTGACAACAGCAATCTGATTGGCTAACTCTTTGCTCATCGTTCGCTCGCCTTTACTAAATCAAGGGTGCTCTTCGGAGATAGGGAACTGCACGGTTGCTGATCGGCGGTCAGGTAATTCTCCACCAATTCAGTGATGGTGTGCAGAATGTGCAGATGCACCTCCTGAATCCGCGGTGTCGAATGCGATGGTGCAATGATGGGCACATCGACCAGTGTAGCCAGCGCACCGCCATCTTTGCCCAGTAGACCAATGATCGGCATCCCCTTGCTGGCCGCCACCCGACAGGCTTGCACCAGATTGCGCGAGTTGCCGCTGGTGCTGATACAGATGAGGACATCCCACGGTTGCCCCAACGCTTGCACCTGGCGGGCAAAGACCGTCTCAAAGCCAAAATCATTGGCCCAGGCCGTCAGTAAGGAGCCGTCAGCGCACAGGGCAATGGCCGGGTAGCCAGGGCGCTCTGGGAGGAGAAACCGACCGACAAACTCAGTCGCCCAGTGCTGGGCATCCGCTGCGCTGCCGCCATTGCCACAGATCAGCAATTTGCCGCCCTGTGCCAGGGTCGCTTGAATCAGGTTGGTGGCTTGGACAATCGGTTGCCGTAACTGGCGCTGCGCCTGTTTTAAAGCAACCAGGGCGCCGGCAAATGCGCGATCCACGGTCTCTTCGGCGCGGGGGCGGCGATGACCGGGCGACGGCAACGCCACCGCCTGGTAGACTTTGTCCAGTTGGCCGGCGACCTTCTCCCAGGTAAATTCTTTGCGCACCCGTTGCAAGGCGTTCACCCGCATCTGCGCCAAGGTAGCCGGATCATGGAGCAACGTGCCAATCGCCGCCGCCAGTGCTACCGGATCCTGTGGTGGCACTAACAGGCCGGTCTCCTGATCTTTCACCGTGAATTTGATTCCCCCTACCGCCGACCCGATCACCGGAATACTACAGGCCATTGTCTCCAGCGGTGTAATGCCAAAGGGTTCGTACCAGGGAACAGTAATAAAGAACTCGGCCACGCTGTAGTAATATTTCAGGAGATCACGATCACGCCGGCCCAGCAGGCGGACACATCCCTGTATACCTTCCTCGACGGCAATCGCCTGCAACCGCTTGATCTCCGGTGTCTCTGGATCTTCTTCGCCTCCTACAATCAATAACTCAAGGGCGGCGGCTGAGCCTGTCGAAGCCGCCGCTAGAGTCGAGCCGGAAGCTGAGCCTGTCGAAGCTGAGCTCGTCGAAGCCGCCTGCTGGCGGCGTAAATAGTGGGCGAACCCACGAATGACCGTTTCGACCCCTTTGCGTGGCACCATGCGCCCCAGTTGCAAGAGATATTTCTTGCGTGGATCAAGACCAAGTACACTACAGGCTAGGGGTCTGTCCACCGGGTAAAATTCATCCAGGTTACAGCCACAGGGTATCACGGTCAGCTTTTCTGGTGCGGCCTGGTACAATTCGATCAGATCGCTGCGATCCTGCGGACATTCGGCAATGATTCGATCTGCCTCACGCACCACCATCTCTTCAATCGCCAGCCGCACGGGGGGAAAGGCGTCAGCTTTGCCTTGATGCTGCAAGCGCACCTTGCCCAGTGCATGAAAAGTCACCACATAGGGCAGCCCCAGCCGTTGCTTGAGCCGGGAAGCGACTAGCGCCGACATAAAAAAGTGGGCATGGACGAGCGCATAAATGGGCGTTGGGCTATCTTCCGGCACACTGTGAACGCCGTTGCTGCCCTTTGTTGCTGCGTTGACAAGGCCGTTCTTTGTTCCCTTACCCCCACTCTCTTTCTGGATAAAGCGCACCATCCACTCGGTGAACTCGTCCATCAATGCCAAAAGCTCTTCTTTGCACACAAAGTGGGGCGGGCCGGCTTCGACATGAATTACCCGCACACCTGGTTGCCAATGGACGATGGTGGGCTGGTTGCGATCATCGCGCCGGGTAAAAATATCGACCGTATAGCCCAACCGCGTCAGGGCGCACGCCGTCTGCGCGACATAGACATTCTGTCCGCCGCTATCGACGCCCCCCAGCGTTGCCAGGGGCGAGGCGTGTTCACTGATAAAGGCCAGCCGTTTTCCCGCATTCATGCCATCACCATGACTTCATAAGCCGGCGTCGGCTCACTGGCCGCGCACCGAGTACAGATGTTCAGAAGCAAGCGACCCCACTCATTGGCAAAGCGTTGACTGCCAAAGCGCTGCTGGGCGTAGAGCCGGGCATTGAATGAAAGCTGATGCGCCAGGTCCGGTTCGTCCAGCAGCCGTTGTGCATAGGCAATGACCTGTTCAACATCCGTGTGGACAAAGCCGGTCACGCCATTCTCCACCGTGACCGCCATCTCGGTCGTCGCCATGCCGACAATGGGCAGGCCAATCATCATCGCCTCACAGACAGCCAACCCCAGACTCGTATAGCGGATGGGGTTGAAGAGGAAGCGGTAACGGGCAGTGAGATGGTGCAACTCTTCGTACCCCAGCGATGGAATGCCCCCTACTTCCTCTGCGTTGATGCCGACAATATCAAGTGGAAGCACCTGGCGCGCCTGTTCAAAGAGATCCAATCCCAAACGGCGCCCCCGCTTGTGGATGTTGTTGATCACCACAATGCCCTTGTCAAGCTCGCCTGTGTAGCGCACCGTGGGCGGCACCACCACGCCATGATCAATCACGTAGGTCGGGTTGCTGTTGTTATCCCACATCATGCGGTTGAAATGGGTGACATGAACAATCCCCACCGTCGGATCACTGGTGGCCGGGTGAACCGTGTCGGTGGGGTGCTGGCGCGGCGGGTCATGTTCCAGGTAGAGACGGGGTAGTTGCTGCTGTGTCGGCGACAAAAGCTGGTATTGATCTTCACTAAAATTCTGATAGGATTGGAAAAGCACGGCATCCAGTTCAAGATCGGCCACCGCTTCCGCCGGCACCTCATGTACATTGGCGCCCCACGGCCAACTCCCGCCGCAGCCGCCATACCCCGCCGGTCGCCCCGGCTTGACCGGTACATACCACTGGCAGGGGGTCTGTGTCAGATAATAAAGATAGGTGCCATGGATATGCCAGGTGAGGACGCGCAGCTTTTCGATGGCGGTGTCGGTTGTTTGCATACGCTTGCTCGGTCCTTTCATGATGGTTGGTTAGGTCGTTGGTTAGTTAGTTGTTTGGTGCAGGTGAAACAAACAAACCAACTAACCAACTAATCCAACCAGCTACCTAACCATCTGTTCCTGGATCGCCGCCAATACTGGCGCAGCGTCGGTATCTGCCGCAACCGGAACCCAGCGATGCAAGGTTTGGTTGAGTGGTCGCCAGCGCTCGTCCGGCACACACGCCACGACGACGCTCGGCTTTTGCAGCGCGGCAGCCAAGTGTGAAATGCCGGTATCATTGCAGATGACCAGTCGCGCCGCACGCACCAGCACACCCAACGTTCCCAACGTTAGTTGACCGGTGGTATCAATGGCGGGTGCCTGTAATGCGGCCTTCACCGCTGCTGTTAAGGGACGTTCTGCCTCGACGCCGGTTAGCACAACATCATAACCGGCCTCGGCGCACCAATCACCCAATTGCGCAAAGTAGGAGGGGGGCCAACGGCGCTGCTCGGCGCGAGCGCCGGGGTGAATGATCACATAGGCGCCCGGCGCAACAGGCAGGGCCAACTGTTGATAGGCGGTGTAATCAGCGGCGGTGAGCGGAAATTCTAAAGCATCACCCTGCGCTGGTATCCCCAGAAAGGTCATCAGGTGCAGGAAACGGTGGATCTCGCTGCCGCTTTCCGGGTAGGGTGTAAAGTAGTCGGTGTTGGGGCGAAAGTTGTCGGCCCGGTAGAAACCGGCGAAAGTACGTGCGCCCAACAGGAGCAGCAACGGGTTGGTCAGGTTGCCGTTGCCCTGCATCTGCAACAACAGGTCAAACCGCCGTTCTTGCATGGCTTGGAGAAAGGCGACCGTTTGCGCGGCAGCAAAGGGCTGTTCCGGGAGGCCGGGAAAGCCGGGAAAATGCACAAAGTCGTCAAAGTAGTGCGGAAAGCGTGTGACCAATGTTTGTGACCACGGCAGACCTAGCAGGGTAATCCTGGCAGAGGGTAAGGCATGGCGCAGGGCGCGTACGGCTGGGATCGTACAAAGCCAGTCGCCAAGCTGTAGCGCCCGAAAGAGAGCAATGCTCTGGATATCACCTGGCAGCTTCATAAGATCCGCCTCTACTCCTTTGTCATGCAGATTTGTCAGGCCCTACCAGGGAAAAATCATCCACAGCAACGTGATATGTGATTCGTGTTACGTGAACTGTTTAATGGTTGTCGTATGATTTATTTCCTGGACTGGTCTCATACAATTGCGGCATTCGCAAAGATTGTACAATTTGTTGCCTGGCACTCCTTCCCCAAAGAACGTCTGTTTCCAATTATTACAATTACAATAAGTGTATAGTACCGATACCTTGCTTACCATAGCATGATATATAGAGGGGGGTACTGGGCTAGATACATTTGTCAGATGTCAAGACGCACGGTAAAATCGATCAAAAGCGCTCTTAATGTCGCACCTCGTCGGCCCAGAAGCAAGTAAGCGCAGCGCTGGCCGGGAAAACCATCTCTATCTATACAGTAGTTGCCAATTCGGCCATCTTTCGTTATAGTGACGGGAGAAAGCTGCGTCTTCTTTACACAGTCTTCTTTACACAATGGTATTGATTTAGGGGGATGTGCGCTTTGTGGTATAATTGACTGTTACGGCGGGTGGCAGCGTGGTTACTCAGCAGCCAAGGGGTGAGTTATGTTGATTGTTGATACGCATTGCCATGTTGGCTTACATAAATATGAGCCGGTCGAGATACTGCTCTTTCACATGGCGCAGAGCGGTGTGGACAAAGCGGTCTTTATCCAGTACATGGGAAATACCGATAATCGCTACCTGCTCGACTGTCTGGCCGACCACCCCGGTAAGTTTGCTGCCGCCATGATTGCCGAGCCGGACGATGACGGTTCACGCATCCGTTACTGGGCGGAACAGGGCATCGGTGGGATTCGTTTGCCGGCTGATTTTCGGGGCAGCGGGCGTGACCCCCTGGCCCACTGGCGCACAGCAGCAGCGTTAGAGTTAGTCGTCAGTGTCCCCTGTTCACCTGCAACCTTGCTTGGCCCCCAATTTCGGGAAGTCGTCGAGTGCTTTCCCAATTTGTCGATTGTGATTGAACATCTGGGCGGTGTAGGACGGGGCGCAACACCGCCATACAGTGAATTTCAGCAGGTGTTGGCGCTGGCCCGCTACCCAAACTTGACAATCAAATTGCCAGGCTTCGGTGAATTTTGTGAATTGCCCCACCCCTTCACCCACATCCCACCCCTGGTTGACATGACGTTAACCGCCTTTAGCCCCCAACGGATCATGTGGGGAAGCGACTGGCCACCGGTTAGTTCGCGTGAGGGCTATGGCAATGCGTTACAAGTTCCCCTGAGCTATCTTGCGCAATTGACGGAAGACGAAAAAGCGTGGATCTTTGGCCGTACTGCCCAGGTGGTGTGGCGGCTCTAATGCTGCTGGTGTGACCAACGCGGATTGCTGCCATCCCATATCAGGTTGCCTGCACGATCGCTATCGACAATGAGAATATGAGTATACCAACAACCGTTAGTGAACAATTACTGTGCGCACTCAAGCCGTTGATCGGACGGCTACAGGCCCTTGCTGAGACCGATCCTGTCGTGCGGCATGAATTGCGTCACTTGGGTGAGACTTTACTGGCATTAGCGGCTGAACCGTCAGCAACGCTGACCGCTCTTGCCGCCCAGGACGAACTGGCAGAAACAACAACGGCTACGGAAGAACAATCCAATAAAGCGTTCATGGTAGCAAGCGAGTCGCCACTCTCTACCGCTGAACAAGCCGAAACGGCCCCTGTTGTCGCAACCCCTGCGCGCCTCAACGGCGCAGTATCATATCCCCCAGCAACCAGTAAACCCTATACGACGCTCCGCACTACGCAGGAAGCAGTGTTAGTCTACAACACCGAAGGCTATCGGCAGCAGTCAATTATGACAACACTCGACCTGGCCGTATTGGCCCAGCGTTGCGTAGTCAAAAAAGAAGGGGCCATGTGGGCGGCCCAACGGCAGCGCTATGCCGAGCAAGGGATCAGGAGCGATTCGGATCTCGATCACCAACGTATGAAATTGATCGAATATGCCCAAGCCTTGCCCGATTGCTACCTCTGGATGTGTCAGCGCGAAGGGCCACCCGCGGTGGATGCGACCGCCTTTGAAGAGCTAGCCGGCTGCTTCGAGGCAACGATGGCGATTGTTCTCTTGCTGAATGACATTATTAACGATGAGGATGAGGGCGAAGATTTTCTAGAATCGGCACTGACGCTAGCCGGTGAAGCGCAGGCGATGTTGCGCAATGCCGTGAGTGCAGTGAACGGCACGGTTGACAGCGATCAGGTCAAACTCTTTCAATGGCTCAAGGCGACGACCAACTACTACCGCATTTATATTCGCGACTTTATGAGCAAATGGACAGCGGTTAAACCGGAGACGTGGACTGACCTGAAAACCCGTATTACGGAGCTTGCCGTCCGCATTGAAGAGGTGAAGCAGACGATCAAACAGCGGGAAAAGCTCTTTAGCAAAGTCCGTCATCGCCGTCGTGTCATTCAATCGGCAGCCGGTCAGGAGTTGTTAGAGGATTGGCAACGGCTGGTAGAGGCGGTCAATGGGTTGATCGAAAGCGGCCTCCCCCCCAGCAACACCGAGTTGCGCGAACAACTCTTGCCGGTGCTAGATCAAATGCCAGGCAGGTTGGAAGTGCCCAAAAATTTTCAACTCGTTTTGCGCGAAATTGATCGCTTCCTCGCCAAGCGGGCGCCTGCCACCGAAACGGTGGAGGCCACGGCGCCGATTGCTGAAGTGCTGCAAGTTCGTTCACTGTTGCGCGATCAAACCGTGGTGCTGATCGGTGGTGAGCGGCGGCAAGCGGCGGCCAATGCGCTTTGTACTGCCTTTGAACTGCGGGAGTTGATCTGGATCGAAGGGCACGACCAAACCTACACCGATTTTGAACCGCACGTCGCTCGCCCCGAAGTCTCGGTTGTCCTTCTAGCCATTCGTTGGTCGCGGCACGGCTTTGGCGAAGTAAAAGAATTTTGTGATCGCTATGAAAAGCCCTTTGTCCGCCTGCTAGGCGGTTATAACCCCAATCAGGTTGCGCATACCATCCTCAACCAAATCGGTCAACGGCTGTTGCAACCGGTGAATTAAGCGCCTACGGATTGGATAGTTATTTTTTGAATGCGCCTTAAACAGACAAGTAATTGATCATTTGCGCCAATAATGCACATCCCACCACATTCCGCTGCAATCCAGTCGGTTGCACCCCGGCGCCCCCTTGCAATCGCAGTGTGCAAACCAGCAACTTGCCTTTCCCGACCACTGCTTCCAAGAGATAATCCGCCACGGTAAATTCACGTGCGTCGAGTCGGCGTAAGATCGGGGTAATTGCGGATAGCTGTGGCAAAACAGCGCTCAACAGATTGGGGTCGATCATCACATCCGTCGCCAGACCAAAGAATTGCAGATCGACAAAGCCAGCCTGCGGGAAAGCTGTCCAGAGTGGATGGGGACAGATCAACTTCACTGCTTCGCGCCAGAATGGTCCCCGCCGCACGGGCAACGCCCCTTCGCCGGTTTGCAACAACAACCCACGCCCGCCTGCCGCCAGATAGGCTTGGAAAGGCTCGTCCAGGACACTGGTAATCACAACCTTCCCTGCCGCCGCCGCCGGTAATTCACCCCAGAGCGCCGACAGTTCGGGTAAATCATGCAACGTGTAGAACGGGTCATAGACAACCACTTGCTGGTTCCACTCTGCTGGTCGCGGATAAACCCAAAGTGGCCACTGATTGCGACACGCTCCCCCTGTGCCGGTAAAGTGAACGGTGAGTTGGCATTGGGCTGCTCTCGTCATGGCGGGCAGGGCAAAGGTGATGACCCCAACCTCTGCCGGTCGACCGCTGGGGAGGGCGCGGCTACTTTGCTGCGTCGCACCGGCAATTGGCTCACCATCGGCATTCACTACCTGCCAGGTGAAAGCGCCATCGGTGATGGCGGCGGCAGCGGTATGATTCAAAATGAGGTGCAAGCGCACCGTCTCTCCGGCCCACCAATTGTAGAGATCCAACCGTTCGGCCCGGTCGCCGCCATGCCGCCAGCGACGACTGCGCCCACAATCCAGCGCCAGAATAGCATCGGTATTGAACTGGCGAAAGGCTGCTGGTTCCCACTTGGGGCGATCAAAGTCGTCAAAGATGCCGGAGGTGGCAATTGGCGTGTCGCACAGACCGGTGATGACGTAGCCCTGCACCGCCGCCCGTTTGCGCACCGTCTCCAGCGTATATTTGCGCACCATCAACGATTGGGCGTTGGCGATCTGGACCAGTTGCTCGGTTGTGAAGGTGAGGTTGGCCGCCTGTAATCGTTCGTCGGCTTCAATAAGCGCTCGCACTTCTGGGCGCCATTGATAGGTTGGATTATCAGGCGTCATCCACCACGGTTTTGCGCCACCGTTTTTGGCGATAATTTCCTCGAGATCGCGGAAGCCGTCGGCATCACAGAACTCGCCAAAGATCCAGGGGCGCACCGGCAGCCAGTCGCGCCGCCAATTGTCCAGCGTCTCTTCGAGAAAGTGGATGTCGCCATAGGTGTGGTAGTCGGTGAAGTCGGCAAAGTCCACGGCCAACCCGCCGTATGCCTCGCCCGACCCACTGTTGTCACAGACCAGCACATCGGTCACGTTGTCACGAATGGCGCGATCGAGTTCACGCAGCAATGCGGCGTCCACCTGCTGATTCAATTCACAGCCGGCACTATAGAGGACAACCGACGGGTGATGGCGCGTCAGTTGCATATAGTCGCGGTACTCCGCCGGCGCTTGCGCCCGCAATTCGGGTGTCACATCGGGCAGCCAGAGCGGCCACTCCTGCCAGAGCAACATGCCCTCTTCATCAGCAATATCAAAGTAAGTCTGGTTGGGGACAAAGAGACAAAGTTTCACCAAGTTAAAACCCTGCGCCCGCACCCGCCGAAACTCACTGCGCACGGCCTCGGCTGTGTAGTTTGGTGCAATGTGAGTCGGCTCCCAACCCCAACTGAGGACGCCACGTAGATGGATCGGCAGTCCGTTGAGCAGCACCTGTTCGCTTTGCGTCGTTAGGCGTCGAAAGCCAATTTGCTGCGTATGCGCCACCAGGATGCGTGGCGTCTGGCGCACAGACAGATAAACTTGATAACAGTTGGGCATGGTTGGCGACCAGCGTTGCACATGGGGCACAATCAACGACAGGTCAAAAGCCGCCGCATTGAGTACCCGCGACAGACGCGCCACCTCGCGTGATCGCTGCATCACTACCAGATGGATCGTAACCGGATCGCGACTCCGCTTCCGTTCATCCAGTGCCACCGTTCCGCGCACCCGAATTGCGCCGGTGTCCGGGTCAGGGTCAATGCGCAGGTTGTGAAACCCATCAGCACCCAGCCGTAGCCGCACAGACTGCCATAAGCCGCCAAAGGTAGTCGCCACATCGGGTAGAAAACCGGCCAAGGTGGTCCGCAACGGATAGCGCCCGTTATTTTTTGTCTGCGCACCTGCTTGCTGAGATGCGCTTGGCAACTCGTTGGTGGGCTTCCAGACTTCTACCTCAATGGTATTGGTGGCTCCCGCTTGGGCAGCAGCGGTGATGTCGAAGGCAAACCCCGTCCATATCCCCACATGCTGGCCGATCCGTTGTCCGTTGCAATAAACGGTGGCGACATAGCTCACCGCGTCAAATTCAAGCAGAATCGGCCCGTCGCGCCAATCGGCAGGAATGTCAACAGCGCGGCGATAGCGCACGGGACCGTCCAATGTCTTAGCCACCCCCTGCGCTTCCCAACAGCCGGGAACCGCAATTTCTTGCCAGGGGGCATTGGCGCCAGGTTGACATTGCCAAGGGCCGTCAAGTACAAGGGTGGGCGCAAGGGTGTTGTAAATCATCATCTATCCTCGAATTGATTGAATGAGCGCAATTATCCTCATTGTAGCGGCAGTTGTGTTACGGGTCAACCCCTCTGCCACTCAAGGTGTGTCCGAGAAAAGTGGTGAACTGACAGTCATATTGTCCTACTTTCAACCCTTTCCGCAGGCGTATAGGACCCTGGGAGAAAATTGCCGAGTTACCGGTAAAAAAGTAAGTAGATTGTTAACTAACGAGGGAACGGTTCCTTGCATACGGTGGTTGGTATAATATCCGCTGTCATTCATCTGTACGCTGAACTGACGTGTTAGAATATTATCCACGATCCGTACCTCACCAGAAAGGAGCCAGTATGAAATTTGCCGCCCCAATCAACCGCCATCTATCACACACCTTTGTCCTTGCCCTCCTGACGCCGTTGCTTATCTTTCTCTTGCTCGGTTCACTCACGCCGGCGCTGGTTGCGGCCGGCGCCCAGCGTTTGCAGAGCCAAAGCGATGGTTGGCAACCATACACCAATCGTGCCGCCGGTTATGCTGTGGCGCTGCCACCTAGGGCCGAAGTGACGGAGAGTGATGATGCCGGCCTCGCCTATAAAATGCTCTTTGTTCGTCTGCCGGTGGAAAATTCACCCCATTATCAAGGGATATCGATCCTCGTTTTGGAGAGCGCCGCCACGCCGGAAGCATATGTAACCCAAACCTATGCTGACGCCGGGTTGGATGTGAGTACTGCCATCCGTCCAGCGGCGCCCAGTCAGATCAATGGTCGCGCTGCGCTACGCCTGGAACGCGACCCTGTGGTGGGGGATGGTGACAAATTCACCACCTTGATCGCCGGGGATGGCATTCTCTACCGCGTCAACCTCTTTGGCGGCGGCAAAGGGGGGCCGGAAGAACCAGCGCCCGGCGCAGTCGCGCTGTATGAGCGGATCGTGGCTTCCTTCCAGGTGCTGGCTGTGCCGCGGCAACCCAAGGCTGTTCCCCAGCGTAACCTGGCGGCGCCGGCGGCCATCACTGTCGCCACTGTCTTTACCTACCCGTTGCGCTCCGGCCAGGGGGTCAATTATGGCATTCCGGTTGGTCTGGTTGTCGCCGACACCCATGTCGAGTGGTTAGGGTATGGGATTCGTAACCTCGATCAGTGG
>JAPKMW010000088.1 GCA_026645575.1 Caldilineaceae bacterium
TGCTGAAGGACCGCTTTGACGATTTTGGTTCTTATTTTCAGCCTTTTCTGGTCTTGACATTGGGGTCAACTATAGATTGCGTAACAGACTACCAACCATGAGAATGCTGGTGAGCGAATTGGCAAAATCATGCGAAAACATGGAAAGTAGTTTGGCTTTGAGAATATTATGCTCACTGGCTTGGGTTAAAGCGCGTTGCAATCCGGCAATTGCCTGTTGATGCGCCTGCGTCTGTAACTTTTTCTTTGCCAAGCGCGCTTCAATCGCATGTAAAAGGGTTACACGTGTAAAAGGCTTGGTAATATAATCATCGGCGCCCAAGTCCATGCCTTTGCGGATTTCATCTTGTGCGGCTTTGGCCGTAAGAAAGATAAACGGAGTATTCGTCGTAGCAGGATGGGTATGAATTTCGAGCAGGACGTTATAGCCATCGATCTCGGGCATTAAAATGTCACACACAATCAAATCTGGCAAGTAATCCAAGGCTGCATGTATACCCCTGCGCCCATCACTTGCAGAAACCGCGTGATACCCCTCTAGGGTCAACCATTCAACAATCTCTTCGCGTAGAATGGGTTCATCTTCAATTACCAAAATAGTTACCATTGTGTCTGCCTCCAGACTACATGTATATGGGGATAATGAATTTATATGGAGATAATGACTGTAGCAGAAAGCAACAAGTTCATTGTGAGAGGTAAAACACCCTGCACCCATCTTCTCATGTTTTGCTTATTTAGACATATCTATCCTGTAGCGATCTATACATCTATGCTCATCAACATTGCCGGTGAGCTTATTTTCTATTATTCTAAACGCAATTTACGCATCAAGTCAACAATAAAACTGTATAATCAGCTAACTTACAAAAATTGCCAAACCCATTGATACGACATCGCCCACAAACAAGCAAGAATCTTGCAAATTCGTACAGATATGCCATAATGTCTGAGATAAGCGCAATCTCGCCAACCATAAGGAATACGTTGTCATGGATATCGCGAAACTAATCTGCAATCCAACCGCCGGACGTGGCCGAGCTGGGAAGCTCCTACCCGAAGTGTGCGCCTTCCTCCAAAGTCAGGGCATCGAAACCGATGTAGCGTTGACCAAGGCGGCCCGCGAAGCAACCACCCTGGCCGCAGAAGCGGTGGCGACTGGCTTTCCCCTGGTGATTGCCATGGGCGGCGATGGCACTGTCCAGGAGGTCGGTGAAGGGTTGGTGCAGGGACGACCAAGCGCCAACGGACAAGCCGATGCGACGCGGTTAGGCGTCATCCCGGTCGGCACCGGCAATGACTTTGCCAAAATGTTGGCCGCGACCACCGACTGGCGCACAGCTTGTAGCCGGATTGCCAAAGGAAAACCCCGGCGCATCGATGTCGGACGGATCAATGAGCGCATCTTTCTCAACAATGTCGGCATCGGCTTCGATGCTCAAGTGGGCATTGAGGCGCAAAAGATTCGGTGGCTGCGCGGTCAGGCGGTCTATCTGGCGGCGCTGGCGCGCAACTTGCTGCTCTCCTACCGCACCCCGCAGGTTCACCTTTGCTTGGATGAGATCGAAGTCAAACAGACGATCACGCTGCTGACCATCGGCAATGGTCGTTGTTCCGGCGGCGGTTTTTGGTTGACGCCTCATGCCGAGGTGGATGACGGCATGTTTGACATCTGTCTGGTGCGCGGCTTAAGTAAGTTGCAGATTTTGGGCTTTGTCCCCAGCGCCATGCGCGGAACGCACATTACGGCTGAACCAGTGCGTATGAGCCGCGCCCGTCGGCTCACCATCAACTCTGCCGAGCCGCTGCCGGTCCACGCCGATGGGGAAATTCTCTACACCGATGCACACCAATTGACCGTAGAGTTGCTGCCGGCGATGCTAGAGGTGATTTCGTGATAAGGCGTCTTCAAAAAATAAAGTATCCAAGCAGTACGGGCATGAGGTTGGCGGCGAACAACGTTCCAGCATCTACCGCGGACTTCCTTCGCCGCCAACCTCGTGCCCCTACCGATACTTATTTCTTTGCAAGCGCCTAAGCGCTGCGTGCTGTGTGAACGGTTAAAACGCTGTGGTCGTGATAGTGGGCAATGGCTGGGGTAGTTGTTCATGAATTCGATCGTATATGCGTGCAGTGTAAGCAGTTCGCTTCTCGCCGTCCTACCGAGCGGTAGTCTGCCCTTGCTTTGCCTAAGCCACCACGATCGGGCCTGTAATTTCGTGAGTAGCAATGGCCTCCTCATTGCCCTGGTTACAACAGCGCATGGGAATGGCCCTTTTCACATTGTCCTGCCTAACCGGTTACCACCAATACCAACGAACAATAATGATCTTCAGGCTCAATGGCGACCAGGTGAATTATCCATCGGTCCGCGCCAAATTAGCTTGCAACAAGCGGCGATCTGGCAACCCGATCTCCCTGCCCTGGAAAATCTTTCAACCGACGCCCTTTCATTGCTACGCGAAAAATCCAGTCAACACCCCCCTTCCCCCCTGCACAGCGAATTGACCGCCTTTTATCCACGAGCGCAACAAGGCATCGATGCGTTACAAGCAGGGTTCACCAAAGGGGACAACGCCAAAATCCAGACCGGCGTGATGCATCTGGCTGGGCTTGGCCCCGGCTTAACTCCGGCTGGGGATGATTTTTTGGTGGGATTGTTGGCGGCGCTGGTTGCCTATCGATTACAGATACACGAGGCGTTACCTATACTTTGCCCGTTGATTGTCCAAAGCGCCACCGCACAGACCACCCAACTTAGCGCCCGCTGGCTCGCTTGCGCCGGCCAGGGTCACTTTGGCGAAGCCTGGCATCATCTGATCACGGCACTCAACAGCAACGCCACAGCAACCATCACGACCGCTGCGCACCGCCTCCTCACCGCCGGCGCCACCTCCGGTGTTGATGCCATGAGCGGCTTTTTGTTTGGCATCAGCCTGTTAGAAGAGAGGAGAGGGGAGAGAGGAGGCACGAGACAGTAATCATCAATTTTTCGTGTCTCGTGTCTCCTCTCTTCTCACTCCTCTCTAATTCTCTCGATAGCGGACATACAGTTCGCGTGTGCGTTCGTCGGCAGTCAGGTCAAAGGTAACCGGAGGGCCAACAGGCGCACGTTGGGGATCGAGCAACTGGATTTCCCAACGACCAGCTTGCGGTTCGACAAAAACAACACTCATATTGGCAAAACGGGTGTAGGGGCCAGGCGTGTCGCGTGTCTGTTCGGGAATGCCACTGCTAGAGACCTCATCGACCGTTAAGGCGGCGCCGTTATGGATCACCTGCAAGGTATACCCCGCCAAGCCATAGGCGCTGGGGGAATAGACATAGAGATAAATCCGCACCACATTGGCCGCCAGCGAATCGGTGGGGAATTTCTCGGCGGCTTCCAATGTAAAGGAAAAGGCAGGGGTGGCCGTCGGTTCGGGTGTTGGCGTCTCGGCCGGCGTATCGGTCGGCGCCGGCGTAGGCGGTTCGGCGGGTGTATCAGTCGGCGCCGGTGCAGGGGGAGCGCTCGTTGGCGTCTCCGTGGGCGCAGCGGCCGGCGGTGGCAGCGTTGGCGTCTCCGTCACTTGGACCACTGGCGCCGCAGGCGGCGCTTGTTGTCCAAGCGGGGTAGGCGTCCAGGTTGGAAAGGGAGTGCGGGTTGGTGTTGCCGCCCGAAAGCTACAACCACTGAGCAGGAGCAGAAGCAGCAATGGGGACGCTAATCGTAGCAAGCGAACGCTTTGTCGCTCATCTTGTTGATGCTTCCGCTTGGATGGCATACAAGCCAAGAATAAACGGAAAGGCGGGGAACCATGAGTATGGATTGGGTCAAATGGCACAGCAGGGCATGGGGGTATGAGCGTACTTGGGGGTAAGAGCGGGCAACGGTGAGTGAGATCACCCATGATTGCAGGGCCTCCTGAGCTAGATATGCTTTTTTGATTTTGCTGTGAAGCTTTCCACTTGCGCATCATGAAGGGCAGTATACCATAGCTTGGGGGAAAGACAAGAAGGCAAAGGACTCAAGACTCAGGACTTTGGACTCAGGACTTTGGACTCAAGACTCAGGACTCAAGACTCAGGACTCAGGATAGAAAAGTAACTACCGCTGCCAAATGCAAGGTTTTCTTCTTGGAAATTGGCGAAAAGAGGAACCTGTGTCACAATAGAAGCGTACACATAGTTAACGGCAATCTTACAATTGTCGTAGGCGTGTAATGATTTACAGTCCAATTCGCATTCAATTGTTGTTATCCACTTTCATCAACTTATGCTTATCCAGTAGGAGGCCCGGCATGAGATATAGGAAATTACCGTTTGTCGTTTCGGCATTGCTCTTTGCCGCCATGCTTATCTTCTCGGTTGTTCAGTTTACCCTAGCTGCACCCACCTTTACGGGTGACGCCGCGGCTGATTTTACCGGCCCCACTGTAATCAAAATCAACGATCGCAGTACGCCCGATGTTGGCTTACCCAGGGCCTTTCCCGCCGGCACCATCAGCGGCTTTGACATGCGCACGCTCTATCTCGACTATGACGCCGCCACCGATACCATGTATGTGGGCATTGATTGCTTTACCATTTGCGGCGACACCGACGGCGACGGCGATCCGGGCGGCACCAGCGCCATTCTGGCGGGGTTGGGCGGCGAAGATATTCCCGACTTTGGCCCCGGTGAGTCGTTTGGCCTGATTATCGACACCGACAATGACGCGCTGCCAGACGGCAGCGGTTTTAATGTAGTCATTGGCGTGCGCGACAACGACGATCTCTCACAAATTGGCGCGTTTGAATACAATGGCCTGATTGGCGAACAGATGGTCAACGAAGTTTGGGGCAATCGCTTGCCGAACACCGTTACCCTTTTCCAATCACCCAGTGCCGCGGCGCCGGATCTGGAATTTACCATTGCCAATTTCTCGACCTTGCCGGGCTTCACTGGTCAGCTCCCGCCCTCCTACAAATTACATCTGGGCATGGGCGCTTTAGGGGTCGATGATGGCATCGGCGAAGATTATATGCCGGATCAAAGCAATCCGGTTGTGATCACCCCGACGGCTACGCCAACCCCGTTGCCGACCGAAACACCGACCCCAGCGCCAACCGAGACGCCAACCCAAGCGCCAACCGAGACGCCCACAGCAACCTCAACCGAAACGCCAACTCAGGTACCCACTGAAACGCCGACCCAAGTGCCGACGGAAACGCCAACAGAGCCGCCAACCGCCACACCATCGCCTACACCAACTGCGACGCTGCCGCCGCCGACGGCTGTCCCCACCAATGGCGCCGATCTTAGCCAGATGCAAGAAGGCAAGTGGGTTGACCCGCCAGTACTCACCAAACGCTTGCCCGTCGGCCCCAGCCTAGTCAGCGGACAACCGACCCTTTTGGAAATTCCGGCGATTGACCTAGCGACCGCCATTGAAGGCAAGGGTTGGCAACGCAAAGTAGGCCGTGATGGCGTGGCCTATAGCGAGTGGGAAGATGTACGTTATGCCGCCGGTTGGCACCTCAATAGCGCTGTGCCGGGTGAGACGGGCAATATCGTCCTCAGCGCCCACAATAATGTCTATGGCGCCGTCTTCCGCGATCTCTGGCGTCTCAAGCATGGCGCCGAAATCTATCTATACAGCGGCCAGGAACGCCATCGCTATGTGGTTGATCAGGTGAGCATCATGCCGGAAGAGAACGCCACTGCGGAGCAACAGGCGGAAACGGCCTCCTACATTGTTCAGTCGGACGACCAACGGCTGACCCTGGTCTCCTGCTGGCCGCCCAATAGCAATACGCATCGGGTCTTTGTCGTGGCCTACCCGGCTACGACAAAGTAACAATTGCGAATGACAGGGTGACAGGGTGACAGGGTGACAGGGTGACTGAACAGGAGGTTGTTCAATCAGCGCTGACATCTTGTCATCCCATCATCTTGTCACCTTGTCACCAAACCCCAATCATCAAGGTGGAATGATATGAAACGGAAACTACAGATTATGCTGACGAGCGCGATGGTTTTGGCTATCGCGTTTCTGGCAGTGCAGTTGCGTTATTCTTTTGCTGCGCCGAATTTTACCGGGGATGCCGCCGCTGATTTTACCAGCCCGGCGGTGGTCAAGGTGGATGACCCGGAAGCCGATGTCGGGATGCCGGCGCCCGATTTTGGTGATGAGGCGCGCAGCGGTTGGGATATGAAGGCAGTCTATCTCGAATATGACCCGGCCACAGACACCCTTTACGTGGGGATCGATTGTGTGGTCATCTGTGGCGACGCTGACGGCGACGGCGACCCTAATGTCACTGGCCCCATTCTGGGCAAGCCGGTCAGTGAAGGTGGACTAGGGGGCACAGATGTTGCTAACTTTGGGCGCGGCGAATCGTTTGCGCTGCTCATCGACACCAACAACGATTTCACGGGAACGGCCGGCAACTTTGAAGTGGTTGTTGGTGTGAAGAACAGCGATGACTTGAACGCCTTTGGCGTCTATCAATATACGGGGACGATTGGCAACCAACTGCGCGATGCCGGGTGGGGCGCCCGGTTGCCTAATGTCACAGCCCTCTTTGCCCCGCCCAGCGCCACCACTCCCGACCTGGAATTTACCATTGCCAACTTTTCCACCCTGCCCGGTTTCCCCGTCGGCCAACCAGTGCTGGCCTACCAAGTGCACATGGCAATGGGGTCGATTGTTGATGATGGGATTGGCGAAGATTTTGCGCCTAACCCCCGTACCCCGATTGTGATTACGGCCACGCCAACACCACTGCCCACGGAAACCCCAAAGACGACGGCAACCGAACCGCCACCCCCAACGCCGACCCTCGTCATTACCAATACACCAACCGTGCAGCCGTCGCCAACCATTACGACGACACCTGAAACGCCAGCCACACCAACCAATACGCCGGAAGCGCCCCCCTCGCCCACACCTTCTCCCACCGCGCCGCCGCCGACCGAAGTGCCACCCACCGGTGGTAAGTTTGCGACTTACCAGGAGTGGCAAGCCGCACAAGAAACAGACCCCTTTACCACCGCCGTGCAACGTTCCCTGACCGCACAAAACACGGTCTTCCATCTGGCGATTCCAGCCATCGACTTGACCACTGATGTCTTTGCTCGCGGCTGGCACGCGGTCAAACAGGCTGACGGTATGGTAGTAAGCAAGTGGGATGATGTTCTCTTTGCTGCCGGCTGGCATAAGAATAGTGCGGCGCCGGGCAGCAAAGGCAATATTGTGATCAGCGGTCACAGCAATATGTCCGGCTCGATTTTCCGCGATCTCTGGCAGTTGGCGCCAGGGCAAAACATCTATGTCGATCAAGGGCGGGTACGCTATACCTATCGCATTGATGAGGTGACCATCGAACCGGAGACCGATGCTTCCCCCGCCCAGCAGGCCGCCAATGCCGCCTATCTCCACCAAACCGAAGACAACCGGCTCACTTTGATCACCTGCTGGCCGTGGGACGACAACACACACCGTGTCTTTGTGGTTGCCAAATTGGACAAGATTCAAATGACAGGCGCCCATATCAAGTAGCCAGCAGTCGCCGTCTGCCAAAGCCATCATAGTGCCGGACCTATCAGGTTTTCACAACCTGCTATAGTGTTCCTACGTGAGTTGTGGAAACTTGACAGGTTTTACACAACTCATCTAGGAACACTATAGGTCTTCCCCACATGCGCCATTCTCTACGAAAGCCCTACTATTCTACAACTATTTTCATACGCTAGTAAGCTCATAAACTTTGCACCTTCGCGCTTTAGCGTTATACTTACCATAAGCTACCCAGATAAAGCGGATTCATATCCCTGTGATAGATAATTGTGGTTTGCCGTTTACAACCTGATCCCAACACACACCATGAAGCTCCGTTCGCTTTTTATTACTCTTGGCCTTGGTTGTATTTTTTATCTAGCGCCACTCATAGTTGCTGGTCTACCGGTGACATGGCCGTTATTTTGGTTAGCCGCGCCCACGGATGAACCAGTTGTGCAAACAGGCCAAAGTAACAGCACAAACAGAACAGCCGAACTTGCGCCAGATCAGCAAGGCACTTCCAGAAGTGTGCGCGATGATGCGGCCTTACTCCTGATCAGCAAATCAGCATTCCCGGCCACAGTCAAGGCTGGTGAGCCACTTACGTACACCATTGTGGTCAGTAACACGGGCACAACGGCCGCGCAACAGGTGATCATTACCGACAATTTACCGACTGGTTTACATTTTTACGGTCAATCAACCATTACTGTGGACAACGGCGTCAAACCACAATTACAAGTCAGCGCCCACCGGATCACCGGCACGGTTGAAATCCTCCAGCCAACCGGCCAGATTGTGATTATCGGCCGTACACTTGTCGATCTCCAGGCCACCGGTACAACCTTGCTCAACCGTGCCGTGGTAACCGCCACCAACAATGGCAACCGTGACAACTCGGCAACCGTGACAACGACCTTACTCACCGCAACCCCTACATCAACACCAGTCGCAACCGCAACGCCGACCGTAACGCCGACAACCCTTGCCACCGCCACACCATCCCCCACCACGATCATTACACCTTCGGCTACGCCCACGAATGTACCAGACCTAGCGGATTTACAGATCAAAAAAACGGCGGCGCGCGATCCTATCGTGGGAGGTAGCCTCATTACCTACACGATCCAGGTCAGCAACGCAGGGCCAGGAGCAGCGCGCAAGGTTGTCGTACACGATCTTTTGCCCAAGGATCTCTTCTATGAAGGTAATTCAGCGCTCACCGTGCTGCTTGGGCAAACCCCCACGTTGCAACTGAGCCAGACGGAGTTGACAGCAACGCTCATGATGCTCGACGTTGGTGGTTTGCTGACCATTACAGCGCCAGTACGGACCCCGGCAACAGTTATTAATCAGATGCTGATCAACCAAGCAACGGTTACAGCCGACACCCCTGATCCGCAACCCGCCAACAATAACGCCGGTGCGCCGGTGATCCTCTTCCCGTCAAGACTATTGGAGCGCAAGAACTATTTGCCGCTGATTGCACGCTAAGTTTCCCCACACTGATTATTATTCAGGACTTGTGCCGCTTTAAACTAACGCAGGTCTCAACGGCTCTATGGAAAAGCCCGGCTTTTCAGAAATGCCGGGCTTCTTTGCGCTATAAATTTTGTCACATCTGCACCAGCGGCTCACCAAGCTGATCCGCCGGCACATTCAGTTGTGCTAAAAAGTGGCGACAGAGTTCATTGATCAGATCATCAGGCGTTGCGCCATTGAGTGGGATCGACGCCCCGGCCATGGACCCATGCCCGCCCGCCGATCCGCGGCCGCCAACGACCGATTGGATCAAGCGCCCGGCCCCTTGTTGGTAGGTCGTGCGCACCGACAGGTAGAGATGCTCTTTATGGATGCCGGCGCAGAAGACCCAGCGTAATCCCTGGCGCCGCATAAAGAAATCGGCGATGTTGGCGGCCAGGTCCGGGTAACTCATGGCCCCCAGATAGGAAACCATGACCTGATCATAACAGCGCGCCGATTGGAGGGCATAGGTCAAGGTGCTGAAATAGTCGCTGGGCATGGGGGCATGTTCAATTTTGAAGACGGCGGCCAGATCCACCTGCGGCCCCAGATAACCAAAGGCGGCGCGATCACACTCTGACGCGCCGCGCTCTAGCCCTTGCGTGTCGGTCTTGATGCCATAAAAAAGCGCCGTGGCTAAGGTCGGTGAAATGGGCAGATTGGCGGCGCGCAAATACTCCACTAGCAGCGAAGCGGTCGCCCCCACTTGGGGACGAATGTCGGCGTAGGTCGCCTGTTTGTAGGCTGTGCGCAGCGGATGGTGATCGATCACAACCGTCGGCATAATCCCAACCGGTAGCGGCGCGTTCCCGGCGTCGGGCTGCGTGTCTACTAACACGACGTGTGACGCCGCTTTGAGATCGGTCGGGGTTAAGCGCTTCAGCGGAAAGTCGAGATAGCGGATCAAGGCCCGATTTTCCGCCCGACCAATGGCGCCCTGGTAGGCCACCGCGGCGGGGAGTTGCAAGTGTTCGGTGACGAGCGTTTGTAAGGCCAACGTACTGGCAATTGCGTCAGGATCGGGGTTATTGTGGGGTAAGATCAACACCTGTTCCGCCCCGGTCAGCGCATCGGCCAGGCGATTGAGGCGATTGGTTAATCCATTAAAACGGTGCTTCCCTTTCATTCCTTCACCCTTCTTTCTTCCGCAAAATCAGGAGTCCGCAGTCGTGTAATCCACAGTCAGTCCCAGAGGGAACCCAGTCCAGCATCCAGAGTCAAGCTACAGTGATCTCCGCTGTGTTGCGGTCTACTGAAAATCCAATAAGAAACCGTGCGCTTGTGCGCGCTGGCACTATACAACCGGAAGCATTTGACGGCCAAATCAGGTGATTGCCACCACCGTCAGGAGGGATGTGGACAAAAAGTAGCCGATCCGTCATCTTTGCGTCACAGAAAAGTAAGGCAGACTTGATGGTAGATTACAGGAATGCGCTTTTAGGTGGTAAGTGTGTTGAAAATTGGTAGTGTAAACGTCATTCTAGCACACAAACGGCGAACAACGCCGATCATGCGCATTGCTGACAACGGTGATTGTATTGTAGTACGTAGGAAACATGTAGCTTATTTGTTGACTTGCTCGATTTCGGCCAGTGGTAAGCCTGTGATGCGCGCAATTGTCGCCCTGTCGATCCCATCAATAAGCCTGGTGCGGGCAATTTCCAACCTTCCTTCATGAATTCCGTCCGTCCTCCCTCAGGGCATTTTGTTTGACCCTTCCTAGTTGGCTTCACTCTATAGCAAACTTATAGCAAATGTGAAAGGAACAGTGGCAGGCGAAATGCTTCATCTGCCACTGTTCGGCGCCTGTTCGCCAGGGCTGCTACGTCGAAACAGGCGCGCCGGTCAGCCTTGTGTAGCAGTAGAACCATGTTCACGCTTAGTCAAAATGCCGTTGACACGGGGCAATCTGGCCTGTCATAATAAGTTTAGCTTACGAAAAATTCAGAATTTGCACAATAACACTCAACCACAACTTCTCTACTTCTGAACAATACCGTGATGCACCAAATATTTACCAACGATAATCAGTAGAATGTTATCCCCCGTACCACGCGGGGAGAAAGCGACTGTCTATGCTTGTGAATGCGGATAATTGGGGGCCTAAATCTAGCCACCGCTTATGGGATCAAGGTTGGTCATGTTGTCGGATCAGTGTTCCGTTGATTGCCCTCTTACTCTTTTGCTTTGCCACGCCAGTCTATGCGAATAACGATACTAACGGCGTTACGCCTCTTCAACAAGCTTCCTTTGAAGAAATTGGCATTGCCATTGGTGATACAGTGAACGGCGGGATTGGCGTCTCTGGCGAGCAAGACATCTATACCTTCACGGCAACGATTGATCAGACGATCTTTTTTGATCTTCGCGCCAGCGATCTCTCGGCCTACGTATCGCTTGTAGACCCGAATGGCCTGACCATTTTTGATGAGTGGCTTGCCGATAGCGGCCCATACACGTTGCCGCAAAGCGGTGTCTACCGGCTCACAATCGATGGTGTAGACGATGCGGTTGGCACATATACCTTTAAATTGTGGAATGTGCCAGCCCCGCACCAATTTGCTGTTGCTATCGGGAATACGATCTTTAACGGCGTTCCCGCCCCCGGCGCCGGCAATATTGAGACGCCAGGCGTCACCGATGTCTATACTTTCACGGCAACGGCTGGTCAACGCATCTTTTTTGATCTACGGCAAGGTTCACTGGCTGCCCATGCGTCCTTGGAAGACCCGGAAGGATTGCGCATCTTTGATGAGTGGATCAATGACATTGGCCCGCACACACTGCCGTTGGATGGCATCTATCGGCTTGTTATCGATGGCGTTGGCGATGCAACCGGCGCCTATAACTTTAAACTGTGGAATGTGCCGCCCCCACACCAATTTGCGATTGCGATTGGTGATACCATCTTCAATGGCGTTCCTAGTGCCGGCGCCGGTAATATCGAGACGCCAGGCGTTTCCGATGTCTACACCTTTACAGCGGCGGCTGGTCAACGCATCTTCTTTGATCTACGGAGCAGCGCCCTCTCGGCTTATGTGTCACTAGAAGACCCGGAAGGGTTGATTGTTTTTGATGAATGGATCAATGATATTGGCCCGCACACCTTGCCGCGGGATGGCGTCTATCGGCTTGTTGTCGATGGTGTCGGCGATGCAACCGGCGTCTATAACTTTAAGCTGTGGAATGTGCCGCCCCCACACCAACTTGCCATTACGATTGGTAACATTATCGATAATGGCGTCCCTAACGCCGGCGCCGGCAATATCGAGACGCCCGGTGTACATGATGTCTATACTTTCTCAGCGACGGCTGGTCAGCGCCTCTTTTTTGATCTGCTGGTCGGTGAAATTTCGGCCTATGTGGCGCTGGAAGACCCCGAAGGCTTGATCGTCTTTGATGCATGGATTGGTGACATTGGCCCATACACGTTACCACTGAATGGCATCTATCGGCTTGTTGTTGATGGCGTTGGTGATGCGACCGGTGTTTACAAGGCTAAACTAGTTGATTTAGACGCACCGACAGCCACGCCAACGACCGAGGCTACGGCAACATCAACGCCAACGACAATAGCAACACCAACCCCTACGCCCACGGCGACCGGTACGCTTGGGCCAACCCCCATTCCCACGCCAGTCTGTGCATTATTCAGTATAAACCTAAGCGGTACACAGGAAGTGCCGCCCAACACCTCTACGGCCACCGGTTCGGCCACGGTCTTGATCAACACGATGGTAAATTTGCTGCACTACGATCTTGCCTACAGCGGGTTGACCGGTGTTGAAACTGCTGCCCATCTCCACGGCTTTGCAGCGCCTGGCGCCAATGCCGGCGTTCTCTTTACCTTGCCGACCGGCAACCCCAAAACCGGCGATCTGAGCTATAGTGATGAGCAAGAAAGCAGTCTATTGAATGGACTGGCCTACTTTAACATCCACAGCAGCGCCTTCCCCGGCGGTGAACTCCGGGGACAGTTGGCCGGTGGGGTGGAGGCGCCTTGCGTCCTGGCAACGACAACGCCAACCAGCACCCCAACAGCGACGGCTACATCTGGGGAAACGGTCACGGCGACACCTACGGCCACCGCCACACCAACGGCAACCGACGCACCAACCCTGTTGCCGACAGCAACGGCAACGCCAACCCTGTCCCCCACCCCGACAGTGACAGCCACGCCAAGCGCCACCGCAACCATGGTGACGCCAACCGCAACCCCGATTGGCAGTGACCCAGCGCCCGTCGTGATCAGCATCGACCCCAACAACGGCCCTGACAATCAACTGACCGGTGTGACCATCCGTGGCGCCAATTTTGTGGGGACGCCTCAAGTCTTTTTGGGCGACCGCGCTATGAGCGATGTGAGCCGGATCAACGCCGGTCAACTGTTGGCCCAAGTGCCGGCTGGGTTGACCCCTGGCGTCTATACCGTCCGCGTCTGCAATCCTGACGGCCAGTGTGGCGTGCTGCCCAATGGCTACACTGTCACGGGCACCGGACCAACCTTGAATGGTCTTACACCCAATCAGGGCTACAATGACACGCCTAACGAAATCACCCTCTATGGCTTTAACCTGCAACCTGGTGTGATTGTCATGGTCGGCAACCTGACGCTGAGTGAAACGGTGCGGATTAACAGCACCCAGGTGCAGGCCGTTGTTCCGGCGGGGTTGACGGCGGGCACCTATGATGTAACGGCCCGCAACCCCGCTTCCGCGGCCACCGCCACCCTAAGCGCCGCTTACATGGTGCTAGACCCGATTGGTGATGATTTCTCCGCCGGTGACGAAGACCTCTGGACGACGCCGCTCACCATCCGCCAGGGTGAGACGGTCTTGTTGGGCTTGAATGTGCATCGCCAGGGGGGCAAAACAACCCGCCAGGTCAAGGTCACCTTTTATCAGCAGCTTGCCGATGGCTCCCGGCAGGAAATCGGTAGCGTGACCACTGCCCCAATGGCGCCAGGGCCAGAGGTGGTGGAAGCCGTCTTTGTTGAATGGAACACCACCGGTCTGCCCAGTTCCGTGCAGGTGGTGGCGGTGATCGACCCAGAGAATGTCGAAACAGAGACGACCAAAGACAACAACAGCGCCAGCCGCCATTTCACCCTCTTGCCGTCGGCGGGCGATAGTGAACCGCCGATCATTACCCAGTTGCAGGTCAATGGCGGCGCCCCCCAAACCGAGAATGCGGCCATCAGTGTCACCATTGAGGCGAATGATGTTGGCGGCAATGTCGTCTCCATGTATCTGGTCGAGCGTGAGTTTAACTCCTCGGCTCGTCAGTGGGTCGCCATGCAGAACACGGGCTGGATTCCCTTCCAAAGCCCCTTTGCCTGGACGCTAACCAGCCGCGGTGGTGTGCGCTACATCCAGGCTTGGGTGAGCGATGGCGCCGGTAATATCTCGGAAGTGACGGTGAAGACACGTATCGACTATAATCCGCCGTCTGATCGCGTGCTGGCGGGACAGGTTCGCCTTTACCGGCGCACGATTACGGCTGGACAGCGCGTGAATATCACCTTGGAAACGTTGAGCGGCGATGCTGATCTCTACGTCTGGACACCTGACGGCAACCAATCGTTTGTCAGCAACCAGGAAGGCGCGGCTATCGACAGCGTGAGCTTTACGGCCCCCCAAAGCGGTGACTATCAGATCGAAGTCTTTGGCTATCAAGCCTCAACCTACCGCTTAACCATCGCCGTGGAGGGCGCCGGTCAAAGTCGCCGTGAAGAAACAACGGTGCAGTCTGTCGCCGCTACTAAAACGCCACGCAGCCAGCCGATCATCCATCCCAGCAACGAACCGGCCGGCAATGCAGCCGTACCCGTGGCGCCAATTGTGCAGACACCCACGGCAGTCCGCACTTTGTATCTGCCCATGATTGTACGCTAAGGGAATGATCGAAGGGATTGGCGACGACATCGCCAATCCCTTCGATCTAGCTTAAATCGATCAAAAAAGGCGGGGTAGCAACCCCGCCTTTTTTGATTGGCGCCTGCTGATTACGTTACTTCTGACACGGCAAGAGGGGCCTTGCTTTGGGCTTTGACAAATTCGGGGTATCCTTTTCCTCAAGTTTTGGGACTTTTTAGCAGTGAACAATTCAGCAGACAGAGGAACATTCATTGATGGACGAACTGGCAGCCTTAGTCAGCGCCGCCCAACAGGGGGACAAGAGCGCCTTCAACCAGGTGGTGCTACGCTTTCAAGACATGGCCTACGCCACTGCCTATGCCATGCTCCATGATGCCGGGCTGGCGCAGGACGCGGCGCAGGAAGCCTTGATTGACGCCTACCTGAGCCTCGCCAACTTGCGCGAACCGGCGGCGTTTCCTGGCTGGTTTCGCCGCATCGTTGTCAAGCACGCGGATCGACAGATACGCCGCAAACGCACCGCTACGATCCCCCTGGAGCAGACCTTTGATTTGCGGTCGCCCTTACCCACACCCGCCTTGGCCCTGGAACAAGCCTTACTGCGCGAAGATCTCCATGCGGTGATCGAGTTGTTACCGCCGGCGCAACGGCTGGTCACCTTCCTCTTTTACGTCGAGGGTTATTCGCAACAAGAAATTGCCGGCTACCTGGAGTTGCCGCTCACGGCTGTAAAGAAACGGCTCTTCAACGCTCGCCAGACCCTAAAAGAAAGGATGATTTATCAGATGCAAAGTGCAATGCAAACCAACCGACCTTCCCAAAATCAACAGTTCGCCAACAAAGTGGCCTTTTTCATTGCTGTAAAGTCCAACGATCTGCCGCAACTCAAGGCGCTTCTCAACCAAGATCGCACCCTAGTTCACGCCGTGACCGAATTTGGCCTGGAACCGCAAGGGTACTATGGGCCAGTGGGGCAGACCGCGCTTCATTGGGCCGCCGGTATGGGCAATCGCGCGCTGATTGAGCTACTGCTAACGTATGGCGCCGATATCGACGCACAGCGTACACCAGAAGGACCGACGCCGCTCCATGAAGCCGTCCACATGATGCAGCCGGCTACGATCGAGTTTTTGTTGGCGCGGGGGGCAAATCCCAATCGCACGGCCTATAGCGGCCAGACGCCGCTCCATCTGGCCGTTCATCGCAATCGGCCGGCCACCGTCCAAAAATTGGTTGCGGCTGGGGCAGAGGTCACTGCCAAAGATCAATTTGGTCGCACGCCGCTGGACTGGGCGCATCTCTATGGACGGACGGCAATCGCCGATCTGCTAAAAGCCAACAATGCACAGCGTTCCATCCCCGTGCCATCAGGCGCTGCTGCTGTGACCACGCCGCAACCGTTGCGCCGTGTGCCGGTTGGCCCGCATCTCTTGGGGCGCTTACTTGATAGTGATGGGCGCCCGCTGGATAGCGCCGGCGCTTTGGACGAAGCGTTGACGCTCCCGGTCTACCGTCCGGCCACTGCCACCCAGCCGCCGCTGCTGGTCACCGGCCTCAAGATCATCGACCTTTTGGCCCCGTTAAAGCGTGGCGGACACAACGCCCTCTTTTCCCCTCTGTCCGGTGTGGGCAGGATGGTATTGCTGAGCCAACTCGTCTATAGCATGCATACCTTACACGATGGTGTAACGGTTTGTCTTGGGCTAGAACGGCGCGGCTATACCGCCCAAGATATGCTGCTCTACTGGCGCAATGCCGGCGGCGAGCCACGTTTGATGAACGAGCGCATTGCTACTGTGTTTGCGGATACGCACAGTGGGACGGCACAAAAGTTGCGTGCTGCCGAAACAGGGCTAACCATTGCGGAAGCGTTTCGCGCCCAAGGGCAGGAAGTGTTGCTAGTGGTGGATGCCGATTTGGCAATGGCTGACGGGGTGGCGGCCTATCTGCGGGCTAACACGGCAGCCACCCCAACCGCGGCCATCACCACGCTCTACTGGGGTGATTACACCGTTGGCTATGAACCGCCACCACTGGCCGGATTGGACACGGCGCTGGCGATGGATCGCTGGCGGGCCGACCACTTTCTCTATCCGGCCATTGATCCGCTGCGCTCTCGTTCCGCTTTGCTGGAAAGCGGCGCCGTGGGCGACGATCATTGTCGGCTGGTGGCGGAATTGAAGCGCCATTTTGTGCGCTATGCCGAGCTTGACCGCATGGTTGACAAGTTTGGCGAGGATGGGTTGTCGATCCTGAGTGACCCCCATGCGCGGCAAGATGTCCGGCGCATTCGGCGCGTCCACCGTTTTCTCACTCAACCGCTGCCGGGGCTGGAATTTTTTACCGGTCTTCTTGGCGTGCATGTCAGCTTGGCGGATACCATGGCCGGTTGTCGCGCCATCCTGGCGGGGGCGGTGGATGCCCTGCCGGAAGAGGCGTTCTACATGGCGGGAACGTTGGAGCAAGTCAAAGCAAAGGCGCAAAGCGTATGAACCGCTTTGCACAGTATCGACAACTGCTAGCAACCTATCTCCGGCCACAATGGCGACGCGTGGCAATGTTGGCGGCACTCCTGCTGGTCAGCATTGGTTTGCAAATTTTCAACCCGCTCGTACTCGGCTACTTTATCGACATGGCTGTCGCTGGTGGCGCTATGCAAACCTTACTAAGCGCGGCGTTGCTCTTTATTGGCGTTGCGCTCGTCAGCCAGGTCGTTGCCGTGGCCGAGACCTACTATGCCGAGCAGATTGCCTGGACAGCGACCGACGCGCTACGGGCAGACCTCACCCACCACATTCTTGACCTTGATTTGGGTTTCCACAAACGCCACAGTCCCGGCGAATTGATCGAACGGGTGGACGGCGATGTGAGTACGCTGGCTACCTTCTTTGCACGCTTTGTGGTCTACGTGGCCGGCAACCTGATCTTGCTGCTGGGCATCTTCGCTGTGCTTTTTAGCATCAACCGGCTCATCGGTCTGACATTGGCCGGCTTTGTGGTTATTGCGCTTTTTACTCTGCAACGGACACGCAGCCTGGCTGTGCCACGCTTTCAAACCCTCCGCCAGGCCAAGGCCGAGCTATTCGGCTTTCTGGAAGAGCATCTTGCCGGCGCTGAGGATCTGCGCGCCAATGGCGCCACCGGCTATGTCTTGCGCCAACTCTACCCATTCCTGCGCACCAACCTCTTACAGGCGCGCGCCGCCTCGTTGGTGGCAGGTATTGGCTGGGCGACAACGGTGCTGCTCTTTGTCACCGGGACGGTGATCGCGCTGGCCCTTGGGGCTTATTTGCTCAACCGCACCGTGATTACCATCGGCACGCTCTACCTGATCTTCACCTATGCCGAGCAGTTGCGGCGTCCCATTGAACTGATCACACGTCATATCCAGGACTTACAACAGGCGGCGGCGAGTCTAGCCCGCATTGAGGAATTGCGTTCGCTGAAGAGTGTGGTCAACGACGCCGACGTCTCCCCGTCACATCCACAACTCCCCACCGACACGCTCGCCGTTGGCTTCGACCAAGTGTCGTTTGGCTATGTTGAGGGCGCGCCGATTCTACAGGAGATCACCTTCACCCTGGCGCCTGGGCAAGCGCTGGGCGTTCTGGGGCGTACAGGCAGCGGCAAGACGACACTGGCTCGCCTTCTCATCCGCTTCTATGACCCAGATCGGGGAGCCATCTGCCTCGGCGGGACCGACCTTCGGCTGATCACACTGACTGACCTGCGCCGACGGGTCGGGATGGTAACGCAAGAAGTTCAACTCTTTGACGCCACCTTGCGTGATAATCTCACCTTCTTTGACCGCACGATCGCCGATGAACATGTACAAGCTGTCATTGCCGAGTTGGGGCTGGCGGACTGGTACAAAACCTTGCCCGCGGGTTTAGAAACTAGGCTCAGCCCGGACGGCTTATCAGCAGGCCAGGCGCAACTGCTGGCGCTGGGGCGCGTCTTCCTAAAAGACCCCGGTCTTGTGATCCTTGACGAAGCCACGGCTCGTCTTGACCTGGCGACCCAGCATCTCCTGACCCAAGCCCTGGTGCGACTCCTGGCAGGGCGCACAGCCATCATCATTGCCCATCGACTGGAGACGGTCGCCTTGGCCGATCTGATCCTGGTGCTGGAAGAGGGCCGGATTGTTGAGTACGGCGCGCGTGAGGCATTAGCCCGTGACCCCGCATCCCATTTCCACCGCCTGTTGCACACTAGTAGAGGGGAGGTGTCGCCATGACAACCTGGCGCTTGCTTCTGCGGCTGATCCGTTATCGTCCCAGGCTGTACCTGTTGAATGCACTGTTGGCGTTGCTGGCCTGGACGCTCTTCCTTGTGCCAGGCATTCTGACCCAAAAGATTTTTGATACCCTCAGTACGCCTAGTGCAGTAAATTTGGGCGTCACAAACCTGCTTGCGCTGCTGCTGGTCGCCCAAGCGGCGCGCATGTTTGTCAATGTTGTCAACCTGGTGGTCGATACGACCTTTACGGAGACCGCTACGGCGCTGTTACGCCGCAATTTGCTCGCCCATATCCTGAACCAGCCGGGAGCGCAGACCGTACCGGGATCCACCGGTGAAGCGGTGACCTACCTACGCGAAGATGTCGACGAAACTGCCGCCTTTATTGGCGTGACGCAACTGCTGGACATTCTAGGCGCAGTCATCTTTGCGACTGTCGCTCTGGTGATGATGTTGCGAATCAACGCGGCCATCACACTACTGGTCTTTCTGCCCTTGGCCTTTGTGGTCATCGCTGCCCAAGTCGCAACAACACGCCTGGAAACCTACCGGCGGGCCGGTCGGGCGGCCACAGGGCGGGTGACCGGCTTACTCGGTGAAATGTTTGGTGCGGTACAAGCCGTTCAGGTGGCGGGCGCAACCGCGCCAGTGGTCGCTCATCTACGACGGCTCAATACCGACCGACGGACGGCCATCATCCGCGATCGCGTTTTTAGCGAAGGGGTAAACGCCGTCGTTTTCAATGCCGTCAACCTTGGTACGGGTCTGATCCTGCTGTTGGGCGCCCGCTCGATGCAAGCCGGCAGCTTCACTGTCGGTGATTTTGCCCTCTTCATCTATTTTCTCACCTGGGTGTCGCAACTGACCCGCCGCTTTGGCTCGGCGTTGGCCCTGTACAAACAAGTGGGTGTTTCCATCAGCCGTTTGCTCGATCTGCTGCCGGGTGCGCCACCGACGACGCTCGTGCGCCATGGACCGGTCTATCTGGATGGACCGGCGCCGGCGTTGGCAGCCCCAGGCGAAACCGAGCGCAAGCCGCTCAGGGAACTCCGTGTTGCCGGCCTGACTTACCGCTATCCCGGTTCGGCGCGCGGGGTGATGGAGGTCAGCTTTGTGGCGCCACACGGCTCCTTTACCGTCATTACCGGTCGGATCGGTGCAGGGAAGACCACCTTGTTGCGCACGTTGCTGGGGTTGCTGCCTAGCGATGCTGGGCAAATCTTTTGGAACGATCAAGCGATCCCTGACCCAGCTTCCTTCTTTGTCCCGCCGCAGAGCGCTTATACTCCACAGACGCCGCGCCTCTTCAGCGGCACACTTCAGGAGAATATTCTGGTGGGGCTGCCTGTGCCGCCGACAGCGTTGGCGAAAGCGATTCATCTAGCCGTCTTGGCGCCGGATCTGGCGACAATGCCGGATGGACTGGCGACCGTCGTAGGACGCCGGGGTGTGCGGCTATCAGGCGGCCAGATGCAGCGTACGGCAGCGGCCAGAATGCTGGTGTGCGGCGGCTTGCCAGGGGTGGAACTGCTGGTGGTGGATGATCTCGCCAGCGCCGTGGATGTCGAAACGGAGCGGCTGTTGTGGGAACGGCTACTCCACGAGCAAGGCGCAACTGTACTGGCTGTCGCCAACCGGCAGGCGGCGTTGTCACGGGCAGACCACATCATCGTTCTGAAAGACGGACGAGTCGAAGCGCAGGGCAGACTGGATGAGTTGCTTGCATATTGTGAGGAGATGCGCCAATTGTGGGCACACGCTACTGAAGCTGCGTCTCACGCTGCTTCAAATAGCGCGCGACCAGGAGGCTGATCACCAAAATCACCACGCCAAAAAGGAGCGCCCCCGGCGAAAACTCCGGCTCTTCCCCCAGCATCAATTTTTTCAAGTCAAGTGCCGCGCCAAAGGGGACGAAGGTAAAAAAGCCAGGGAGCGACCCCAAAAAGGTGGCAAAAAGAAAGGCGCGCCAGTTGATGTACAAGATACCGGCCAAAAAGTTGACCAGCTCATAGGGCAAAAAGAGCAGGTGCATGAGCAGGATCGTGACAAAACTGTTCTGGCGCATCCGTTCAGCGTAGCGACTCACCACCCCTTCATCAGCAGGGATGAGATCGGCGCCAAAGAGTCGCCCCAAACCATACGCCATCTGCGCCGCGCCCAGACTGCCGATGATGGTATAGCCAATCGCTAAAGCGAGATTGGTCAGCGACCCTGCGCCAAAGGCTGCCCCGCCAATGATCGCAAGGACGGCGGCTGAAGCAAAAAAGAGGGGACTCAACGTATAGAGGAGAATATAGAGCAACGGCCCCCAAGGTGAAGCGAGTAACTGCACCAATTGGGTCAACGCTTGTTCTGTCGTCATTTGGTTAGCGCGCAGATAGTAGAGATAGCCGCCGATCAACGCCGCCCAGAGCAAAACGCCGACAAGTTTTAGCCCATGCCGGTAGAGAAAGAGATCGTAAAGATTCGTTGACGCTTTGGGTTTTGACACTGTGACGCTACTGGTTTACTTTTGCACAAAGTTGGCGACCACCGTTACAAGCAGTGCTAGTATACGGCGAAAGGATCAATCCGTCAAACGCTGTTTCAGGTTTTGTAGAAGCATCGCTAGTCGATAGGGGAATACAGGCGTGGATGTCAGGAGTGCGATTGGTTCTCGGGTAGTTCGCACCCCGACATCCGCGTCTGTATCGCTTACTCAACGGGCACTGACGACAGCCAGCTCGTGCGCAACGGCGGGCGTGGTTTGCCGTTGGCTGCGGGTAGCGACCCAAGTCGGGATGGAATTCTTGGTCATCGTCTTGTCCCCAGCAAAGAGGAGCGTTGAGGAGCGGTTCATGTTTTCTTTGCCACTCAGTGTATGATGATACTCAGCCGCCGGGAAGAACCACATCTTCGTAAAGTAAGCTTTGGCGCAGTCATCATCACCCAACACAGTTTTGCCCAACTTGCAGCCGCCCCACTGTTTGCGTGTCGCCAAAGCATGGGTGAGCATAAAACCTTGCACCAGCCCCCGCACCCCGGCATTATCCGAGGCGGCAGCGGCGCTTTGGTAAGAGACATTGCCCTCATTCCACTCATCGGCAAAGCGCTTAAACCGATTGGGGTAGAAGTTGACGCCGGTCGCACCGCCGACCACTTTGGCGCCAATTGTCTGCCAGGCGCTATTCAGACTGGCGCCAAAGCAGAGTGTTGACCAGATCATGCGAATCGGCAACTCGGCCAGACCAGTCTGCGTACTGCCCAGGCGGGTGAGGATGTCGTTGGTGGTAAAGGTGGCGTTGCTGCCATGTTGTCCCTTGCTCACACGAAAACCACCGGTTGAGCCATGCGAGAAGATCCAGAGATCGATCATGTAGTGATCTTCAGCCAGCTCTTTTACATAGCGTACAAAGTTGTCGGCCGTGGGGATATCGACAACATCGGCTTCTTTTTCATCTTGCGAACTGAGATCAAAGGGTTCGGGGATAAAATCATGTTTGAGCAGAATCTTGCGGCCATAGCCGGTCATGGCTTTTTTGAGTTTCAGCGTCTCCTGCCCCAGGGTGAAGAAGGGGCTATCGCCATAGTAGAAGAAGACGAGGGAAGCGGCGCCTTTGCTGACATTTACGGTATTCATATTGGATGCTCCTTTTGTACTGGCTAATCACAAGTTGACCAGCGTTGCTGGCTGTATCGTACTGACCTGTTGATAGCATACCGAGGCAGTCGTTTGGTAACCGTTTATCAAGCGTTTTCGCTTTGCCGCCGCTGCTGAACTATGTTACACTCGTGGTCTAGTCTAAAAATCGTTAGGAGTTGTTGTAAGGTATGAAGAAACGTAACGTGGCCGCGATTGCCGTGGTGATTGCGGCGCTTTTGTTGATCCTGTCCTACTTTTTTGATGATGGCAGCCCCGGTTCAGTTGGTGAGACCATGCGTGATGTGGCCGATTTGGTACTAACCACCGAAGGACAGATCGACCCGGCGATGATCTTAACGGCGGTTACGCCCATGCCCAATGAGACGCCCACCATTGTCCCGCTTGCGTCACCTTCACCCACCATTGCCGGCGGCCCCCCCAGTGTCGTCGCCGATTTCTACCAGATCTACTTCACCACGCCCCCTTGTCCCCCGGAAGAGCAACGCAAAGGCGGTATTGACGAATTGATTGCCGCCGATCTGCTGAAAGCGCAAACCCAGGTGGATATTGCCGCCTTTGACCTGGATGCCGAACCCATTGTCGCCGCGTTGATGACGTTGAATGAACGGGGTGTGGCGGTCCACATTGTCACCGACACCGACAATGCCGATTTGTCCAGTATTCGCCGGTTGCGGCGCAATGGTCTCAGTGTGGTGGAAGACAAACGCAGCGGTTTGATGCACAATAAGTTTATCATTATCGATAACCGCTATTTGTGGACCGGGGCGATGAACTTTACCTCGAATGATGTCTACTGTAATAACAACAACATCGTGCGTTTTGATGCGCCGGCGCTGGCCGCCAACTATCGCGCTGAGATGGACGAAATGTACAACGATCGTCGCTTTGGCCCCGACTCGCCCGATACAACCCCACAGGAGCAACTTTTCATCCAAGGGATTGAGGTGGATAACTACTTTGCGCCGGAACGCGAACTGGAGCTGATCAACGTCATCGCCCGCACCGTCACCCGCGCCCAGCAGGAGATCCTCTTTATGGCCTTTTCCTTTACCAACGAGGAGATCGGCGAGGCGATGTTGGGCCGGGCTGATGCCGGCGTCCCCGTTCGCGGCATCTTTGAAAAGACCGGCTCCGACACCGCCAGCAGCTACTATGGTCTTATGCGCAAAGCTGGGTTAGCCAATGTCCAGGTGCGGCTGGATGGCAACTCTCGGCTGCTCCATCACAAGGTGATTATTGTGGATCAGCAGATCGTGATCTTTGGCTCCTTCAACTTTAGCGCCAGCGCCAATCGTAGCAACGATGAGAACCTGCTGATCGTCCATGATCCCACCTTTGCCGGCTACTTTATCCAGGAGTTTGAAGCGCGTTGGGCCGAGGCGACGACGGAGTAAGTTGATAAGCTGACGCAATTTTCTTCTTTTTGCCCATATGGTACAATGAATACTAACATGCAATTGAGGGGTAGATTTGGGTGTAAGTATGGAGTTTCTATGACAGCCGAAACAGTTACCTTTGATATTCCGCGTAGAACTTATGAGCGAATAAAACGCGCTGCTGAGAAAAAGCATAGAGCGGTTAATGATGTGCTTGCTGAAGCAGTCACTGCTGTTGCGCCTGTGATTGATACCGATGCGATTGATTTACAAACAGCGCTAGCCCAGCTCACTTATCTCAATGATGCTGCACTCTGGCAAGCTGCGCGTACAGCTATGAATGTCGAGCAACGCGACCGTTTAGCGTGGTTACAGGATAAACGACAACGTGATGGTTTAACCCAAGAGGAGCAAAGTGAAGAAAATACGTTGCTCAAACTTTATCGCGAGACCATGCTAATTCGCGCACAAGCGGCCGTGTTGCTTAAAGAACGTAATTACGACGTTTCTGATCCCAGCCAATTTCACCCTCTTGATTGAGCTGGAACGCTATGAGTAAAAGCTAAATTTCACCTGAGTTGCGCCTTCGCGTCTTTCAATTTTCACGCTACCGCTGCGGTTATTGTCATACTTCACAACAAGTGATCGGACCTTATTTACAAATTGATCATATTGTACCTGAATCGCGTGGCGGTACATCAGCAGGTTGGCACCCACCGAAAGATTAATCCCGACCAATCATTGCTTTTAAAGCAGCAAATGTCTGCCGTGTATTCTCTGCCTTATCGCGCCCAGTAGGATGCCAATGGGTTTCAATCGTAAAAGCGGTGACCGGTTCCGCAGCCAGCAGCCGGATCTGCGTCGCCCAATCCGTGCCGCCATCGCCGATGCGCGCCCAAGCCGTGAGACCAGTGGCTGCATCCAGAACCGCCGCGTCTTTACAGTGAACATGCGAAATCGATCCCCGCACCGCGGCAAAGCCCACCGCCGGATCCTCACCGGCGACAAAGGCGTTGGCCGGATCCCAAATGATCCGCAAATTAGGACGCTGCACGGCATCCAGCACCCGCCGCATATTGCCGCCTGTGTTGGCATAGAGTGAGCGAGCATTCTCCAACGCCAATGTCAACCCTTCTGCCGCCAGCCGATCACAGGCGATTTGCAACCCTTTGGCTATCTTCGTCAGCGTCTCTTCACTCATACCGCCGCCGTCGGGCGAACGGGGCGAAGGGTTTGTCCCGCCGACATCACGGGTAAAGCCAAAAGTGCGGATGTTGGGGGCATTGAACAGGTGCGCAATCTGGATAAAGCGTTCCAGCCGCGCCAGATGTTCTTGAAACCTCGGATGCTGTTCCATCGTCGCCAACGCAACATCGGCCAGCGAAAAGGGCCGGAACAACATGCCGCAGACCAGATGGGTACGCAGGCCGTTTTCCTCAACAATCGCCTTGGCTTGCGCCAGCTCGGCGTCGCTCAGTTCGTGGATCGCTTTGCCCCACAATTCGTGTAACTCGACATAGACCATGCCCAGTTCACGGGCGACGCGGCAGGCGCGGGCAAAATCGTTGTCGATCTCATCGGTGATGACGCCAAATTCATAGGTTCGGTTGTTCATGGTTGGTTGCTTTCCTTTTTGTCAAGCGGCAAAGGTCTCCGCCCCCGCCGCTTGTTGTTTGCGCCGCAGTTCCGCCAGATCGGCTTCGGTTAAGCATTCATCGTCACGGAGCGCAGGGTGTTCGAGAAAACGGACCTTCAACTCCCGCCTGGTCAACCACTCCCACTTACTGGCGTTGATCGGGTGTGGATGGGGGTAGACATCCGCCGGGTTGACTTCCTCGTCAATAAGATAGAGATAGCCGTGCGCCGTGCCATTGTGCTTCACCGTGCCATCATCTTCTTGTGACACGATGGCTGGGCGATGGGAAAAGATCCGCGCAATGTCACGCTTTTGGCTGATCGAACTGCCGACGCGCAGGGTGGTCAACGCTTGTTGGGAGCCATGATACCAGGGTAATGTGTAGTTCCAATCATCCATTGTTCTGTTCTCCTTGCTCTATCCACTCACCTGTGAAAGGTGACACTGCGCAAGCCGTTGCTAAACTTGGCCGAAAAGAAGTGTGAACCTTCGTAGATCCAGGGCAAAAAGATGTGATCCGAAGCCGGTAGCTCCAGCGTCAGCAAATCGCTGTCGGGCACCCAATGCACTTCACCTTCCGCCGATGATTTGGGGTCGCCAGTAAAGGCAAAGCTTTCAAAAACAAAACAGGTGGTGGTGTGTGTCGGCTGCCCATCCCGATAGCGCACAAAGGTTAAGATGCCACGTAATCTGGCGTCGGTTAAGATTAGCCCCGTCTCTTCATAAACTTCGCGCACCACGCATTCTTCCGGGGTTTCACCCGGCTCAAATTTACCGCCCGGGGGAATCCATTTCTCATCGGTGCTATCTGCCACGTCGCGACGGAGTAGCAAGGTATTACTGTCGTTGCGGATGTAACAGAGGGTTGTATTGATTGACTGGTACATGGAAGCATCCTACTTGCGCTTTGTTCTCTGACTATTGTACTTGATTCTGGTTGTGCATCAAAGTTGATTGTGGTGACAAAAAAGCTCATCTTGCACCTGTGTAGAAAGCTATTCCCTGGTCGATCCGCCAGGGAAGGTACCGGCGAAAGATCCAGGACGATTTTGGTAGAGTTACCGTTGCGAAGCACAAGCGGACGCTGATACAATCGGAAACAGATCTAGCAATCTTCCGGTGAAACGAAATTTTTGGGGACGATGGCGCGTTGGTACCGGCGGGAAATGCAGCGCCAATACCGCACCATCAGCAAGCCTGGTCAACTTCCATGCCCATTATCTTTGGTACACCTATGGTTACAATGAAATGGTCTCCTACTCGGTTGTTTGTGGACGCACGGTTAGCCCTCAGGTTCAAGCCGTTGCCGTCCTTTGGGAAGATAACGAAATGACGGTAGAACCGGTGGTGCAAGGGTGGTTTGTGGTTTTGCGGCCAGAGCGGCAGGCGGCGTGTCAAGTACAATTGTTGGATAAGACAAAAGCTGTCATTCGCACAATGGATTTGGCGCAATTCCACTTTACCATAACCGATGCAACGACACCGCTACCCACCTGCACGGCAAGCGTGGTGGAAACGGATCAACAATGACAGACCGTACATGGGTCGGTACGGGGATTGCCTTATTGCTGCCCAACATTGGCCGCATCCAAATCGTGCAACGCAGATGCTTTACAGCTTAATCGCGCCCGCCGTCAACCCTTCGATAAACTGGCGCATGGCGAGCAGGAAGAGGATGAGGAGCGGCAGCGCGGCCAGCACATAACCCGCCGTGAGCATGCCATAATCGCCGGGGTGGGCCTGGGTGAGGTAGGCCAGACCGACGGTGAGCGGGCGTTTGTCAAAGGTGGGAATCGTGACCAGCGGCCAGATATAGTCGTTCCAGACCGAAACAAAGACATTGATCGACATGAGCGCGATCATGGGGCGGAGGAGCGGCAAGGCTAGCCAACGGAAGATCTGGAATTCGTGTGCGCCATCGATGCGCATGGCCTCAAAGAGTTCACGCGGCTGTTGGGCGACAAAGGTGCGCATGACAAAGACCCAAAAGGGTTGCGACGTGCCGGCGCAAAAGAGGATGACGGGCAGCGGCGTATCAAGAATGCCCAATTGCCAGGCCAGGGTGAACGATGGGATCAGGTTCATAATACCAGGTAACATCATCTTGGCAAAGAGAATGCCAAAGAGCAGATTTTTCAGCGGGAACGCCAGTCGGCCAAAGGCGTAGCCCGCCAGCGCCGTGACAAAGACCGTCAACAGGGTCGAGCCAACCGCCATCACCACACTGTTCATGGTCAGCGGGGCGATGTAGCGCAAGGCCACCCCATAATTTTCCCAGTGGAAAGGTGGCTGGATAGTAAAGAATTGGAAGACGATCTGCTCTTTGTCTTTGACCGACATCACCAGCATCAAGCCGAGCGGAAAGAGCAACGCCACGCAGATGAAGATCAAGACGCCATTCTTAAACCACTCGGCCAGCCGGGCGCGTAGCTTGTAGTTGGGGGGCGCGCTGGCTTTGGCTGGGGCAACGATCGTCGCCGTTTGTGTACTCATCCTTGTTCCTCATTGCGCAGAAACTTCATGGTCAAGAGGGTGATCATCAGCGCAATGGCAAACATCACCAGACCGATCGCCGACGCATAGCCATATTTCTGACTTTTGAAGGCGGAATAATACATATACAACCCCGGCACCATCGACGCAAAGCCCGGCCCTCCTTTGGTGAGGATCAGTTGCGTACTATAGCCGGTGATGGCCGCCGTGATTGTCCCAATCAGGTTAAGCTTGAACTGCCCCAGGATGAGTGGCATCTCCAAGTAAACGAAGCGCTGGAGCGGCCCAATGCCCTCCAAGTCGCCCGCCTCCCAGACCGATTCATTGATGCTTTTCAACCCGCCCAGATAGATCAGCGCCGCGTTGGTAGTCACAAAGGGGAACCCCATCGCCACCAGACACCACTTCACCAGATTGGAATCGCCCAGCCAGCTCTGCTGCCATGCCTCCAGCCCCACCGCTTCCAGGACTCGGTTGAACAGGCCATATTGCGGGTTATACATGAACTGCCACATGAGAATGATGATCAACCAAGGCACCACCATCGGAATGCAGAAGAGGACGCGGTAGAGGTATTGCGCCCGCAGATTGCGGATACGGAAAAGCATGACGCTAGCGACAATGGTCGGGAACATGAGCAACACCCCCATCACCAGGAAGAAGATCATATTCCCCACCGCCACCCAGAAGACATCGTCCTGGTAGAGCGCAGTAAAGTTATCCCACCCCACAAAGACAGCCGTATTGTAGCCATCCCAGCGGTAAAACGAACGGTAAATCCCCTCCACCATCGGATACCAATCAAAGAGCAGATTCATGAAGATCGCCGGCGCAACAAAGAGCAGGCCGATCAACGCCTGGTCGCCGAGCTTCTTCCTTCGCTGTTGGTCAAAATTTGTGCGCCGCACCAGACTCACAGATCGCTCCTCGACTTGGGTATTGGATATTAGGTATTGGGTATTGGATGTTACGCCCTTGACCAATATCTAATATCCAATATCTAATATTTAGTAGCACAATTCTACAAACTATTTTGGATGATGACTTACTGATAATACGTCTGCATCATCTCCAGCCGCAGCTTGAGATTCTCAATCGTCGTTTCCTGCGATTGGATGAGCATTTCATGGTCGTTGGCGGCTTTCATTTCGGCCAGCTTGGCTTCGGCGGCGGTGATTTGGGCGGCATAACCATCGGGGCCGAGCATACTTTCGACATAGGCTTTGGAACCGTTCTGGGAAAGTTCCGCTACGCGGCTCTTGTAACTTGCCAAGTCAAGGTTGCCTAACAAAAAGTCCTGCGAAAGACCCGGCCAGACCGCGCCATCGCCCCATTCGATAAAGGACGACCCCACCACCTCGCTGGCGGTCGACTTTTCGACGGGATTGACAAAGCCCTGGATCTCCGCCGGGACGGGAACGCCCTCCACCGGCGAGAAGGATTTGGCAATGTCAACATACTTGGTCTGCTGTTCCATGCTCGTCATAAACTGGAGAAAATCAACGACCACCTTGGCTAGTTCCGGATCCTGCTCGACGCGGCCATTGACGGTAAAGCCGTAGTCTTGTTGGTTGGGCGGGGCATTGTATTTGCCAATGGCGTGGGGCGACGTTTCGCTGGTGATGACCGGAATCGGGAAGATACCCCAGGCAAACTTGTCGCCGATCAGGTCGGCATAGCCCTGGAAATCCCAGAAACCGGCTTGCAACATGGCAGCTTGCCCGGTCATAAAGAGATTGGGCGCATCGGCTTCGGCGGTGCCGGCCCAGCCATCTTGCCAATATTGGGCATAATCCTGCCAGAGGGTGAGCATGTCGTCGTAATAGTCCGCATTGGTCAATTGCCCGTTGGCTAGCGCCAGGTAGACTTTGTCCCAGTAAAACTCGACGCCCCGGTTGCCGCTATTGTATTTCTCATCGTAGAACTGATTGACATACTTCTCGCCAAATTGATAGCCAATCTGCCCCAGTGACCAGCCAATCCAGCGGCCATTGTCGGCGGCGATGGGGATGATCTTCTGCTCCTTGAGGGTTTGCATGATGGTACGGAATTCTTCCCAGTTCTGCGGCGTCTTTTCCGGGTCGAGCCCCGCCTGGGCAAAGAGATCTTTGTTATAGAAGAAGGGGACGCCAATCGACAATTGGGCGTTGCTATCACTCGGCACAAAGAAGATGCCGCCATATTTGTTGGAGGAGCGCACGCCGGCAAAGGAGGCCTCGCCACCGGCAAAGGAGTCGATCCAGCGTTCTGTGGTGGCATAGGGGCTGGCGGCGTTGAAGGCGTTGTTGAGATTGTAGAGCACCCCCTTGTTGGCATACTCGCCAAACATCCACGGCTGCATTTGGATGATCTCCGGCGCACTCTCGGCGACAAACTGAGTGTCTAGCAACTCCTTGTAGCCATCCAGCGGTTGATAGACAAACTCGAAGGTGACATCGGGGTGTTGGGCCGTGTAGTCGTCGGCAATCTGCTTATAGCCGGCATAGTATTGGGTGGTGCTATCCGGGCCATGCCAGGTCATGATTCTGATGGTATACCCATCCTGGCCTGGCTGGGCCGCGGGCGTTGCCGTGGCACACCCCGCCAGCAACAACGCTAAGACAAGCGATATGGCACACAGGCGTGCAAGCGTTCTACGGGCTGACATCGTTTTCTCCTTTGGGTTTAGGCAGAGTTGTTTTTTTCGCTAGTTGGCTCTATGCAACGGGGGCGTCAAGATACTGCTATTGTAGCGCATCGTTGATTGGATGACAATTCTGGTGTAAGTGTCGAGGTGAGGGGGTTCGTCAAATGCTGACCGATATTGACCATCGGCCAGGAGCAACGCCGGATTGGCAGCATAATTAGCAAGGGCAATTTTCAATAATGGGTCGAGGCGCGCTTGGCGAATCGCTTCGGCGAGGATGTTATGCCAGTTGGTTTGGGCGCGGGCGCTGAAGGGTATTTGCTTCGCATCCAGCCCAGCATCGGCAACGATGACACGGGCAGTGTTTTCGTCTGGATAGAGATCAGCCAATACATCACGCAAAGCGGCGAAAATGGCTTGACCGTTGCTGGGTTGGGCAAAGGGGGAGTCTTTCTCCATGATTCCCTCAAGTTGACACGTAATTTGTAACAAACAAGATGGGGTTGAACCTGTTAACGCTGCCAGGTGTTTTGCCGGTAGAATTGAGCTAGTTCCTCACGCTAAGCCCTTCAACACGGCATCATGCTCTTGCATAAAGCGCGCAACGACTTGCTTGAATTCCTCAGTAGTTTCACCGCCAAACGCATTTGGAAGACCATAGCCCATGTCATATTCTTGTGCATCAGCAACCAGTTGGTCAAGGATGAGTTCACGCTCTTGGTCAATGTGTGTTCTATCGGCCACTACGTCTGTTAAACGGACACTGCATTGCGCGCCAACCTTGCGGTAGCCGGCATCGACATAGGCTTTCAAGATATCTTCATCACCCAATTCAGCGCGCACATTCAGTCCGCTGTCGAGCAACTGTTGATCGACTTTTTCGATCTCCAGCCAACTAAGTTTATGATTCTCCAACGCCGCAACCCCAAGCGCCAGGGCTTGCACCTGGCGTTGCGGTGTTGGTGTCACCACCTGACGTGCCGCCAGACGCAACAGCATTAACAATGCGCCAAACGCAGATGTTTGCTCACCAGTGGTTGTGCTGAGTTGACGTAGCTGGCTTTGGAACAGTTGGGCTGCCTCTTGGTTGACCGTGGGATCCGCAGAATGTTGTTGCCACATTTGGATCACGCTGGTCAGAATATCTAGACGTCGCGACACGACTGCATTTTGATCAGGTTTTTCTTGGGCCACGAAGGTCAAAACGGCGACGGGTCTGGCCGTGTCATTGGTTAAAATGACCGATTGCTGCGTGGTCTCGACCTGTTTCACCAGTGACTGTAACTGCGTTTCCGCTTCACGGACGGTTAGCGTTTGCATAGGCTTCGCCCTCCTAAGCCACAGCAAATTCAGAAAACTCACGCATGGCCGGTGTGTAGAAGCCCAGGACGAGGTCGCCCTTTGGCACGCCTCTTGCCAGAAACTCATTGCCAATGCCCAAATCGGTGTTATCGACTTGCAGCCAGATTTTGCCATTCTTGATGTCGGCGTGAAAGATACAGCCATAGCGCCGTTGCTGCTTATGAAAACCGACGCGCACCAACTGATAGTGATCACGGACAGTGTCAAAAATAACCTGCACCTCGGTATCATCAGTCGTACCAGCCGATAGGAGGTTTCCATATTCGGTCAATACGTCTTGCACAATCTTGCGGTAGAGTTCTACTTTTTCCATAATAGAATCTCCTTGGACATCGGGTTAAATACGATTACACTGACATGATAGCGCAGGAGAACGCGCTGCACCATCTCACGTTGAAACAATGTAAGATAAATTTCTTCAGGCACCGCCAAATAGAGTAGACGACTTGGATCATACTCCTCAAGTACCTCACGGTAATTCAAAAATTGCCCCAACGCGGCATGGAACTCATAGTAGGCTGAGGGGGACAGAAAACTCTTGACTTCAACGGCGATCTTTTCATTATCTTTCTCGGCTGCAATGAGGCGTTCAGCGGCAAAATCAATGACAATGTCGAAACGATCCGCCGTTGTAATTGAATATTGCTCCTGCGTTATCTGCCAGTTGTCATTGATGAGCGCTTCTCTTACCACATCATGAAATTTATCTTTGGCGGCCATGAATTATCTATACCCCATGTCATATTCTTGAGCATCAGCAACGAGTTGGTCAAGGATGAGTTCGCACTCCTGGTCAATACGTGTTTTATAAGCCACCATATCTTCCAAACTGTAGCACAAAAACGCAATAACGGCAATTATGGCCCTAACGTCAAATAAGCCCCACCTTGCTTGGGCATGGCGAACTATCCAGTTACCCTTGCTTCTTGTACGCCACCGCATCAATCTCCACGGCGGCCCCCAGCGCCAGATCGGCGCGACCCACCGTAATGCGCGCTGGCGGATCATCGCCGATGACGGCGCGATAGGCGGCGTTCATTTCGCCAAAGGTGTTAATGTCGGCTAGAAAGACATTGACCTTGATCAGGTGGGCTAGTGACGCACCACACGCCTGTAAAATCTGTTCGATGTTGCGCAACGTCTGGGTGGTCTGCGCGCCGACGCCGCCTTCGACCAGTTCCAGCGAATCCGGTTTTGTCCCCAGCGTGCCAGAGACATAGATAAAGTCACCGGCAATGGTGGCATGACAGAAGACCGGCAAGCGAGCCAGCCCCTCAACATAAACTTTCTGGGCATTCATACGGACGACCCCCTTTCAGTAGTGCAAGCTACGTAATCTGTGTTGACGCAACAAGGTTACCAGGCATATTATGCTTGAGCAGTGGCTACGGAGACAGCATCAACCCCAACCAGTTTGAGCAAGAGTCGCCCTTCTAGCGCGGCGAAGAGGGCCAGAGCTTGCTCAGTTTGCCCATCCTCTAGTCTACTTTCAATCCACTGTAGCCAGGTGACGGCAATGGCCGTCGCATTGGTCGCGTATGGCTCCTGCCCACGGGCTGCCAAGCCAACCAGCTCAAACCAAAGTTGAATCACTGCATAGAACAGCGGCGTATTGCTGAGGGATAGCAAGGCTGTTAGCAGTTCATCGGCGCTGCGCTTCTCTTGGCCAAGCAGGGCATCAAGCTGTGCGGCCAAATTGGCGGCAATGGTTTGCAACACTTGACCAATGAGGGCATCCTTGGTCGCAAAATAGTAGATGAGCATCCGGTCACTCGTACCGGCCACTTCAGCGAGCTTGCGCAAGCCGATGTCAGCGACGCCGTTTTCGATCAGGTAGTGCGTGATCTGCTGAATGATCTCCGCTTTTTTGGCAGTAACTTTATCCATAGCTTAATTGTAGCGCTTCTTACGTACCGCTGTTGTAGCATGTGCTACAATACAGAAAATGTAGCACATGCTACATTTTGATTTTTCGGTATCTTCAAAAACACAAACCCTACCGGCGGAGTACAATCATGTCTCACCAATTTCACAAGTTTTGGCTCATCATTACGGCGATTGTTGTCGGCTCTTTTGGCCCGGTCTTCTTTTTAGGTACGATGCCGGCCACGGCAGAACCCGCGCGCTGGACCCTTGACCTGCTCAGTTGGCCGCTCGACGGCGCCCAATCCTATGATTTTCCGACCCTGCGCTTTCTCTCGGCGCTGACCGGCGGCTTCCTATTGGGCTGGGGTGTCATGATCTGGTCGCTGCGGGCTTGGGTCTACGACATCGCGCCGGAAGCGGTGCGCCGAGTTGTGCTGACCAGCGTCCTCGCCTGGTTTGTTTTGGACAGCGCAGGCTCGATCACATCGGGCAACTCTTCTAATGTGATCTTCAACATTTTCGTGCTGCTACTGGCGGTTGGCCCATTATGGCGACCGGCACGGACATAAACACCCTATTCAGATCGAGGCTCCCCTTTCTGGAAGTGGCAACGAGCGTCTGGTCATACAGAACAGTTCCCGCCACTTCCAGAAAGGGGAGCCGGCGCCTATGACCGAACAGTTACGAAAGGCTATGCGAATGCTCCAGATGACTACCCTTGCCGTTGTGTTGATCACTGCGTTATTCTTCCTGCTGTTGGGAACCGCCGCCCTATTCCGCCCTTTGCTTGCAAGCCAGTTCTTGCTTGGATTCGCCGGCTCGGCGACCAAGCACTATGTCGAGATCGGTACGCGCTTTGCGGTCGGTGGATCATTCTTGGTGACAGCACCGCGCACCACACACCCTAGCGTGTTCGCCTTGTTTGGGTGGGTGCTCATCATCTCGACCGCAGCAATGCTCCTGATCCCGTGGCGCTGGCATCAACGCTTTGCCCACGAAGCAGTGCCCCGCGCCCTGCGCTACCTCGCGCTGATCGGCGTTTCATCCCTCACACTGGGTGTACTCATCATTCTGACAGTCATTCTTGGGAACGTGGCCTAACAATTGACTCAACTTAGCCCTCATCCAGCGCCGCCAATGCCGCCGCCACAATCGCTTCCCAGTCAATGCGGAAATGGCGATAGAGATCGGCGCCGGTGCCGGATTGACCAAAGTCATCGACACCCAGCGGAATGAGCGAGGTACCCAGCGCACTGCCCAGCCAAGCCAACGAATGGGACGCGCCATCTTGCACTGTAATGATCGGTGCGTGGCGTTCATTGGCCGGGATCAGCCAATCAAAAAGCGTAGTGCGTTGGTGATAAGGGGTCGCCCGCCACTGGGCAAAGAGTTGGCGCGGGCTGGTGAGATTGAGAACATTCGCCGCCACCCCTTCCTGCCAGAGATACGCTGCCGCTGCACACGCTTCGGGAATCATTGCCCCGGAAGCGGCAATCTGGACGATATAGCGATCATCCACGTCAGTATCAACTCCTGAGCCGCCTTGTCGCCAATCCCAGAGGCGGTAGCCGCCGGTCAGCGCTTGTTCGCGCAAACGCTCTTCACCCAGGCGATCCAGGGCGGGTTGCAGCAAGCGCTGTTCAATCGGCTTGGTCGAGAGGCGCAGATAGGTGGCATAGCCCTGTTTCCGGTCAAAACAGGCGCGCATCCCTGCCAGCAACGTCCACTCCACTTCACAAGCAAAGCAGGGTTCATACATACGTAGATTGGGCAGTTCAGCGCCAATCGAAGGGGTGATCGTTGATTGATGCGCGCCGCCTTCGGGGGCCAGGGTGATGCCGGAAGGCGTGCCGGCAAAGACAAATTTGCCGCCGGAGTAGAGCGCGTAAATCAAGGCATCCAGCCCGCGACAGACAAAGGGATCATAGACGGTGCCGATGGGCGCCAACATCTGCCCGTTCAGTTCCGCCGAGAGGCCAAACATGCCCAGCAACAGGAACAAATTCATCTCGGAAATGCCCAGTTCAATGTGCTGACCGCCAGGGCCGCGCTGCCACTTGAGCAACTGTTGCGAATCCCCTTCATACTCCGGTTTTGGTTTGCTCTTGAACGCGCCCCGCTTGTTGATCCAGCCCGATAGATTCGTAGAAAAGGAGACATCGGGCGAGCAGGTCATCAACCGCTCGCGCGCCTCCGGCAGATCGGCCAGGCGGAAGAGGACGCGGCCAAAGGTATCCTGTGTGCTGACCTTTTCCCCAACGGGTAAGCCCAGGGTGGCCGGGACAGCAATCGGCAGCGGTTCGGCAGGCGTGGGTGCGGTAGGATAGAGACGATTTTGCACCGCTTCACAAAGCCGACCGGCGGCGGAATCGGGCGAAAAAACCGCCCATTCATCCTGCGGGTCGATGCCCAGTTGGTCGCGCACCTGGTCGCGTTGCTTATCGGTCAGCAACATGGCGTGATTGAGCGGATGACCGGCAATCGGCAAGCCCCAGCCTTTGATGGTATAGGCAAAGATGATCGTCGGTTGCCCACAGGGTTGCGCCGCTTTGTCCAGGACCGTGAGCAGTTCGGCTAGATCATGGCCGCCCAAGTTGGCAATCACGCCCGGTAGTTCTTCATCGGTCACATCTTGTAGGACGACGCGCAGTTCTGGTGTGGCGGTTTCCAGCCGGTCGCGCAGTTGAGCGCCCGGCAAGCGGATCAACGCTTGGTACTCTTCGTTGTCCATCTCATCAATGCGTTGGCGCAATAGGTCGCCATCGGGCAAGGCAAAGAGCGCCTGTAACTGGCGGCCATATTTGGCTTCCAACACCCGCCAGCCCATATCCTCAAAGAGCCGTTTCAGCCGGGCGGCGCGAATGCCGGGGATGACCCGATCGAGGCTTTGGCGGTTGAGATCGACAATCCAGAGCAGATTATCCAACCCTTCCAACGCTTCATCCAACACCGCTTCCCAGACATTACCCTCATCCAGCTCAGCGTCACCCACCAGAGCAACAAAGCGGTTGGAGGTGACTTGGCCAAAGTGCGCCTGGGTATATTTCTGCGCCAGGGCGGCAAAGGCCGTGGCGACGACGCCTAACCCAACCGAACCGGTGGAAAAATCCACCCGATCCGGGTCTTTCGTGCGGCTGGGATAGGCTTGCAAGCCCTTGTAGGCGCGCAGGGTGGTCAGGTATTCACGCGGCAACTGCCCCAGCAAATATTGCACCGCATGAAAGACCGGCGAGGCATGGGGTTTGATCGAGACGCGGTCGCCCGCCTGCAAATAATGAAAATAGAGCGCGGTCAGGATCGTCACCACCGAAGCGGATGATGCCTGGTGGCCGCCCACCTTCACGCCGTCGGGATTGGGGCGTACATTGTTGGCATGGTGGATGATGTTGGTGGCTAGCCAGAGAATACGACGTTGGATGGTGTCAAGGAGGTTCAATGTTTCAGGACTGAACGCAGTTGGGCGCAGATTGTTCATATAAGCTTTCACCCGAATGTGAAATGAGAATGATTGCGATTGTGCTATAATACCCTAGAAGGTAGCCAGTTGCCAACCGGTTTGCCACAATGAAAAATGAATTCAGAACTTATGCAACACGCAGAAGGCTGACTTTTGGCAAAGTCGGCCTTCGCTGCCGATCTCACGAAAGGAATTGAACATGGTACAAGCGCCAATTTTTAAGCCTTATACCTTTGGGAAAGCCGAACGCGAACAGATGGATGATGTGGGTCACTATGTGCTGCCGGGGATCCTCACCGACGAGGCTTGTGTCCAGTTGGTGCAAGCCATGCGTCATATTGAAGAATTGGTTGAGGCTGGCGTCACAAATCCTCTCCCCAATCGCAATGCTGCCGAGTATAACAGCTATCTGGAGAGTCTAATTGGTCACCCGCAGATGGTCGGTCTGGCGCGCCAGGTGCTTGGCCCCGCAATTCGCTTTGACCATTGTGTCACCCTCAACCGTCCAGCCGGCAATCAAGGGTTACGCTGGCATAGCCATGAATATGCCGAAGATGACCCACGGCTGGGCTTTGTGCGTATTTTCTTTTATATCAATGGGTTTGAGTTGGGTGATGCCAATCTGAAGGCCGTGCCAGGTAGCCATCTCTATCGGGATCGGTCGATCAACGCCCAAACGGACGCCGAGTTAATGGCGGGCTGGTTAGCGGACAAAACCCATCCGCACACGGGTGCGCCGTTACAAATCGAGGAGTTAACTGTGCCGCCCGCTTCGGTTGTTCTTATGTGGACCCACGCGGCGCATGCCGTGAATCCGCGCCGTTCGACCAATACGCGTTGGTGTGTGGTCTATGCCTATCGCAATCCTGGTCGCCCTTCGGAAGCACGCTGGATCAGCGAGGCATATGAACGCAAGGCGATCCCTGGCGCCGAAGGCTTGCTGAGTCTTTACTAAAGCGCAACGTTCACTGCCCGCCCTGCCGCCTGAATGCGCGCCCAGGTGACTTCCGGCAGCGGAATGCCCTGCTGTTCACGCACCGCTTTTGTCTGCCACTCGACCTCACCGGGTAGCAAAATCTCATCAACACCCGGCGCACGGGGCGTGGCTTTGAGCGCGCTCACAAAGGTAGCGGCTTGGGCTTTAAATTCAGCGACGGGTTGAAAGGCCGCAATATCAATCGCCAGCAAGACCGTTCCCTGATCCCAGCGATAGCCAGGCAGTAGGGGGAAACCGGCGCCACTCAAGCCGCCGCCCAGCAATTCAATCATTACACTGAGGGCATAGCCTTTGTGGCCGCCAAAGGGGAGGATGGCGCCGTCATCAAATTGGTCATGGGGGTTGCGGGTGGGATGGCCCGCTTTGTCGATGATCCAACCTTCCGGCACCAGTTCGCCCTTATCGGCGGCCACTTGCAACTTGCCATGCGCCACCGCCGACGTGGCAAAATCAAAAAAGAGCGGCGGACGATCGGCCACCGGCAGCGCCCAGGCAATCGGATTGGCGCCCAATGCGCGCCGGGCGCCGCCATAAGGGGCGACAATACCACCGGGTAACGAACCGTTACAGATCAATTGTCCAATCATATCCTGTTGCGCCGCACTGACGACATATTCACCAACCCGTCCCGTATGGTCACAATGACCCAACACCACCATACCGACACCGGTAGCGCGCGCTTTGGCAATCGCCAGGTCCATACCCTGTGGCACGGCGACCTGGCCCAGATTCCATTGACAGTCGATGAGCGCGGTTGCGGCGGTTTCGTGGACAATCTTCACTTCGCCATGTAGTTGTAGCGTGCCGCCCTGAATGCGTTCCATATACTCCGGCACGCGTAAAACGCCATGCGAGTCATGGCCGACCAGGTTGCTTTCCACCAGGGAATCGGCAATACGTTGGGCGACAGATCGGGAAGCGCCGGCTGCATGAAAGATGGCAAAGACGGATTGGCGTAATTCTTGTGCTGGTATGGTAAGCATGAGGTTTCTCAATTCAATATAGCGCCTAAACCGCCGGTGCACGGCACTGGTCAGTAGTCGGTAGGATCGCGTAAGTGGTTCTTGACCAGTGCCACGCACCGGCTCTACAAGATAGCAATGGCTCGCACCGGCGACGCTTCCCGTCCGGTCAGTTTCAGCGGCAGGGCGACCAGTTGAAAGCGTGCCGCTCGAATGGCATCGAGATTGGTCAGGTTTTCAAGAATCACGACCTCGTTATCCAACAAAACCAGATGGGCGGGAAAGGGTGGTCGATCCACCGAGGGCGTGTCAACACCGACCAGATGGACGCCACAATCGACCAGGAATTGCACCGCTTCCCCGGTGATGACCGGATGTTCAGTAAAATAAGTTGGCTCACCCCAACGCTGCGCCCAGCCAGTTTTCAGGATCACTTTGCCGGTTGCCCGCAGTTGATTACCATAGGCCGCCAAATCGGCAACATCAATGACACTTTGCGCTGGCCATGTTTTGGGCGTCAAGTCAATCAACAGCGCTGGCCCGACACACTTTTCCAGCGCCACCTGTTCAATCGTCGGGCGGGCGTTGTAAAAGTGCGTTGGCGCATCGACATGGGTGCCACAATGCAGCCCCACCGTCACCTGACTGCTATTCAACGCGCGCCGCCCCGCCGGCGTCGAAACGCCAATCGCTTCCAAAATGTTGACTGCCACCGGTGGATAATCAGGAAAAACCGGTGTTGTCGGGTCTAGGGGATGGGTGAGATCGATGATGGGCATGGGAAGACCTTTTTTGGGTATTAGGTATTGGATATTAGCTATTGGGTGTTTTTCCAGAAGCGCAATCACCCAATAGCTAATATCCAATAGCTGATTATCTAAAACCACAACTTCGGCGTCGTATCGCGCCCCAAGTGGGCTAGGGTTTCACGGATGGCGCGCACGAGCAGGGTCATGTCAGCGCCGAGGCCAACCAGTTGGAAGCCCTGGTCGCGACGGCTGGCGGCGTCGGCCATGCCACGGGCCAGGATGCCGGAGGCGATGCCTTTGGTGGCGGCTTTGCTTTTGATGTCACTCAGGATGTCGGCGACGCCATGTTCATCCCAACTGCCGAGATGGCCGTAGGAAGCCGAGAGATCCGCCGGGCCAAAGAAGATGGCGTCTATGCCGGGCAGGGCGAGAATCTCATCAATTTCAGCGACGGCTTCACGCGTTTCGATGAGCGGAATGAGCAACGTCTCGTCGTTGGCATAGCTCAGATATTCCTGCATCCCCAGGCCCCACTTGTAGGCCCGTTCGCCGCCGACGCCCCGAATGCCGGCGGGCGGGTAGCGACCGTAGCTCATGGCGGTCGCCAACTCATCGCGACTGCGGGCATAGGGGAGGATCACACCGTGGGCGCCCATGTCCAGCACCCGTTTCACGGCGCTCATTTGCAGTTCGGGAACACGGACAATGACACTCGTCTCACCACCGCGGGCGGCGCGCAGATGTTCCATGATCTCGCGGTAGTCGAGATGACCATGTTCGGTATCGACACAAATCCAGTCCAAGCCACAGGCAACGGCAATTTCGGTGATGGTTGGGCTTTCGACCGTCACCCAGAGACCATAGGTGGTCTGGCCGTCGCGCAACTGTTGGCGTAGGCGATTGCGGATCATTGGCACCTCTTTGTATGTTGATGGCGGTTGGTATGATAGGCTCTGCGATCATATCATGGCTGATTTGGGCTGTCAATCCTCAATCGTCAGTCGTCAGTTGTCAAACGATTGACTGTTCAGCGGCGATATGCTACAGTTCATGCGATTATCGTGCCATCCTTCCTCTTCTTGAACACAGGTAAAGTGACCATGAAAATCACACGCATTGAAACGATCTGGATTGATGAACAACCGAACACCTTGTGGGTGCAGATCCACACCGATGATGGGCTGGTGGGGCTAGGCGAAACCTACTACACGCCACGAGCGGTCAGCGCCATTATCCATGATGTGTTTGCCAGCCTGCTCCTGGGGCGCAGTCCGTTGGACATTGAGAACCACTGGACCAATCTCTTTTCCACGGTCAACTTCTTTGGCTACGCCGGCGCCGAGACACGGGCCATTAGCGCGGTTGATGTTGCCCTGTGGGACATTGTCGGCCAGTATACGGGACAGCCGATCTACAATCTGCTGGGCGGGCGCAATCGGGAGCGGGTGCCGGTCTACAACACCTGTGTCAGCCACGGCGCCATTCAGGATTTCCACCGCTGGCGCTATGAAAATCGTACCGGTGAACTGGCCGCCGAGTTGCTGCAACAGGGCATCAAGGCGATGAAAATCTGGCCCTTTGATCAATTTGGCGCATCACTGGGCGGACCGATTGGGCAACGCGCCGGGGCGGAAGCGGTCGGGCCAGTGACTCATTTTCTGAGTAAGGATGACCTGAAAAAGGGGATCTCCTATGTCGAAGACATTCGGCGCGCAGTTGGCGACAAGATGGAAATTGCCATTGAAGGCCACGCCCGCTGGAATCTGCCTGAAGCGACCAAGATTGCACGGGCGTTGGAGCCGTATGACATTCTCTGGCTGGAAGAAATCATCCCGCCCGACAACATGGACGCCTATGCTCGGTTGAAGAGTGAAACCAAGGTGCCCCTTTGTGTCAGTGAACGGCTCTTTACCCGCTTTGGCTTCCGCCAGGTAGTGGAAAAGCACGCCGCCGACATTGTCATGCCCGACATGGCCTGGACCGGCGGCATCACCGAGACGCGCAAAATCTGCGCTCTGGCCGACACCTATTACCTGCCCATCACCTTGCATGACACCATTGGGCCGGTGGCGCTCTGGTCGGCAGCGCATATGATGTTGCACATTCCCAACGCGTTGATCATGGAGTCGGTGCGCGCCTACTATCAGGGCTGGTACAATGAGGTAATGACGGAGCCGGTTCCCATTGCCGAAGGCATGTTGTCGCTGCCCGGCAAACCAGGATTGGGCGTTCAACTACGCGAAGAAGTTCTCAACCGCCCTGATGTTCACCGCGAAGTGTCAGACGAACAGCACAAATTCGATCCATCCAAGGGGTAGAAGCCATGAACGGATGACTCCGTCCCGTAGGGACGCTTGAGTTTAGGCAGAGTATAATCATTTTCTCAGTTCTAAACTCAGCCATCCCTACGGGACAAAAGCACACGCGTCGCAAAACGTATGAACCGATCAAAACTTTGTTGACAAAACACTATTTTTACAAAGAAATTAGAAACGAGCAATAATGATGAATGAACGATTTCTGGTGACAGGTGCGCTGGGATGCATCGGCGCATGGACAGTAAAACGCTTGGTAGGAGAAGGGGCGGCGGTCTGGACTTATGATCTGCCCGGCAGTCAACATCGACTCGATCTGATTATGGATGAGACCGAGTTGGGCAGGATTACCCGGATTGCCGGCGATATTACCGATGCTGAGACCTTTGAGCGCACAGTAGTGGACAACGGCATCACCCACATTATCCACCTCGCTGCGTTGCAGGTGCCCTTTGTGCGCGCCGATCCGATTCTAGGGATGAAAGTCAACGTCGTCGGCAGCACCATTGTCTTTGAGATCGTTAAGCGCCACGCGGCCCAGATCCAAGGTCTGGCCTATGCCAGTTCCGCCGGCGTCTATGGCCCCGCATCGATCTATCCGCCTGGCCCGCTGGCCCATGATGCACCCTTGGCCCCGCCCACACTCTACGGCGTTAGCAAGCAAGCGAATGAAGGCACAGCCCGCATCTACTGGCAGGAGTATGGCATTCGCAGCATTGGCCTGCGCCCCTACATCATTTACGGCCCTGGTCGCGACCAGGGTATGACTTCGACGCCCACCAAAGCTATGTTGGCGGCGGCAGTGGGGCGCCCGTATCACATCAGCTTTGGCGGGGTGGCGGTGTACCACCATGCCAGCGACGCCGCCGCGGTCTTTGTCAAAGCAGCGCGCACGCCAGTCGATAACGCCCCCGTCTACAACTTAGGCGGCAACACAGCCCACATGAGCGAAATTGTCGCCGCCATTGAAGCCGCTGCACCGGCAATGACAGGCCAGATCACCTTTGAGCCGGTGCAACTGTCCACGGCGCCGGCCGTTGATGACAGTGCGCTCAATCACGCCCTTGGTCCTATCCACTGGCGTCCGCTGGCGGATGGCGTCGCCGCTACGGTGGAACATCTGCGGCAAGCGGTACAGGCCAACAAAGTCAATGTCGATAAAATTTTAGCCTAGACCACAATAATCGGCTCCATCCTTTCATTTGTCCAATAACCGCCAAGGCACACCCTTTGCAGAGAAACTTCTGCAAAGGGTGTGCCTTGGCGGTTATTTTAATTCCCAGTAACGACCAACCCTGTACATAGTCACGGGTTTTGTATAGAACACAGGTTGCACTAACCATAGACAAACATTGGACAAATTGTATGCAAATTACATACAAAGCAAAAAATGTATCCTATCTTGGAAAGGCAACAGCAATTTCTTTTATCATAACAAGCCATTTAGAAAAAGCATTCAGAACAAGGAGATGCAGTCAATGAAACGGTTCTTGATGTACGCCTGTGTTGCCCTTATGGTTGCCCTTAGCTTTGTACCCCTGGCCCAGGTTGCGCAAGCCCAAACCGCCCAAGCTGATATTGTGGATACAGCCGTCAGCGCCGGTAGTTTCAACACGCTGGTAGCCGCCGTTGAAGCTGCTGGTCTGGTCGAAACCCTGAAAGGCGAAGGTCCCTTCACCGTCTTTGCCCCGACGGATGATGCCTTTGCCGCCCTTCCCAAAGAAACCCTGGACGCGCTGCTGGCTGATCCCGCCGGTGATTTGACCCAAATCTTGCTCTATCATGTGGTGCCGGGCAAAGTCATGGCCGCTGATGTCACCGATGGTTTGGAAGCAGCCACGGTACAAGGTGGAACCGTCAAGTTCACGGTGGCCGACGGCAAAGTGATGATCAACGATGCCAACATCGTCACCACCGACATTGAGACCTCGAATGGCGTCATCCATGTCATCGACGCCGTCATTCTGCCGCCAAGTGGTGAAGAAGCAGCCGCAGCCGCCGAAGCACCGGCCGCTGAAGCAGAAATGGCCGACATTGTGGACACGGCCGTAGCCGCCGGTAGTTTTAACACGTTGGTGGCCGCTGTGCAGGCAGCCGGTTTGGTCGATACGCTCAAGGGAGAAGGCCCCTTCACGGTTTTCGCCCCCACCGATGACGCCTTTGCCGCCCTTCCCAAAGAAACCCTGGATGCCTTGCTGGCCGATCCGTCCGGCGACTTGACCCAAATCCTGCTCTACCATGTGCTGTCGGGCAAAGTCATGGCCGCTGATGTGACGGATGGTCTGGAAGCGACGACAGTACAAGGTAGCACAGTTCAATTCACAGTAGCGAATGGCGCCGTTACAATCAATGATGCCACCATTGTGACAACCGATATTGAGACCAGCAACGGCGTGATCCATGTCATCGATGCCGTGATCCTGCCGCCGCTGGCCGAAGAACCGGAAACCTTGCCGGTGACGGGTGACAGCGTGCCTTATAGCACGAACCTGTTGGTTGTGGGAGCAATTTTGGTGGCGTTGGCCGCCGTGACCTTGGCAAGCCGGCGCACGGCTGCGGTACGGATTAAGTAATGTAGTGCAGGTGAGATAGAGAGATAAAGAGATTGAGAGATTACGTCAAACTGTAATCTCTCAATCTCTCAATCTCTCAATCTCTCAATCTCTTTTTATCCCACAGCCCACGGCGGCAGGCCGTGGTCGAAGTTATAGTAGATGGTCTGTTGGGGCAGGCGGAAATCCAGCACATCCTGCCCGACGCTTTCCGGCGCTTCACCTTGGACTAGCACGCGAGCCATAAAGTCGGCAATCGTCACCATATCCTGTTCACGCATCCCCAGCCGTGTTACCTCAATCGTCCCCATACGCAAGCCGCTGGGGCGATCCCAATCTTCCCGGCCATCACCCGGCACCAGATTTTTGTTGGTGATGAGATTGGCCTGCGCCAGTCGATGCGCCACCTCTAGCCCGCCGCCAAATTGTTTGACATTGGCAATGACTTGATGGGTGCGGGAATAGCCTTTGTTGGCACATAAGACCGGAATGCCCCGTTCATCGAGCGCACGGCCCAACGCCTGGGAATTTTTCACAATTTGCGCCATGTAGACTTTGCCATACTCCAACATTTCCGCCGCTGACACGGCCAGCGCCGCCACGCGGTTGACCTGATGAGTCGCCACCAGCACGGGAAAGACCGCTTCGGTGAGCGGCGCCGTCAATGCCGGGTCATTCCACATCATCATGCCGCTTTGGGGACCGCTAAAGGTTTTGCCGGCTGAACCGGTAAGCACCGCCGCTCCTTCATTGAGCGGATCTTGAAATTGACCGCCAGCGATCAGGCCAGCCTGATGCGCGCCGTCAAAGATAAAACGGCCACCCCATTCGGCCACAATGTTGCTCATTTCGCGCACCGGCAGCGGGAAGAGAGTCATCGACATCCCCATGACCACCACTTTGGGCCGTACCTGGCGTGCTAGGTTGGCAAAGGCATCCAGATCAACTTCCAGTTCGTCGGCATGGAAGGGGACATCGACAATCTGGAGACCGCGCATCCCCGCCGGCCCGTCAAAGCGGTTACTGGAATGGCCGCCAAAGGGTTGCGCTGCGCTCATGATCGTGTCGCCCGGCTGGGTGAAGGCATGGTAAACAGCCAGGTTGCCCAACATGCTGCCCATGAGCCGGTGATCGGCATAGCGACAGCGAAAGGCCAGTTTCAACAGTTCGACACAGAGCGACTCGACTTCGTCGATATGTTGCGTGCCGGCAAACCAGCGGTTGACGCGACCAATATGGCCCTCTGCGGCACGTGTACCGATTTCCGAAGATAAGAGGGAGCGCACCGTTGGGCTGGTCGGCGCTTCGGGCGCAAGGAGGTTGATGCAGCGCTGGCCGCGCCATTCGTCATTGCGCTTGACGGCATCGATCACCGCTTGCGCCCAGGCGCGTGGTGACTCGGTGGCGTCGAGGATCGCTTTGGCGTTGGCGAGAATGGCAGGGTCGTGGACTTCAACTGAATTGGCTTGGGTCATGGTTGATTCCTTATGATAAGTGATACGTGTTGCGTGTTGCGTGTGACGGGTCACTACAGCGGATTTGGATAGGAACGGATTTATTGGGCAACGGGAAACTATATACTAGCCATCCAGAATGACGCTTGTGTTATTGCTAACTCAAAAGTTTGTCAAGCCAACAGCAAATCCATTCCTACCTAAATCCGTTGTAGTGTTCTGCCCCCTCACCCTTCCTGTTTTTGTAAAAAGGTCACCAATTGATCAGCGGCCGTCTGGAGATGCTGGCGCAACCGCTCACAGGCGAGGTCGATCTCGCCTTGGCGACAGGCGGCCAGAATGGCGCGATGTTCTTGTTGCGAGGCCGCCTGATACTCCATACCGGCCAGATAGAGCAGCATATAGCGCGCCACATTGGTATGCAAGGTTGCCATCCAACTCATCAACCGGGGTAGGTTGGCCGGTCGGTAGAGCAGGGCGTGGAATTCCCAATTTAACTCCCCCCAGCGTACCACTTGTGGTTCCTGGTCGAGTTGGGTGAGCAAGGCTTCTGCCCGTGCCAAGTCGGCAATGGTCAGATTGGGAATTGACCGTTGGAGGGCCAGGGTTTCCAAGGCAATGCGCATGGCGTAAATTTCATCTACTTCGGCGCTGGACAGGGTGGAGACCACGGCGCCGCGGTTGGGGAAGAAGGTCACCAGGCCCTCGACCTTAAGCTGCTGCAACGCTTCGCGCACAGGAATTTTGCTCACGCCGAAGCGGGCGGCGATCTCATCTTGGCGGAGGGGCGCATTGCTTTTATAGATGCCCTGCAAGATGTCATTGCGCAAGACATTAGCAATCGACTCAGTGGTTTGGAGCAAGCGGCGGTTTCCTTTGGTTACAAGAAAAAAAAATCGTATACGAATACACATCAATAATATTATCGTATACGATTCTTGTCAAATTGGCTATTGGTGATGGTGATGTTTGCTTTTCCCAAGGAAGAGCGCAGCTATCATTCGTCAACAAAGCGCAGTAGATTTTTGCGTAACTCTATTGTAATATAGACAAATACGGCGCAAGATTACATTGCCAATTCACGCACCAGCGAAAGGTTCACCTATGCCACAGATCAAGCTCAACGGGGCAACGCTTTACTATGAAGAACAGGGGACAGGGCCAGAGACCATTGTCTTTGCCCACGGTCTGCTTTGGAGTGGTCGCATGTTTGATGAACAGGTGCGCGTCCTCAAAGCACGCTACCGCTGTGTCACCTTTGATTTTCGCGGGCAAGGGCAGAGTGAAGTAACGCAAACCGGTTATGATATGGAAACCCTCAGCGAGGATGCGGCGGCGCTCATGACGGCGCTGGGGTGCGCGCCCTGTCACTTTGTCGGCCTCTCTATGGGCGGCTTTATTGGGATGCGGCTGGCTAGTCGCCAGCCACAGCTCATCAAGTCCCTGATGCTCTTGGAAACGACCGCCGATCCGGAGCCGGCGGAAACTGTGGGGCGCTATCGGCTGCTGAGTTGGATTGCCCGTTGGTTGGGTCTACGCGTGGTTGCCAATCAGGTAATGGCGATCATGTTTGGGCAGAAGTTTTTAACCGATCCCTCCCGTGCGGAATTACGCCGCGTGATGCAGGAACGGCTGATCCAGAACCATCGTATTGGCATCACCCGCGCCGTGACAGGCGTCATCGAGCGCAAGGGTGTTTATGAGGAGATTCGCACGATCAAAATTCCCACATTGATCGTCGTTGGCGATCAGGATGTGGCCACCGTTCCCGCCAAAGCCGAACGTATTCACGCACAGATTGCCGGGTCACGGTTGGTGGTTATTCGTGGCGCCGGCCATACCGCCACGGTAGAAGAGCCGGAAGCCGTCAACAACGCATTGCTGGCGTTTCTGGCAGAGCAGGTGATCTGAGCGGGTACACGCATAAAGATGAAAACAGAGCCGCCGCGCGTTAGCAAGCGGCCCCGCCCGTGCTAACGCGTGGGCTTCTGCCATGCGAATACCCAAGGGTTACTCAACCGGCAAACCCTCCAGCGCCATAATCCGTAGCGCGTTGGTTGTGGGGCTGGGGCCGCGGCGCAGGTGGTAGTCGAACGCCATGCGTCCTTCGACCACATCATCGCGGAAGTGATAGTTGGTGACGCCGGCCACTTCGTCTTCGAGGCGGATCAGTTCCAAGTCGTGGGTGGAGATCAAGCCGACGCCCCGTTGACCGACCAGGGCGCGAATATAGGCGCGACTGCCGATCAGCCGCTCGCGGTTGTTGGTGCCGCGAAAAATTTCATCAACGGCAAAGAAGAGCGGCAATTTGTTGTCATCCGCCAGTGCATCGAGCAGGGCGCGTAACCGCTGCACTTCGGCATAGAAATAGGAGATGCCATCGGTCACTGAATCACTGACTTTGATGCAAGTGAAGAGGCGGAAGCGCATTGTTTGTAGGGCATGGACATCCACCACACTCCCCGCATAGGCCAACGCCAGGTTAACGCCCAACGCCTTGAGCAGCGTACTCTTGCCCGACATGTTGGAACCCGTGAGGATTGCCACTTCGCCCAAGTGGTTGACCGTGAAATCATTGCGTACTTTGCGTTCATTGGGCAGGAGCGGGTGGCCAATGCCTTGGCCGACAAAGACGGGCGTCGTTTGATCGGCGTGAAAGGTGGGAAAGGTGCTTTGCGGATTGAGCCAGCCATAGCCGGCCAACGCACTCAGCGTTTCCAGTTCGTACCAGACTTCCAACCACTGGGGCAGATCAGTCGCCACCGCTTGCTTCCACACGGCCAAGCGCCAGGCAAAGATCATTCCCCACGGCAGCAAACTATTGAGCAGGATCGCCAACACCGGGTTCCCCTGGACGCCGGTCGCTGCCACAATCCGGCTGATACGGCGGAGATAGTGTGACGGGCGGTGTTCACCGACCAGCAAGGGGGTACACAACGCACGGAGCGCTGGTGCGCCGTGGTAGCCATACTTCTCCAAATGGCGGAAGACGCCGGCCAATCGGCTCAGGTCATCTTCCAGCGTTTTGGCCTCCTCAAAGGTGTGGCTGAGGGTGCGACCATGCCAGAAGTAGAGCAGCGCATAGAGGCCAAAAGTTAGTTGCCACCAGGGCGGCAGAACATTGTATCGGTCCAGCCCAAAGAGCAATGCATTGATCAAGGCCAACGCACTCAAGCCAATGACCCAGCGCTGCAAAGCATGAGTTGAGCCGTGCGGGTGCAGCCAAGCCAGCAAATGTTCGGCGCGCCACGGTTCCCGTCCGCCCAGCAAAAGCTCGCCGTATAACTGTAACTTGTTGCGAAAATGCGACCGGGGGATCAACTCACGCACCAACGTTTGCCGGTGCAACAGTTCTTTCTCTACCGGTGGTATAGCGGTCAACCAGTCGCGCAGGCGTTGGCTGGCCTCCTGGGTGACGGTGCTATCAAGCAGCCGATGGAGCGAGCGTGGACCGACGAGATCCAGATCGGCTTCAAAGGGATGTTCGTAGCGGGGCTGGGTCTGACGCGCCGCGGGAATCGCCCCCCAATCAAGGTGGATGCGCGCCAGTTGGGTGCGTTTGATGGCTTGAAAGGTGGCCGTTTCTTGCAGTGCGGTCTCCACCTGATTGTGCAAGTAGACAACAACGCCAAAGAGGAGGAAGGTCAACAAGAGTCCGGCGCCGAAAAACCAGCCGCCCAGGGTGAAGAGCATCAGCGCACTCAGCGCCAGCCCCAGCGTAAAGATCAAGACCCGTAGCCAGGAATAACGATTGCTCTGCGGCTGGAGCCGGTCGATCCGTCGTTGGAGCGCAGCGAGATTGTGTTGTAAAACCTGGGCGCGGTTCGGTTGTTGCGTCGTCACCAAAGTACATTCCTTCTTCGATACCGATGATAAACTACCATGCGCCACAGTTTACCTCATCCGACCCTTAGTAACAATTAAGCATAGGGGTAGGGGCGCGGATTCAGGAAACGCGGATTGCTTCCCTGACCGGCAACAATCCGCGTTTCCTGAATCCGCGCCCCGATTTTCCCATTCATAGATTTCATCGTAGATTCGTAACTACTCAGCCACCCCCTCCTAACCTCCCCCTGGTAAGGGGAGGAACTGTCGAGCCGACATCTGTTCCCTCCCTTCTCAGGGGAGGGTTA
>JAPKMW010000089.1 GCA_026645575.1 Caldilineaceae bacterium
TGCGTCGACATCCTTTTCAATATGGCGACTGCCAACTAACCTTTTTTCCCCAGAAATAATTCCTGGATGGATACTTATGTCAATCCGCAAACCGAGCGTTACTTCGACCGAACGCGCGCCGAGATGCTGGGTCAGGTGGTCTGGGAGCTTTTCCCAGCTCTGGCCGGCACCATCTTTGAGGAGCAATATCGCAAAGCCATGACCGAAAGGCAAGCCGTGCATTTCGAGGCGCTATCGCCGGTTACTCACCAATGGGTCGAAGTTCATGCCTACCCGTCGGTGGATGGTTTGTCCGTCTATTTTCATACCATCACGGAACGAAAAATGATCGAGGCGGCCCTGCGCGAACGGGAAGGGCAGCTTCAGCTCATCACGGACAATATGCCGGCGCTCATTTCCTATGTAGATGCTGACGAGCGCTATCGATTTGTCAACGCCCGCTACACCGAGTGGTTTGGTCCCCCGGCCGATCTGCTCATCGGCCGGCAGGTGTGTGAGGTGTTGGACGCCGCTTCCTATGCGCGTGTGCAGCCCTACCTACAACAGGCGTTGCAAGGTCAACGTGCAACCTTTGAAAACGAATATCAACTAGGCGATGGTGCAACGCGCATTGGCAGCGTGACCTATGTTCCACATCTCGGTGCTGGCGAGCAAGTGCTCGGCGTCTATGTTTTGGTATTCGACATTACCGAGCGCAAACAAACGGAACAACAGGCACACCTGTTGGCTGATTTGAGCGCACTACTCGCCGCTTCCTTGGACTATCAAGTGACCCTACAACAGTTAACCCGACTGCTGGTGCCCCGTTTGGGCGACTGGTGTTCGGTGGAAGTCATTGGCGCCGGCGGTGTACTGGAACCGGTGGCGATTGCTCACATCGATCCGGCCAAACAGGTCTGGGGGCATGAATTGCGCCAGCGCTACCGTCCCCATCCCGATGGTGCGCATGGGATTGCCAAGGTGATACGCACTGGGCAACCGGAGTGGTACCCGGAAATTTCCGATGAGATGCTGGTACGGGCGGCGCAAGATGAGACGCACCTGGCTCTGTTGCGGGCGATTGGGTTGCAATCGCTGCTGATTGTGCCGTTGCGGGTGCGTGGGCAAATCTTGGGAGCGCTTTCGCTCGGCTGGGCAACCCCAGGCCGGCGCTACCGGGAAGCGGATCTGCGCTTTGCCGGAGAGTTAGCGCAACGCGCCGCCATGGCCGTGGATAACGCGCATCTCTACCAGGAGGTGCGCACCGCCGAAGCCGAATTGCGCACCATGAACACAGTATTGGAGCAACGGGTGGTGGAACGCACCCGTCAACTGGAAGAGAAAAATAAAGAATTGGAACGCAGCAACCGGGAGTTAGAGAAATTCGCCTATGTTGCCTCGCATGATCTCCGCTCTCCGTTACGCGCCATCGACAACTTGTCCCAATGGATCAACGAAGATGCCGGTCATCTCCTGCCGGCTCCTTCCAAGGAACATCTCGCCAAGATGCGGGGGCGCGTGCGACGGATGGAGCAACTGCTGGACGATCTGTTAGCCTACTCACGCATTGGCCGCTTTCCCTACAACCTGGAATTGGTTGATGTCAGGCAATTGGTACAAGACATTGTTACGCTACTAAACATCCCGCCGACCTTCCACGTGAGTATGGCCGATGCCCTGCCCATCTTCTATACAAAACGCGTTCCCCTAGAGAGCGTGTTGCGCAACCTCATTGGCAATGCGATCAAACACCATCATCGTCCTGATGGGCATGTACATGTGGCAGCCCATGAAATGGATGAGTGGTTCGAGTTTGTCATTCACGATAATGGCCCTGGCATCGATCCGCAGTTTCACGGCAAAATCTTTGAAATCTTCCAAACTTTGCAACCGCGGGACAAAGTGGAAGGCAGCGGGATGGGGTTAGCCATTGCTAAAAAGGCGATTGAAATTGCCGGGGGAACGATCACGGTTGAATCAAGCGCCGGCTGCGGCGCCACCTTCCGTTTCACCTGGCCGAAAGCTATACCGGAAGGCGGTTGAGGTTGTTGCTGCGGGCGAAAAAGAGCGGACCGGCCAGCCCTTGGTCGGCGTGGTCGATCCGCTCTTTCAGCTACTCATTTTTCAAGTTACCGCCTATGTAACCTGTTGGCAACCTCGGTTACCGCACGATGGTTGGCCGGATCACTTGGACCGGGATGGTGGCTTGGACCACACCATTCTGCACAGCAACAAGCGTGTGATCACCCAGGAAGGTGGTGGGTGGCCCTTGAAACTCCTGACAGAAAGTGCCGTCAGCGCCTGCCAGCGCGCTCCCCAAGGCAAGCCCCCCCGCTGCATCGAGGTAAACTGTCACCGTGCCAGGGGCAAAACCAGCGCCAAAGAGTGGAAAAGTCTCATCGGTTGTGATCTTTTGTGCATAGTCGGGCAACGGGTGCGTAGGACAGCCGGTCTCACCAAAGTAGCTGCCGGTCAAGATGATGGTTGCGGCGCCGCCGGTGTTCGGGTTGGCCACTGCCAAGCCTACCTGCGCTTGGGCGGCGCCACTGACTGCTTGGATGGTATGCGAACCAGCCAGGGTCTCTGCCGGAATGGTCACTGCGGCGGCAAAGGTTCCCTCGGCGGTTACGGTGGCCGTCCCCAGCGTGATGCCACCATCCAGCGTCAGCACCACTTCGCCGGCATGGGCGCTCGCTGATCCTGTGCCGAGTTCGACCCGGTCGCTCCACGGACTACAGGTGACAGCGTCACAGTCACGGGCGCGGAACTGATAGGTGGTCGCCGGTTGTAGCCGCTTCAATTCATAGCGGGATGTACAACCACTCCCCTGTACCCGCAGCTTATCGACCCGTAGTTGCCCACCAGCCACACCCCATTCCAGTTCCGTAGCACCACCGTTGCAAGCGCTGGTCGTATCGCGCTCCAGGTAGAGCGCCAAGGTGGTGGGATCAAGCGTGGGCGGGAAGAATTGGCCATTGATCTGCACCGTGTCACCAGCGTTGGCAATGGGTTGCACGGTAATGTTGGGGCGGGTAAAGCTCGGATATTCGGGCGACCCCAACACCCGGCGTTGGCTGGCCTGGCTGTTGTCATAGGCCGTCTGCTCACGCGTTTCCGGCGTCACACAGACGAGGTCATCGGGCCGCGCTGCACGCCAGACATAGCCCTGGATACAAGTAAATGGCCCATACGCCCCGTTCGGATCCCGCCGCACCTCGGCTTGGCTGTTGTCATAGGCGGCCTGGTCGCGCGTTTCCGGCGTCACACAAACATGGTCACCGGCAAAAGCATCCCGCCAGACAAAGCCATCCAGGCAGGTATCCGGGCCATAGGGCAGCGAAATGTTTTGAAAGCGCGGGGCGGCAATCGCCGGGTGGGTGATGCGCAGAATGATCCCTTCAGGCAGATCAATGCTCGTTTCCAGTTCGCTGAACGCAGCAAGAACACGGGCTGCCGGATTGCTGCGATCCGTACAGGCGGCGCTTTCGCGCAATTCTTTTAACGAATCATCCACCGGCAGGGGCATCTGTTTCTCCGTTGCCTGAATCGCCAACTCTGCCGCCGGGAATTTGTTGCCCAGGAAGAGCGTATCCAGGAAATTCCGCGCCAGATCGCCACTGACATTATGCGTGTCGATCTGAACGGCATGTAGATTGACCGTACCGCCTTCGGCCGTCATCTGGCAGATCTGCGGCGTGCGGACAACAGTCCAGACCTCAATGGCAAAGCGCACGCTGAACTGCGGATCATTCGGGCAGAAGGGTGTACCGTGGTCACGATGACAGGTGACCGGCGTTGTGGCATAGAAATCGACCGTGTTATTGAGCAGTTGATAGCTCAGATAGAGCGTTGAATCGACCTGCTTCACCACCACCATGCCGCTGGTGGCCAGGTGGCAGGCGATGTCGTAGGCGCTAAAACCGGAACCAATCTTGCGCACCTGCTTTTCCACCTGTCGTTTCATCCCCTCCTTGCCGTCACAAGCTTCCTGCCGCGGCGTCAAGCCGGTCTTGGGGTTGATGCTGTTGTTCCAATAATCATCCAACTGGGCGCCCAGCGGTGTGTTGGTCAACTTGCTCATCTTCGGCCCCAACAGGCCGACCGGCAACGGAATCTCGATTGGGTTGCCGCTGTTACGATCGGGAACGACAGCGGTGAGGTTGATGCGCCCACTGGTGATGTCGATGGGGCTGGTGTAGATGGGTAGATTGCCGCCTTGGGCGTGGGCCTGCGGTGCAGTGCTTACGCCGAGGGTAAACCAAAAGATGATCACGGCGGCGACTAGCGCTCTGCGCATACGGATGACGGTACTCATGATCGGGCCTCCTTTATTGTCGGTAGACAACAGTCTACCTATACGATTCAGCGTCACCTGCGCCTTTCGGGGTAGCGCAGCATGGCTCTATCGTATCCTAGCGGGGCGCCGAAGGCCCGTGTTCTTTTGCCAAAAATTTGACGGCGATTTGACAAACAATCTCACGGCTCGTTGCTAATTGCAGAAGGGGGATGGCGCTGGGTGATTACTGGTAACAACGCCATGCGGTATTTGCGATCTGTACCTGCGCTAAGTCTTGCTTCTGGCAGGCCACTCTTGCAGAGTGACAAGGGTGCGCTTCCCCATCGTTCCGGTTAAGGCGGGCTTGCCACTGCGGCTGCGCGCTGCCAGCACACATTGACACAGGTTAACTTTTTGTTGTTTGCTAGGCGACATATGGGTTGTTTCGCCCAAAAATTGAATGCACCCTTGTCGCCCGATTGTTAGATAGACTCTTTCGGCCGATACTGAAGCGCTTCCGCCAAGTGAGGAACTTCAATCTTCGACGCGCCGGCCAGATCGGCAATGGTGCGCGCCAGTTTAAGGACGCGATGATACGCCCGCGCGCTGAGATTCATCTGTTGTACGGCGGCGCGCATGAGGTTCTTGCCGGTTTCGTCCAGTTGACAAAACATCTGCACTTCGGCTGGTCCCATGTCACCATTGACCAGCACATGGGGTTTATTAAGGGGCGCAAAACGCTCATTTTGGATTCGCCGCGCCGTTTCTACCCGTTGACGAATCACCGCTGATGTTTCGCCATTCGCCACATCGGCCAGCTTCTGGAAGGGAACGCGCTGGACTTCCAGGTGAATGTCAATCCGATCCATCAACGGACCGCTGATGCGCTTCTGATAGCGTTGCACCATACCCATCGAGCAGGTACATTCCTGGCGATCATCGCCAAAGTAGCCGCAAGGGCAAGGATTTAAGGCGGCGATCAGGACAAAACTCGCCGGAAAGGTCAGTGATCCGCTGGCTCGGCTGATCGTAACAATCCGGTCTTCCAGTGGCTGACGAAGAGTCTCAAGGTTCTTAACGCCAAATTCGGGAAGCTCGTCGAGAAAAAGTATGCCTCTGTGAGCTAAGGATATTTCCCCTGGTCGTGGCCAGCGCCCGCCACCGACCAACCCGGCATGACTGATCGTGTGATGAGGCGCACGAAAAGGACGGTTGCGCACCAGCGGTTGGCCTTCCGGCAAGGCATCGGCGACTGAGTAGATGCGGGTGATGTCTAGCGCTTCGGTCAAGGTCAGGCGGGGAAGGATGGAGGGTAGCGCACGCGCCAGTAGGGTCTTGCCGGCACCTGGCGGGCCTTTCATCAAACAGTTATGGGACCCGGCGCAGGCCACTTCCAGCGCTCGTTTGGCGCTCTCTTGCCCTTTGATGTCTTCAAAGTAGACTGGGAAGTGGGTCTCGGCATTTTCATCAAAGCGCAGCGAATTTTCAAAAGGCGCAATCGCCGGCCCACCGTTGAAATGGTGGAGCAGCGCGCCCAGCGACTCGATCGGGTAGACTTCCAACCCTTCGACCAGAGCGGCTTCGGGCGCATCAATCGATGGCACAAAGAGCCGTTGATAGCCAGCAGCCTTCGCCATACTTGCCATCGGCAGCACGCCGTTGACATGGCGCACGCTGCCATCCAGCCCCAACTCGCCTAGAATCAGGGCGTCATCCAGGTTGGCGAGCAGTTGACGGGTGGCGGCGAGGATGCCGACAGCAATGGGCAAGTCATAGGCCGGTCCCTCTTTGCGCAGATCAGCGGGGGCCAGGTTGATGGTGAGGCGATGTTGGGGAAAGAAAAAGCCGCTATTGGTCAGGGCGGCGCGCACCCGTTCCCCACTCTCGCGCACGGCGGCATCGGGCAGGCCGACCAGCGTCACCCGCTCCAAGCCGCTGGCAATGTCAACTTCAATGTCAATCGGTTCGGCATCCAACCCGACGACGGCACAACTATGAACTTTGGCAAGCACGAGGGTTTCCTTATTGGTTGGTTGATTGGTTGATTTGGTTCAGTAGTCCGTAGTCCAGAGTCGCGCAGTCCAGCGTCGCTTCATTGCAATTTCGGCTGCGTTGCGGTCTACTGAGTATTAATGGGCGGAGTGTAGCACAGGATTGGGTGAAGAGCATCGGTCATGTGGCAGATTTTCGTAAGCCGACAAGGGCAGGTGGCGCTATTTGGCTTGCCTTATTTCTGGTCAGCGAGGGTGTTGCGTTCCCAGAAACAACCATCGTGATAGCCTTGGATCGTGGAATCGGCATTGGCCAGTTGTAATCGTTTAACCGCCATCTGGCAGTAGACGGCCTCCTGTTCGACGCCGGCATAGGTACGGCCCAGTTTCTTGGCGACGACACAGGTGGTGCCGGAGCCGAGAAAGGGGTCAAAGACAAAGTCGCCCGGTTTTGAACTGGCGAGGATTAGCTTGGCGATCAACTTCTCCGGTTTCTGCGTGGGGTGATCGGTATTCTCCGGCATCGACCAGAAGGGGACGGCGATGTCGGTCCAGAGGTTGGAGGGGTGGGTCAGGCGGTAGTTGCCCTGTTCGGTTTCTTGCCAATCCTTGGGGGCGCCGGCGGCGGTGCGATAGGGGGCCAGCACTTTGCGTTTGAGCTTGACCGCTTCCACATCAAAATAGTAATCGTCCGAAACGGTGCAAAACCAAATATCCTCGGCGCAATTCTTCCAGTTGGCTTTGGCGCCGCGCCCCTTTTCCCGCTCCCAGGTAATGCGATTGCGGATGATGAAATGCTCTTCCAGCACCGTTTGCACCGCTTTCGAGGATTGCCAATCACAACAAACATAGAGCGAAGCGGTTGGTTTCAGGCTGCGTGTCAGTTTACTTATCCAGGAACGAAGCCACTCCTCATAGGCCGCGGCAGAGGTTTTGGTGAACTTGCTGCTGCCAAAGGTTTTGTCCAGATTATAGGGCGGGTCGATGATCAGCAGATCGATAAACTGTTCGGGTAGGAAATCCAGACAGGCAAAGAGGTCTTGATGAATGACCTGGTTCGCCAGGTCACTGCTGGTATAGGGTCGATCCAGGGTGATCGTTTGGGCCAGGAGGTCGGCGGTTTCGGTTGCCTGGATCGTCAGTGTGCGATTGCGTGGCGCTCTTGCTTTCATCGGTTACTCTTCTCCGCGCCAAAGCCAGCGCAACGCGGCGGGACTCGGCGCTTCTTCTTCTAATAGCAAATCCAGTTCTCGCTGCAAAAGCTGGGTCAGACGCCCTTTGAGTTGCCGATAGACCGGAACGGTCGGTAACCGGTCAAAACAGACGATGAGATGCAGCAATGGGGTCGTTATCTCCTGTGCGCCTACGCCTAGGGCCGTGACGCCATACTGTTGCGCGAGATCAGTTCGGTGGGGCAGCAGCGTGCTTTGTAGCGTTTCGGCAGCTAATTCCTCTGTCGCTGCCGGCGGGGGCGCTTGTTCTGCCAGGTAGTAATAGGTGCCGCGCCCTTTGCCATCGACGGCTAGCACCCCTTTTTCGACTAATGCTGTCAGGCGACGGGTGGCCGTGGCGCGGCTGATGACAACGGCGTCCATGAGCCGTTTGGGGGTGATGGTGCGTTCCGCCTGCACCAGGGCCACCACCGCTTGTTCATCGGCATCCAGGAAGGGCAAAGAATGCGCAACCGGCTGACCGGCAGGCTGGAGAGTGGTTAAGTGCACACGGGCTTTCTCCTGGGGATCGGGCAGTTGTAGGGTGTTGCGCAGGGTCAGAAAGAGCGCTTCCTGATCATCAAAATTGTGTTGCCGACAAAGTTGATAACCTGTTTGCCAATGGTCAAGGGCAGCGGTGATGTTGGTGCGGGCAGCGTAGGCTTCGGCCAGGTTGTAATGGGCTTTAATTGCAATGAGTGGTAAATCAATCGTTTGGCAAATACAGAGCGATTGACGATAAGCCGCAATCGCCTCCTCGACTTTCTTGTGGAAAAAGTGGGCGACGCCAATATTCAGCCAGGCGACGGCCGTCAACTCTTGATTGCCCAGCTTTTGGTAGATGCTCATGGCTTCGGTGTAGGCTGCCGTCGCTGGGCCATACTCGCCCATAGCGCGATAGAGCAAGCCCAGATTGCCCAAGGATTTGGCGACCCGCATCAAATCCCCCACCTCTTCGCGCAGGGCCAGGGCGCGCTCGGCATATTGGAGCGCCGGTTGATGCCGCTTCGTTTCCCGGTGCAGGCTGGCCATGGCATCATAAATATCAGCGCGTAAGCTCTGGGCGTCGGCGGCAACGACCTGGAGCGCCTGTTGGAGATCGGTTTCCGCCTGTGCCCATTCTTTGCGCAAGCAGTAGAGCCATCCGCGATCTTTGAGCAATTCGGCCAGTTCCGGGTCGGTTGGGGCAAAGCGTTCGGCAGCCTGTTGATAATAGCGCAAGGCATGGAGTTGATTACGGCTTTCATAGAGCTTGCCCATGCGCCGGTAGACGCGCGCCTGTTGGCCCGCTGCCCTTGTCGCCTGGAGGGCTTGGCGACAAGCCGCTAACGCTTCTTCCTGCTGACCACTGCGCTGAAAGAGATCGCTCACCAACAGATGGACGGTATACTGCTGCTCATCAGCCAGTTGCTTGGGGTCAATTTGTTGAAAAAATTCGATCAACTCTTTGATCTGTAATTCATGAATCAACTCCTCGGCCACGGGCAAAAGCAGCCGCACGGCGCGTGCATCTTGCCCAGCGCGCTGCCAGTGGTGGGCGGCGGGCAAGGGGGCCGCCTCCGCTTCATAATAGGCGGCGATCAAGCGGTGACGCCGCTGGCGATCCGCTTTTGGCTGCCGTTCATAGACAAAGGCGCGCAGCAGCGGCGCCAACCAGAGGCTGGCCCCCTCATCGCCGGTCAGGAGAAACCGTTGCCCAATCAGTTCGTCCAACAGGAGCGCCGGTTTGTAAAGCGCCTCTTGCGACGCCAGCTCCAGAAGCAGCGGGCGCGGGAAAATATCGTCAAAGGTGGCGGCAATGGCTAGTAACTGGGCAGCTTCCGGTTGCTTTGCCAATGGCAACAGCGCTTCTTGTAAGGCCAACCGTTGCAACTCGCCGTTCGCTTGCCCATCAATCAACTGTTGGCGTAACCGTTCAGCCACGGTGCGAATGGCGCGGTTGCGCTCATCAAAAAAAGCATCGGCGCTGCTGATGCCGGTCAGCGCGAGCAGGGATTCGGTATAGCGCCCGCCCCCCACAAAGTCATCGGGGTGGAGCGGCTCCAGATAACGATGGCGCAGGATATTGTAGCGCCACCAGAGCGGGTCGCGCCAGGTGAGGTCATCGAGGGGGCGGTAATCGCCCAAGGGATAGGTTGGCGCGCCAGGCGCTAGTTGATTGACGACCCATTGCAGCACCAGCCGCAAGCCATGCCCGCGCTCTTCGGCAGTCGGCGAGGCTTCATCTTTGACCAAGGTCGGCGTCACCAAGGCGGAGTTCGCCAGCGGTGAACGCGACAGCGCTAGCGTACTCTGGTAGTTGCGCAAGGCGTCATTGACCAATTGCGTAAATGATAGCTCCGAGAGCAGTCCCAGCATCTGACCGCTCGGCGCGGTGGTTAGCCCAGGTGTTGTTGTCATGAATGCTCTTCTTCGTCGTTACAAATGCTGGTGGTTGGCGTCGTAATCATCAATGACGCAATTCTGAGGCGATTTGTAACGACAGTTTGCCAGTAAATTGCCAATTTCTTGCTATACTGAACGCATTACCCGAAAATTTTAGTCTAGGGTCCAGAGTCCAAAGTCCAAAGTCCAGAGTCCAGAGTCCAAAGTCCAGAGCCTGTGACCCCGGACTGCGGACTACGGACTACGGACTACGGACTGCGGACTACGGACTGCGGACTACGGACTATGGACTACGGACTATGGACTCTAGACTCATCTCTAGAAGGAGCAGGTTTTATGTGCCGTCATCGTTATCAGCGACTGCTGCCCATCGTGACCCTGTTGGTCAGCTTTATGATTGTACTCGCGCTTGTGCTTCTGCTCAAGTTGAATCCAACGGCAGTGGCTGCACCTTTACGCCAGCACGCCGATCAGCATCAAGCCAGCGTGCAAGACGCGGCCACCAATTGTCTTACGGTTGTGAGTGTGCCGGCGCGTGAATGTTTGACATTGGTAAACTTCTTCACCAGAACAGAGGGCGTGCAGTGGATTAGCAAAACCAACTGGCTTGCCTTTACCGGCCCCAATGCCCCCTGTGATTGGTACGGCGTCACCTGTCGCAATGGCCGGGTGAGCGCCCTTGAGCTGCCGCGTAATCAGCTCAGTGGCACCTTACCCAGCATTTTGGGCGAACTGAGCGGGTTGCAACGGCTACGCCTGGAGAGCAACGCGCTGGCTGGTCGCCTGCCACCCAGCCTCTGCGCCTTGACTGGTCAACTAACCGATGCCAATCTGGGCTACAACCGCCTCTGGAACCAGCGCTTTAGCGTCGCCCAGTGTATGAAGAGCATCGACCCTGACTGGCAAGCAACCCAAACGCGACCGGTCACCGATTTGCGCGTCACCGAATTTTACACGAGCGCCCTCAGCTTACGTTGGACGCCGCTTCCCTACACTGCGGACGGGGGCTACTATGAAATTGCCATTGCCACGACGCCAGGCGGCCCCTACCTGGTTCATGGGCAGACCAGCGACAAAAGTGCGTCCACCTATTATATCGATGGCCTGACCCCTGGCGTCGCCTACTACATCCAGGTGCGCAGCTATACCCCCGCGCACAGCAACCATCCCATCGCCTTGCGCAGCGGTCCCGCTGAGACAGCCGGCGTGACGATTGCCCTTACTGGGCGCGTGTTGGTAGCAGCCTACTTCCCGGCGGATAATGATCTCGCCAGTGAAATTGGCTATGTGGTCGAACGGATGCGGCTGGGAACGGCGCGCAACCCGAATGTTCAGGTTGTATTATTGGTGGATGGTCGCAAACAGGGGGATACCAAGGTGATGGAGATTGCCCGTGGTCAAATCGCCCAGACCGACGCCGTCATGCAGCGCTGGGGTGTCACGGAACTCGACACCGCCAAACCGGCGGTCCTCGCCTGGTTTCTCCAGTATGCGCGCAGCCGCTTCCCATCGACGCGGACGGTGGCTGCCTTATTGGGCCACGGCATTCCCCCGGCGCCTGAAGTCAGTTGGGGCGATGCATTACAAGCTGCCGCCGCCACTGATCGGACAGGGGACGAAATTCCGCCGCTGCCGCAAGAACATGATTTTACCCCTTCAGATGTGACTGATCGCGGCTATATGAGTACGGTCGATGTGGGGAAAGCACTGCTGGCAGCCACCAACAATGGCGCCAATCCCTTTGACCTGGTCTACTTTGATCAATGTTTCCAGGGCAATCTCGATGCCCTTTACGAAGTGCGGCAGACGGCCAAGGTCTTTGTTGCCTCGCCCAACTATGCTTGGCTAACGGCAGCCTACCATCGTTACCTGACCGCCTTTACGCCCACCAGCACACCGGAAGAGATGGCCACTGCAATTATCAATCGCTATCAATTTACGTTGAATGCGGAGCATCCCAATACGATCTTTTGGGTGCGGGGTAGTGATATTGCTGCCATCAGCGAGGCGGTGAGCAAATTGGGCAATGCCTTACGCAAGGCCACCATCGCCGGAGAGACCGAGCCGATTGTCGCGGCTGTACAACAGAGCAAATATGTGGACACGACCCAGTGTGGCGAGCAAAATCTGCAACTCGCCCCGCCCGACGAGTTGATCGGTCTGGAGACCTTTGGGCAAAATCTCTTTACTAACTTTGGCCCCAGTGACCCGCATGGCGTTGTGGATGCGCTGACCGAATTGCGCACTGCCATGACCGGAATCCAGAAGCTTAGCCGCGTCGGCAGCCCCTACCTGGCGCCAGAGGAGCAGTGGGACTATCGCGACAGCATCACCGTCCTGGCCCCCTTGCGCCGTGAGTCCCGGTCGGCAGTAGCCTGGCGCGCCAGTGTCTACCGCAGCGATGCGCCCTTTACCGCGACCTGGACGATTAACCCGACGCAGCCCATCACTGTCACCGAAAGTCTGGCTTTTGCCCGTGACGGCCAATGGGACGACTTCCTGGCGACCTGGTTTACCAATCTGTCGCCCACGGTCGGCGCCTGGTGCAACTATATCCCGCCGACCCAGGTGCTGGTGGAGGAGAGCGAACCGTTGACATTGACGGCGGCGTTGAGCAGCGTCGTGGCCGCCGGCAACGTCGCCCTTACCTGGACGCCGGCTGATGATACTTCCGTCATTGACTATCGACTGGATCAGCTTGGCCCCTATGAAGTGAACTGGGTATCACGAGAAACAGTCGGCATCACCCAAACGGCAACGGCCTTGGTCGGATTGGCGCCGGGTCGCTACCACTTCCGTCTCGCCGGGCGCAATGAGGAAAATGAAGTAGCGGCGCAGTCGAACGAAGTGGTGATCGACGTGCCGACGCCCACGGTGGACCGTCGCCTCTTTCTCCCGTTGATCCAACGATAGCGCTTTGTCATTTACCAAGCCAGGGCAAGCAGCGTTTCCCTCTACCCTGATTGCCCTGGCGCCGCTCCGCTTTCTGCTACACACATCGGATCATGCTGCCATGCCCGACTTCCGCCACTTGCCGCTTAGGCAACTGATTCACTACTGCCCATCCCTCTTGCAGACCACGACGGCCGAGAACCGTAGCGCCTGGGTCGAACTTTACCGGCGCGCCCTGGTTGAACAGAATGGAGCGGCCTGGGATGCGCTGATGATGCGGCTTTGGCCGGCCATCCTCTACTGGATCTACAATCGCGCCCCGGACGTATCGCCGTCCGCTGCTGAGCGATTCGCGCAACAGACCATCAGCGAATTTCAACGCCAACAGGTTACATCCACCGCCGATTCTGCTTTGCTGACCTACGACCAACTGTTGATGAACTTACAGCGGTTGATCGAGCAGGTGCTGGAGCAATAATGTCAATCCCACCTTTATTGTAGCAAGCGTTGTTGCACGAAATGGTACAGGGTTGGTACACATTTGCCTCTTGCGTTGCGCCCGTTTTGCGCGATAGTGACAGCAACGCAAAAGTTTCGTCGGAACAATTGCCTACCCATTCCTGTCCAATGGTCATTCGTCTTCATGCTGATCTGTATAAACATACTGATTTGTATAAAGGAGTTTTTTATGCAACGATTGCTCTCTGCTCTATTCGTTCTATTCATCCTTGGCGCTTTGGTGGGTTGCGGGGCGCCAGTCGCGGCCCCTGCTGGCGGTGGAAGCGCCGCTGCTGCCGAGCAACCAGCCTCTGCTGTTGCATTTTCCCATACCGATAGCAGCGCTGCCGGCGCCGCCCCAATGAATATAGCTGTTGCCCCGGCGGAAGCGCCGGCGGCGGAGGGCAGTAGCCAAGTTAGCCAGCCGGTCTCTGATTCAGCCACCTCAGTTCTCGACAGTCGCAAGATAATCCGTAATGCTTATGTGCGGATCGAAGCGCAAGATGTAGTGAGCGCGCTCAATACCGCCACCCGGCTGAGTGAACAGGTGGGTGGTTATGTGGTCACGGCGCGTTCCTGGCGCGCCGGCGACTTGCCCTACGCCACGTTGAGCTTTGCCGTGCCGGTGGATCGTTTTGAGGAAGCGCTGACCCAAACACGCACCCTGGGCGAAGTGCAGGATGAAAATGTCACTAGCCAGGATGTGACCGGCCAATTTGTCGATCTGGAAGCGCGCATTGCCAATCTGGAAGCCACCGCCGAACGCATTCGTGGCTTTCTGGATGAGACCAAGACTGTGGCCGAAGCGCTCAATGTCAACCGTGAATTGTCAACCATCGAGAGCGAGTTGGAGGTGTTGAAAGGCCAACGCAACACCTTGTCACAGCAAACTTCCTTCTCGACCGTCAACATCGAGTTTATCCCCGTGCCACCGGTGGTGACGACTGGGGAAGTGCTGGAAACCGTGCAAAGCTGGTCGCCACTGCACACCTTTAACGATGCGCTCGATGTTCTCCTAACGCTCGCCCGCGCCGGCATCGATCTGGCGATCTGGGGGCTGACCATCGGCTTGCCGCTGTTGCTGATCTTGGGGTTGCTCTGGTGGCTTATCCGCCGCTTGTTTGGCCTTCGGGCGCGCGTGGCAGCCTAAGATAATTTGAATTAACGAAGAGGTAGAGCTAGAGAGATTCAGGCACGCAATCTCTCTAGCTCAAATGTACAAATTGTTTACCGTCACCCGATAGTTCAACCTGAAATCAAAGCACGTGGCGATGGTTCAAAGGTATCACCATTTACAAACAGCGGTTTTGCTCCCTGATGGGACGTGTGATATAAGAAAAGAATGCACATCGTTTCATTGAAAGTAATCTTTCACCGATGCTACGACCAATTCGCAATGAAGAAGATTACGAAACTGCCTTAGAAGAGATTGAGGCGTTATGGGAAGCCACCCCAGGAACACCGGAAGCTGATCGCCTGGATCTGTTGGTGCTGCTGGTCGAAGCCTACGAAGCCGAGCATTACCCCATTCCAGACCCCGATCCAATTGCGTTGATCTTGCATGTGATGGACGCCCGCGGCTTGACACGGTGCGATATGGAACCATACTTGGGGTCACGGGCGCGGGTCTCGGAAATTCTCAATCGGAAACGACCATTGTCGCTCGAAATGATCCGCAAGTTGCAAAGCGGGCTGGGTTTGCCCGCTGATGTGTTGGTGCAACCGTATCCGCTCCAAAGGGATGGTGTGCCTGGCTCAAAACAAAGGCAGCCAGCGCCAGCCTAAACCAATTTTCCTTTGTTTCCCACTTAGCCCAGCCGTAGTAAAGCAGGTCCAAATCTGGCAAGTTGGCAAGCTGCCACATAGAAAGCTCTATAGTTTTTGCTGTATTAAATAATGGAATTAATAATGATCCCTGATACCAATAAAATGATAAAAATTGCTGAGACTCGGCTAAAATTCCAAGGAAATTATGAACCTAAACTTAGAAGTCTAGTCGAAACGAGAACAAAACAATTGGGCTTTGCTAACGACGAACGCAAAGCTGCATTAAAATCAATTGATGCACTTATCTGGAAATTAACTGCTGCTGGAATACACATGGAACGGCTGTGGGAGTATAGAGAATCAGCGACTTTACAACATTTATTGGAAAGTGTTAATCAGTACAATTTTGAACCTAAACGTTTTACAGACAAAGAGGTTACCTATCTGACCATTGAATTTGAAGCATATTTAGTTCAAGCACGAGCATTTATCAATGTCGCTCAAATTCATACTTTAGATGCATGTCGTATTCAATTTGGCGGCCAACTAACTAACGAAAAATATGAAAAAGCTGTTCAAGGTGCACCTCCAGAGGTTAGCAACAGATTAGCTAGCGCGTATAATTTTTTCGCAAACGAAGTATTTGGTGATGGAAAGTGGGGATCTCTTTTGAAGAGCTTGCGAGATCGAGTTGTCCATTTTGATCGCATAAGACCTTCTGTATCAGAGAATGCTGATACAGAAGGTCTTACGGTGACAGGATTAACTCTTGAGCGATTAGCTCAGGAGTTTGAAAATGGACAATATGAATTATTTCTAAATGTAATCGCTCCAATTTGGGAGCGAAAGTGGATTGCTGGTGCTAATATTCCTGGGATGTGGGAGTAAGTCTCTCCTATTGGGGCAGTGGGTGGCATCAGTGGAGGATAAAATACAACTTGCATGTGTTAGTGTGAAGAGATTTTTACTCACCCACCACACTCGCCAACAACGCTTGGACAAACGCGACCTCCTCCGCAATACCCAGTTGTTCATAAATCCGCACCCCTTGCTGGAAAGCCTGACGCGCTTCGTCTAGGCGACCGGCGTCGCGATAAGTTTCCCCCAGCGCCAACCAAGCCGGCCCCAGCGCCCACAGGTCTTGCCGTTCTTCCCCGGACGCCACCGCTTCGCGTCCGTACCGTTCCGCTTCAGCAAACCGACCTTGGACGCGCCGCACATGACCCAACATCGTCAAACAATAGGGGCGCACCACCACCTCTTCCCGTTGCAACCCCGCCTGGGCAAATCCTTCCGCTTTTGCCAGATCACCTTGATAGAACCACGCTTCGGCCAGATACGCTTCGTTGATCGCCTGCCAGTAGGCATGGTTCAGTTGATGGAAAAAGGCCAGAGCGGTTTCGGCGGGGGCGATGGCTTCGGTATAGCGCCGCCGGAGCAGATAGACAAAGGCCAGGCTCGAATTGGTCATGCCCACGGCGCAGACCAGATTGCCCGCGGCTTCATGGTGGCGACCGGCGGCTTGTAGATAGGCGACCGCCGTTTCCAACGCGCCATAGCGCGCCTCCAGAATGCCCAGCGCCTCATAAATTTTCGCCAGGTGATGATCGTTGGCGCATGACTCGGCGGCGGCCAGCGCATTTTGATAATGGCTGCGGGCCACTGCATAGTTGCCGGCGTTATCTTCGATCTCCCCTTGTAACACCTCCAGCAGCAGTCGGGCTTGCAACGCTTCCTGGCGCGCCTGTTCATTGTCACCCAGATAGACCAACGCCTTGCGCCCCATCTCCAGCCGCAGATCGATTTCCTGGGTGGTGCGCAGTTTGGCGATGCTGTCCAGGCTGCGGCGATACTCGGCCAGCGCGCGGTCAATGTTCCCCGTTTCGGCCAGGAGTTCACCGTGCAGCGCGTGGGCATGAACCGTGCGCGGTGCGACGGTGGGCCAGGTGTTCTTTTCCATCAACTGCAACCCCTCTTGCGACCGCCCGGCGCGGGCATAGAGTGGCGCCAGCAGCAGGGTCAACGCCTGTTGATCCTCAAAGGTGGGAAGCGTGCTGTGGGCCAGCGGTGCGAAGAGTTCCAGCGCCGTGGTGGACTGCCCTTGATCGATCTCTTCCTGCCGGTGAATCAGCCAGGTCCAGATCGCCATTTCGGGCCGTCCCCCCAGAATGTAATGGCGGGCGGCGGCGGTGAAGCGGCCGCGGTCCGCCAGCAAATGGGCGGCGGCCAGTTCCAGTTCGCTTTTGCGCGCCGGCGGCAATCCTTGGTAGATCAAGTCGCGGAAGGTTGGGTGGAGCGCCACGCCGTCGTTGCCCACGCTCTCCACCAACCCCAACGTCACCAGGGCATTAAGCGCCTTCTGGCTCTTGCGCCAGGCGTCACGGGGCGCGCTGCTTTGGAAGACGGCCAGTTCTTGCAAAAGGGTCAATTCATCGGGGGCCAGGTGTTGGCGCAAGCGGGCCATCACCCAATCGAGCGCCACTGGTGCGGTCAGCGCTTTCAGCGTATCGGCCAGGGTAGCGCCCCGTTGGTGCAGAGCCAGAAAGAGGCGCAACAACAAAGGGTTGCCGCGGGTCACGCGCAACAAGCGCTCTTGGCCCGCCGTATCGAGTGCGACGCGAGCATTCTTTAAGAACGTAGTCAGGTCTGGCCCGGTCAGTGGTGACAGGGTGATCAGGCCATCGGCTTGCGGTTCGAGCAAGACCTTCTGGCCGATCAAGAGCAACGGTGCGCCGGCGCGCACGGCTTGGGCCAGGGCGTCGAGAAAGGTGCGTAACCGTTCATGTTCTTGCGAATCGCGTAGGTCGTTGGCCAGCAGTAGGTCAACTTCGTCAAAACAGAGCAGGGGCGGCGTGGCGCGTAGATCGAGGAAATGTTGGCGCAGAATGGCTAACGCGCTCAGCATGTTGTTCTCTTGTGGGTTGGCATTGAGATGGAGCCAAAGGGCTGAAGCCCCCTGCTGGTGAAAGAAATAGGCCAGGGTAAAGAGCAGTTGATCCAGGTGATCGGTCAGGCCGGGGCGAAAGGTATACCAGAAGACAGCGCCTTTGCGCCAGTGGGCGGCCAGATGCGCGCCCAGGCTGGTCTTGCCCAAGCCGCCGCCACCGACCAGATGGACAACATGGCCTTCATCCAGCCCAACCTGCGCCTGGGCGATCAGATCGGCGCGCCCGATGAGCGGCGACGCCGTGATCTGTTCCAGTTGGAGCGCCGGTCGCAACGATTGCACCACGATGCCGCCTAGCGTCTCCACGGCCCGTTCCAGGTAGCGATAGTAGGTGGAACGGCCCAGCGCCAACAGCTTTACAACTTCGTTTTGTTTGGGGCGCGGATCGGCAAAGTAGGTTAGAAAGAGTATTGCCTGGCTATGGGTTTCCAAGTCCGGCGGCAGGTGACAAACTGACTCCCAAAGTAAGGATTGGAGGGCGGTCTTGGGGCGCGCCTCCCAATCATGCCAGATGGTGCGCAGCCGGTCATCAATGGCGGGCAGGCCGGTCAGCACCACCTGGCGTTTGCGGGCCGGATTTGGCGACGTCCCGGCAAACAAGACCGAGGCGAGCGGCGAACGCTTTTCCAGCCACTCGTGATCATCCACATGTTCAAGCGTTTGACGTAAAGTCTGCATAAAGCGGTCCGAAATAGGCGCTGTGGGCAGAGAAGTTGGTACTTTATTGGGTAACGTCATAACACAACTCGCTTGCTTTGTGGGACTTTTTGGGACACAACCGGGCAAAATTGAGACTTTTTGGCCGCGCAGCCCACCCCCACCCGTGGTATGATGGGCCAGGCGACAACACTAACAACCTGCTACACCGACCGTCGTTTAACCGATCTTGTGTCAATGGTAACGATTTGTATCACAGAGTAACACAGAGGCGGCGCAGAGGTTCACAAAGAAAAAGCGTCACTGCTCAGAAATCTCTCTGCGCTTCTCTGTGAAATCTTTGCGATCTCTGTGAACCTGAATTGGTACGATTAACGTCCAAATTGTGTAAAGCTGAACCAGGACAGAAAGAGAACCTATGAACAGATACTCCTTACGTAAACGGAACATAGCCCGTTGGCTGGCAGCGCTCTTGATTGCGTGTTTACTACCGCTGCCGCTGAGAACAACCGTCGCCTATGCACAAAATGTGCCGGCGGCCTGTCGTAACGACAACGGTCAGCCCGTTCAGCCGCCGCAGGTGATTGGCGCCTGGGCATTAGCGCTCAACTTTAATCACGCCCCCTCCAGCAGCAGCACCATTGGTTGCCGGATCATGACCGTTGCCCTCTCACCGCAACAGGTACTGTACGATTTGGTGAGTTGTACCATTAGCAATAATACCAGCAATGTGCAGGTGGGCGGCGGCGCTGCGCCCTTTGACGGCAACTTCGTGATTACTTGCCCCAATGGGCCGCCGGTTCCCGGCTATGGGCCATTGTACGATGGCTTTGCGGTCTACGGTCGCGCGCAATTTCCGAAGCTAAACAATATGGCCGCCTTTAAGATTGTCGAGCATCAGGATGTGACGTTGACGGCAGAGGTCAGTGCCAACGCCCGCATCCGACTGACCAGTCGTTACGGCTCGGCCAATTATCAATCAACGGATACGACAACGGATGTCGTGGCAGCGCCGGTCTATTTTGGTTCCTTTGTCGGCGCCGGCAATGGACGCCATGAAGTGGAACAGAACATTTTTTATTACGGCATACCCGTCGAGAAATTCCCCTTTACCTTTAGCCAACCCTTTATCATTGGTCGCGCCCAGAAGCCGTGGACGCTCTACGAACTGGTCATTGATCCGCCGCCGCCACGTGGGGGGATTTAGCGATTCGTCGGCATAGTATGCCAAATTGTCGTTAAATTTTCAAATAGTCCTGTGGTAACGCGGTAACTACTGCTGCTTCGCCATCCAGCCGTCCTGTGTTCGTCAACGTAGGGCGGCTGTTGTTTATGATCACATTCTAGTCATTACCATAGGGCTTACCCAGCACCAGACCTTGTCATCGTGGGTACCCACGATGACAAGGAAACGAAAGACCTTTTGACTCTAATTATGGCCAGCCGCCACTGCCCGCAACGTAGTATCTGTCAGGTTTACGACACCTGACAGGTCTCGCTGGCGGCGCATCCGTCTTGCGTAAATCCTATATTGGTCTACCCATGTAACGCCCGCTTGAGCGCCGCTTCACAGCCACTGGCAAACCGGCGTGAGACATCAGCATCCGGCACAAAAAGGTCGGAGCCGTGATAGCAGCCGCGATAGATATGCAACTCAGTCGGCACGCCAGCCTGGAGCAGCCGTTGGGCATAGGCAATATCTTCGTCGAGGAAAAGATCAAACTCGCCGACCGGAATATAGGCCGGCGGCAAACCGCGCAGATCGGTGGCGCGGAAAGCAGCAGCATAGGGTGATACATCATCGTCGGGGTCGCGACCCAAGTAGGCTTTCCAGGCCAGCAGGTTGCTCTGGCGATTCCAGACGCGCGACTCGGTGATGGCCTGGCTGGACGGGGTGACATTGCGGTCGTCGATCATCGGGTAGATGGGCAGTTGGAAGCAGACCGGCACTTCCCCACGATCACGGGCCAACAGCGCCAACCCAGCCGTCAGACCACCGCCGGCGCTGGCGCCGCCAATGGCAATGCGTTGCGGGTTGACCCCTAGTTCAGCGGCATTGGTCGCCAACCATTTGAGCGCCGCATAGCAATCTTCCACCGGCGCTGGGAAGGGATGTTCGGGCGCCAGCCGATATTCGACGGAAACCACCACGCAGTGAATCTCCTTTGCCAGGTGGCGCGCCCGTGCATCGTCGCCGGCCACATCGCCCAATACATAGCCGCCGCCATGAATCCACAGCAGGGCCGGCAACACGGCGGGACGGGTGGTTGGTTGGTAGACGCGGACAAAGACATCCGGATCACCGGACGGGCCGGGGATCTGGCGGTCCTCGCTACGCACGCCTTCAATCACCGGAGCGGGTAGCATGGCAAATAAAGCCGAGAGTTTAGCACGGGTGCCAGGAATGTCGGTCAGATCCAGGAGATCCGGCGGAAACGCCTCTAAGCCGGCGCGCAATTCAGGGTCAACGCGATCAATGAGACTCATCGTTCTTCTCCTTTGAGTTGGGTGGTGGGGAAACAAAATGGGATTGCTGGGAAGCTGGGAAATGATGCAAGCCCAATTTGGTTGCATCACTTCCCAACGCAGTATACTACAAGTGGGCGTAAAGCTCTAGTGGATGGCAACAACCGCCACCGCCATCGGCGGTAACTGCACTTGCACCTGTTGCCCATTGTGGGCAAGGGCTTGCAAGGTGGTTGCCGTGACTGTTTCCGGCTGGGCAAAGGTATTGTGCGCCTGCATTGTGTCCGCCGTGACAATGCGCCCGGTGACGCCAGTAATGGCCGCCTGACCGCTGAGATTGAGTGTCACAGCGGCGCCATTGCGGCTGTCCAGATTGCAGAGCGACACATGCACCACCCCCGCCCCATTCTTGGACGCCGAAACACTGAGTTGAGGCAGGCTTTCGCTATTGTGAGTATAGTCGGCGCCATTCTCGACCGTTGTATGCAGCAGTGTGGCATCCTGATGCACCTGATAGAGGTCAAAAACATGATAGGTCGGCGTCAAGATAAATTCGGCGCCATTGGTCAGAATCAGCGCCTGCAACACATTCACCGTCTGCGCCAAATTCGCCATGTGGACGCGCGCACAGTGGTGGTTGAAGATGTTGAGGGTGAGGCCGGCGACCAAGGCATCGCGCAGGCTGTTCTGCTGATAGAGAAAACCGGGTGTCGTGCCCGGCTCGACATCATACCAGGTGCCCCACTCATCGACAATCAAGCCGACGCGCCGTTCCGGGTCATAGCGATCCATGATGGCGCTGTGGTTAGTCACAATTTCGTCCATGCGCGCCGCCTTTTTGAGCGTGAGAAACCATTCCTCTTCCGTGAAATCCGTCGCTGACCCTTTGTGCGCCCAAGTGTGAGGGACGGTATAGTAGTGGAGGCTGAGGCCATGCATGTGCCGCCCCGACTCGCGCATCAGGGTTTCGGTCCAGTCATAGTTGAAATCGCTGGCGCCACAGGCAATCTTGTAGATTTTGTTATCGCCGTAACTGCGCACATAGGTTTGGTAACGGCGATAGGTGGCGGCATATTCGGCGGCGGTCATATGGCCGCCACAGCCCCAGTTTTCGTTGCCGACACCAAAGTATTTTACGCGCCACGGTTTGTGGCGACCATTGGCGCGGCGCAGGTCGGCCAGGGTCGAGTCGCCGCCAAAGGTCATATACTCGACCCAATCCTGCATCTCCTCCACGGTGCCGCTGCCTACATTGCCGGCGATGTAGGGTTCGCAGCCCAACAACTCACACAGGTGGAGAAATTCATGCGTGCCAAAGTGATTATTTTCAATCACGCCACCCCAGTGGGTGTTGATCGTACGTGGCCGTTGGTCGCGCGGGCCAACGCCGTAGCGCCAGTGATACTCATCGGCAAAACAGCCCCCTGGCCAGCGCAGGTTAGGGATATTCAAACGCCGCAGTGCGGCCAGAAGATCATTGCGAATGCCGTCGGTGTTGGGAATGGGCGAATCCTCGCCGACCCACATGCCCTCATAAATACAGCGCCCCAGATGTTCAGCAAAGTGACCGTAGATGTGGCGGCTAATCGTGCCTTGGGCCGCGCCGGTGTTGATGGTGATGGTTGTCGTCATACATTGTCCTGTTTTTAGTTGCTTGTTTTTGCAGAATCGGTTGTGTATGCAATCGCGTTTTCAGTGTAACCTTTTGTCCGATTGCACTATCTACTTTACGGCATCAGGCCCAGATCCCCGAAAAAACGCGTTCGGCGGATTCCACAAGCTACGGTATACTGTCCCACAACGGATGATCTATTACTAAACGGATGCTCTATTACTAAATAAGGGTGCGGCAACACTACAACGGATTTAGGAAGCAGCGAATTTTGTATCATCACGATCGAGTCAATTAAGAAGCGGAATTTTGCCTTTTCCCGGAAGGGCCAAAACCACGGCTTTTCTCCTGATTAGAGGATAGCTCCCCATACCGACAAAAAATCCGCTACTCCCTAAATCCGTTGTAGTGTTCGTGTAACCCGCACCCTGTTTTTGGGATAAAAACAAGGAGGAATTATGCAAATTACTGCGATCAAACCCTTTATCGTCGATCCCGGCACGGGCAAAAACTGGCTCTTTGTCAAAGTGGAGACCGATAGCGGCCTCTATGGCTGGGGCGAAGCCTATACTCAAGCCGACCGTGATCGGGCCATTGAGATCCATATTCAACAACTAGGGCGCTATTTGATCGGGCGCAACCCCTTTGACATCAAACATTTCACCTTTCTGGCCTATAACGATTACGCCAACAAGCGTGGGTCGATGGAGTGCTACTGCGCTATCAGCGGGCTGGAGATCGCCCTGTGGGACATTGTGGGCAAAGCGACGGGGCAGCCGGTCTATAACTTGTTGGGCGGCAAATGTCGCGACAAGGTGCGGGTCTATGCGAATGGATGGGGCGGTGGTGGGACCCCCGAAGAGGCGGCGGAAAAAGCCAAAGCAGTGGTCAACAAAGGCTTTACGGCCCTCAAGTTTGACCCCTTCCCCAACCCCTGGCGCGCCTACATCGATCGCAAACAGGAAGATGAAGCGGTCGCCAAAGTGGCAGCCGTGCGCGAAGCTGTGGGGCCGGAAGTGGAAATTTTGATCGAGGTGCATCGTCGGCTGGCGCCCATGCACGCGGTGCGGGTGGCGCGGCGCATGGAAGAGTATCGCCCCTTCTGGTATGAAGAGCCGGTCTCCTTCCGCGATCTCGACAGCCTGGTCGAAGCGCGCCAACAGATCAACATCCCCGTGGTTACCGGCGAAGAGGTCTACACCAAGCTTGAATTCAAGCAGGTCTTTGAACGGCGCGCCGCCGACATCATCAACCCGGACGTGTGCAATGTTGGTGGCATCCTAGAACTACGCGAAATCGCCGCCATGGCCGAAGTGCACCACGTTGCCGTCTCCCCGCATAATTACAACAGCACAACGTTAGGGTTAGCTGCCACCCTTCACGCCACTGCCGGGATGCCCAATTTCCTGATCACAGAATACTTTGTCAACTTTGAACCTATCGGCAACGCCATCGCCACCACGCCTTTCACAGTGGAAAACAGTTATATCACCCTGCCCACGACGCCCGGTCTGGGCATCGATCTCGACGAAGCCGCCCTAGCTCAACGTCCCTATCGCGAACATGCGCTGCGCAAATTGCGCCAGCCACAAGAAGAAGCGTAAAGCGTAGGGACCCTTTCAGGGTGACAGGCGAGTTTGACGATTTTGGTTCTTATTTTTGGCCTTTTCTGGTCTTGACATTACAATCAACTATAGTATGCTCGGCCACCGAACGTCAGGAAGTTATTTTGGTGTAATTATCCACTCGGTTTGCTCCCAGCCAGTCCGTGACTGGCGACGAGCGGAAGTCTGGCCGCTTAAAATGAATCAAACCCAAGGGAAGAGGAAAAAGGCATGAAACTAAAAGCAACCCATCACATTGCCATTCGCACACAGAATATGGCGGCAATGACACAATTCTATACGGAAACGCTTGGTTTCCCGATCACGAAACGCTGGGATGAGGTCAACATTATCTTTATCGGGATTGGCAGTACAACCATTGAATTGATTGGCGCCCCCAAAGCCCCTGCACCAAACACACCGGCCGGCGCCATTGATCATCTTGCGCTCCATGTGGAAAGTGTCGATGAAGCCCATCAGGAGTTGGTGGCCAAAGGCGTACCCATCACCGTACAACCAAAAGATTTCCAAGACATCCGCCTCTGTTTCTTCAAAGACCCGGATGGGAATTCGTTGGAGTTGGTTGAAGAGTTGAATAAGTAGAGATTAAGAGATTGAGAGATTACAGCCGAGTCTCTTAATCTCTTAATCTCTTAATCTCCGTCTGGCCTATGCTTTATACCTACCTCATCACCATCCACCACCTCTATATCTCACCGGGCCACAACTATTTTGGTCACAAAGGGGAGACGCCCGGTCTTCATCCAACCGACGACGTGACCGCCGTTGAAGTCAAGGCCGGCGCCGGGTTGGTTGGTGATCGTTTCTTTGGCCGCGGAGCAGACTTTGATGGGCATGTTACCTTTTTTGCCTGGGAAGTCTATCAATGGCTACGCAATGACGTTGGGTTGCCCATTGTGACGCCGGCAGCTTTTCGACGGAATGTTATCGTGTCGGGGATTCCACTCAACCAGTTGATCGGCCAGCCTTTCGCCATTAATGGCGTACAATTTCAGGGAACCAAACATTGTTCGCCCTGTCGCTGGATGGATTTAGGGGTTGCCTCCGGCGCGCTGACAGCCCTCAAAGGGCGGGGCGGGTTACGGACGCAGGCGTTGAGTGACGGCTGGCTGCATAAAGGTGCAGCCACCTTGACGACCACACAACCACTTGACCTCACCACCATCACCACACCGCTGGCGCGCCCCAAGTTGCCTTGATATTGACGCCCTCCCACTGATTTGTTACAATCAACCGTCACAATTGATCAATTCTGGTTCACAGAGCGGCGCAGAGATCGCACAGAGATGCACAGAGATGCACAGAGAAAAATCCTCATCACGCTCTGTGCATCTCTGCAAAACCGCTGTTTGTCTCTGTGGCCCCTGAATTGATGTAGAAATTTTAGTCTTCGTCCCAGTAGGGAGGATCAGAGCATGAGCGCACAAACCATTACCATTATCGGCGGCGGGCTGGCCGGCACAGAAGCGGCGTGGCAGATTGCCAACCGCGGCCACCAGGTGCGGCTCTATGAAATGCGCCCGACACGCCCCACCGCCGCCCATGTCACCGACCGGCTGGCCGAATTGGTCTGTAGCAATTCGATGGGCAGCACTTTACCCGACCGCGCCCTGGGCATTCTCAAAAATGAGATGATGCAGATCGGCAGCATGATCATCCGCACAGCCTTGCGCCATGCCTTGCCGGCGGGCGGGGCGTTGGCGGTTGGGCGCGAAGCCTTTGCCGAAGAGGTAACGACGCTCATCAGCAGCCATCCTAATATCGAGTTGATGCGCGAAGAAGTGACGGACATTCCAAGCGGCCCGACTATTATTGCCACTGGCCCCTTGACTAGCGATGCGCTGACAGCGCAGATCCAACAGTTGACGGGCAAGTATCTCTATTTCTATGATGCCATGGCGCCAATTGTTACGCTGGAGAGCATCGACATGAGCATCGCCTTCCGCCAGAGTCGCTATGATCGCGACAGCGCCTTGGGTCAGGATGAGGGTGATTACATCAACTGTCCGCTCAACAAGGAAGAGTACGAAGCCTTTGTCAATGCCGTGGTTGCGGCGCCAAAGATTGAGCTAAAGACGCCAGACAAGGAGTTGGAGCGCTACTTTGAAGGGTGTATGCCGATTGAAGTGCTGGCAGGGCGAGGGGTGAACTCGCTGGCCTTTGGCCCGATGCGCCCGGTCGGGTTGCGCGATCCGCGTACGGGGCGCCGCCCCTATGCGGTGGTACAATTGCGCCAGGACAACGTGGCTGGCACACTCTACAATATGGTGGGCTTTCAGACGAATATTCGCTGGGGCGCGCAGGAAGAGGTTTTGCGTCTGATTCCTGGTCTACAGAAGGCCGAGTTTGTACGCATGGGGCAGATGCACCGCAACACCTTTATCAACAGCCCGACCCTACTACAACCAACGCTCCAATTTCGCAGCCGCCCGGATCTCTTCTTTGCCGGTCAGATTACTGGCACCGAGGGTTATGTCGGCAGCACAATGGGTGGCTTGATCGCTGGTAACAACATGGTGCGCTTAGTAGAGGGCAAGCCGCTGTTGGAGATCCCACGCACCAGTATGATCGGCGCCCTGCTCTATTACATTACCCACGCTGACGCAGAAAACTTCCAGCCGATGAAGGCGACAATGGGGCTGCTGCCGGAACTGCCGGCTTGGATTCGCGCCAAGCAACAACGCTATGGCGCCTACGCCGAACGGGCGCACAGTGACCTGGCCGCTTATCTCCAAGCCATGAACTTTGTCAGCATCCTGCCGCCGGAAGAGACCAACCAGCCCAGCCGGCAGGAATCATTACTGGCGGCGTAAATCGTAAATCAACCGGAAACCGTAGGTGCTATCGTTTCTCCACAATCTGCAAGTCAACATTCGTATCAACTAGGCGTTGACTGAGCGTCTCGTTATCACCGAAATAGGCCCGCTCGTAGCTCTGCCCTTCAAACTCGCCGGTGAAGAGCCAGCGTTTATTGTACGAGAGCAAAACTAACATCCCGGTGCGCACATCGTGACAAGTGTTGCCTTCGTAGACCGTTGTCCAGCCGCCGCCTTCTTCAATTTCGACAGTGTGCGGGCCGGAACAGGTGATTGCCACGGCGCGGTCATTGTCCAGTTCATAGACACCGTTGGCCTCGCCGGGGTTGCGCCCTAGCCAGTAGCCATAGAGGAAGTTGCTTTCATATTCGCCGGTGCGTTCTTTGCCGGAAAACTGATTGACATCAAAGATCCAGGAATCGGTGGCAAAGCAGGTATCCGCCCAGGTGACCCCATGTTCAACTGGCAGCAACTGTTGGTTCGGCGCGCGACTAGCGCTGGCCTCGACGGTGGCGGTACACTGTTTGACTTCACAACGATCCGAGCCGCATTGCCAGTCCACCTGCCACTGAGCAGTTAAATCATTGTTGAGCAGTTGATCACTAACAGGCACATCGCCCTCGCCGCCGACGCGAACGACGGAGTTCGCCAGCCACCCGGTAGTATTAGAGATGGTCTCGGTTTGCACACAGCAGATTTCCCACCATTCATTGTCAGCGCTACGGCTGCGCACCTCGAAGGTTTCGCTTGGCTGCGCTTTGGCAACAATGGGGAAGTTCAAGCCGGGGCCGCTACGCACGTTGGCACGGGCGCCATTGGTGTTGACCACGACGGTGGTGCCGGGTTCGGCGGTTGGGGTGACGCGCGGCAACGTATACTCATTGATATTTTTGACCAGACCACCGAAGGTATCCGGCGGCGGGTTGCTGTTGGTGGGGGCAGCCGACGAATTGGCATTTGGTAGTTGCACAGCACAGGCGGTCAGGAAGAAGGCGCCTAGCAGAAGCAACAGAATAGGCAGACGATGGAAAAACGGGTGGGCGCCAACGCGCCGCTTCAAAGGCTGAATTGATTGAGTCATAGCAACAATTTTTGGTTGGCTCCGGTAACACGGATAGGATGAACGATCTCAGATAAAGGTCAGTATAGCATGAATGAAGAGCGTAAACAAAGATCGAATAGGCAAAACGAGTGCGTTGTATGAGGCAGCAGTTGGCAAACAAAATCTGTTACCGTCCTAATCCACTGCCGTGGTCCATGTAACGCACTCATTTGGGCTGGCGTCTGAGTAATTCCACCTACCGACATTTTGGCTGATTGCGTAGAAGATCCTGGCGGCAAGTGGCAAAAATAGGGTGGCGTCAGCGTATGGAGCAAAGTATACTGCCTTTCTGATGAAACAGTTCACCACTTCTGTTCATCCTTTCGTAATTTTTTCAGAAGCTTATTGTAACCATCCGGCGGCATGATGGTGTCACTATGTTCTATCATGATCAACTGTCGGGGGCTATGTGTTGGCCCTGGTTATAACAAAGGAGTAAGGTAATGAAACTGTTCTATACACTTTACGCAACCTTGTTAGGTTTCTGTTTTGCCCTTTTGCCTGGGTCAACCTATGGCCAAAGCGGCGGGAACGGGGCGGATGTGGCCTTTTATCGCGTTACCTTCACCAGCACCTGGAGTGCCGAGACTCATCCCCATGCCAACTTTCCAGCCGGCGCCCATTTTTCCCCCTTGATCGGCGCAACCCACAATCTGAGCGCTACCTTTTGGATGAGCGGGACGCTGGCATCGCCCGGCATGGAACAGATGGCGGAAACCGGTGGGACAACGGCGCTACGCAGTGAAATTGCCGCCGCCGGTGCAACGGCGCGAGAAACCCTTAGCGGCCCCGGTTTGGCCACGGCCACCGGCAGCGTGACCATTCCTGCCTTTACCGCCAGCCGTAGCCATCCGCTGGTGACATTGGTGACAATGATTGCGCCCAGCCCCGATTGGTTTGTTGGCATCCATGATCTTTCGTTGCTTGATGAGCAGGGTCAATGGCGTGACACCGTTGTCGTCACCCTCTATCCGTATGATGCCGGCAGTGATGATGGCGCCGATTACACGTCTGCGGATCGGGAACCGGCTACCCATCAACTGATTACCGCTGTTCGTGGTAAAGCCCCCTTTTCCGCTGCGCCCATCGGTACATTTACCTTTACCCGCATTCAGCGGCTCTACTTGCCGATGAATGCCCGACCGGGTGTTACGAAATAAGCAGCCACCATACCCACCAAGCCGGCTCATCGCCAGTTCGTGACTGATGACGAGCCGCGGGCTTAGTAATCACAGAAAAAGCGAGATAAGGAGTAAATGATCATGACTGTGCAAAGCCAGAGTCACGCCATCGCTGACCAACCGTCGTTTCTACAAAAACATGGCCAGAAGTTGGTGGCTGCCGCCTTCTGGTTGCTCCTGGTCGGCGGCTATGGTTGGTATTACCGCGCCAATGGCCTTACCACCGAAACAGCACTGTTACAAATTGTCAATTTGTTAGATTCGCCCTTTGGCCCCCTGCTTTATATTTTGATCTATGCTTTGCGTCCGTTGATCTTTTTCTCAGCAGCGGTGTTGACCATTGCCAGCGGAGCCATCTTTGGCGCCGGCTCGATTGTCAATCTGGCGCTGGCGGTGCTTTATACGGTGATCGGCAGTAATCTCTCGGCCACGGTTGCCTACTATGTCGGGCGCTTCTTTGGCAAAGGGTTACTGGCCGAGGGCGACAGTGAAAACAGCGGCCTGTTACAACGCTACGCCGACCGGATGCGCCAGAATAGCTTTGAGACCATTCTGATCATGCGCTTTATCTTCCTCCCCTATGATCTGGTCAACTATCTGGCCGGCATTCTGCGCATTGATTGGAAAGCCTTTATCCTCGCCAGCCTGCTTGGTTCGATCCCCGGCACCATCGCCTTTGTCTCCTTTGGCGCCTCGATTGACATCAAAGAGCTGGCAATGGGCAAAACCCCCCAGTTTAACCCGTGGGTTCTCTTCTTTGGGGTCGTCATCTTTATTGCCAGCCTTGCCATCTCGCGCTATTTCAAGCAGCGGGAGACGCAGCGAGCATAAGTTGCAGGAGAGATAAAGAGATAAAGAGATTGAGAGATTACGGCTACGAGCGGAATTGGTAGTTATGTGAAATGAATGGCCGCTCGACTACACGACTAAGCGATTGCGGACTACTGACAATGGGTAAAATTACCTGCTGTCAACGAGCAAAGTTACCGATACGAAAACCAAAAAAACGGCGTATACTGGCGCTACTGACGTTAGCAACCCTTGCAGAGTGGGAGAAAATGAGTTATGAAAACGATGGAAATGATTCACCCGGCGGAGACAGCGCATTTGGCAGCGTTGCCGCCCACCGAGAACAATTTGCGACGGTTAGCCAATGCGCGGCCAGCCAACTGGCAGAACCCCAAACCGGCGCCGGTCTATAATTTGATTGTCATCGGCGCCGGTTCCGCTGGTCTATTGGCGTCGATTGTTGCCGCCAGTTTGGGGGGGAAGGTCGCTGTCATCGAAAAACATATGATGGGTGGCGATTGTTTGAATGTCGGTTGTGTCCCCTCCAAGGCGATTATTCGCTCGGCCAAGGTCATGGGCGAAATCATGGCGGCGCGCAAGTTTGGCATCGAAGCCCATGGCGCCACCGTCCACTTTGACGAAGTGATGGAACGCATTCGCCGCGTCCAGGCCGATCTCAGCCCGGTTGATTCGGTCAAACGTTATACGGACGCCGGCGTTGATGTTTTTCTCGGGGAAGGTCGCTTTCTTAGCTCTGACACGTTAGATATTGGCGGCGCCCAACTAAAATTCAAAAAAGCCTTGATCGCCACCGGTTCTCGTCCCTATCATCCCACCATTCCGGGTCTAAAAGAGGCCGGCTTTCTCACCAATGAAACAGTCTGGAATTTAATGGAACAGCCCAAACGACTAGCCGTCATCGGTGGTGGGCCGATTGGGTGTGAACTGGCCCAATCCTTCCGCCGGCTGGGCAGTGAAGTGGCGCTCTTTCACAATGCCGGCCATGTGTTGAACCGGGAAGATGCCGACGCCGCCGAAATTGTGCAGCAAGCCTTTATCCACGAAGGCATCAAGCTGGTCTTGAGCAGCCAAGTCAAGAGCGTTATTGCAATGAATGGTGAAAAACGGCTGCAATACGATTGCCCCGATGGTAGCCATGAGCTGGTTGTCGATGAGATTTTGGTCGCCACCGGGCGCGTCCCCAACATTGAAAGTCTGGGGCTAGAAGCCGTGGGCATCGAAGCTGACAGCCGCCGCGGTATCCTTGTCAATGACTATATGCAGACGACCAATCCGCGCATTTACGCCGCCGGTGATGTGGCGATGAAATACAAATTCACCCACGCCGCCGCTGCTGCTGCCAAGATTGTGGTACAAAATGCGTTGTTTTATGGGCGCAAAAAGTTGAGCAACCTGCACGTCCCTTGGTGTACCTATACCGACCCAGAGATCGCCCATGTCGGTCTCTACGACTATGAGGCCAAAGAACAGGGCATCGATATTGATACTTTTACCTATCACTTTGAGGAGAACGACCGCGCCGTAGCCGATGGCGAAGAAGAGGGCTTTGTCAAAGTTCACACGAAAAAAGGCACTGATAAGATCCTGGGCGCCACCATCGTCGCCCGCCAAGCCGGGGATATGATCAACGAAATCACCCTGGCGATGGTCGCCGGCATCGGTCTCAAAACTATCGGCGAAGTCATTCACCCCTACCCGACCCAGGCCGAAGCGATTGCGCGCGTCGCCGGTCTCTATACACGCAGTCGCTTGACGCCAACCGTGCAAAAATTATCGAACGGCTTGATGGCCTTTAACCGGCGATGATCAAAGGTTGTTGCTGCGCCATTTCCGCTCTGCGCGAGTCCGTGACTCGCCCCAAGCCGTGGCGAGTCACGGACTCGCGCAGAGCGGAAAGTTATCCGTTGTACTACCGCACATACACCTGTTGCAACCGGTGTTCCATCCAGCGCACTAGCCGGGTGAGCAGCACCACCATGATGAGGTAAATAAAAGCGAGCATGGTCAGCGTCTGCATATAGAGAAAGTTGCCGGCCGCGACCAGCTTGGCGAGTTGAGTCATGTCCTGCACGCCCAGCACCGAAGCCAGCGACGAATCCTTGACCATCGCAATAAAGTCATTGCCCAACGCCGGCAGCACGCGGCGGATCGCCTGGGGCAGAATGATGAAGCGCATGGTCTGAAAGTAATTCAGGCCAAGGGCGCCTGCTGCTTCGTGTTGCCCCCGTTCAATCGACTGGATGCCGGCGCGGAAGATTTCGGCCTCAAAAGCGGCATAACCCAGCCCCAGCGCAATCATGGCGCGCCAGTGGCTGGCCATGGTCGTCACCGGCGTAAAGGGCGCCACCATCAAGCCAAGCTGTTGCAGGAACCAGACAAAGACATTGCCGATGGTAATAAAAACATTAGCGATGCCGGTAAAGGTGGATGTCAATGGCGGCGCCAATACAAAGGCAACATAGAGCAACAGCACCAACATCGGCACGCCACGGATCACTTCCACATAAAACGAAGCAATATTGTATAAGATCGGATTGGACGAAGTGCGCATCAACCCCAGAATTAACCCCACCACCATCGCCAGGGCATAACCAAAGACAGCAATGGTGATGGTAATCACAATACCCTTAAAGAGCAGTTGGCCGGCCCCTAGCGCCTCCGGCGTCTGCCCCAACATATACCAGAACGAACCACGCGCCTCTTCATCGGTAAGGACCAGCACCACCAAGTACAATCCCAGGCCGATTGCCGCGAACAACCACCAGGGCCACTGACTCGGCTGCTGCCAAGTGGCCTTTTGCATCCGCTGCGCGCCAATCGGCGCCCGGCTTGCTTCCACTGCCATTTCCCAACTCCTGTTGTATAAAAAGACCCCAAAGGGCAATGCTCCTTTAGGGTCTATCCATCATCAGTAGGACAGTAAATCAGTAAGACAGTCAGCCAGTACAATCACGGATTCACGATCTTACTGTCTCACTAATTCTATCGCAGAGCCGATAGCTACTCCTGTTCAAACCACTTCGCGTACAGTTCATCCGCCTTGCCGTCGGCCTGCATGGCTTCCAGCGTAGCATCAATCGGCGCCTTCAACGGGCTGCCCTTGCCAAACATAAAGCCCAGCTCTTCCGACTTGATCGCCTGCTCGATCAACTTCACCGCATCCGGGTTGGCACCCACATAGCCCAAGCCGGAGACATTGTCGATCATCACCGCATCGACATCACCGGCGATCAACGCCTGCACCGCCGGGCCAAATTGGTCAAAGGCGACAATGCGATCTTCGCCCAGCAATTCAGCGGCGGCGTCATAGTTGGTAGTGCCGATCTGGGTGCCGATTTTCAGGTCGGCCTGGGCGACAAATTCATCCGGGCTGGCAAAGCGATCCTCAGCGGCGCGCACCAGAAGCATCTGCTGCGAAGAGATATAGGGAATGGAGAAATCAACATGTTGCGCCCGCTCTTCGGTGATGGTAATACCGTCGGCGGCCACATCAAAGGTTTCCAACGCGCCCTGACCACCCATGATGGCGACCATGGCGTCCCAACTGGTTTCCACAAATTCAGTCTGGCAGTTGATGCGACCACAAATTTCGCGGAAGACATCATAGTCATAGCCGACTGCTTCCTTGGTGTCGGGATCAATGTAGTTAAAGGGCTGGTAGGCATTCTCCACGGCAATGCGCAGCGTACAGCCTTGCAGATCGGGCTTGCCATCCTTCTCCCCCACCGTGACCTGGCTACAGGGTTGGCTGGCTGCGGCTTCACCGCCGCCAACAGGCTGGGCAACCGGCACACAAGCGCCAAGAGCGAGGGCCAATACGACAAGCAGCAATAGGACTGAGTTGCGTTTCTTCATGTTCTCTTTCTCCCCAAAATTTATAATAGAGGTTACGATTTACCAAAGGCCCGCTCTTAACCGATCCATGATTAAGGATGCCGATCACAAATCGATTCGGGGCGGAATAGTTACTGTAAAAGTAAGGAAGTTTGTACGATTGTACGAGGATAGCCGACTTTGAGCAAATTTTGCAAGACTCTACGGCAAAAAGTGATTCGTGCTGCGTGATTCGTGGCCTTCGACAGGCTCAGGCTACGAATCACGCAGCACGAATCACGAATCACGGTTCACGCAGCTTGCACAACCAACCCCTACCCTCGGTATAATAGCAACACCTATGTACACTTTTGATCTGAAATGGTTTCTGCTGGCGCTGCTGCTGGCAATGAGCGGATTGGTGCTGGCGACCATTGGCGTGCTACGGTGGTGGCGACGGCGCCGCCAGAGTTTGGCCGCGTTAACCACGCTGCAAACAGTGCTGGTCAACGCGCCGGTGGCGGTAGTCGCCCTGGATCAGCACAACTTTATTCACTATGCGAATCCGACAGCGCAACGCTTGTTGGCGCTTGCCCCAGGCCAACAAACCTTGCCCAAGACCGTGTGGGCTGACGAATTGCAGCGCGATTGGCAGATCCTTCAAGAACAGCACGCGGCGGCGGGGCGCTATCGCACGCTGCAACTCTACAGCCATACCGAACAACCGCTGACCGTGCGCTGGTGGCTGACCCGTTGGCATGAGTTGACCCTGCTCTTTGTCATCGATATCACCACGCAGCAGCGCAGTGAACAGGCGGCGCAGGTCCTCCTCAGTGATCTGGCCCATGAATTGCGCACCCCGCTGGCGACGCTGCTCACCCACCTTGAAGTGTTGCGCTTGCCCGCGCTCGCCGACACCACGCGCAGCCAATCGCTCGACTTTATGAAGACCGAAGTACAGCGGCTGGTGCGTCTGAGTAACAACCTGGTCGAGCTGGGGCGGCTACAAGCGAGCAGCCTATTGGCCCCGCAGGCCGTTGATCTGCCGGCGCTGGTCGAAAGTTTGCTCCTTCAAGTGCGCCCCAGTGCAACAGAACACCAGATGCAGGTGAGCCTGACCGTCCAAGGCCGACCGGCGCCGGTGTTGGGCGACCCCGACCGCTTGCGCCAGCTTTTCTTGAATTTGGTCGAGAATGCGATCAAATATGGCGCGCCCGGCAATCAGATCACGATTGCGCTGGTTGCTGAAGTGCAGGGGATGGGGTGTGCCGTCTGTGATACGGGGCCGGGTATTCCTGCCGACCAGATCCCCCACCTGACGCGCCGTTTTTATCGCGCCGCGCCGGCTGGCGTCAGTGGCAGCGGGTTGGGGCTGGCGTTGGTTGCCGAAATTTTACGCCAGCACCAGAGCCGCCTGGTGATAGAAAGCCAGACCAATGGGGCGGAACGCGGCACTTGTCTGCGTTTTACATTGCCACTTGCGCAGACCTTCCTGCAACCGGACAACGAGGAAGCAGCGGTGCGATCATGAACAAGTGGTTTCAACACTTGCCAGGGTCGTTACGTCATTGGTGGTGGCTGGCGCTCCTACTTTTCTTACTGCTCTACTGGCAGTTGCCGATCCAGGGGACAGTGATCGTCTCCTCCGTGCCGCTGGATGTCAACCCGCAGTGGCCGCAGATCATGCTCGACCCGCCGACGCCGCAGCCGGGGGATGAGGTGACAGTGACCGTGATCGACAACACGCCCTGGACCCATGTACGGCTGACGATCAACGGCGCTCCCGCCATCTTTGACACCGCCCAAACCCTGCCCGGCGGCGCCACCTGGCAATGGTCATGGCATTTTATGATGCCGTCCCCCATGGTGGCCACAACCTCATCGGCGCGCGTGACGGGCAACGCTGGCGCCCTGTTGGAATTCTACCGTGATTGCGCAACAGGCTGTCGCTTGCGGGGACAGCGCCTGTTACAACCGTTGATCGCCGCCCGACAGGGGTTGCCCAAACCAAGTGGCCCCCCAACCAAACTGTGCATTGATTTTCCCGATCCCCAGCGCGATTGGCATGGTCGCAGCGGCTGGGCCATTGACCTGACTTATGCCCAACTGGCCGACGATGGCACAGATCGCTACTGGTCGATTGATGAACTGGCACAACGAGTCGCGCAAATGGCGGGCCAGGGGCTGCGCATTCTGGTACGGGTGGACTATGCCAAAGCACAAAGCCTGCCGCCCACCGACGACGCCCTGGCGCTGACGGAATACCTGGCTTATCTCCGCCGCCTGGCGCGCGATGAACGGTTGCGCCCAGTCTATGGCTACATCATCGGCAGCGGTTACAACACGGCGGAAGCCAACGGCGAATCAGCCGCCAACCCAGTGACGCCAGCCTGGTACGCCCGTCTCTTCAACGGCGCCGGGCAAGCGGTGGATCATACCGACAATGTGGTGAACACCATGCGCTCAGAAAATTCGCAGGCGCGCCTATTGGTCGGGCCAGTGCGCCCCTGGCGGCTTGACCAGGGTGGAGAACGCGTCTATCAGATTGACGCACCGTGGCTCAACTACATGAACACGCTGGTTGCCACGCTGGTTGCCGGCGCCCAGGCCAAAGCCGCCGCCGGCATCCCCCTGGCTGCGCCCGATGGTTTTGCCGTCAATGCCGCCGGCAATCCGCTGGCGCCGGAGTTGGGCGATCGTGATCCGGCAGACGAACCGCTGGTCGATTTGCCGCGGGAAGAATGGAATGGCGCGCAAGCGGGCTTTCGCGTCTATCGCGATTGGCTCGCCATTGTCAACAGCTATCCCACAACGCAAGGGTTGCCGCTCTACATTACAGCCGCCAATACCTACGCCGCCGGGGCACAACCGGACGTCGCCGACCCCAATGCGCTCCTACCGGCGCAAAACTATCCAAAAGGCTGGCTCACCAACGCCCTCACCGCCATCAATCAGGAGCCGCAAGTCCATGCCCTCTGTTGGTTCCTCGATCTGATCCCCGGTGACAACACCTGGGACGCCTTTAGCCTAGCCCGACAGCCAGGGCGATTGGTGGAGGCAGCGGCGGAGTTTGAGGAATTGTTGACAAGGTAAAAGGAGTTCGCTCATGTACGCAACGTGTGAATAACAGCACGGCGCAGACGATTTTGGTTTGAACCTGTCGGTTCTGCGCCGTGCCGGGGACGTTGCAGGTTGCTCACGCTTTCTGTAGAGGGGCGAAAGGAGTTTTATGGAACAGACCATACGGGTCATGCTCGTCGATGACCACCCGCCCTTTCGCATTGGGATGCGGGTGTTGTTGGAGCAGCATCGCGATATTCAGGTGGTAGCCGAGGCTGATACAGGGCGGGGGGCGCTGGAGCAATTAGCGGCCAGCGAGCCGACCGTCGTCGTGCTAGATTGTCAGCTACCGGATAGTGATGGGCCGACCGTGGCCCAGGCGATTGGGGCGCGACTGCCGACGGTACGGTTGCTGGCATTAAGCGCCTATGATGATTTGAAGTATATCCGCGGCTTGCTGGCTGCCGGCGCGTTGGGTTATCTCATGAAAAATGAAGCGCCGGAGACGATTGTAGCAGCAGTACAGGCGGTGGCGGCGGGGCGCACTTACTTTAGCGCCACGGTCGCGGCGAAGTTTGCCCAACTGGCGCGGCGGGATGATCTTCCGGTCGAGGCGCCCACCGCGCGCGAGCAGGAAGTTTTAGAACAACTCGCCAAGGGGTTGACCAACGCCCAGATCGCCCACACGCTGGGCATTGCCGAACGCACCGTGCGTTTCCACATCGAAAATCTCTTTAGCCACTTGCAAGTGGACAACCGCGTCGAAGCGGTGATGAAAGCCATGCGCTTGGGCTGGCTGGCAGGGGGACAGACGCGGATATAGCAAGCACTCAAGTGTACCAACTTCCTTCCTCAAAGGGTGGCGTTCTCTTGCGCCGCCTGCTATCCTCTCCCAAGGGCCTACAACGCAGCTTTCCTAGTCGAGCCAAATGACCTGACAACCACCCTGGCGGATCCGCCAGGGTCATTTGCTGGTCAAAACGCCGTTGTGAGGTGTGCCGGCTTGTGTCATACTGGCAACAAAGGAGGTTGATGCGTATTGTGATCCAACGTTTATCGCTGCCTCGCGTCTTGAGTGCGCCGGTGCTGGCAATTATACCCTATCTGCTCTTGCTGACAACAGTGCTGCTGACACAGATGGTTTTCTGGGTTGACGACGCCCTTGCCAACCAACTGTGGAGCGTTCTGCGCTGGATAGTCCGGTTGCTCCTGGTGGGCGGCGCCTACTTAGGGTGGCGGCTGACCAATGACCAACCGCGGCCACGCTGGTGGTATAGCTGGCTGGGCTTTGCTACCTATGAGATTATCGGGCTGCTACTACTAGGCGCCATTGCACTGATGAGTAGCGTGACACAGATAGCCCCCTTTGTGGTATCAGCGGGGTTGTTGCTGGGTGCGCTGGCTTTCCTGCCCTATGTTGTTGTCGCCATCATCGTAGCGCACCAGGAACAACGGTTGGCGCTCTTCACCGTCTTTCCTCATGCAGCCTTGACAGCACCGCTCTTTTTTCTGGCGATGGGACGGGCGCTGGCGCCGGAGCTTGATCCGACCATGCTCTGGACAGCAGTTTTGCCGCTGCTGGTTACTATGCTCTTTGTCGGTTGGTGGAGCGGGCGACAAGAGCAAGTAGACTATCCTGGGTTGTATGGTGGGATAGCCGCCGGGCAAGGCGCTTTTGCCTTGAGCATGGCTTGGGGGGTCGGGGAGCCTTGGGCGATTTTGGTTGCGATCCCCCTCATCATTCTAGGTGCGTTCATCCTGGCGGGGCCGCTGCTATTATTGCCGCTCTGGCGCTTTGGGTTACAGATCATCCAGCGGCTCGGCGGCGACAAAGGACGCGATTGGTTACAAACGGGACAGCGCGCGCTGCTCACGCGTCTGGCGGCCTCACCCTCGTCTATTCAACCGACAACCACCGCTGCCGCACAGGAAACCGCTGTCTCTTCTTCTTCCACACGATCATTTGGAGGTTCTGTTATGACTGAAATTACGACCACGCCCCCGGCAACCAACCCACAGCCTGCACCGGTTGGGCCGGGGCTGGAACGGCTTTACAAATTGGCAACGGTGATTCTGGCCGCCGTGATCGTGGCCGGCGTGCTGCTCTTTGTCGGGCGTTCGGCGATCTACAAAATTCACGAATTTGAGCGCGGGCTGCATCTGCGCGGCGGACGGTTCCTGGCCGTACAACAGCCGGGCTGGCATCTACAAATTCCCTTGGTTGATACGGTTATCATTGTTAAAATTAACGAGCGGCTGGGTTATGTCGAGCGCATTGAGGCGATGACCTCGGACAATGTCACCATGTTTGTCTCGCTGCAATACACCTATCGCGTCACTGACCCGCAGCAATACACATTAGCGGTCGATGACCCGGAACGGATTGTCTTTGAGTTTGTCCAGGGGCGTCTGCGCGATGTAGTCAACACTAAGGCGATGGCAACGGTGATGAATGACCGCGCCATGATGAACGAAGAAGTGATGGCGGCGCTACGCGAAAAGGAGAGCCAATATGGCGTCCAGTTTGCCACGGTGCAACTGCAAAGCGCCTCGCCGCCCGATGAGGTGCTGACCGCTATCAAAGACCGTATGGTCGCCGCTCAACGGCAGGAGCAGGCGCAAGCCGAAGCCGCCCAACAAAAGACGGTGGCCGATGCTGAGTTTTATACCGCCCAGAAGCGCGCCGAAGCCGCGGCCTATGAAATCACCAAGACCGCCGAAGCCGAAGCCGAGCGCATCCGCTTGAATACGGAAGTGCAGCAGCTTGCCATCCGGTCGATTGTCGGCGAATTGGAAGGCAAGGGCGAACTCGCCAACAAATTTATCGACTATTTGATTGCTCAGGAGTTGAAGAACAACAGCAAATGGGTCATCAACGGCGAAGGCACACCCATTGTCGATCTGCAATAAGGGGCCATTATGAATCGTTTACTTACCTATGGCCTGATCGGCGGGATTGTCCTGATTGGCTATCTGTTGGCCAATGGGCTGGCCGGTCTGCTGGTTGCCACGGCGGCGCCGGTGGGACAGGAGACGTTGCATAAGCAGAAGATCTACGCCTATCGCGACTGGCAAAGCACCGGGGTGCAGGTTCACGCCAACGAAGCGCTAGAAATCCAGGCGGCAGGGGAATGGCTCTACACACCGGGTGAATACCACGGCCCCGAAGGCCACCCCCGCTACCCGGCACCCGACTTTTATCCAATTGCCGGCGTTCCCGGCGGAGTACTAATCGGCAAAATCGGGGAGAGCGGTACGCCTTTTGTGGTGGGCCGCAGTAGTTGGAATTCTTCGTACGACGGGTGGGATGCCTCCGCCGGGCGCTACGCCAAAGGGTTGCTCTACTTGCGGATCAATGACGACATCTTGAGCGACAACCGCGGGTCGGTGGCGGTAGATGTGACCGTCCAGTCGCTTGATGAGCGGTCTGCGCTGCCGTGATGTATGGTTATTGCCTCTTTGCCGTTCTCTGTAGCACCTCGTCGGATGCCCTCTTGCTGGCCGAAGCGGCGGCGGAAGAGGGCATCGACCTAACGCGCCTGCCGCTCAGGTTGCGCTCCACACCGTTTGTTATTCTTCTCCTTCTCTCCACTTGATTCATGGCTTAGCGCAGTCTATCTTGGTAATCAAAATACCAATAAAGCCAATTACCAATTTTTAATTTTAACCATCTTCTTGTAAAGTTAAAGCAACCATTTATTAATCTGAGTTCGGCATTAGCCCAAGACTTCTGGGAGGTGGGCAAACATAGCCGTGTCTCGCGCGCATTTCGTGTCCACCTCTCGGAGGTCTTGGGCAGTTACACATACGCAACGCTGAACTCACGTTAGTAAGCTATACCAATGACCGCCGGGAAGTAACCCTTTTTACAAGAGTACGGGTTACTTACTGTGCGGATCGTGAGTATATAACAACGTGCCAACGAAAAACAATCTTTATTCTCGCATCTGTGTTAAAACATCCATGTGACTAGAAAGCAGGCATTACTCGCGTCGTTTGTCATATTACCTTTTACCATGCGTTGGAAGGAAGCATTATGGAAACCCTGCAAATCACCCTGTTTGGGTCCGTCACTGTCATTCACCCGTTGACGGCTGCGCCGCTGAAGCTCTCTCACAGCTTACAATCCTTCTTTGCGTACTTGCTCTTGCAAAAACATCTCGTCCCGCGTGAAGTGCTGATGGACGTCTTTTGGATCAATAGCACCCCTGATCGCGCCCACAGCAGCTTGACGACTTTGCTCTGGCGGTTGCGCCACCTATTAGAACCTGACCATGTTCCGCCAGGAACCTATTTAATCACCAAGAAAACGGGTGAGGTTGGCTTTAACTGGGAGAGTGGTCATTGGCTCGATACCGAGTTATTTGAAAAGCAGATTTACCCGCTGCTGCGTCGCTCGCTTGCTGATTTAGGCGAGCCTGAGGTGCAAATTTTGGCGGCTGCCTTGGCCCTCTACCGCGGTGACCTCTTAGAAGGGATGTATGAAGACTGGGCGCTGCGCGAACGCGAACGCTACCGCACCCTTCACCTCGATTGTCTGACGCGCTTAATGCATTACCATGCTACTCAAAAAAATTTTGAGCAGAGCCTTACCTATGGTCAGGAAATTCTCCATCGCGACCCGCTACGCGAAGAGATCCATCGTGATCTGATGCGCATCTACCAGGGGAGCGGGCAACACTCGCGCGCAATCCAACAATATCTCCGGTGCGCCAGCCTCCTTAATCAAGAGTTGGGCATTCCACCCTTACAAGAAACCCAATTGCTCTATCAACAGTTGCTTGCCCAAGCGCGTCCGGACCTGACAGAGCCGCTGCCATCCTTCAGAAAACCGGAACTCGAGCAACTGCTCAGCGAACTCCACCTTGTGAAACAGAGCCTCGACCAAACGACGGTTGCGTTGTCACACGTGTATGCAGCAATGAACAACCTGGCAAAAACGTATCAGTAGACAGGAGTTACGCCCTTATTCAACCCGCTAGGGGTCTGTAAAAATATGGTGCTGCTCTCCGCGAGTCCGTGACTTGCAACCGGCTGGGGCAAGTCACGGACTCGCGGAGAGCAGTGTCTCGAGTTATATTTTTACGGAACCTAAAGTTGTGGAAATCCAAAGGTCTTGGTAAGGATGTAATTCCCAGATTCATTCTGACGCCGAATTTTGCCCAACTATACGTAAGCATACAGTAATTTTACAGTGACAATCTGGTGACGCTCTTTTGACAAGCCCGTGACGCCGCTTTGCTAAAATCACAATATCCTCACGAATGGACAAATGCACAAGTAGAGAAGGAATAGCGGTCGCCCCTACAAAAGATTTTCTGAATATCTATAGATGACAGGGCAGGCTACGGGAAAGAGGAGTGTGATCGTTTGGTGTATGCGTCGTTGGTGTAGGACATGTTATACAAAGATACAGCCACAGCCTATATCGTCCGCATTTGGATTGAGAGCCGCGAGATCGCTGATGCACCAGTAGCGTGGCGCGGTTCCATTGAACATCTGGCAAGCGGTAGGGTGAAATATTTGACCGACTTGAACGAACTGATTTGGTTTATTCGCCCTTACCTGGAGTCGATGGGCGTTACCTTTGACAGTGTGACCGATATAGGCATGGATGGCTCATAACGTTTCGCCTGGGCAGCATCAAGTGTTGCTCCAGAAACATAAAGAGAGTCGCCGTGTTGGAACCTTTCACTAACTCACTTCAGCATATCCTGGCCGAGATGGAGCGCATCGATCTCCTGCTGCGCACCCAACTCTATCACGCGCACCAGCTTCAGGAAACCGACAGTGAATTCCGTGGTCTGTACATTACCGCCGCTGAAGTGGAACGTTTATTAGCGCAACCGGTTGGACTACCGGCTTGGGCGACAACGGCGACAGCACCGGCCACTATCGATTTGCGTGGCACCTTGCAACAAATCACCAATACGATTAACGCCCGTAAAGCAGCTACCCTTACGCAAGGGCGCGCTTTACGCCTCGACCATTTGGTCCGCAGCTTCGCGTTGACGCCCTTTGACCGTGACGCGCTGCTCATTTGTCTGGCTGCCGAACTGGATTTGCGCTACGAACGGCTCTTTGCCTATCTCCATGACAATGTCAACAAGAAACGCCCAAGCGTTGATCTGATCCTGAATCTACTATCCTCTTCACTGGAGGAGAAGATCAGGCAACGACAGCGTTTTCTGCCCATGGCCCCGCTGCGTCAACAACGCCTGCTGGAAGTTGGGCAAGGCGCTGACGACCTGCTGTTGAGCCAGAGCCTGCGGGTCGAGCCGCGCCTTGTCCAATATCTTTTGCAGAATGAAACCGACGATGAACAAGCAGCCCCACTGGTGCTACCGACTGAAATCGCGCCCTACTTACGGCTGGTGACGCCAACCCGCACCTTCGCTGATCTGCTTCTACTACCGGCGTTACAAGAGCGCCTTGCCGGACATTGTGACCGCAAGGTGATTGCTGACGGCGGGTTGATCTTCGCCTTGTATGGGCCATATGGTGTCGGCAAGCGCGCCGTGGCCGAAGCGATTTGCACCCAACTGCGGGCACCCTTGCTTTCGATTGACACACCAGCGCTCCTCGCACATGCAGGCGAGTCATTCTCTGGGTTAATCCACCTTATCCTACGCGAAGCAATCCTACGCGAAGCAGTGCTCTTCTGGGCCGACTTTGATACGTTGCTGACTGATGGCGCCGCGACCCGGCTACGCGTATGGACGCATGCCATAGAAAGCTATCGTGGGCTTTCCATTCTGGCCGGTCAAGACCGCTGGACGCCGGTCGATGCCTTGCGGTTGACGCCCTTGCTCGCCATTGAACTGCCGCCGCCGACCTACCAGGAACGGTTACAGAGCTGGCAACAGGCCGTTGCGACCGCCCCGACCGGCGTGGCAACCGACCTGGATCTGGCGGCGCTTGCCAACAAATTCCGCTTTACCAATGGCGAAATCCACGACGCCATGACCACCGCCGTCAACCTGGCGCGGTTACGTCAGCCGCAGCAACCGCAACTTGTCGACGCCGATCTCCATGCCGCCAGCCGGCTCCATTCCAACCAGAAGTTGGGGACATTGGCACAAAAGATTACCCCCCATTATGGCTGGGATGATATTGTACTGCCGGCGGATCAACTGTGCCAACTCCATGAAATTTGTAACCAAGTTAACTATCGCAGCAGAGTCTATGAGCAATGGGGCTTTGGCGCCAAGTTGGCGCTGGGCAAAGGGGTCAGTGCGCTCTTCTCCGGGCCGCCCGGCACCGGCAAGACCATGGCGGCGGAGATCCTGGCCGGCGCGCTGGGGCTGGATCTCTATAAGATCGATCTTTCCACGGTGGTAAGCAAATATATTGGCGAAACCGAAAAGAATCTCGCCCGCATCTTTGCCGAGGCGGAAACCAGCAACGCCATTCTCTTTTTCGACGAAGCTGACGCCCTCTTTGGCAAGCGGAGCGAGGTGCGCGACTCTCACGACCGCTATGCGAATATTGAGACCGGCTACCTGTTGCAGCGCATGGAAGCCTATACTGGCGTTGTTATTCTCGCCACCAACTTTGCCCGGAACATGGACGATGCCTTTACACGGCGGTTGCAATTTATTGTCGAGTTTCCCTTTCCCGCCGAAGAGGAGCGGCGCGCCATCTGGGAACGGATCTGGCCCCAAACGACGCCGCGCGACCCAGCGCTCGATCTCGCTTTCGCCGCCCGTGAGCTAAAACTTGCCGGCGGCCACATTCGCAATATTGCCTTGGCGGCCTCCTTTCTGGCCGCGGCCAATGGTCAAGTTGTGACCATGGCCCATTTGATCCACGCCACCCGTCGCGAGTTCCAGAAAATTGGCCGGGTGGTGGTGGCCGAAGAGTTTGGCGACTATGCCGAATATGCCCGCTAAGTAACAACCAAGCCGCTACCGCGCCTAGTCGGTCCGTGACCGGCTAGGCGCGGGCTTAGTCGTTACCCTGGTAAAAAGTAGACCAGCTATGTCCGATCATGTGAGTCAAAAAAAGCCAGCCAAAAGTCTGTCGGCGCCGGCCAAGGCGGGCCAACAACAGCATGACCAAACCGTTGATGGGATGGTCGCTGCGGAGGCCCCCTTTGCCGCCGTGGCGTCGCGGTTTGCCAACACAGCGACGGTCGCCGATCATGCCCAGTTGCTGCGACAAGCGGGGGCCGGCAATGCAGCCGCGCGTTCGGCCTTGTTGACTACGCTGCAAGGCAGCTATGGCAATGCCTATGTGCAACGGGTGCTGGCTGTGGCGCGCAAGGCGGAAGATGACCAGGAAGTGACACCCGATGTGGAAGCGTCCATTCGTCGGGCCAAAGGGGGCGGCCAACCGCTCGACCAAACCGTGCGCCGTCAGATGGAAGGGAGCTTTGGCAGCGACTTGAGCCATGTGCGTGTCCACACCAACGGCGAAGCGGACAGCTTGAACCAGAAGCTCAGTGCGCGCGCCTTCACCGTTGGTGGCGACATCTTCTTCCGCCAGGGCGCCTATAATCCGGGGGCATCGAGCGGGCGCGAGTTGATTGCCCATGAAATGACCCATGTGGTGCAACAAGGGCAGGGCCAGGTACGCGCCAAATTGACCGTCAACCAACCGGGCGACAAATTTGAACAAGAGGCCGACGCTGTCGCCAAAGCGGTGATCCAGGCGGAACAGGTCGCAACGCCGACGGCGGCTCCCCCCCAAAACGTCGCCACGCGCCAGGTTGAGGAGCCAGAAGAAAACGCCCAACCCCAACTTCAACGTCAACCGGAGGACGAAGAAGTGCCGACCGCGCCGCCGCTCCAACGACAGCCGGCGACGGAAGAAGAAACTGTCCAGACGCAACGCCAACGCCAACCAGAAGAAGCCGACGAACCGGTTCAAAAGTCGATGCAGCGGCAACCGGAAACGGAAGAAGAGGAGAGCATCCAACGACAGCCGCAAGCGGAAGAAGAGGAAGCGGTTCAAGCGCAGCGTCAACCCGAAGTGGAAAAGGAGCCTGACGCAACCGCATTGCAACGGCAAAGTGACCTTGAGGAAGAAACGCCTCTCCAGCGCCAGCCGGCGCCAGAGGAAGAAGAGCCGATCCAAGGGAGTCTTGTACAACGACAGATGACCGAGGAAGAGCGCCAGCCGCAACCGGTGCAGCGCCAGACAGGTGAAGAAGAGGAAGCGCTTCAAGCACAACGCATGAGTGATGACGAGCCGGAACCTGTGCAAACATGGCGGGTACAACGGCAAGCTGACAACGCCGAGGAAGAGGTTGCTCAACCGCAGGCGATCCAGCGCCGGCAAGCGTTGGACGAAGAAACGTTACAAGCCCAGGTCATCCAACAGCAGGCCACCGCCGCGGACAAAGAAAAAACGCCGCCAATCCAGGCGCTACCCATTCAACGCAAACGCATTGATGAACCGGCAACGACGCCCGTCATGGCACCGGCAGCAGTCGCCGCCGGACCGGAGCAAACTGCGGCGCCGAATCGATTACCCACCGCCGCCGAGAAGGCGGCAGCGCAGGCGAAAGCGGCGGCGGCCAGGGCGCGGGCCGCCCAAGCCAATGGTCAGGGGCAAGCGCAAACGGAGCAAGCCCGTGCCGGGCAGACCACCGAACAAACGAGTGGGCAAGCGGCGAAACAAAAGGCAGCGACAGCACGCAACGCCGTCGGCAAGAAAACCGGTCGCCGTGCGACTGCCAGCACTGACGCCGATGCGGGTAACGCGCAATCTAGTGCAATGGCGGCAGAGGTGGCCGCAGAAGCCGCCCCAGCACTGGCTGATGCACAAGCAAAAGCGCCCACATCGCCGGCCGAAGATCCGGCCTTCCAGGCGGTGGTCAGTCAGGTCAAAGGGGCGGCGGCCCAAGAGCGCCGTCATGCCCCTGCCCCTACCAAAGCCAAAGAGGCGCAGGCCGCGGCTGTGTCACCCGCCAGCGAGATCACCGGCAAAGCCCAATCCGGCCAAGTCGAACAGATGGATGCCGCCGAAACGCCGGGCTTTAATGCCGCGGCCTTCAAACAGAAGTTATTGGCGCGCATCAATGCACTGACCCCGCAAACGGCAGCAGATGCGGATGAGTTCAAAGAGAAGAATCGGGCAGGCGAACTGCGGGGGGAATTACAGAGCGAAACCGCGGTACAACAGGAACAGGCCCAGGCGCCGCTCGCAACCGCCACCAGCCAGGCGCCCGATGCCAGTGGCGTCGAACCTAAGCCGGTTACACCGCTCCAATCTAGCCAGCCAGGGGAAACGCCGCTCTTGGCCGGGGCTGAAGCCGCCACCCCCAAACCGAAAGGCCAGGGCGAGGTAGAAGCGCCGCTCCGAACGCAAAGTCAACAACTTGACCAGCAGATGGCCGAGGCGAATGTTACCGAAGAGCAACTGGTCAAGAGCAATGAACCGGAGTTCCAGGCCGCCGTTACGGCCAGACAGGAGAACCAGAGCCATACCCAAAACGCGCCGCAAGCCTATCGTCAGGACGAACAGGGGATCATCGGCGGCGCCCAGGCCGAAGCGGTAGCCACCGCCGAAAAGCAGACCACAGCCATGCACGCCGATCGCGCCGGCCTCCTGGCCCAGGTCGATAGCCAACAGGGACAGAGCAAAAGCGCGGATGAGCAGAAGCGCGCTGAGGTCGGTGCGCAGCTCCAGGCCATCTATGCTGAGACCAAAAGCAAGGTTGAAAGCACCCTGCGCACGCTCGATGGTGAGGTGGAGCAACTCTTTAATGCCGGCGCACAAACCGCCAAGCAGGCATTTGAGGATTATGTCGATGCGGCCATGGATGCCTATAAAGAAGAGCGCTATGGCGGCTGGCTCGGTTGGGCGCAGTGGGTAGCCGATAGATTTGAGCCTACCCAACCACGCGTGTTGGCGATTTTCCAGGAAGGGCGACAGATCTACATCAACGCCATGAGCGCGGTGATCGACAATGTGGTCGCCTTGATTGGGCGTAAGCTGGCTGAGGCCAAAGCAGAAATTGCCAATGGCAAGCAGCGCATACAAGCGCATGTCGACGGCTTGCCCGCTGATCTGCAACAAGTGGGCCAGGAAGCGGCGCAGGCCATTCAGAGCCAGTTCGACGAACTAAGCCAGCGCGTAGACGCCAAACAGGACGCCCTGATCGACAGCTTGGCCGAGAAATATACCCAAAAGTTACAAGAGGTCGATGCCCGCATTGAACAGCTCAAGGCAGAGAATCAGACGCTCTATGACATCGCCGCCGATAAAATCGGGGGCGCGATCAAGACGATCCTGGAACTGAAGGAGATGTTGCTGGGGGTTCTCTCCCGCGCCGCCGCTGCCATTGGCCAGATCATTGCCGACCCGATTGGCTTCCTGGGCAACTTGATCAGCGGCGTCAAACAGGGGTTGGAGAATTTTGTCGGCAATATCGGTCAGCACCTGAAAGAGGGCTTTATCAGTTGGCTCACCGGCGCCGTCAGCGCCGCCGGCATCACTCTGCCACAGAACTGGGATCTGGCCGGGATCTTCCAATTTGTGATGCAACTGCTGGGGCTGACCTTTGAGAGCTTGGTGGGCCGGCTCAGTCAACTCTTCGGCTTTGACATCATGAGTGTGATCGAGCCGATTAAACAGGTGATTGAGATCTACCAGGCGGAAGGCATGGCCGGGTTGATCAAGGCTGGTTTGGCCCGCTTGATCGGCGAAGAACGCATGGCCGCCTTACTGGAAGTCTGGCAGATGATCCAATCCTTTATCAGTGGCAGTTGGGAAGCGCTCTGGGGTCTGTTACAAGAACACCTGGGTGGTCTCAAAGAGCTGGTCTTTGGCAAACTCGAAGAGTTTCTCACCGAGCGGGTGTTCAAAGCCGGCGTGACCTGGCTGGTCAGCCTTTTCAATCCGGCCAGCGCGTTTATCAAGGCGTGTAAAGCGATCTACGACATCATCATGTTCTTTGTTGAACGCGCTTCCCAGATTGGTTCGCTGGTCAACGCCCTGATCGACTCGATTGGCGCCATTGCCGGCGGGAGTGTCGGCGCCGCCGCCGGCGCTGTCGAAAACGCCCTGGCCAAAGGCATCCCCGTGGCGATTGGCTTCCTCTCTTCGCTACTAGGGTTGGGCAATGTCAGCGAAAAGGTGCAAGAGATTATTCAAGGGGTGCGCGGGTTGGTGGATAAGGGGCTGAATGCGATCTTCAACTCGAAGCCCGTGCAGATGGTGGTTGGATTTATTAAAGGGGTGGTTGGGAAGATCACGGGATTTGGCAAAACTGGAGTTAACAAAGTTAAAGAGTCTTTGGGTTTTGGCAACAAAGAAAAATCAAATAATGAAGATAAATCAAATGAAGCCAAACAACTAATTTTAAGTGCTGAATCACAATTTATTCAAGATGGGGAGATTACTCAGGAAAATGCGCAAAAGGCAGCGTCAATAGCGGCGAAAAATCCAGTATTCCAATCTATAAGCGTTATTGACGGCAAAGACAGTTGGGATTATCAATATGTATTTCGAGCAAAAATCTCGAGTGCTGCGAGTAAAGCAAGTGATAAAGTAAATATCAAATTAAAGCGACCTAAACGGTGGCTAAAGTCGGTTCGAGAACACTTAAAAGATGAGTTTCCGCAGGAACATAAAGCTAATATCAAGTCAAAATCTCTATTAAAGAGAGGATATGCGCGTCGGCATATTGTCCCTGCACAACTATTTGTTGAAGAGTATCGATCAAAGTTAAATGGGGTAAAATTGTCTAAAGCTGCACGTATGCTTGCAAGTAAGGGTTTTGTAGTTGAGGAACCTATTTCAAACGAGAATGTTCAGATTGCCGCGCAAAATCTTCTACGCGCGGCAGTGAATGATATCGAAAATGTTTGGGTTGGTGACACCTTGGAAAACAGCAAACTCCAAGATATGTATTACGATTCACCTGATGAGTGGTCACATCAAAAGCTAGAAGGGCATATTCGAAGAATGAAAAACAAATGGTTCTTCAAATAAATGCTTCTTCATATCTTATAGCGGACAATTTATTATGAATAAACACAATCCGAACAAATCAAAAAAACGATTAGACAATTCGCTTGAAACTGTTCGTCTTGTTTTAGAGAAAGCCCAATTAGATCCAAAACTAATCCCTCCAGATCGTGATTTTTTGGGCTATTCAGTAATATTTGATATAAGTGAGCCAGTGGAAACCGGAGATGCAATATTGCTTCAGGGAACAAGTTTATTTCTTTTTTATCTTAATTTGCGAATGGCTGTACCAGAGCCAAGGCTGCATGATGTTGCTGAGTTTATTACAAGAGCTAATTATGGGATGAACGCTGGCAACTTTGAACTTAATTTTGATACTGGAACAATTAGATTCAAATCTTCTATTGATTTTCAGGGGGTCTCCCTCAGTCAATTATTAGTCAGAAATGCGATTTTATCTGCCATTGATAGTGTTTCTATGTATGCCAATACGCTTGAAATCGTAATACAAAATACTATGTCGCCTAAACAGGCTATTGAGGCGGTAGAAGGATCTCAATGACTTTATCGTATTACTGATAAACGCACAACTTACTAATGATCGTCGCAGGGTGCTGAATCAGGGGTAACAGGTATTATAAACTAATA
>JAPKMW010000090.1 GCA_026645575.1 Caldilineaceae bacterium
TCGTGTACCCACCTCCCGGAGGTCTTTGGCGGGTATACCCACGAAACGTCGAATTCACGTTACTATCGAATACCCAATATCCACTATCAATCTTAGCCTTTAATCGCGCCCATGCGCACTCCTTCCAGAAAGTACCGCTGGAAGAGCAGAAAGAAAACAATCATCGGCAGCGCGGCCAATGCGGCGCCGGCGAAGATGACTCCCCAATCGGTCATGAACTCACCTTGGAGATTGGCGACGCCGACGGTTAAGGTGTAATTCTGCGGGCGATTGAGCGCAATGAGCGGCCAGAGAAAATCATTCCAGACCCGCACAAAGGTAAAGATCGCCAGTGACGCAATCGCCGGTTTGCAGAGGGGCAGAATGATATGGCGAAAGACGCCAAAATCACTGCATCCGTCAATGTGCGCGGCGTCTTCCAACTCGGTTGGCAGCGTCTGGATATATTGACGCATGAGAAAGATGCCAAAGGTCAACGCCGTCCCCGGCAGGATCACCGCCAGCAAATTGTCATGTAAACCCAGGCGCAGGGTGATCACATAGAGCGGGATCAGCGTCACTTGCGGCGGGATCATCAAGGTGCTGACAATCAGCCAGAAGAAGACGTTGCGCAAGGGAAAGCGCTTCTTGGCAAAGGCATAGCCCGCCAGCGTATCAAAAAAGACGTGCCAGAGCGTCACCAGCAGCGTCACCAGCAAGCTGTTGCGCATCCAAGTCAGGTAGAACGTCGTGCCGCCCAGTAGGCGCTGAATGTTGTCCAATTGAAACGCCGGCACAAGAATCGGCGTCAGCGGCGGATTGGAGGTAATCGGCGTCAACGCATTGACAAAGAGCCAATACATGGGAAAGAGCGCAATGATCGTCGTCACGATCAAAAAGGCCCAACTCAACCCCGTCAATCTTGAATTGCGTCGCTCATCAGGAATCGTCACCGCTGCCATACCCAATCTCTCAATCTCTGCATCTCTCAATATTCTACGTCACTGGTCAGGAAGCGAAACTGAAAAATCGCCACAATCACAATCATCACAAAAAGCACAAACGCCTGCGCCGAGGCGATACCCAGTTCAAATTGTTGAAAGGCGTTTTGATAGATCTGCGTCACCATCGTCTGCGTGCTGTTGCCCACCCCGCTGGGCGCCATAATGTAAATGCGCTCAAAGACTTCAAAGCTGGCAATCGTATAGATCACCAACAGATAGAGCGTCGTCGGGCGCAAGAGCGGCACCGTAATATGCCACCAGCGGCGCACCGGCGTGGCGCCATCGATCTCGGCGGCTTCGTAAAACTCGTTGGGAATGCTGCCGATAGCTGCGCTGTAGAGGACAATCGCCGTCGCCGGCATGGTCAAAACTGCGGAGAGGGTAATGCTGGTAAGCGCCAAGTTTGGGTCCGAGAGCCAGCGAATCGGGGCCACGCCAAAGAAGCCCAACAAATAGTTGGCAAAACCCCACTGGGCGTTGTAAATGTAGCTCCAGGTCATGCCGACAATCAGGGCACTGGTGACAGCCGGCAGGTAATAGGCTGCCCGAAAGAAGGTGCGCGCCCGGTGGCTCAACGGCTGGATCAAGCTGGCAATAATCAACCCCAGCAGAATGTTGGACGTAACCGTAAAGAGGGCATAGGTGAGCGTATTCTGAATGGCATTGACAAACAGCCCATTAAATTGCTGGAAGGCCGCGATATAATTTTGATAAATTGGCTCCATCCAGACCCCGCCCCGGCGCAGATTAAAATCTTGGAAGGAAATAACCAACGCCCAGACGACCGGCGTCAGGACAAAAAGAACAAAGGTTAACATGCTGGGCAGGATAAAGGCATAGCTCCAGCCGTAGCGGCGTAAAAAAGTTTGCATGGGCAATTGGTTGAGCTAAACAGTGGTTCGTGACATGCTCAGACTGTAGCACAACAGCCGCCAGACCGTCAACTTTGCAAACATCCCTGAATCGGGTAAGATCGGTATTATCGGGTATTGAATATTGGGTATTAGCGATTCATACGGCGCGATACAATCTTACCAATACCCGATACCCAGTATCCAATAACCCATCACGAAAGCAGGAACCCATGTCACCTATTCGTATAGCCGTTGTCGGCGCTGGTCTCTTGGGGACGCGCCATGCCCGCGTCTTTTCGGAACAACCCGAATGTCGCCTGGTGGGAGTAGTTGATGTCAATCAGGAGCGCGCCCAAACGGTGGCAACGCGTTATGGCGCAACTGCCTATACCGATCTTCAGACGTTGTTGGCCGATGATTTGGTTGATGCGGTGGCGGTGGTCACGCCGGATTTTCTCCATCGCGCCCCGATGGCGGCGGCAGTAGGGGCGGGCAAACATGTCTTTGTCGAAAAACCGTTGGCGACCACCCTGGCCGAGGTGCGGGAACTGGTCAATCTATCAACGGCCACTAATGTGGTGACAATGGTCAATTATAGCCAGCGCTTCCTCACCGACTATGCCTGGATCAAAGAGACCATTGACCGGGGCGAGATTGGCCAACCGCGCATGGTGACATCGCTCAAGTTTGACACCATCTACGTACCGACCGGCATGTTAAGTTGGGCCGCCCAAAGTTCGCCCTTCTACTTTATGAGCAGCCATGACCTGGACTTGACCCACTGGTTCCTCGGCGTCGATCCGGTCAGCGTCTATGCCCAGGAGACCCGCGGCGTCCTCGATGCCAAAGGCATCCCCGTGCATGATGGCGTTAATGTCTTGATGGGCTTTGGCAACAACATCAGCACCAACTTTCACTCCTCCTGGATTCACCCCGATACCTACCCGGCGATTGCCGATGGTCACATGCAGATTATCGGTTCTGAAGGGGTGATCACCTACCAGAATCGCACGCGCAAGATCGAGTTTTACAACAAACGGGGCGGTCAGGAAATTCAGTTCACCGGCCCTGCCACCGCCACCGAGGTGAACGGTAAACTTGTCGGCGCTTTTACCGATTCCGTGCGCCACTTCCTGGCTTGCATCCAACAGCAACAGGAACCCATGACTTCCCCGCGCCGCATCTTGCCCACCGCCGAAGCGCAGGCGGCAGTACAACGCTCGCTCGAACGTAAACAACCTGTTTCGTTGCCAATGGAAGACTAACACAGCGTTACAGAAATCCCGGTGGTTTAGTCTGTCCCGTAGGGACACTTGAATTTAGGGACAAACATATGAGAAAATTTTCCTAAATTCAACCGTCCCGATGGGACGAAAGCACAACGAAAATCCTATAAAGCTCTATTAGGTTGATTGATCTGGCGCGGTTGGCGCTAGTGCTGTGGGATGGCTGTAACAGTCAATGCTCTGCTCAGGGAGGTTTACCAGCCAAACTTCACGAACCCCCGCACGCGCATAAAGGGGCAGTTTGATCTCCTGATCATAGGCGAGCGAGGAATCAGCGACTTCGACCAACAACAGCACGTCAGGCGCAGTTGGGCGCGCCTTTGTGTAAAAATCTGCCCGTGGCGCCAGGAGCATGACATCTGGTTCCGGCTGTAAAATCTCGTTGATCGTTATCGGATTTTGGACGCTAATGAGTACTACACTGGCTACTTCTTACGCTAGCGGTGGTAAGGTTGCCTCTTGCAGGACTTACTCCAAACAGATTATATCGATCAACTCATTCTTTGCCAACCAAATCAACATCGGTAATCGGGCAAGCTGGTTACTTCTCCCGACGCACCCAATCCGGCCAGTTGATGGTCATGCCATCGCAGCCGGCGGCCAGGAGGTTGCGGATCAGCGCTTGGACATCGCGGGCCTGGGTCGCAACGCGTTCGCTTTGTAATCCCCAAGCGCGCACTTCGGTGACAACCGTTCGTGCCTGCGCCACCATTGCGGCTGTCACCTGATCGGCGCGGGGACAGAGTTGATACAACTGTAGTGCTTTGGCTCTGGCGATGACTTGCTCGTCAATCGTCGTAACCAGCCAGCCCAGACGGAGGGTCAGATCAATCTGCTGCATAGCGGCAAGCCAATTGTCGTCAAAGGAAGTGATAAGACAATTACTGTGTAGGCGATGGGCGGTGATGAGTTGATGCGTGGCGGCGGCCAGTTGGGGCGCATGGCCCTTTAGCTCAATGTGATAGGTCAGTTTGTTGCCAAAGGTCGCCAGAAGTTCATCCAGCGTGAGCATCCGTTTGTCCTGGTGCAGATAGGGTGAAAACCAGGAACCCATGTCCAGCGTCGCTAGATCGCCCCATTTCATCGCCTCCACCATCTGTTCACCGTGATCATAGCGCGCCAACGTCCGGTCATGACAAAGCACAACGACGCCATCGGTCGTCAACTGGACATCGGTTTCGATCTCTGTGACCCCCATGTCATAGGCCAGTTGAAAGGCCGCCAGCGTATTTTCCGGCATATAGGCCGACGCGCCACGATGAGCGATGATGCGGAAGTGGGGGAGAACTGGGATGGGTAGCATAGTGCAAGCTTTCTAGATTGAAAAGACAAGGTGACAAGGTGAAGGGGCGACAAGGTGAAGGGGTGACAAGGTGAATCGATTCACCTTGTCACCTTGTCACCTTGTCAGGTTTGTCTAGCGCGGAATCTGCAACTCTTGCCCGACATCCAAATAATCGGGATTGCTCAGGTCATTGCGCCGTTGAAGCTGCGCAACCGGGACATGGTAGCGGTTGGCGATGGCCTGGAGCGTGTCACCGGGTTGTACGATGTAGGCCAGAAAATCCGGTGGCGGCGCGACATAGCCGACAGCGTAGATGTTGGGAATGCAGACCGTGCGACCGTCCACAGGGGTGGCGCTATCAGCCAGCCCGTTTAACTGGGCCAGACGGTCGGCATCAGCATTGTAGCGATCTGCTATTGTTGCCACCGTTTCACCTGCTTGCCCCACGATGTGGCGCCAACAAGGCACACCCGATTGCACTGCCGGAATGGTCAACTGGCGACCTACCCGTAGTTCCCCATGAATCGACATTCGATTCGCTTGCGCCAAAGCCGCAATAGTGACGCTATAGCGGCGGGCCAGCGTTGACAACGTGTCGCCGGCGCGCACCACATAGGTTACTGGCGTCGATTGGGTATTATCCGGTGGCGTTGGCGCAGGGAGTGTCACTGTATCAGTGACCGGGCTTGTGATCGGCGGCGCTATGGTGCCGGTCACGCCGCTGCTGTCAGTAATGCCAATGGTGTCAGTAACTCCGCTTGTCTCCGTGATGCCCGTTGTTTCTGTAATATCCGTAGTATCCGTGATGGCTGGGGTCGCCGTAATACCAGTGGTCTCTGTGATGCCGGTGGTATCGGTAATGCCGAGAGTGTCAGTAATGCCGGTCGTATCAGTAACCCTGGTAGTATCCGTAATGCCAGTGGTATCGGTGATGCCGGTTGTGTCGGTAATCCCAGTCGTATCGGTCACACCGGTTGTGTCCGTCACACCAGTTGTGTCTGTAATTGAACTGGGCGCGCCGAGATTGAAACCGATCAGAACCGGGTCATGATCGGAGGCGCGGAACGGGGTAGGGCTATAATACCCCGCTGGATTGAAGCGTACTTCGTAATCCAGCACTTTCGGTTCATCAGTGTTGATGTGCCACTCGGCGGCGCCGGTGGTCTGGCTAAACAGACTGGTGCTGGCGAGCGCATGGTCGAGATAACCGGCCTGCCCATCAAAGATGTAGGAGTAGGCTTCGTCCCCGACAAAGTGACCGATGAGATTGACATACCCCGCCGCTTCGATGGTGGTAATAGGTGATTCCTTTGCATAGGCATTGAGATCGCCGATGATCAGCACATCCGGATCGCCACTGTTGGTTGGGTCGGTTGCCAGCCAATTAACCAAATCCTGCGCGGCTTCAGTGCGTCGTTCATTCCAGCCGCCGATCCCGTTGCCGCTATCGACATTGCCGCCGGTTGCCAGGTCGCCGGGCCGTTTGGACTTGAAGTGATTGACCACGACTGTAAAACGTTCGCCCTGCTGATCGACAAAGGTCTGCACCAGCGGCTGGCGACTGCGCCCTTCGTCGGCCAGGGTCTGGTCAAAAGCGCCCGTGTTTAGGGTCAACGCCGGGCCAGTGGGGGTGACAACCGTTGTCTTGTAGAGCAAACCGACGGCGATCGCATCACCACCCAAGCGGGGTAGACGGGGGTCGATAAAGGCATAGGTCACATCGTCGGGCTGCGTCGCATTGAGTCCGTTGACCAAATCTTGAATCGCGCTGGTGGCGCCATAGCCGTCGTTTTCCACCTCCATCAAGCCAATAATGTCGGCATCCAGGGCGACTAGGGCGGCGATCACTTTGTCCCGTTGGCGTTGGAATTCAGCCGCCGTTTTGGCGCCGCGTGCGGTTGGATAGCCGCCGCCTTGACCATCGCCATTGAAGTAGTTGAGGACATTGAAGCCGGCAACGCGTAGATCGCCCATCACCGTCGGCGGGGTTGTTGTTCGGGGATTGGCTGCGGTAAACATGGGCGCTTCAATCGGGTGGAGCCGGTAGTCAAGCGCCGCTTCAGCGCCCGGGGCGGAGTTAATGCGTCCATAGTCGAGAACGCCAACCAGATTGGTGACGGTGTCGCCGGCGCGGATCACCGCCGGGGGTGGTGCGCCCAGGTAGGGTACAGGGTTGGGGTTATCGCCCAAGGCGCTGAGATCACGGCCATCGTCCAAAACCAGGAGGCGGCGCGCATTTTCCGCGGCCAGCGCTTCGGCTTCGGAACTATCCGGCAGGAAGAGATTGGTCGGCTGATAGGGGCGGCCCCCTGTCGTACCCGGCGCCGCCAAGGTCATCTGGCCATAGCGCCCCAGGAAGTAGGTCTGGGCGACGGTCATCTCATTGGCAATGCGGACGAGCATCCCCTCGTAGCGCTCCAGATCGCCATCTTCCGTCTCCGGCAGCATGACAGCGGCCGGCTCCAGCGGCTGGTTGCGCTCACAGATGGTGACGCTCTCGATCCGTTTTAGCTCGGTCATGGTGTTGAACTCATGCACCAGACCGCGCACCTGCACCCGGTCCCCCGGCGCCACATCGACTTTGAAGCCATTGTCCAGCACAAAGATGCCCTCGGACGTGGCAGGATCATCGTCCTGGTCGGCGGCCTCTTCTTGCACAAAGAAGCCGCGCAACTGGGTTTTGACATTCTGGAAATCACCCACCACAATTCCTTCGATCGTGACAACATCACCCTGTTGTGGGCTGCTTCCCGCGGCTCCTTGAATATGGTGGATCAATGTTGCGTCGCCATCGCACCCAGATGTGGTGGTTGTTATGGACGCAGCGGCCATCACCGGTTCAGCCAGGGCGGCGACGGTGGGCAATGGCGGTCGCATGGCAAGCAGATCGTTGTTATCGGCCAGGGAAAAGAGAACGAGATCCAGCGGGATGTTGGCGGTCGGTTGGCTGCCAGGGGTAAATTCGCTAAGATCCCCGGCATAGATTGCCACGGCATCGGCAGATTGGAGGGCGCTCAGGTCAACGGCGAGATCGCTTTCGGCAGGTGCGCCCAGCGTGAAGAAGCCTTCGGCATTGGTCATACCCCCCGTCAATGGGTAAGCAACCAGGATCGTGTTGTCGTCACTGAGCAGGAAAGCGACAAGCAGATCCGCCAACGGCTGGTTGCCCACACCACCATCGGACAAGATGATCTGGGTGCGTTGACCGGTGGCTGGATCAACCACAATCTGGTCGATATACAAGGTTTCACGTAATGGCGCGCTTTGGGCGTAGCTGACTTGGGCGCTGCTGATGGCGCCAACCAGCAGTAGCCAGCCAAGTAGCACACGGCCAGGTAGCGAACGAAGAAACGATTTCACGAAGATCCCCCTTTGCGGTTATGGGCCGGCTGCCGACGAATGGGACAGACGGCAGCGGATCGGCTAGGCAATATAGTGTACCGCTTAATCAACGACTAGGCAAGCGCTTTTGCTTCATTATCATCCATCATTATCGTCCAATTGTCGCGCTTGCCAAACGTCATTTGGTTGATTGTAGGGGAAACTGCTTATGCGGCGGGACTCATGGGCGGATAGAAGGCGTCGTCCTGGAGGGCGCCATGCAGATAGGTCGTCTGTCCAACGCGATGCAGGGCTATTTGCGCCGGCGCCGTTGCCTCGGGCGCAGCGATGGCCGGCTCAATCAATTCGCGCTGTACATCGCCTGGTTCGCCTTGCGGGTGGGCGAAAATTTCCCACAGCACCCGACCATCGATGGTTGACGGGGGTGGTATCTCCAACAACGTGAGAATGGTCGGCAGCAGATCTATGGCGCCGGTGGGGATGGTTGAATTGTAGTGGGTGCGGAAATCAGGGCCATTGGCAATCAGCGTGGCATGGAGATCGTAGGGGGCCGCCGAGCCATGCGAAGCCCGCAGCGCCGCTTGGGTGGTCAATGCCAGCACCTGACCCGGTACGCCCCACTCATTGCTGGCGCTGCTCCAGCGCGGGGAAACGGCCAGCAACGGCAACCGTTCGTTCCGCTGTTGGTTCCAGATCGCCGTCAAGGGAATCACACCAGGCAACGTCTCTAGATCGGGGCGACCGGCAAAAACCACACCGGCCCACGGTTGCGCTAACAACCAGGCAACCAGCGGCGCCATCTCTGTTGCGCTCGGCGGTTGGGCGCCGGGTTGGGTGTAGAGGTAATCGCTGGCGGTGACCAGCGGCAGGGTGTTGCCGATCGCTTTGAACGCTGCGGCCAGGTAGGTGCGCAAGGTATTGTGCGCCTGGACGGTCGAGTGGCCGTGGTCGGAGATAAAAAAGATGTCAAATTGATCGCGCAGCCGTTGGTCGTCCAGCGCCTTGAGGATCTCGGCCACACAACTATCCACCCCACGCAGGGCGGTGACTGCTTCCGGCGAACCCAAGCCAAAGTAGTGCTGGCTGCTATCGGGTTCGTTTAGCCAGAGGACAATCACCCGGTTCAGCGGATCGGCCAAAAAGAGCCGGATGAGGGCAGCGGTGGCATAGCGCTGTGACGCCAATTGCGGTCCCAACTCCTTCGCCGGCAATTCTCCTAACTTTTCCCGCAAGTCATAGAGGTCGGCAATGCCGTAGGCGCTGTTGGTGTTAACAATGCGATCCAGGTGGCGGTGGGTCCAGAGCATGGCCGCGCCGGGGCTGCTGGTGGCGGCCACAGCCAGCCGTTCACCACGGGCCGCCAAGAGATCCCCCAGCGAAGGGACAAACAACGCTTGGCCGCCACTGACACGCTCCAACGCATTGATATGTTGATAGTTGGAGGTTTCGACAATGTGATCATCGGTGACGCCCGGCACGATCATGGTATTCGCCATCAGCCCATGCCGGCCGGGGGTCGCCCCAGTGGTGAGGGTACTCATGTTGACGCGGGTATGGGTGGGATAGGCGGCATGGTGATCCCAGCAGCGAACCCCGCTCTTCGCCAATTGGGCCACGGTCGGCATCACACTGGAATCAATGAGATCAGGGCGCAACCCATCTGCGCCAATAAGAAGAACCCGCCGTTGTTGCTTCACCGATAACCTCCACTGCCTTCTTTGTGTTTCATGGCCCGCTTCTCCGAAGGCAAGCGGGCTGGGGGGAAATGCTTAATCTTCTGGTGCGATAAGGCATAGATCGAGTCGCGCAGATGATCGAGCAGTTCTTGGCGGCGCCGAATGCCGGCCAACGCAGTATAGGGGATGGGATCGCCAATGGTCACGTTCACGGTCTTGCCCCTTTTGCGGTTGACTTCGTGAATGATCAGGGCCAGGCGTAAGGTCTCGCTCACGTGGCTTGCCATCTGGAAGATTCGGCTGTTCTGTCCATGAAAATAGATGGGAACGACGGTGGCGGCGGTCATCTGAATCAGCTTGGTGACAAAGAGCTTCCATTCCAGATCAACAGCGCGACCAAAGGGGCCGTTGACGGTGGTGGAGATGCCGCCCGCAGGGAAAATAACCACCGCATTGCCGTCGCGTAACGTTTCCATCGCCCGCCGTTTGGTTTCAATATTGGTCTGCGCCGCCTCTTCGTTCGCATCAAAGTCGATGGGCAACATATACTTTTCCACCCGTGGTTCGCGGTTGAGCGCTTTGTGGATCAAAATTTTGAAGGTGGGGCGAATCAACGCGGCGAAATGACAGATGATCAACCCATCCAGGACACCATAGGGATGATTGGCAATCAAGATCACTGGGCCTTCTCCCGGCACTTTTGCCAGTTGCCCAGGATTATAATCAACATTCACCCGCAATTCACGGAGCGCCGCGCCCCACAACTTGCGGTGATCAGCCTCCGTATCCAACACCGTGTCATAAATCCGTTCCAGGCGGCGGCGGCCGGTCAACCGTTCCAATGACCGGATAAACACCTGCTTGGGCAACGGATCGTCTGGCGAAGCGTAAGTTAATTTGGGTAACGGTTTCATCGTTTTTCTACCCTCTGGCACACCCAATCAGCCCGGCTAGGGTATGACTGAATATGAATGATGGGCCGTAGACAAGCGCAATGGTATCCGCGCTGCCCCAGACAAGAGTCCGTAGCCGCGGGTGACGAAAGTCTATGGCTATGGTTTTGCTATGGTTTTAGCGGAACAAGCACATACTATAAAGCACTCGTTTGCAATTGGTCAAAATATACATTCCGTTTGTTAAAGCGAAGTATAGGTAGCGTTAACGATTGTTCAAGCGCTAACACGACGGACGTAATTGGCGATAGCGGGGCCGGTCGAAACCATGCCGCCGCCGAACAGCTTCGATTTGCTTAATTGTTGTATCGTCGAGTAACATTGCTTCAGTTGGATCGCCGGAGAGCCGCAAAACCACAAAAACGGCTGTCATAACCAACCACATGGTGTGTATACCCCGTATGAAGTGATGAATCGTATAACGAAGCAGCACTCTTCTTTTGCCAAGTTCAGGACATCGATCTGCCTGTTCCTGTCAAAGGTGTCATAAATAGGTTAAAAGCCTCTAGTCATTGTTTTTTCATCGTGTAAAAGTTGCGTTAAGAATTAGGCGCTTGCGCCATAGCCAACTACAGGATTGCCAAGGTATAATGCAAAAGCGTACTAAAGCATACTGTGGCAACACGTTGCAACAAGTGGTAAGCAATAGCACCGCAATCGGTGGCTGAATTGACATAGATAAATTCACATAGATTAATTTACACAGTTAAATTCACACAGTAATAACGTGCATTTAACCAGATGGTAATCTACGCCAGGTATGTTATAAGCAAAATTGTGAATGTTAGACCAACAACAGGTGGTGGAGATGACAGTACTTTCCAAAGAGGAGTTGAGTGTTGAAGAGGTGGCGCTGGCGGCGTTGCCACAGCCTCGGCTACGGCGTCTGGCCTACTGGGTGTCACAAATTGGCAGTCCGCCCTTAACCGGCGCCGGCGCGGCTATGCTGATTGCAGCCTTCCTGACAACAGTATCAGCGTGGCAGTGGGCGTTTGTCTATATTCTATTGACCATTCTTGCGCCCTGTGCCTATATCATCTGGCTGGTGCAAACGGGCAAGGCGGTCGATTTTCACCTGCCGAACCGCGAACAACGCATCCGCCCCCTGTTGTTTACGCTAGTAACCGCTGTTGTCACTTGGCTGCTCTTTGGGCAATTGCAGGCGCCCCGGCTTCTGCAAATGTTGGCTGTGGTGAACCTGGTACAGACGGCAATCTTTCTTGTCATCACGCTCCAGTGGAAAATCAGTTTGCACTGCACCGCCGCCACCATTCTCTCCGAATTAGCCTTTGCCCTGTTGGGAACGAGCGCCATTCCCTTCACCATGAGCATTCCGCTGATCGCCTGGTCGCGTGTCTACCTGGATCGACATACGGTTTCCCAAACCATTGCCGGTGTTTTACTGGGGATTGTGATTCTGACCCCGGCGCTCTATTATTATGCGTAGGCATGAAAATATCACCGCGAATCAAAGGATTCGCGAATCTTTTACGGTGATTCGCGGTGATATTGCTGGGTGATATAGTCTATTCCTCCGTCTTCTTCACCAGCGGCAGTTGGCTGGGCGGGTCAAAGCGAATGCATAAAATATCGGTATAGATGCGCTGGCCGAGAATCTCTTCTGCAAAGCCTTATAATGTTTTGCCGGGTCACAGGGACCGGAGGTCTCGTTGTGCGTAAGTCCTGCCTGCCCATTATGCCATAAAAAAGAGCGCTGGTCGATTAACCAACGCCCTTTTTACACGATAAAAAGCTGCATTTACGCGCAACAAGCAAACCTTTGCGCAAAGTAGAGATAGAGAGATAAAGAGATTGCGATACGAAATCTCTCTATCTCTCTATCTCTTTCTACTGCACGTCCGCCATCAACTCTTCTTGCATTTCGTTGGCCGTGGTGGTCAACGTATCGAGCGTGGCTTGGATGTCAGCGCCCTGCATGATTTCATTGAAGGCTTGGGTGGCCGCATCGCGCACACCGGTGTAGGAAATCAACTGCGGTTCGTAGGCGCTAAATGGCAACAGTTCCAACGCCTGCCCCCAGACCGGGTTTTCGCTCACATACTCGGCCAGGAATGCTTCCGTGCCGGCGCGGGTCGGGAAGTAGTTGCTGACGCGCACCCACTCGGCCTGCACTTCCGGCGAGGTATACCACTTGACAAAGAGCCAGGCGGCCAGTTGTTGTTCCGGGCTGCCGGCAGTGATCATCACATCGCCGCCATAAACATTCTGCACAGGTTCAGCGGTGGTGTGCGGGATCGCGGTGACGCCCCACACATCCGGCTCGGCGCCCTTCTCGGTCGCGACGGTATTCACATCATTGTTATAGAAAGGAATGCCGGAGCTGGAACCCTGGGCAAAGATCGCCCGGCGGTTGGCAAATTCCGTGTTCGGGAAGCCGTCGGTGAAGAAGTAGGCGCAGCCTTCATCCAACATGCCCTTGAGGAAGGTCATGGCTTCGACGGTGGCGGGAGTGTTGTAGGCATACTGCGAGCCATCTTCGCTCAGCACATCGCCGCCAAAGGCAAAGGTCCAGGAAGCGACGGCAGAAGCATCGTCGCGCAGGATGTAACCGCCGGTGCCATCGCCATTCGCTTCAGCCGCAGCGCAAGCCATTTCCTTGAATTCATCGGGCGTGGTGGGCGGGCCAGCAAAACCCAGTTCTTCCAACCAGGTTTGGTTATAGTACATCACTTCCATAGAGCGGTTCGGCGGGAAGCCTAGGCGCTGATTGTCAAAGACGGTATGGACGCTCTGGTCGAAGAAGCTGGCATAGAAATCGGCCTTTTCTTCGGCGCTTAAGCCCCATTTGGCATCATCAATGAAGGTATTAAAGTCGGCCAGGATACTATTCAACTGATAGAAGGCCTGGTCATTCTGGTAGCCGACAAGCAGCGCCGCCGGTTGTTCGCCCGCCGCCGTGCTGGCATTGACTTTGTCACGAATTTCGTCGTAACCGCCCTGATTTTGCGCTTCCACCGTGATGCCACAGGGGTTGTTGCTGTTAAATGCCGCGATCATGGGCAGCATCCCTTCCTCGCGCGCACCACTGTGTTGGTGCCACCAGACCACGGTTTGGCCGCTGGGGTCAACGCCGGCAAAGGCGCCATCGGTGGCCGGTGCGCAGTCAATGGCTGCGGCAACATCGGCCAGGGCGGTGTTGGTGGAAGCGGCGACGGTTTCGGTCGTCGTCGCCGTCTCGGTCGTCGCAGCCGTTTCGGTAACAGCAGCGGTTTCCGTCACGGCAGTAGTTTCCGTGACGGCTTCTGTGGCGGCTGGGGCTTCGGTGGCTGTCGGTTCTGCGGCGGCTGGGGCTTCGGTTGCTGCCGGTTCGGCCGGCGCTTCTTCGCCACCACCACAAGCCACGATCAGCAACATAACCGCAACCAGCAGAACGGTGAGCCAGGTGAACTTTTTCGACATGAAAAATCTCCTTGTGCAAAATGTTCGTATTGTTTTGATATTGATAACCAGATAGATGGACGATTAAGGTGACGGCAAAGCCAGCAAAAAGTCTTGATTGCTTTGCTGATCAACCTACCAACCGATCTACCCGCAGATCCCAAGGTAGTCCCTCACCCCTTCAACCCGGTCGTCGCAATGCCTTCAATAAAGGTCTTTTGGGTGAAGAAGTAGATCAACAAAATCGGTGCAATCGTAATCATTGAGCCGGCCATTTGTAGATGAAAAAAGGAACCGGCTTCATCCAGAAAGGTCAGCAACCCATAGGAAATCGGGCGCCAATCGGGCGTGGTCGTCACCAGGATCGGCCAGGCCAGGGCATTCCATGAGCTAATGAAACTAAAGAGCGCTAAGGTCATAATCGGCGCGCGTGACAAGGGGGCGATAACACTCCACAAATAGCGTGTATGACCAGCGCCGTCGATCTGCGCCGAGTCCCACAATTCGTTTGGCACCTGTTGAAAAAACTGGCGCAGGAGGAAAATGCCAAACACGCTTGCCATTGAGGGGATGGTCAAGGCCGGCCAGTTATTGATCCAGGGAATGGGGCTGACACGTCCCAGCCAGGAGACGGTAATAAAGTTCGGCACCCAGGTGATCGCTTCCGGCAGCATCAAGGTGGCGAGTAACAGCGTAAAGAGAAAACCCTTACCGGGAAACTCCATACGGGCAAAGGCATACGCGGCCAGGGTGCAAAAGATCACCTCACCGACTACTGTAATCAAGGTGATCTTCACGCTATTCATAAAGTAGCGCGAAAATTGCGCATCATTCCAGGCTTGCGCATAGTTGCCCCATTGCGGGGTGCTAGGCCAGAACGCACCGCCCGTCGCCTCGGTCAGATTCATCAACGAGACGCTGACCGTGTAGAGAAAAGGCACCAGGGCAACGATGGCGCCAATCCCCAAGACGAGATAGATTAGCAAATCGCCCCCCCACCCCCCGGCGGCGGCAGAACGTTGGGGGGGGAGTGTGGTCATTCTAGCCATAAAAAACTCGCTTTTCCGCAATGCGATTGTTGACATAAGTCAACAACAGGATAATCAGCAATAACAGAATTGCCAACGCCGAGGCATAGCCATAGCGTGTATCCCGCTTGAACGCCTCAAAGATCACCACGCTGGCCGTGTCGGTGGTGCCGAGGGCGCCGGCGGTGCGCAGCACATAAATATGATTAAAGGCTTTGAAGGTGCCAATCACCGAAAGCAAGGTCAAAAAGTAGATGGTGGGCGAGAGCAACGGCAGCGTTACACTACGGAATTGCGCCCAGCGGTCGGCGCCATCAATGGCCGCCGCTTCGTAGAGCGCCCGCGGCACATTGCCCAACCCAGCCAAAAAGATGACGACATTAAAGCCCACATAACTCCAGACTCCATACACCATGATCACCACCAGCGCTAAACTTGGCCCGGCGGCCCAAGTCGGCAATGTCACCGACGAACCCAGCAGTAGTTGGAAAATGCCGGTCGGTTCGTTCAGCCATTGCAGCGGCGAACCACCCAGCGCTGTTAAGGTGCTGTTGAAGAGCGCCGATGGACGATTCGAGAAAATAATACGAAAGACCGCGGCGGTGCCGACAAAAGGGGCGATGTAGGGAATGAAGTAGACCATGCGGAAAAAGGCTTTGCCGCGAATATTTTGGAAGAGGAGAATGGCTAAGAGCAGGGCGATGGCTAATTGCACCGGCACCGTGATCACCGAGTACCAAACCGTTGCCTGCAACCCCACCCACCAATCTTTGTCACCGGCGGCAATGATGCGCGGCAATTCAGCAATCAACACCCAAGCGCCAACCACCAACATGGCGGCGGCTCCCAAGCGTAAGATCGTACCCCCGTTGGATTGGCGCTCGCTGGCGCTTTCCCAGAGCCACCAGGAGAGCAGCAGGAGCAGGAAGCCGGCGCTGATCGTGAGGATCTGCGCCCATAGATCCAGCCCTTCACCCGCGGCTAACGCTTCGGCGTAGGCTTTCTCCACCTCTGTCCAGGTCAGCCAGGTCAACCCAGCGGCGGCCAGCAGGAGGATGGTGATATTGACAAAGGCCGGCAGATAGTTGCCGACGCGGCGCGCCAACTTGTGATTGTGGTCAATCCCAGTGGTGAGCAAAGCGCCCACCACCACCAGGCCAAGGGAGCCCCAAAAAGCGCTTTGCACCGGCGTTTCCCACCAGGCGGCAAAAATCATTTCACGAAACTGGGCATTGGTGGCATTCTGTCCACGTAGTTGGTTGGGAATATCGAGCAGCAGGGGCAAGAGACGAAAGATAAAGAGCGTCGCCGCCGCCGCACCTATGCCCATCAGCGCACCGGGAAAAAGCCAGAGCCAGGGATTATGCCCTTTTTCGCGGCTGGTGCGCATCGTGTCAACAACAAGACGACCGACCAGGAAGAGACAGACAGCGGCGATCCAAAAGGCGAAGACATAGGTCAGGTTGTCAATTGCGCGCACAAAGTTGTCAAGGCCATCATATTCCCCCACCACCTTATTTAAGCCGCGCAGCGTACTTTGATAGGCGGCAAAGAGCAGCGGGAAGAGGCCAAAGATACCGATGATCAGGAAGGCCGGAAGAAGAAAGAGATAGGCCAACAGCGCTTCGCGTAAGCGGCGCCCCTGCCGCCCCGTAAAGAAGCGCGTCACAAACCCGATCTGCGGCGCTACATTCGATGAGTCAACTGATTTTGTTGCAACCGTGCTACTCATAAGCTGAAATCCCAACTTTTTTCGCCAGCGTATCTCTTCACTAAGATAATGATCCTACGCATCATGCTCGTACAAGAACAGTATATGTCAAGCCTTTGCTCTGCGTCAACCATGAAACGTGGGTGGATGAGTAGGTAAACTTCCATTTCTGTCCAATACCTAATCAATCATACCTGTTATAGGTTAATAAAACATTAACACACCGTAAAGACACACCGTCTCATGCAAGTGTGTGCGTAGCGCTTCCAATTCTAGTGCCGCGGTTGATAAAAAAACAGTAGAGCGCTAAAACTCCACTGTAGAGTAGGATCAGCGTATAGACAATCAAATTGTTGCGATAGAGCGGATCAATCACTGGCAGCCGTTGAAGAAATGGGCCAAGCAAGACCAGATCATAAGCCAGGAAGCTCCACAGTTGCGCCGCTGCGCCATGCCATCGCGCGTTTCGCCAGCCAAATTGTACCAGCGGATAAAGAAAATAGAACGCATCACCCAAAAACATCCACCCCAGCACCACCGAGGTCGGCCCTTCGACGACCCAGGGCAGCACGTTGGGTATCTGCAAGACCAGCGCGCCCCCCACGGTTGCTAGGGCAAAAACAAAGAGGATATAGGAAAACCGCACAAAATTGGGGAGTGGTCGGCTATCACGCAGCGGGATGTGCCTGGCCCATTGGAAAAGCCAAAGGTTAAAAAGGGCGAAGGCGATACAAACAACGGCATAGATGAGAAAGATGGGGCGTCCAGTCGCCGCCACTTGACCAGCCAAATAGATCGCCAACCCGCCCATCATCACCAATAGATTGAGGGCGCCGGCTGCCAATGCGCCCAATTCGCCGCTCATGGCAATCCAAAACAGCGCTGCAGCAATCGCCGCTTGCATGGCTGCGACAAAGGCGAAGGAAAGCGATTTATCTTGCCACGGCCACGCTTGCACCGCCCAGGGCTGTTGGGTGAAAAAGCTTGCGCTCAAGCCCACAAGTATCATGCCTACCACGACTAAAATGATACGAATCATTTGCTGCATCATGCGTTCGGCTTCCCCTTGTCTAGCTGAACTCTAGCTGAACTCTAGCTGATCTACTGAGATCTAGAGTGGTTATTGTCAGTAGATCGCAACCCACGCTGAGACGCAGAGCCTGATACTGGACTAGATAGCCATCTGACTGCGGACTACTGATTGTGGTTATTATACCCGCCTGCCCAATTTTTTACCACAAAGGCGCAAAGGGAATGAAATTTTGGCGGGCGTCCTCTTGCGGGCGCTGCAAGAGGACGCCCGCCAAAATTCCAACGTTCATTCTAAAAAAACAAGGTTAGCGCACAACAATCGGGAGATAGACCGAACGCTTGCCGGTCGCCGAATCCACCGGCGTTACCTGGAACTGACTGACAATCCTGGGCGTGCGCGCGGTGATGGCCGTGGGATCCGCCGCCAACTGGGCGGCTGTGTAGGGATCAATGCCGTAGGTTGTCACCGTCAATGCCTGGTTATCTTTGGCGATCGCAAATTCGGTCCAGCCAAAGGTGTGAACAGCCATATAGTCGCCCTGTATCAAGGTGGCATTGATCGGGGAGCCGGCTAACCCCACGGGATCGTAACTCAGGGGCGCCAGAATCCGCGTATTGAGAAACTCCTTGAGAAAATCATCTTTATCATTGGGTAAGCTATCCAAGTCGCCAGTAATGGGCAGCGAGGCATAGAGCGCTTGCGTCGTTGGCGTGATAAGATTGCCGGCCGCGGCCAACGTAACCACCGTTGGCCCAAAGGGAGCATCAAAGGCGACCGAGCCGGTCGTCACTTCAAAGGCGCCGGTCGGCTGTTGCGTTCCGCCTGCCCCTGTTTGATAGGTCAAATTGTTGACAATCGTCCCGTGGATATCGGCCGCCACAAAGACCACATTCGTAATCTTGTTATCGACAATGTACTTCAATAGGTCAGCGCGCTCTGCCGCATACCCTTCAAAGCGATCCGAGGCGCCGACTGGACCCAAGTTTTGGATCGGCTCCGGCACGGTAATAAATTTCCACGTGATGCCTTTTTGTTGCGCATCCAGCAGATTGGCCTTGAGATCGGCCAGTTGTTGCGAACCAAGCAAGGTGCGGCCAGGGGTAAAGACTTGGTTGAGGAAGGCCAGAATGGCAAAGGGGTTGCTAAATTGATCCGGCGTCAGCCCTGGGATCGGTCTATCGCGGAAGGAGCGGGTGTCCAGCACAAAGAGCGCGGCGTCGCTGCCAAAGGTGCGGTAACGGTAGAGTTTGCGCTCATTGTCCATCCGCCCATCGCCACCCACGACGCCATAAAATTCGTGACGGATGGGGTTGTATTCGTGAAACGCTTGCAAGCCGGTTTCAAAGAGGGTGCTGTCGTTGATCAACCCGCTGGTGTCAGTGAAACGCCCATCCGATGAAACTGGCGCCCCGCCGGCAAAATCATTGGTCACTTCATGGTCATCGATCACGGCAAAGAGAGCCGTGTTGCGCCGCAGATCGGCTAAGCTGTTTAGTTCAAGTTTTTCCGAATAGACCTCGGCATGTTTTTGGCGAAATTGGGTGAGACTCTTGGCTTGGGTCACCGGGACAGTTGGCGACGGGAAGTCGGCATAGATGGTGTCTCCCAAGGCGACAAAAAAGTCCAGATCGCGCTGGGGGGCATTGCGCACCGCTGGGTAGGGCGCCAATTCGCCACGCCAATCACCGCTGGCGCCAAAGCGTAGGCCGGTTTTCGCGCCAACTGCTGCGGCTGTGCGGAAGGTGCCGGTTACTTCGATTGTGTCTGCCGTTCTGACATGATAAATGTATTGCGTGTCGGTCAGCAGGCCGTTAACGGTTACAGTGACTGGGCGCAACGGCTCAGCGACAGTACGTGTCACGCTAGTGGTATTGGTCAAGTTGACGCCATAGGTGAAGGTAACAATGGTGGCCAATGTGCTGCGCGTCCATAAGACGGCGCTGTTCTGTGTTACATCACCGGCGGCTACTGCGTGTGGAAAGACAAGACTGGCTGGCGGTGGTACGGTTGGCGGCCCTTGTCGAAGGGGGCGGGCTCGCGAGGTTGACCAGCCAGCAAAGACCAAGACAAAGGCGCTACAGAAGGTCAAGGCAAAAAAGAGCGCCTTGCCCCATCGACGGCGCACTGTTGACTCAACCGCCGACCGTTGCGCGATGGGCGCTGTTTGCTGAGAACTCATATTTCTCATCTCCTTAAAGTTTATTTATTGCAGGTAATTGTATTCCGTAGACTACACAGTCAGTAGTTTACGGCTTTTAGCGTTAAAAGGCAATGTGTAAGGCGGCAAAGCAAGAAACCCCATTCGGGGAAACGGGCTTTTTAACTATTGTTGAACCTCGTATATACTCATTAGGCAAATAACGTGTGCTTTTGAAAAAATAGGTTATCTGCGGAACTATACAGGTTCACAGCGATCGCAAAGATTTCACAGAGGCGCACACAGAGATTTGTTAAGACTTATGCAAGACGGATTCGTCACTAGAGACCTTAAAGGTCTAGATGTATGTGTAAGCCCTATTTCTGAGTTCTTTCTCTGTGAATCTCTGTGCCACCTCTGTAAATCTCTGTGTCGTGAATGGTTACCTATTTACGTAATGCCCTGCACTGAATGGAATGTGAGCAAAGCTTTATGGAAATTCTTGGTGGCCCTCTTTTCGCTGTCGCCGGCGCTGGTGAATCCCACGGGCCAGCGATTACAACCATTGTCTTTGGTTGCCCGCCCGGCCTGAAAGTAACGCGGGAACAGATTCAAAGCTATCTGGATCGGCGGCGGCCCGGCAGCAACAAACATGGCACGCCGCGCAATGAGAAGGACAAAGTGCTGCTCCTCGCCGGTTTGTACTGCGAAGATGAAAAGCACCTGCTGACTGGTCCGGCAATTCAAACTCAGGTTGACGATGTCACGTCGATCACCCAGAGTTATGAGCAGGGCTTTACCACTGGCGAACCAATTGCGGCGGTGGTCTTTTCCACGTCGCAAAAGTCGGGCGACTATACCCAATTTTCCGGTCTAACCGGTGAAGTTCGTCCTGGTCATACGGATTTGGTGAAGTATCACAAGTCGCAAGGCTTTGTCGATGTGCGCGGTGGTGGCCGTTCCAGCTATCGCTCGACCATTACCGATGTGGTCGGCGGCTCCATTGCCCGGCTCTTTTTGGCTGAACACTTTGGCACGGTGATTCTCTCATCGATCTGTCAGGTGGGACCGCTGAAAACCGAGAAGAGCCTGGCTGCCCACTTTGAGACGATGATTGAGGCGAAACAGTCGATGCGGGTCACGCCCGAGGCCATTCAGCAGGTGGAAGCGCTTATGGAAGAGGCCGAGATTCATTCGTTTGATCCCGCCTTTGCCCACGAAGCGGGGCAGTTGATCAAACAGACACGAATCGAGGGTGATTCGCTTGGCGCGATGGTGGAAGTGGTGGCGGTGAACGTGCCGGCATTGGTTGGCGAACCGCTCTACCAAAGCTTGAAAGTACGGTTGATGGGGGCGCTGGGGGGGCTCCACGCCGTGCAATCCTGCGAGATCGGCGCCGGTCGCGATGTGGTCAGCCGACGGGGCAGCGAGAACAACGATCCCATCCGCGCCAGTGGCTACCAACGCAACAGCCACGGCGGTTTGATCGGCGGCATGACCACCGGGATGCCGCTGGTTTGCCGGGTCGGCTTCAAACCCACTTCGACCATTGTGCGTCCGCAGCAATCGGTGCGCAAGAATATGGAGGAGATTGAATTTCTTCTTGCCAAAGGGCGCCACGACCCTTGCGTCGGCGTCCGCGCCGGGGTGACATTGGAATCACGCCTGGCGATTGAGTTGATGAACGCCGTGTTGATGCACCAGGCGGGACGGTTGGATGAGAGTCAATTTCACTTGTTTGAACAATGAAACACTGTCACCTACTGGCTATGAAAGGCCATCCGGCCACTGGCAAAAGTACGTTGGCCTACGCCCTGGCACGCGCCTTAGGCTGGCCGCTCATTGATAAAGACGATGTGAAAGATCACACGCTTCATCTGCCGGAGGGCAATCAACTGGCGTATGCCATACTATGGCAGGTGGTTGAACGTCAACTGGCCTTGGGGCTTAGCGTGATTGTCGATTCACCGCTCTCCTACCCGGTGGGGTACACAACTGCTTGTGAGTTGGCAGAGCGTTATGGCGCGCGCTTACTTGTGGTAGAAACGTATCTGAATGAAACGGTCTGGCGCGCTCGCCTCGATGCACGACCGCCAGAGGAATCGACACACAAAATCCGCGGTTGGCAGGCGATGCAGGCACAGCTACAAGCCTACAACGATTGTTGGCGCTACCCGATTCAACCCGAACATCATTTGATTATCAATACTGAGCAGCCGCTGGCGGAAAGTGTTAAGCGTGTAAAGCAGTGGTTAACAAAGCAAGAGGAGGCAGACCGTGAATACGCAAGTAGCAAAACAGAGGCAAAGATTGCTTGAACGGGAGTTAAGCCGTTATGTGCAAATTCTGGCAAAAGAAGAAAATCCAGAAAAAGTGATTGTCTTTGGCTCTGTCGCAAGCGGTGAAATCAAAGAATGGTCGGATATTGATCTTGTCGTTGTTACCGATACAAATTTGCCTTTTCTAAAGCGAATTCGTCAATTGCGCAATTTACTTCAACCTAAAGTAAGTGTTGATATTCTGTGCTACACACCTGATGAATTTGCACACCTATGTCAAGAACGCCTTTTCTTTCAAGAAGAGATTGTCGGCAAGGGGAAGGTACTGTATGAACGATCTAACTAAACAGTGGTTAGCATTTGCTCAGGACGATCTACGCGTCGCTGATTTGATCCTTGCAGAAGGAATTTACACACAAGTATGTTTTCATAGTCAGCAATGTGTTGCAAAGGCATTTAAGAGCGTGTTCGTCCATACAGGAAGAACAGTGGTGCGCACTCATTCAATTGTGACATTGTTTCAACTATTGCCCGCTGATTTAACCATACAGATCCAGGATGATGTTAGTATCTTTGATGATTTGTACATTCCAGTTCGTTATCCAGACACAATTCCAGGAAACTCTACCAGCAATCTTCCTGAAAAAAGTGATGCGGTAGAAGCAATTGCTTTGGCACGTTTCATTCTTCAAATTGTTCAGCAATATGTCTCAAAATAGCCGACTTTATGACTATGTACTCAGCTTCTAATAACATTATTCTCACCGGCTTTATGGGCACCGGCAAGACGACCATTGGTCGCCTACTCGCCGCGCGCCTGGAACGCCCCTTTGTGGATATGGACGATCAACTGCAAGCCCACTTTGGCAAGCCAATCCGCGAAGTCTTTGCCCAAGAGGGCGAAGGCGTCTTTCGCACTGCCGAAGCGCAACTGTGCGCCCAATTGAGTGAACAAAGCGGCCTGGTGATCAGCACCGGCGGCGGCGCATTGGTCAGTGCCGAGAACCGCGCCGCCTTGAGCAAAAGTGGTGTGTTGCTCTGTTTGACCGCTGGCGTGGACGAAATCTTGCGTCGCGTCGCTAGTACAGGTGAACGTCCCCTCTTGAATGTGCCGGAGAGCGACCAACGCCAACGCATCCGCAGTCTCTTGCAAAGTCGGCGGTCGGCCTATGGCGCCATTCCCCACCAGATCGACACCACCGGTCAAACGCCGGAAGCACTGGTCGAGCAAATCCTTGAAATCTTGCAGGGGGACGCCGAAGTCGCCGGCATGAGCCGTCTCACCGTGCGTGGCCCAGAGGGGAGTTACCACATTTGTATTGGCGAGAGCATTTTGCAACATGCCGGTCGTCTGCTCGCCAGCCGCGGTCTCCGCCCAGGGCCGGCGGCGGTTGTCACCAATGCGATGATTGCGCCCCAGCATGGCGAAACGTTGGCCGCCAGTTTGCGTAGCGCCGGCTATGAACCGACCATCTGCCTCGTGCCGGAGGGGGAGCAGCACAAAACGCTCGCCACGGTGGCTGATCTTTATGATCAATTTCTCGCTGCCGGCCTCGACCGGCGCAGCCCGATCATTGCGCTGGGCGGTGGCGTCGTTGGTGATATGACCGGTTTTGCTGCCGCCACTTATTTACGGGGCGCCCCCTTTGTCCAGATCCCGACCTCACTCCTGTCGATGGTGGATGCTTCTGTGGGGGGGAAAACCGGTGTTGATCTGCCGCAAGGCAAGAACTTGGTCGGCGCTTTCAAACAACCGCATGTGGTGCTGATCGATGTTGATGTGCTGCAAACGCTGCCCGCCGCCGAATTTCGTTCCGGGTTGGCCGAGGTGATCAAACATGGCATCATCGGCGCGCCCGATCTCTTTGTGCAATTTGAAGAAGAAGGGCCAACCAGTCTGAAACACCTGGTGACAGAGGCAGTGCGGGTCAAAATCAAGGTCGTTGAGGAAGATCCCTTTGAGCAGGGGCGGCGCGCCGTCTTGAATCTCGGTCACACCTTTGGTCACGCCATTGAAATGGTGAGCAACTTTAGCATTCGTCACGGCGAAGGGGTGGCCGTGGGCATGGTGGCGGCGACGTATATGGCCGCTGCCATTGGGCGCTGTGATCCGGCATTGGTTGGGCGGGTGCGTACTGTGTTGGAACGGGTCGGCCTGCCGGTGAGCGTCTCTGGCTATGACCTGGAAGCGGTGATCGAGGCAATGGGGCATGACAAAAAACGGGCCGGCAAGACTTTGCGCTTTATTATTCCCCAAGCCTTAGGTGATGTGGTGATTATTGATAACCCTGGTATGAACTATGTGGCAGATGCACTACAGCAAGTGCTTCGTTAAATAGGGGGCCGACAAATGACAATTGTGCGTGAGCCAACTACACGATTAACCGTAGCCGAATACCTGGCGCTGGAACGTGCCGCCGATTTCAAAAGCGAATACATCAACGGGGAGAGACGCCCGATGACGGGAGCAAGTCGAAAACATAATTTGATTGCAGGTAATATTTATGCTTCGTTGCATCTACAATTGCGCAAGAGCAAGTGTGAAATTTATCCAAGTGATATGCGATACGCTACTTAATCCAGTTGTCGTGATCGAAGTATTATCGCCTTCGACGGCTGCCTATGACCGGGGCGAAAATTCGGAAAACTACCGGCAGATTCCGTCTTTGCAAGCCTATTTGTTGGTGTCACAAGATCGAATGCACGTTGAGTATTACAGCCGGCAGCCGGATAATAGCTGGCGCTTTGCTGAATTTAAGCGCAGCGGCGATCGTTTTGTGCTGGCTGCCATTCAATGTGAACTGGCGCTCGAAGATATTTATGAAAAGGTGACGTTGGAGCAACCGCCATTGTTGAATGGGTAGGCGCATTAAGCAAAACAAGATAACCAGACGTTGGAGTGAACCTATGAGTAAAATCGCCGTTCTACACGGCCCAAACCTGAATTTATTTGGCACCCGCGAAACCCACATCTACGGCACCATGACCCTGGCGAAGATCGAAGCGGCGTTGCTGGAACGCGCCAGCGCCGCCCACGAATTACGCTTTCTCCAGAGCAATCATGAAGGGGTGTTGATCGACTTTATCCACGAAGCTCGTCACTGGGCCGATGGCATTCTGATCAACCCCGGCGCCTACACCCACTATTCTTACGCGTTGCGCGACGCTATTTCCGGCGTGAAGTTGCCAACGGTTGAAGTACATCTGAGCAACATCCATGCCCGTGAAGCGTTCCGTCACACCTCTGTGCTGGCGCCGGTTTGTGTGGGACAAATTTGCGGCTTTGGTTGGCGCAGCTATCTACACGGCTTGCAAGCGCTACTCGACCATCTCGCCGACAATGCAAAGGGATAAGCATACGATGATCCGTTGTCGCATTCATTTTCTAGCAAGGATCTGCCTGTCATTGTTGCTTACGTTACTGCTGGTAATGGTGCTGGCAACTGCCTGTAATCGCGATACGCCGACGCCGGAACCAACCCCGACAGTGGCACAGCCAGTGGCGAATAACAGTACGCCGAGTAGCGATGTTGCCCAAGCCACGACTACCCCAGCGCCAACGCCAACGCCCGTATTCCCAATCGAAGGCAACCTTGTCTTCTGGCACAGTTGGGCTGGCGCCGATGGGGATGCGCTGGCAGCGCTGTTGTTGGCGCTCAGGGAAAAATACCCGAACTTACAGGTGGATACCCTCTTCGTCGCCTACAATGATCTGCCGCAGAGTTATGCCGAGGCCGTGCAGGCCGGTGGCGGGCCGGATCTAGTCTTGACTGCCAACTGGTGGTTAGGCGATATGGTCGCCGCCCAGGTCGCCCAACCGCTGGACACAATGATCCCCGCCGCTGCGCTCAATGACTATTGGCCGGCTGCACTCGATAGCCTGCGCTGGGATGGTAAGCTCTATGGCTTGCCCATCAACGTTGAACTCATCAGCCTTTTTTACAACCGTTCCCTGGTTGCTTCGGCGCAGGTGCCGACGACGATGGATGAATTGCGTGCCCTGGCGGAGGCCAACCCGCAACAGGGCATTGGTCTCTACGCCTCGCTCTACCATCTCTACTGGGGCTTTCCGGCCTATGGCGCCCAGCTTTTTAATGAAACGGGACAGGTTGTCCTTGATCAGGGCAATGGCGCCGCCGATTACCTCACCTGGCTGGCGACGCTAAACCAGACCAACGGCTCTTATGTCGATGAAGATTACGCCATGTTGCTCGACCGCTTCAAGAAAGGGGAGTTCGCCTTCCTGGTCGATGGCCCATGGAGTCTGGCTGATTTGCAAGGCGCGCTGGGTGATAATCTGGCCGTCGCCCCGTTGCCGGCGGGACCAGCCGGCCCGGCGCAACCGTGGCTCAGTGCCGATGGGTTGTTCGTCAACCCCAGCGCCAGTGCTGATCAGCAACGGCTGGCGCTTGCCGTCGCCCAAGCCTTTACCAGCGCCGATAGCGGGCAAATTTTAGTGGAACGCGCCCGCCGGTTGTCAGCCAATCGCAACGTACAGATGAGCGACCCCTTGTTGCAAGGCTTTATGCAACAGGCTGGCAGCGCCCACGCCTTTCCCATGATCCCTGAAATGAACGAAGTGTGGGGGTATGGCGGCGATCTCTTGCTGCGCGTTCTGGCCGGTAATGAAAAGCCAACCCAGGTGGTGGCCGAGGCAGCGACTTTGATCAATGAGGCCAACGGGAAGTAGCGCCCTTGTTTGGCCGGTTGCTTTGGTGTACAATGGAGCAGCGCCAACGTCTGGTGCGCAAGAAAGGGATGCGTTTGATGATGCAGGAAGGTGACAGGTGAAGGAGTGACAAATACGCCTGTGCAACCTTTTAACCTGCAAACCATGTCCGGCGTCTTTCCCGGCACGCGCACACCAGTGTTTCAGCGTGTCCAGACTGTGCCGGATAATGATCCCACTGCGACCAAACGCTGGCTGCAACTGGCTTGGTACACGGATCCGGCGGCTTGTGTCGCGTATGCCACACAACCGGGCGCTGTCGATTATGCGCAACCGCTTTTTCAGGTAGCGGAACCTTTGGTTGGCAATTTCAACCAGCGCTTGCAAGCAGCAGTGGCAACCGTCCAGCAACAATTGGTCAGTTGTGGCAGTTGTCGCTTTTGGCAACCAAGCGCAGTGGTGACGGCAGATCAATTGCCGACCGGCGCCTGTGGTTGGCAAAGGGCCGCGCAGACGAATGAAACCCTGCCACCGACCTTGGCGCTACAATCGGCGTTGGCGTTGTCCTGTCCCCATTGGCAACCCTTAGCAACCGCAGAAGCAGCAGGTGCAGTGACCACCGCCACTTCTGCGCGCCAGTTATTAGCGCCCATGCGCAAAGTCGCCGAAAGCGCTGAAATCCGGTTGACCCTTTGGCAGCGTTTTCAGAAACGGCTCAAGGCGCGCTGGCAGACACACCAGGCGCGCGACTGGGAAACGCTCTTCCTGGAACGGAGTGGTGTGGGCGCCGGCACCGAACCCTGCTTTGTCTGCCAGGGGCGCATTGCCAACCTGGGCGCCCTGACCGGCGGCACGCCAGAGGATGACAAAGAGACCTTTAGCGTCTGGCGCTGTCGCCACTGTTACACAACGTACTTGAACCATTGGATCGACCGCTGGGAACGGCTTGATAATCTGGAAACTGAAGAGCGCTACTATCGGATTGCGCCGGCAGAAGCAAAGGAACTGCTGACAATGATTTACAGCGTTGTCGGCGGCGAACATCCCCATCGTCGTCATGAACGACAAGCTGAACAAGCGCACCTTCTCGCTTTTATGGCTGAGCGCGTGCCGTTGAGCCACCAAATCCGCCAGGGTCGGTAGGGTGCGTAAAAACAAGACACACTGCTCTGTGCGAGTCCGTGACTCGCACAGAGCAGTGTGTAAAGTTGCATTTTTTATGAGCCCTTAGTTACTAGATCGGAGTTGATTGATTGGATGCCACACACTCGCCGTCGGCGCCGTCTGGGAGTGACCAGCCAACCGGCGATGCTACTACACAAACCGCCCACTTATATGTGGAAAGCCGTCCAGCGCGCTTGATTGCCGCCCGCTATACCCAATTGCCCTTTCCCCTGATTGGGCCGGTGCAAGAGATTGCTTTTGACCTCGGCATCACCGCCATGCACGAAGCGATTAGCTTGAACGGCATCGTAATCGAATGCTACAATGATCACCAACTGCTGTTGGAGCAACGCTGGCCATCGCGCATCATCCGCCAAAAGATCGGTGAAGAGGATCTGACCATCCCCGCCGGTACCGGGCTGGCGCTACGCAGCCTGCATGTGATGCTGCCTGGCTACGAACCATTGACGATGGTGCAAGTGACGGTGGTCGGCAAGAATGAAAGCAACGGCCAACGGACAGAAGCGCGCTTGCAACTTCCCGTCCAGTACCACGAGAACAAAACCGATCTCCACTTTCCGTTGCGCGGCGCCTGGTGGGCCATTCAAGCTGCCGATTGGAGTGACCGGCACAAACAGGAAGTCTTCAGCCAGACCTACGCACTCGATTTTGTCAAACTGGGCAGTGATAACAACTTCTTCCAAGGCAATGGCATGGCCCTGGAAGATCATTACAGTTGGGATCAACCAGTCTATGCCACGGCGGGCGGGAAAGTGGCCTATGTCTGCTTTGACATGCCCGACCTTCTGCCTGGGGCGCCGCCCAACCCCCGTATGTTTCGCGATGACCCGCGTCGGTTGTTGGGCAATGCTGTTGCTATCAGCCACGCCAATGGCGAATTTAGCTATTACGGTTCTTTGCAACAGGCCAGCCTTCAAGTCAATGAAGGCGAGATGATCCGTCGTGGTACGCTAATCGGGCGGGTGGGCAACAGTGGCAGTTCGCCCGGCCCCCACTTGCATTTTCACCTAATGGAAGGGCCAAACCCGTTTATTGATCAAGGCTTGCCGGTCAAGTTTAGCCACTTTAGCGCCGGCGGCCAGTTCTTTGAAAAACCCATGACCATCCCCACCCGTATGATTGTAATCGGGCCGGAGCTGACAACAGAAACAGAATAGTTCCCGCAAAGGTTTATCCCATCCCTGGCGGATGTAGGACAAACCTTTGCGGGAAACAAAGAGAGGAAGCCTAACCATGTCCGAATTCCCTGAAATCGATCTCTATACCGAAGTTGACGATGAACTCTATGAGGAACTCGCGGCTCTGGCCGGCGAAAAGATTGTCCATGTCGAAGTCTGGGAGGAATCGCTGGGCGATGTCATGGCCGGCGAAGAAGAGGAGACCGGCCAAATCGGCTTTGACATCGATCTCTATCTCGAAGGTGGCATCTACTTTGAACTCTACAGCACCGTCTGCTATCCTACTATCGAAAGCGACCCGCTTGAAGGGTTGTCTACTGTCCAGAGTCGCCTTGCTGCTTTGGTGAAAAGCGGCGTCTGGCTGGAAGAAGTGGCCGTGGACGACGAAAATTCGCTCATTCTGGTGCTGGCCCAACGGAAACAACCGCAACTCTACCTGCTCATTGGCGCCTGGACCGTCGGCGAGTGGGACGAGTTGCCGGAAGGATAGCTATTGGATATTGGGCGATTGGGTTATTAGGTTATTTGTCAACCTGTACATTCCATCACCCAATCACCGAATCAACCAATCATCTACTCTAAACCAAAGGAAGCTTCCCATGCCATTTGCCATTGCTCGCGTCGAAAAACTCTTTAAAAGCCCCGGCCCCCAGCCCAACGGCATTCAGGCCGCCCCCGATGGCCTCTGGTGTATTGACCAAGTCGATAACAAGGTATACCGTGTTGACTACGCCACCGGCAAGATTCTCTTTGAAGCACAGACGGATACTGTCCATTCCAGCGGCATTACTGTGGGCGGTGGTTATTTGTGGGTGGCCTCCACCTATGAATCCAAGATCGCCAAACTTGATCTCGCCACCGGCCAAACCGTTGCCAAATATGATTCGCCCGGCTCCGGCATTGTCGCCTGGCGCGAAGGGGCCGCTGATGCGCAACAGACCGGCGCCCATGGTCTCGAATGGCGCGATGGTAAATTGTATGTCGCCTCGCCCCCCTCGCAATTTGTCCATGTCATGGACCCGGAAACGTGGCAGGAGGTGCATCGCTTCCGTACACCGGGCTTGCGTGTGCATGGGCTGGCTTGGGGACCACAAGGTCGCCTCTGGGTGGCGGACACCTCTTCCGGTTGTGTCAGCCTCCTGGGTGTCGAAGATGGCCGTGTCTACTCCACCATCCGCGTCGAAGCGCCGGCCGAAGTGCATGGCATGACCATTCACGAAGGTGTCCTCTGGTATTGTGACGCTCATTCGTGTGATATGGGTCGGTTGGTTGTCGAAGGGTAATGTGTGGCACACCGATGACAGCAACGATTCACGACAGCGGTTATAAGCGTTTGTTCAGCAACAAAACCATCTTCCGCCAACTGTTTGAGACCTTTGTCGAAGAGGAATGGGTGTCGCGACTGGACTTTGAGCGCGCTGAACGGTTGGACAAATCCTTTGTCAGTGAACATTATAAGGAGACAGAAGCAGACATTATCTACAAAGTGCCAATACGCAATGCCGAGAAGGTGATGTACCTCTGCCTGCTGATCGAGTTTCAGTCGACGGTGCAGCGCTTTATGATCCTGCGCAGTTTGCAGTACAAATGTAACTTTTACATGGACTTCGTGCTGTCCAATAAGGATGTACGCGGGTTAATGTTACCGGCCATGTTCCCATTGGTGTTGTATAATGGTGATGACAAGTGGACGGCGCCGGATAATATCGACCAGTTGATTGAGACGGAAGTAGACTTGGGTCAATACGGCCTCCATTTTGAGCATCTGGTCATTGCCGAAAACTCGTACGGTAAAGAGTGGCTGGCGAAGATTGATAATATCATCGCCACCCTCTTTCTCGCCGAGGCGTATTATGATCTACCGCTCATTCTGGAAAAGTTATTAGCCCTGTATGACACAGAACCGGACCGGCAAGCCCTAATGCTTTTCATCAATTGGTTTCGTCAGTTGGCGGCCCACGGTCGGCTGAAAAACGCTGATTTTGTGCAGATTGAAGAACAGGATCTGACACGGGAGGAGGTTAGAAGTATGCTGGTGAAAGCGCTGGAACGTGAACGCGAGCTAATCTTTGATAGTGGCAAGAAAGAAGGCATCGACATCGGCAAGAAAGAAGGCATTGAAGAACGCAATCGCCAAATTATTCATGCAATGGTGGCGAATGGTTTTGCTTTGTCAGCCATTGCCGACTTACTGTCCCTACCCGTATCAGAGGTGGAACACCTCTTGACAAAACAAACTGAGAACAGTAGCGCCCCATCTGGGCCAGGTAATCCCGCTTGAGATAAATTCGCCGGTTCTCCATCAGCGTCTTACTACCAAGCCGGTTAGGTGGTAGCCCTCGATCTCGTTGTCGGCGTCTATTCTCAGCCAAGTTGGGAGTAGACGCCGATATGATTTTGTTCGCCGCATACGCCCTGATTTTCCATAACCAAACTGCTTCTGTCTTCCTGTCTTCTGTTTATTGTCCCGCCTGCTGGCGCAATCCCCATTCCAACATCATATCGAGAATTGGCTGGAGGCTGCGCCCTTTCTCCGTGAGCGAGTATTCGACCCGCGGCGGCACCTCGGCGTAGACCTGGCGGTGGACGATGCCATCGCGCTCTAATTCGCGCAGTTGGAGGGTGAGCATTTGCTGGGTGACACTCGGCACCAGCCGGCGCAGTTCATTAAAGCGCTTGGTTCCTTGCAACAGGTAAAAAATGATCAGCGGTTTCCACTTGCCGCCGATGATCGCCAGCGTGGTCTCGACCGGGCATTGACCAACCATCACCAACGGTTCCGTTTTCATACTTAGTCTAGTTTCCATTGGTCAAGCAAGCCTTAGCCGTTGGTCATCAGGTGGTGGCCTTAGTGCGCACGCCGGCCAAACTGCCGATCCAAGATAAAAATTTGCTGGTGATGCAAGGTGATGTCACGCAAGCGTCGGATGTAGAGCGTGCGATCCAGCCGGACTGTGACGCCGTCTTCACCGCACTGGCCCCCACAAAAAATGCCGATGCGCCCATGCTGGCGATGGCTGCGCAGAACATTCTCAACGCCATGCACAAAGCTAATGTGCGACGCATTATCTGGATGACCGGCGCTGGGGTGCCGGCGCCCGAAGATCAGCCGAAACTGATCAACCATCTCATCAAGTTCGCACTGCGGTTGGCCGCCGGCCCGGTGCTTGCCAAATCGGAGGAAGCGGTGGATTTGGTGCGGCGCAGTGATCGCGATTGGATGGTGGTGCGCGCGCCCATGTTGGTCGATGGTGAGGCGACGGGCAAAATTCGGGTTGGCTGGGTGGGGGTCGATACTGGCCCACGGCTAGTGCGGGCGGATGGAGCCGCCTTTATGCTCGCCCAGTTGACCGGCGATAGCTACCTACGTCGCGCACCCATGATCAGCAACTGAGGGATTTCCCAACGGTGTTGGTGCAGAATGCGCAGCACTCTTATGTCGTGGTGCGTGGCTATCTGTCCTACCCGGCACTCCATGCGCGGGTGCAACAGTCGATAGCTCTACTGGCGCAGGAGTAGGGGTACAGACGCGGATTCAGGGAGTACAGATTGTGATTAGGCGAGAAAATAATCCGCGTCCCCTGAATCCGCGTCTGTAGCCCTCGCAAACCTTTACCAATAATTAACATTCTTTTTCTCATTTGTTAAAGTGCTAACAACAGAGCGTACTGATAATGAACCCGGTTGACCTATACCAACGAGCGCCAGGAAGGTAGACTTTTTACACGAGTAATGGGTTACTTCCTGTGCTGCCCGTGAGTATATCGTCATTTTGTGTTGGGTTCATTAGCCGATTCAGGAGTACGCATACCTGTGAGCGCTACAACGACTTTTACCGCCACCCTTCGTCGCTGGCAAGGCAATGGTCGCCGCACCAGCGGTTGGGCCGGCTTACTGTATGTGCTGCCTGCCGTTCTTATCCTCCTCATCTTTGAAGCTTGGCCGATCTTCTTCAATATCTACATCAGCCTCTGGCGCTGGGATGTCGGGCCGTTACGCTTTGTCGGCTGGGCCAATTACGAACGACTCTTTGGCGAAGGCTTTCTTACCCTCGATTACAACGGTCAACTGGCCGTGGGCGAAGTGCTGCGCAGCTTGATCGTCACCGGTTACTATGTGTTGGGGCGCGTCCCGCTGACCATTGCCCTGGCCTTTCTGCTCGCCTATTTCCTCTTCATCTGGGTCAAGCGGGGGCGCGTGGTCTTGCGCACCGCCTATTTTCTGCCCTATGTCACCAACAGCGCGGCCATTGCCCTGGTCTTTGCCTGGATCTTTGACGCCCGTATCGGCGTCTTTAATGCCCTGCTCGAACGGGTCGGTTTGCCGCCGCTCACCTGGCTCAACGACCCGATCCCCTTTGCCGAACGCATCCTGAGCGGCCCGGAGAGCGCCGGTCTCAGCCATTGGCCTGATTTAGCCGCCGGCCCCAGCGTGGCGATGGTGGTGATCATCCTCTACAGTATCTGGACATCCCTTGGCTACAACATTGTCATCTACCTGGCCGGGCTGACCAGCATTCCCAACGAGTTGATCGAAGCTGCCCGCATCGACGGCGCCGATAACCGGGTGATTCTGCGCCGCATTATCTGGCCGCTGGTCACGCCGACCACCTTCTTTCTGCTGATCGCCAACACCATCTTTGCCTTTCAAGCCTTTGACCCGATTTACATTCTGACGCGCAAAACTGGTGTGGGCGGCGGTGGCGCCGGTGGCCCCCTTGAAAGCACGCTAACCGTCACCGTGTTGATCTTTCGCAACTTCTACGAACGGGCCAATGCCGTCGGTTACGCCGCCGCCATCGCCCTCCTGCTCTTTTTCATCATCCTCGGCCTGACCATTATCCAATTCCGCCTCTTCAACCGGCGCGTCCATTATCAGTGAGTCGGGTGGCGGGTGGCAGCAATTCTACGCCGTCCCGTAAGGACGCATGACTTTAGGAGAGCATGATGACGACAGACGCAATACGACAGGATCTGGTTAAACCCATGACAACGGCGCGACGCTGGCCCACGGTGGCGTTGGGGTCGTTGCTCATCTATGGCTTGTTGACCCTGGGCGCGCTGGTGGTAATCTTCCCTTTTATCTGGATGGTGCTTGGCTCCTTCAAGAATATTGCCGAAAGCAACGCCTATCCGCCCAACTTCTTGCCGGAAGTCTGGCAGCCGCAAAACTATCTGGCCGCCTGGCAAAAACCGCCAAACACCTTGGGGCGTTATGTGGTCAATTCGCTGGTGATTGCCAGTGTGGGGACAGGGCTGCAAGTGTTGATCTGCCTCTTGGCGGCCTATGCCTTTTCCCGGCTGCGTTTTCCCGGTCGCGACCTGCTCTTTATGCTGGTGCTGGCGACGACGATGATCCCCAACGAGATCACGCTGATCCCCAATTTTGTCACCATCCGCCGCTTTCCCCTCGTGGGCGGCAATGATTTCTGGGGCGCCGGCGGCAGTGGTCTCTATGACACCTACGCCGCCATGATTCTGCCGGGGTTGGTCGGCGCTTTTAACATCTTTCTGTTGCGTCAAGCCTTTCTCGCCCTGCCCAACGAATTTTGGGAAGCGGCGCAGATCGACGGCGCCAACAGCTTTGGCTACCTCTGGCGCATCGTCGTGCCGCTCACCTTGCCGGCGCTACTCACCGTTGCCATCTTTGGCTTTATCGGGCGCTGGAATGGGCTGCTTTGGCCGCTGCTGGTGACGCGCAGCGAAAGCATCCGCCCGGTGCAGATGGCAATGGTCTACTACCAAAACGAGTTTGTCACCGACTTTGGCATGGTGATGGCCGCCTCCCTCATGGTCACACTACCCATTGTCGTGCTTTTTATCTTGTTACAACGCCAGTTTGTGGCGGGGATTACGAGTACGGGGTTAAAGGGATAAAGGAGAAAAATTTATGCAGCAATTCAATCTTTCGCGCCGCCAGTTTTTGGCCGGCGCCGGCAGTGTGATGGGGGCGACGTTGTTGGCGGGTTGTGTCATGCCGACACCGGCGGATACGGCAGCCCCGGCAGCGGCGGGGGAAGCGTCAGCCAGCACGGTGGGCGCATTGCCCGATACGTTGGTCGAAATCGAATATTGGCACCGCATGGGTGGTGACACGGCGTTGCTGCTCGAAACGCTGGCCGCTGAATTTAGCGAAGCGTCCGAAGGCAAGCTCAAGGTGACTTCGCTGGCACAGGGCAACATTCAGGAATTGAACCAGAAGGTGCGCGCCGCCGCTGCCGGTGGTGGGATGCCGGGCGCACTCATGGGTGATGATTACGATGTCACCCAATACGCCTTTAGCGACCTGCTCATGCCGCTGGAAGATTATGTGGCTGATGTCGATCATGGCCTGGCTCAGGAGCAGATCGACGACATTCTGCCCAACCAGTACAACCGCCATACGCTGGACATTTACGATGGTCACATGATGTCCTTCCCCCAGGGCTTTAGCGGCTTCACCACCTTCTGGAATGTGGACGCCCTGGGCAAAGCTGGTCTGGATGCGCCGCCGGCCAGTTGGGATGAATTCCCCGACTATGCCCGCACCGTCTCTGCGGCCAACGAAAATGTGCCGGCCTGGTTGATTTCCGGCCCTGGCGACCGCTTTATTAGCACGCTGCTCACCTATGGCGTCGAGTGGTTGAAGCCGGGTGGCGAAGAGTCCAACTTTGATGCGCCTGAAGGGTTGGAGATCATGACCTGGTGGCGCGCCCTGGCCGATGAGAAATTGCTCGCCGTGAGCCAGGAAGCCCGCGACCTCTATCAGGCGCAGCAGAACTTGCACTTTATGGATAGCTCCGGCAATGCCGTTCGCTTCCAAAGTAGCGTCACCGACTTTGCCTGGGGCGCCGGCCTGCCGCCCCAACGCCACACCCAGGACAGCCCGATCACCGAAACCTACGGGCCGATCAACGTGCTGCCCAAGACCAGCACCGAACAACAGTTGGCTGGTTGGCTCTGGCTGAAGTGGCTGCTGACGCCGGAAGTCCACGCCCGCTATATCCAACAGACCAGCTACTTCCCCAGCACCCGTTCCGCTGTGGAAACCGAAACGCTGCAAGCCTTCTACGAAGCCAACCCGACCGCTCGCCGACTGATCGACGAAATTTCCGTTAACGCCCGCATCCTTTCGCCCAGCCCCGCCCTGCCCGAAGTGCGCGCCGTGGTGACGGCCAACACCGTGCAAGAGGTGCTGCTGCAACAACTCTCGCCCGAAGAAGGGGTCAAGAAGCTCAAGGCCGAAGCTGATAAGGCGATTCGGAACGCCATGTTGTAGAATTTGATCCGTGTTGCGTGATGCGTGTTGCGTGAACCGCTGGTAGATCCACTGTCACCCTGCCCACTCGCCCCAACGGCTGCACCAAATTCAGTGGCGATGTGGTGATCAGTTCATACAACACGCAACACGAAATAGTCAAAACCTCAACAACCAAAGGAACCGCATCATGATCCAAATCAACAACATTGGCCTTGCATTCGGCGTTTCGGCGGGGGCGCGGCGTTTTCAACGGCTGGAAGAAGGGCTGGGATATGTGGCGGGGCTGGGCTACCGGCTGGTAGAGATGAACCCCCATTCGTTGGCGATGATTGTCAATGGCGCCATCCGGCCCGCTGTGCTGGCGGACTTTGTGGCGGTATTGCGCAACTTTGACCTGCGCTACACCATTCATGGGCTAAACCGGTTGAACCTGGCCTATGATCCTCGCCATGACTTGTGCAAGCAGATCATGCGTTGTCAGCTTGAGGTTTGTCGGGCTGTAGGGGCGGGGGTCTTAGTCTACCACAGTGGGTTACAGGCGTTGGATCAGGTGCAATATGGCGTGCGCCGAACACTCTTGAGCGATGAGGAATTAGTGGCCGGTGCCGCGCAAGAGGTCGCCGCCCTCCGTGAATTGGCGCCGCTAGCCGCCGATGCCGGGGTCATTATCGGCATGGAAAATGGCGATTCCCACCAGTGGGAACACAATGTGTTGGCGAGCTTTGGCCGGCCCCGCCATGAGCTTGCTAAACACCATGCTCGCCTCCAGATCCCGCCCATTGTGCGCCAACTGGAAGCCATTGACCACCCCAACGTCGCCATGACGCTCGACATTGCCCACCTCCACATCGCCGCCCACGATCTGGGCTTTGACTACCTCACTGCCGTGGAACAAGCCGCGCCGTGGGTCAAACATCTGCACGCCAATGACAATTTTGGTCGCCTCGACCAAGGCTTTGACAACGAAACCGATCGCTGGGCCTATGGCGAAGCCGACATCCACCTGCCGCCCGGCTGGGGATCGATTCCGTATACCGAAGCCTTTGCCCGGCTACCGGACTATCAAGGCGACATGATTTTGGAGATCAAAGCCGGTTTCGCCGATTATTTTGGCGAAAGCCGGGTGACGATGCAGGGGATTATTGATGGCATGGCGACTGGTGAGAAGCGGTGAGTGCGCCTAGCGGGAAGCTTGTATTGTTCCGCATCCCGTGGATGATTGGCTTGCCGCCGAGGATCTGGGGTTCGGCTGTACTGTGGTCATTCATAGGGTTGTTGAACTGGTATTAGTACCTCAGCAAGCGTGGCGAACGAAAAAAGAGGGTTGGCGGCAGGGTTGCTTGCACCTGGCGAAAGAGAATTGGTGTGTCAGGGTAGCTTTGTCGGGTATTTGTGATCAATAGGGCTAAATCAGGGTGATGCCCGATTACCTGTCCCTGCCGCATAGCGATATACTGACCAAGAAACTGCGCGACCAGTTGCTCATGTTGTTCCTCGAAAAAGGCAACCTCGCGATCCAATGGATCCATTTGTGGCACTTTTTCTGCGGCACTATCGTCAGACAAAACGTTTTTGCCGTAGATGACATGTTAGAATTTCATATCCAGCAAGCGGTCGGCGTCAAAAACCTGATCCATCCATTGGTCTAACTTCGCCGAATCAGTCGTCTTCTCAATCATCTGGACAACATTGGTCGGCAATTCGCCAAATCGATGATGAAGAAAGCGAATTAAGGTGCGGCGCTGGGTTTGGAGAATAGCTTGACGTTCATTGGCTTCCAGCGCTTCTTGAAACGTCGGCACTTTCTGCATTGCTTCGGGTACTGTGCGGAAAAATTCATCAATGTAGGGCCAGGTTTCGCAGTGCTGCCAAGGATCGTGAGGTTCAAGAAAAAGCGGAGATCACCAGTTATCGCTTGTACTGCTCTGTGACAAGCCACCAACAAGCTATGGCGTTACAGTAGCTGCATTGGCCAGAAAATCCTCAAGCTTGACAATCTCGATGCCTTGATACGCTTTTAATGCCAACAAGTGTCGGTCATTCGTCACAAGGTAGGTCGCTCGCGCCTCAACCGCACAGGCTAGAAAGATGTCATCGTCTGGATCAACTGTCACAATGGGCGGATGAGGGCGTGAGACATCCACGGCTGTTGCCAAGTTCAAGGCATAGGCAGCCAGTTCTATCCGATGGTGCTGGAATTGGAGGAAGTTCTGAACTATGAACGCTTCCAAGCTCGGCTCCAGGTGTTAAAGGTAACGCCAGCACAACTGGTAAAGTTCAAGCTTGCCATCTTCGACCAACTTTAACAAGCGCCAGGCATCGCCTTTCCAGAGTAAGCCCGAGACCCAAATGTTCGTGTCGATGACGATGCGCATCAATTATACGGCCTCTGGCGTATGTCGGCGTTGCCGTACCTCATGGACAATATCGTTGATTTCATCCAAGGAAAGCGCTTCATCTTCTGGTGCCTCCTCAACCTGCTTGAGTAGGGACGGCGCTAATCGTTTCAGATAGAGTGTATCGCCTTCGAGCCAGACAATGAAACGATCCGTCGGCAAAAAGTGGCTGGCAATCTCCGCGGGTAGTTGAACTGTGTGATTTGGCGTGAGTGTTGCAATTTCAAACATGGCTGTTTCACCTTTCTCTGCTTACTTTACCAGCTTTGATCTATTTAGCCAAGTTGGTTTCGTTCCAGTTTATCACTGTAGGCTAATTTGCTGACGGGAGAAGATCATCCTGCCGCCACCACCTTCAAGGCGAATGCGAGCAGCCGTTTCCTGTGTATCGGACTCATCTTGTTGACGAGTTTCTCCCTATTGGCGGCATCATTGTGTTTCGTTACTATTATACCAAGCAGGCCAAACTTGGTGCAATCTGCTGCCCAATCTATAATAGCAGAGCGTCCACCCCAATTACTAACACTGTGGTGGACTGGTGAAAGGCAAAGCTTCAGCTACACAAAGCTCGACCTTACTGCGGTTTGGTCGGTTTTGGCTTGCGCTGTGTGATCGTGGCTATGTCGGTGGGTGAATGCTGCCCTTCCACCACCTGTTGCAACCGGTGGAAGGCGGCCTGTAACTGGTTCAATTCCAGGCGCAACGCACTGCGTTCGGCGTTGGCGCTGGCTTGGGCTTCGTATAACAGATTGATGTGCTGCAAGCTGTGACCAACTGCCATCTCCGGTGTCATGCGGCCATTGGCGTAGTCGTTGAGCAGTTGTTTGGGGTTGTAGGTTGCCATCTCTTCACCTCCTTTCGGAAAGATGTGGCTGGATCGTTGATGTAGGGAACTGACAAAGGTAAGCAATAGCTTACTTTTTCCAGTTTATCATGGGCGCGCAACCATGTCAAGTGGCATAGGCGATGAAATTAGTTATGAAGCGATTTGGTGAAAAGTTATTATTTCTGCGCAAGCGCAAAGGCTTAACCCAAAAGCAACTTGGGGATCTGCTCGGCGTCTCCAGAGTGTATATCGTTCAACTGGAACAAGGCCAGAAGATACCCAATGCCATCATGATCCTGAAGATTGCCGACATTTTCACCGTGGATATTGATCAATTGATGCGCGATGAACTTGAGGTGGATTGACAAAGGTAGAAAAGAGGAAACTACAGCCCTATTGAGTCCGAACACAATGATAACCCGTTTCTTGCGGTTGCAGGGCAGATCCCTTTGCCAACCACTAAACTGCAAAGCGGGGAAGCAACACCGAAAGCCGTGATCGCAGCAAAAAATCGGGTTCATCAAATGTTCGCCCTTCCGGTTATCGGGAGCAATATCGTACTTTACCAGCCACTTTTGAGAAATCTTCAAGTTAGAAAGAATTATTGAATCTCAAAACTACCTGATTGCACTAATTTTTCTTCGACAAATAGTTCAACCAAATACTTTCCAGGTTTCAAGCTATTGCGAGTTGCTACTTCAATATAAGCATAGCTGGAATAATTTTCATTTACTAAAAACTGATTTCCGTCTAAATACCAAACACGCTTAAAGAGTTTGCCACGGTATTGGTTAGGCGGATCCCAACTCAAATGAACGCTTTTAACGATACCTGTGAAAACTGTTTCCGATGTTGTGCAAACCTGTTTTGCAAAATCAAAATCGTTTTCGGTGCAGAACGTTAAGGGAGCAAATTCCTCGTTCCGATTACTGTCATCTGAAGTAAAAGCATACTGATTTGCTACCTCCGTTCCCAGAACACCATACAAAGTGAAACCTGCCCAATAAAATGGATTAGGATACAATTGACGTACACTTAACATGGCTTCTTTTAGTGCAATCGCATCATTCGCAACTATTGAACGGTATTCATAAAATTTTTGCATTAGAAGGACAGTTGCTTCATGATCTGGCACTTTCCAGAGACTCGCCATTACACGAGGAGACCCAGCAACAAGGAAGGCACGGGTAAGTACACCAAAATCTTCACCATTTCCCCCTGATGCAGTGTCACATCCGCTTAATACCACTAATTGCGTTCCGTGAGTTAAATCGAGAGCATATACTTCTTCTGCCCACAGATTCCCATCATACATATCACTGATTGTCATTTCGCTCGAATTATAGGCCAGGGCAAGCGATGAAAATGACGGGAACTCAGGATCCAAGATCCCATGTGCGCTAACATGAATGATTTCGCTAGAGCCAGCTTGGCGACGAAAGGTTAACTCTGTTGCTGAGTTATCCAGCAAAGGAGCGACACCAAGTTGTTTTGCAATGGCTTCAACTTCTTCTTTTACGTAACCAATTTCCGGAAGAGGACCACTCGGATCGATTACCGCTTGTGTATTCCCTAGAATTAGCCCTGCTGTTGCGGCGTTTTCAGAGTACGAACGGTTCGCCAACAGTACAAATGAAGATAGACTGTGTAAATTCCAAGTAATATGCTCGTCAATTAATTTGCGACCATCTGGCAATTCAAATGCAGCAAATGGCATATATGCTAATTCTTTATCAGGAACTATTGCTAAATTAGGCGTCTGTATCAAGTTATTAATTGGTGCTAGTAAAGCCGAATAAAGTTTTGCATAAATTGGTGGGGTTGACAAGAGATCGATTGGATGTGATGACATCTCAGCACTAAAATCACTTAATTGTCTATGTGTTACATCCAAAATAGAAACGTTGATGGTTTTAGTGGTAATTATGAAAGCAAGGCTTTCTTTTTGCCCAATGCTGTAAACCAGCAATGTTGTATCAAGAGGGATTGTGTCTTGAATTGTTTTGACAGAAGGAACAGCAGCGATCTGGCGGGTAATTAGACCTTGCTTGATCGCCATAAGGTTATTGATTTCTGTAAACTCTAATTGGGCGAGAGCATATGACCGACTGGCCTCCGGTTCACTATGCGGTGATCCGCTACGGGCATATCGCTCTTGCAGGTCTTTCTTAGCTGTAGCATCATAGTCAGCTTTTTTTTCAAGATCGCGAATAATAGCGAGTAGGATTCCAGAACGCCAAACTAAATAGAGCATATCTTCTCGCTGAAGCAATAAACGCTTATCAAATCCTCCCAGTTCAAGTCGAATTGGAGTTGGCTGAGAAGCCAACTCTGTGCGGGCAAGAATTGCGTTCCCCTTTTCTATGAACAGCAATGCCTCAGCAATCGCTTCTGGCGTTTTTACATGCTTCACCAATAAACCAGCTATGTTGTGATATGGAGAGTTTGTCTCACGTCGATTAATTGTTTCTGCGATGGCTGTGTCAACGGCAGCATTCGCTATTTGATCTTCAAAAATTTGAATCCCAATTCGGTACTCTTCTATTGCCTCTAAAAATTTGTCATTTAGGGATAGGGCATAGGCATATCCAAACCGAGCTTCTGTTTCCTGTGCTGGCAAATTTATTTTCGACAAAATGGATAATGCTACTTCATAGTACTGTAAAGCACCATCACTATCGCCAGAGTCTGTATAAACTTGGGCCAAATCAGTGAATACAGTTGCAATCCCAACTAGATCTTGAATCTGAAAATAGAGCGAGAGACTTCGTTCGTAAAGGATTTTTGCCTTTTCTACTTCACCAATTTTAGCAAAAGCTTTACCTAGTTGAGCATAAAGCATTGCCATATCTGAGGGTGGTGTTTTATTACTTTTGCTTTGATAAGCTTGGGCTAGTAGATTTACTGCCCTATTATATGGAAGCAACTTAAGTGGACCCAAATCGTCCTCTTGTATATTGTACCATTCACCCAAGTTAATGAGAGATCGAGTCTGGGTATCTTTGTAGTCAGTTAGAAAATTATACACAGAGAGTAAAGACGTAGTATCTGTAGCAACATTATATTGGGGAGAGGTGCTGATAGGTTCAAAATAAACATCACGAAAAATATTTTCCCACTCGCCATCCGAGAGAAATGGCACCGAAGTTTGCTGTAAAATCTGATTTATGGCATCTGAATAGTTTTGGGGTATTAAACTCGAATCAAATCCATCTTCCTGGAAGAAGTTACTCGGCAGATATTGTGCAGGATCATTTTGTTGGGAAAATTCAGGTTCGGTTAGTGTGAATCTGCCATTCGAGTCCCATGCGTCAATCTCGCTGGGATCGGTTGTTTGGGCGAATGTAGAAAGAAGTCTGACGCGATTGAATGCATTAAGTGCCTGTGCGGATCTTCCCTGTGCTAATAATGATAGTCCCATATTATTTAGCGTTGCAGCATAGGGTCCAGCCAAATAAGGCTGATCGCGTCTTACCATGATGGTATGATCAGGATTGCTAAAAAGCTCACTCATGACAAAATCAAATGCCACTTCTTTTTGATCAAAGTCTTGAGCAGGAGATCCCTCTTCAAGTTCATAGGCGATTGCTGGTAATAATTGGAGAAAATCTAACACTTGTTGATAATAAGCTTGAGCTTGAATTTGAAGGCCTCGGTAGCGATAGGTATTGCCAAGTTCATTGAGCGCATAAAGCATCGAGGTCAGGGGTGGGTCATCACCTGCGTACCATTCATCAAAAGACAAACCCGAAATGCGATTTCGAAAATAGCCAACACTTGCTCTAAAAATCTGCTCTGCTAATTCAAAATTCCCGCGCTTGCTATAATGATTCCCAATATCCATTAATGCAAGCCCAGTCCCAATTAAATGAGGTCTAGAGGCAATGCCAACAGGCTCAATGCCAACAAAGTAAATATTGGCACTTTTGTCAACCTGACTTCCCTTAATATTTACCGATATATCATTTTCAGCAACAATGATATATGCTCCAAGGCAAGTTTCCAGGAGGAAAACGCCATGACGTACGGAATATTGCAATCGAGAGTTGGGTGCAATACTTGTACCATTATAGTTGCCGATGCTATCATCGTTCCCGAAATTACTTATAGAAACTAAGCAGGCATTATTAGTGTCATTGTGTATATCCAACACCAAAGGATTAGGCGGGTGTACTGAACCGTTCCCTGTATAAACAAGCTGGTAGTTAGAGCGCTGCGAATTATTTTCTTCGTACAGAATTGTGCCATCACACCCCATTAGGCGTAGTTTGAATGGGAGATCGACAATATTAAGAATTTCTCGACTTTGACCAGGTAAAATGTGGGTATCAGGCATAGATTCTACATTCCTGGCGAATTGATATCGTCCACGATCTCCAAGCTCTATTGATCCTGGGAATGATGAACTAGCAAATGAATAACCGAATAATTCAACATTTATTAAAGGTATCAGTAAAACATCGCAGATGGTATGATTTGAATGATTCTGTATTTCTATTGTTCTATTCCATATATCACCAGTAAAGTCAACCGGGTAAATCAGGCTGGTTACATTTTCTATGTTAATAGAGGTTTTCAAAGCCGAACCAAGTAATTGATTGCTGCAATTTACCAAAAGAACATCATAATCACCCGGTGGCAAATTGAAAGCGGCGCGTTGATCTAAGCCAAGAATTTGAATAGGTGCAAGTCGATCATTATTCCATGAGCTAGCATTTACCTCAGACGCAAAAACATAACAGATATCATTAGTGGTTTTATTAGTGACTTCAATGCCGGTATCGACTGGCGCATTATTATTATCGGTTTCAATTTGCAAGTCCGGTTGTGTTGAGCTAATTTGTGGTATACGCGTTGGCGCAGGCAAAGGGGTATCATAGGCAAACATTGCGGTATGATCCCCCCAAACATGAATTGTCAATGGACGGTTAAGATCAACTTTTCCCAAATAAACATCCACATTTTGTGTGTTATTCCCGCACATATAAATGTCAAAATCATAAATGTCGGGAGCAAGCTGATATTTGGCACTTTGACCAGTGGGGATATTGTCGGTAAACATGCAATTTATACAATTTACCAATCGAGTAGAGCGTTGAAACTCAACAGAACAAATATCTTCGGACTCACTGTGATTTATTACCGTGAATGTAATCTTCCCTTGGTCGCTTTGCGCATAAACCAAATTAGGTTGAAGCAATAGTAGAAATAGTAAGATTGATTGAATGTAGCGTGTCATAAAAACCTCACTTAAGTCTGATAAGAGCATCTGAAGCATCTTTTGATATCTCTGAATGTTGATCTTTACTCGAAAGGTCAATAGAGTGTTGATAATTGGTAATGGCATTAATGGGTAAGCCAACTAGCTCATATAGCTTCCCTAACTCATAATAAACTATGGGTGATTGAGCTAAATCACTATTAGGGTATTGTTGTATTAGCTTCTCCATCAATTGGATGGCTTCACCATAGGCTCCAAGCTTATCGCTTCTGTTAGGAATTGTTACAGATGGACGGCTTAGTATATATGCCTGTGCAAAAAGCGATTCTGGGCTATCACCACCAATCTTTTCAACAATTCCATTGATCATCATTGTTTGGGGTTCCATAGTTTCGTAATAGAACGAGCTATCGATTGTGCTGCCTGCCCACTTACGATCCGATGTGCATCCTGAGTTTGCCTTTGAGTTTGCCTCGACACAGATTTTTAGCGTATACTCTACGCTAGCAGTCAGAGTAACAGTTGGTGTAAAATACATTCTAGCAACATCTTTACCTTGATCTACTTCTGAACGGAATGTCCTTGTTATTAAATCAATCGGTTCGCTTCCACCCAATAGGGTGACACTATAGCCAATCCCTTCTGGTGTCAAATGCCACTCAACATATTCTAAATCATGCCGAACAACAGTGGAGCGCGGATATATGCTATAAGGAATATCATTTAATTGGTTGCCCCCTCTTGGATTTATGATATATCGACTGCCTAGTTCGCCAAACACAATGCCATTGGTGGTAACTGGACAATCTAAGGTGTCGACGGATTCCGTATTACCAAAACTCACATTGTGAGTTATTGGTCCTTCACAAAGGATCTGGATTGATGCTTTGCCGTTTGTAAAAATCAAATCAGTCGCGGAAATCGCAGTTCCCGCCCAAAGTTTCTGTTTTTCACTCTTATTGTGACGCTGAAACTCAACTTCACCGTTAACCTGCAAGACAAGAAAAGGTAACTGGAGCGAATTTGTATAGGTTTGGCTATTTGTTGGTAAGGTAGGCGATGCTGTAGTGGAGCCACTTGTAGAAGATTGTTGAGTTTGGGATGTAGTTGTAACAACAGGAGCAGATGTTTTTGGTGCTGTCGTTGATGTGCATCCGATAAGCCAGAAGGTACTTAATAATATTATGAAATAGAAGATAATGCGAGTTAGAGGTGGCATAAATGTTAACCTTCGCTATTGCTTGAAAACTAAGGGCAGGCACGACCAATTAATTTGGGGATTGCAAACTTTTTCCACTTTTCATGTCGCTCTCTATTTTTGGGAGTGGGTTCTCCTATATATTTAATAATCTTACAAAAAATATCAAGCTCTGGGTTTTCTTGTGTCAGTGCGTAATAGTAATAGGGTTCTGCTGTAGAGAGTTTTGGATCAACCTCAAGAAAATGATTATTGGCCTCAGCATACGTTATAGCAGCTTCAAGAATTTCAATGGCTATTTGATAAGACTTATAATCTGTGTTCGAATCATTACGATATTTATCAATACCAGCAACTCCACGAATAGTCATGAGAAGAAAACATATATAAGCTCTCTCTCCTATTGTTTGATCGGCTATGTTCTGCATTCCTTCACAAATCTTGGTACTGGAAAATTGCGTATTGCCTATTTGTGCCAATCCTTTGTCAGCGATTTTTATCGCCTCATCGAGTTTTGTGACATCACTCTTTTCTTCTTCATGTTTAATTACCAGATGGGCGCTTAGATCGTAATATGCTATTAGGTTTTGAGCATCAAGTGTGATGGCTTCGTTATATAGTGCGATTACTTCATTGATGTCTTCACTGGCATTTAGCTCTTCCTTTACTTGGGCTAGAGTATATAGAGAAGTACTTCGTGCTGAGTTGTCACGGTTTCCAACTTTATCAAACTCTTGTACTGCTTCCAAATTCATTTTTGCTTTTGCTCGCTCTTCACTAGAATCACGAAGAACTTCAAGTGCATTCTCATTATATTTTTCTGCTAAGCGTGAAAAATATGCAGAATAATTAGCATTAGAGGAATTTACGGTTATTAGGCATTCTATGGCAAGAAAGAAGTTAGTATCTTTGGCATCAGCAATTTTTTTATCAATTTCTTCTTCGAGGGATTTAGTTAAGTCATCAATATAGTTATTCATGGGTTCTGTTTTTGCATATTCTGCTATTAACCCAGCTAAAGCCCGTGCTTTGGTATTGTTTTCTAGTATTGTGAATGCAATCGTATTATGTAGGGCAATCGACAGACGTTTTACTATATCCTCAGAAGTCTTACCTAAATCTTTGGCATGACCAAGATTTTCCAAAGCTTGGTTAATCTCTTTAATTTCAGTAATTGATAAAGCCTTTTCTACTTTATCCTCTCCGAGTCGGTCAAACAAAACCCATCGAAAACATATAGTGAGAATAAGTATCACTACCAGCAAAATAATGGAATAAGTATTACTAGACAACAAGCTGCCGAAAAGCTTGTTAGATAATGCCTCAAAAGGCCGTTGGAGTATTTCAGGCTTTAAGGCAACAATTATTGTTACCAAACTCGCCAGCAAGTTAATTAGACTGATAGATTCTTCATTGACCGTGAAAAGTATATAGAAGGTACGTATCGAAACAAGTATTACTAAAATTGTCAGCAACGCTTTTACCATTGCGACAAATTTTGGGTGTGATACAAAAGCGAGAAAGGTTTGGTCCGACTTAATGAGCGTAGAATCAGCCTTATTTCTAGTAATTGTTTCACTAGGCATTCTTTTCTGAACTCTTCGGCTTTTACTCATATTATTAAGAGGATTCCTTATCGCAGAAGGTTGTTATTTTAGTAAAGTTTGGAATATTTGAGCAACGAGAGGGTTGAAGGCGAACATTATATGGAACGATACATTGGGACTACTAGAATGACCACCGCAGAAGCTTCTAATAGGCGGATGCAGCCTCATCTTCCAAAAAACACCGCTTCTGTCCATTTACCCTAAAATTGGGTAGTAGATGGTTTCCGTCTACATAGCAGCAGTGCAACTTTCGAATAATCGACAAAATGGAAAACAAAAAGCCCATAGCTGTCCCCACGGGCAGTTAGTGTACTCCCAACGGTTCAGCGAGGAACGAGGGATATGCTTTGCCTGTGGGAAACCATCTGTATGTAGAGATAGGATAACACAATTGTTAGCTTACGTCAACATCCATTTTTCAAACGAAATGCCAACGTAACCATGATAAATCGCCGTGTAAGATTGCAGATGGATTACATTATACGGTGCTATGGCAAAAATCATAGGACTTTCGCAAACGCGGCGGGCGCTACACAGCCGTCATGCGTAGACCGCACCGTGCGGCCGGCCAACCACCTCTGCAACAATGCTTCCCGCTCACCGCTAGACCGGCCGGCCAACAGTCCTTCCATGCCGATATGCTCATCCAGCTCTGGCCATTCAATGGCATGGCCGTCGCAATCTGCGGCCTGATTTGTCTGGCCGTGATGGCTCTTGTACCTTTGCCAGTGCGGATTGATCAGGCGCGACGCCCCCCAAAACATTGACAACTTTTCCCGATCTCATTATCATTACCTTAACACCCCAGCCATCCACCCAACCACACTGAATGGAGATTGTTTATGCGTCAGCGACACATTGTTACTGTCATCCTACTCGTCTTCCTGTTGTTGACCGGGGCCTGTGTGGCGCCGGCCGCGCCGGCCAGTGAACCGGCGGCCACCGCTGCACCCGCGGCGGAAAGCGCAGCGCCGGAACTCAAACTGGCCGCCATCTTCCCCGGCCCCATTAGTGACGCCGACTACAACACGCTGGGCTACAATGGCATCAAAGCGGTCGAAGACACGGGCGTGCAGATTGCCTATTCCGAAGCGGTGGCCGTGCCTGATGTAGACCGGGTGATGCGCGAATATATTGACGACGGGTTTAATATCATCTTCACCCACGGCAGCCAATTTGCTAACCAGACCATTGCCTTGGCCGCCGAATTTCCCGATCTTTATTTTATCGCCGAGTTGGATGCGCCCGTCGAGAATGCACCGGCCAACTTATGGGTCATCGACCGCAACTTCCACCTGGGTTTCTATGGTGTTGGCGCACTGGCGGCCCGCGCCACCAGCAGCGGCAAGATCGGCTACATCGGCGGCTTGACCCTGCCCTTCTCCTATGCCGAGGTCCACGCCATGCAACAGGCCATTGCCGACGCTGGTGTCGAGGTTACACTCAACCCGGTGTGGGCCGGTGACTTCAATGACCCCAGCAAGGCGCGCGAACTGGCTGCCGCCATGCTGGCTGATGATGTTGATGTGATTGTCGGCTCCCTCAACGCCGGCATGTTCGGCATCTTTGAGGCGGCGAAGAGTAGTGACAAGCCCGTTACCGTCATCGCCAAATACACCGACAAATCGTCCTTTGCGCCTGACCATTACATTACCTCGCTGCTCTATGACTTTGAAGGCCCCCTCACGGCGATTGTGGGCAAGATCCAGGCCGGTGAAAGTGGCGGCTACTATCCTCTCGGCTTTGACACCGGGGTCGCGCTCCAACTGCCGCTCCAACATGTCTCTGCCGAAGTCGCCACTGCCGTGGAAAGCATCCTGGCCGACCTCCAATCCGGCGCCATTACGGTTGAGAAAAACACCGATCCGATTGAATAGAGACTGAAGGCTGGCGACTGGAGATTAAGCGGACGCACGCGCCCCAATCTCTAGTCGCCAGTCTCTACTTCCCACTCCAACCATGACCACACTTTTACAAATGCGCGGGATTCACAAGCGTTTTGGCCTGGTGACGGCGCTGGACAATGTGGATCTAACGGTGCAACCGGGCGAAATCCTGGGGCTACTGGGCGGCAATGGCGCGGGCAAGACCACGCTGATGAATGTGCTCTTTGGTCTCTACAAGGCGGATGCCGGGGAGATTCTGGTGCAGGGGCAGAGCACAGCCATCCGCGGCCCCAAAGACGCCTTGACCCACGGCATCGGCATGGTCCACCAACACTTTCTCCAGGTCAATGAGTTTACCGTGCTGGAAAATATTGTGCTTGGCTCGCCCCTGCGCAACTGGCCGCGGCTGCAACTGGCCACGGCGCGCCAACGGGTGCAGGAACTGGCCCAGCGCTTTGGTCTGGCGGTCGATCCAGACGCGCCGCTGGCCGACCTCTCCATGGGGGTGCGGCAACGGGTGGAGATCCTCAAGGCGCTCTACCGGGACGCCCGGCTGCTGATCCTTGACGAGCCGACCACCATGTTGACGCCCCAAGAGGTGGATACCCTCTTTCAGTCGCTGCGGCTCATGGTGGCCCAGGGCGTCAGTGTCATCTTTATCACCCACAAATTGCGTGAGGTGCTGGCCGTCTGTGACCGCATCACCGTGCTACGCAATGGACGCAGTGTGCTGACCCTGGCGCGGGCCACGGCCACCGACAGCGCGCTGGTTCAGGCCATGGTCGGCGATGCGCTCGATGTGGAAGCGAGCCTGGTCTTTACCGGTGAACGACGGGGGCCGCCGCGTCCGGTTGTCGGTGACGCCGCCCCGCTGCTTGTCGCCACGGGTGTTACCATTAGCAATGACCTCCAGTTGCCGGCCATCACCAATTGTGCCTTGGCCATTGGCGCCGGTGAGATCCTGGGGCTGGCCGGGGTGGCGGGCAATGGTCAACGGGAATTGGCCGAAGGAGTGCTGGGCATTCGGCCACTGGTGCAAGGGCAAGTGACTCTGGGCGGTCAACCAGTGCGCTTTGGTCAGACGGCCCACCTGCTGGCCAACGGCGTCGCCTATATCCCCGAAGCGCGCATGG
>JAPKMW010000091.1 GCA_026645575.1 Caldilineaceae bacterium
CGGTCGGGTGCTGCTTGCATAGCCCTGTGGCAAGTCATCGGTATCGGGCAACCATTTGTACCAATCGGTTAGTTTCAGTTCGCGGGCGAAGGCATCCACCAGAAGATATTCATCACCGGGCTGGAAGTTCTTCATGGCCTGTTGCCACAAGGCATAGAGGCGCTGGCCGGTGGGTAACAGGCCGGTGGCGCAATAATGGGCCGCCAAATCGGTTGCGCCGTTGAAGTGATCATCTACAAACAGTACAACCGCCGCATTCATGGTCACATTGGCTTGATAAATTTTCTTGGGCGCGATGCTGCGGATGGCGGTGTCGGTCAACACAGCCAGATTCCGCTCGTGTTCATCGGCCATCCAGGTGAATTCACTGTCATGTAAAAAGGGATACTTGTCGTGAACACGGCTGTCAATGATCATTTTGTAAGACAGCCCTTCGGGGTTATGGTGCTATCCGCCTAATCGTTTGTTATATGTACAAGTATACTAACGACTTACGTCTTCACAAAACTGGACAGCCTATGTGCTGCCGGGAACAGAAGCCGCTTTGTTATGGCTGCACCGCTTTTTGTAAATCCCGCACAAACAACTGGCAATCTGCTTTTATCTCCACACACCGCTACCGGCTCTATATACTTACGAGCAGCACAGGAAGCACTCTTTTACGCCTGTACAAAATGGTACTCCCTGGCGCTCGTTGGTATAACAGCCTTTGCAACGCGTTAATTTGCCCGAATGACACCATCCACAACTTGGTCCCAGGCGCCAATGTTGACATACTGGCTACAGTTTGCCATCCCAAATGAATGCCCATCACCGGGTTGAACATCAAAGCCAGCCACCACTGTTATCACTTGACCAGGGTTGTAATCATTCCAGGTCACGTTGTGGCCTCCAGTCATCATCCATGCCGCATCCCAACTCGGGTCAAAATCATAGCGACGACCATTCAAGCGCGGTGCGGAGGATGATTCAAGATTGCTGGTGCCTGGACCAACATTCTTGATCTCCGTATAGACAACCAGGTATTGACCACGCGCTACGGTCTTCTCATCATAATGCCAGGTCTCTTTTGTGCGGCGTACATCAACAACTCGCCACTCAAAGTCGCCACATACCTGCGCACTTGTTGAGCGCCAGTCGGTAGGGGTCGAGCTTTGCGTTTGTGGTTGCGGTGGCGCCGGATTACTAGAGGGGACTACAGTTGGCGCTGCCACAGCCGCAGCGGCGGTTTCAACAGGAAGATCTCCTGGCACATTGGTAACGAGGAAGGCGGCAATCCATTTGCCATCTGTGAGCTTTAGCCAGGAGCCGTCCTGATTCTTCCCAACAATCGTCAGCGCTTGTCCTGGTTGTACACTACCAACAACAGGATAATTCGTGCCGGGGCCAGAGCGGAGGTTGGCTGACTTATTGACAACGGGACCGCTTGTCACTGCGCTACTTGCAGACTGACTGCTACTTAGATGGTTACCAAGTTCGATCGTATGGCCGATGACGGCAGGAACCTCAATAGGGACATTCAGTGCGGAAGTGTATTCGTAGATCCCATAGTACTTACCGCGGAATGTAACCAGGTCGTCCTCACGGAAGCGCGTGTCACTTTCGATCTCCAGCCAAATCGTGTCATCCCAGATCCCGTAATCGCCTTTGGTAACGGCGATACGCATCACATAAGACGGGTGCTTGCAGTCACTACAATCTTGCTGGATGATCTGCTGAATTGACCCATAGTACTCAACGTTGTGGCCAACATACTCCTCGCTATGTCGAAATAGGTCATCATAACTTATCGAACTATCATACCCCTCCTGTTGACTTGCGTCGACCTCTGCCACAACCTTCGCTGGTTTGCCGACCTTGAGCTTGTTTGAATCACTCGTTGCACCAGTCACCTTATCACCATCCACGCTTACAGTAAGTGTGTACGTCTTGCTATCCACGACGATAGGGATTGTGTAATCCTCTGCGAAAGCAACCGTACCTAGGGCAACGACAAGGAGCGCAGAGATGAATAACGCATTTGTAATCACTCGCAATCTCATTTTGGATTTCCTTTCAATCAAGCTTTCGTTTCTTGGGTAATTCAAAATACTCATTCCTGCTAGTTCTCAAGCCGGTTTAATTATTGCTATTAGAACTATGCCGATTAGCACTGATGGCTTGGAAATCTTTATATAGATATTGAACAGATCCTTTCACACCAAGACAATTGCTGACAGTTATTTTATTAATCGTCGCAGGGTGTATTTTAACGTCTTACAGTTAACTTACAAAATCACTGACGTCATTTCTATACTGTTGATTGTTCTTTTACCCGTTCAGGTTGGCTTGGCGCTGTTAATGATTGTGGTGCATATACCGAGGTCAGAGGCACAAGGGCAGATGGGGTGGAAGGAGGAAATAATGATACCATGTGACGGAATTTGACCAGAATAGTTCACTTATTGCTATATTGGCGCTGGAAGTTGATGATGCGGGCAGCTTCATCTCGGAAGTAGTCCGGCTTATCAGCAAGATAGCGTTTGATGGCGGCTTTGGTGCTTGCATTATCAAAATGCGTGCCAAAAGACAACAACTTGGCAAATTCATTGACCAAATCACGGGCATGTCTGCCTTGTACACCGTGCCGCGCATCGCTGGTCAGATCGTCATAGCGCCAGCCATAGTATACGCCACAGGCGCCACTGAAGCGCATGATGAGTTCGGTCAGAACCATGAGGTGAGAATTTCCACTCTTTGTCGTCATCGTTTACTCCAAGTCCAAATGGGTCGATAGTTGCAGATGGACGATGTTCGTCGTGTCGCGCCAGCCACGCTGTTGGCCTATCGTTGACTCCAGAATCTTCACAACCGCCCAGCGAGTGCCCTCGCGCGCTTTTGCATAGGCAACAAGTTCAACATCGTCGGCCAGCGCCTCTTTGCACTCGGCTTGAATCTCCATGAGGTAGGGGCTGCCGTGGACGATTCTGGATAAGGATTGGCGCTCCAGCCCCAGTTCGCGTGCAGCCGGCGCCAAAATGCCATCATATTTGCGCAGAGCTGCTATGATTACATCATAACGCTTTTGCACAGCATGTTGTAGCAGCACTAAAGCCTCCGGATCTTCCTTCAAGACGCGACTGACAATATAGGTATCTACACCGGCAGCGCCGGCAATTACATTCTGGTCATAACTCCCAGTCGCTACAATTGCCTGGCGTATCGCTTCAATTTGTCTTGGTAACGGTGGCGGCTCAGGGTTCCGGGCCGACAGCACCAAATTATCATTCATCCTTAGTCCTCAATCTTCTACCAACTACGTCACTAAACGCTATCAAATCCATGATCATTACTGAAGCAATGGTATTATAAGCTTAAATGGTTAGTAAAGGTAACTTCGCATATTGACTTTTTCGGTATCATTATGGACCGTTGAAGGACTTATGGCTTAGCTTCACGAATCCGCCGACGATCTCCACCATAGGGTACACCCAGCACAGTCATGGCATGGCGTACATTATCAGCCGGTGAAATGTATTCCAGATTGCCGAGTCGGTTATCCGCTTTGTCACCATTTTTGTGATTTACCTGCAAAGCGCTAGGGCCAACGAAGGCCAACATAATCAGTCGATGGACAAGGGCACGATGTGCAGTCTGATTGAGCGATAGGGTAGTCAGCAGATACCCTTTGTTATTCGGTGATGCACTTAGGATACGACCCGTGCGCTTGCTTCTAATTTGACCACTGGCACTTGCTTCATATTGGGGGTAGCCCGGTATGTCCTTCCAGACTTCATTCAAGGGTGGATAGGTCATTAGATAAATCATCCTATTGTCTATACAGTTACCTGGCAACCTAAGTCGTTGGTACGCGTTGGCGTCGAGTCGCGCCTGGCGCACGATGGCATAGAGCAGGTTGAACTCCCGCAAGCTGGTTGTGACCCGAATGGTCCGCTGCTGGTTGTTGATCGGTTTGTAGCGTCGCTTGCGCATATGTCCTCTCGCTGCCTACCGCCCAAGTGGTAGTCCCATTAAATCTTGCGTCTTCATCAAAGGATACCTGGCCATATTGACACCTACTGACATTGCAACGATCTTTTCGGTTTTCACAGCGTCGAATGAATCACAAAATTTTTTCGGAAAAAGTGCGGCATATGTTGTTTTTTTTGTGATACCAGTGATACCAGTGATACCAGCCACAATTTTACAGGTGTATTTTTGCCGTTTTGCAGCATTATTTATTTGATTTATGTGATACCGCGGTATCACATCCGTGTGATACCAGCACTTCATAAAGGCGCTTCAACACACGCCGTGGACGTGTTTGGCGGTCGGTGGGCAGGTCGCTAACGGTAGGACGAAGAGGGATAACGTCCACGGAAGGGGGCGCTGGTATCACTATCTATCTATTTATTTAAAATCTATCTATCTCTCTCTACATACCCCTTCTGGTATCACTGGTATCACATACTTTTTTATGTGATACCAGCTTTTTACCCTTATCTACCTCTGGAAAATTGCTTCCTGGTATCACTGGTATCACTGGTATCACATAAAAAATCAACTTCCAGTATTGGTGTTATCTTTGTTTGTATCTTCTTTTTTGGGAAAATGATAGAACTGCGTATAGTCAAACCCCATCGCAAGTGCCAATTCATCAAACCGCTTCTTGCTCAGAGCGTAGAAATACGGCCGATCCTCATCATATCCAGGCACCCGTAACGCCACCTGCGCCCGTCGTTCGCTGCCGACCTTGACCAACCAACCGGCGTCCTTGAGATCACGCCCTAATGTGTTGGTATCCCCGCTGAAATGTCCGCCCATATCAGAGATGAACCGGCTTACCATGCGTAGCGCTGCCGGTGGATAGATATAAAGCGTGTCCCCTTCCCAGTGGCCCACTCGTTCCCCTGTCTGACTGCCAATGGTTGCCCCGGCATCACTGCCAGTCTTCGGCAGAATGGCGGCATCACCTTGCACCAGCATTGTGATCAACGTAGTCATGAATTTTGTTGCGGGGTTCTCACGTTGTACCGTCTCGTTCTGCTGGTGTGCCATGTTGCGTAAAACGGCTTTGAACCCATCGCGCAATCTACCAACCTCGTCTTCGCTGGTTGCACCGATAGACGTAGCCCATCGCAACGCAATATCGAAACCAATGTAGAGTTGGGCGGCTGCATCTGGCAACCGTCCGTGCATCCCGGTTGCGGCAAACTCCGAACGCTGCTTGATTAGCTCCCTGTTTACCGTGTCCTCGATAGTTTCATAGTTCGCCTGTAGCCACTCGATGTACTCGCGCATGGCATAGGCGTAGACGTGGCGTTGCTGCTGTGCAGTAGTCAGCTTGCCAAGATCAACATCACCTGGCTTCACTGTGACGGTGAATTGACGCGCCACAACACTACGGCCCGTTGCACCCAACTCGGCGGTCATGGCAACCAACCCACGCGGGATATAGGAGCGTGCCGTCTTGCGCCCACTGGTCAGGCGTCCGCGTGCTGCCCGATTGCCAACAGATCGGGCGACTCTGCCAAGCTTGTCGGTCTGTTCCCGCTCCTCAGCACGGCTTTCAGCGGGGCGATAGTCGTCAATGACGAACAAAACATCTTTAGCCAGAAACGCATTGCGCTCGATACTGTTGGCTGTTGATACCCAATCATCCGGCATAGCCTTTTCGTTGAACGCTGCTCCAAAATGGTTGCAGAACAACGCAGTCAGGCTAGTTTTTTGTGATCCGGTTGGCCCTTCCGCGTTGGGGAGAAATGCCGGTGCCAACATAGACGACAACGGCGCGTAGTAGGTCATACCCCATAGAGGCATAGTCACACGATAGGGCGCGACGGCCATTAGTTCGATTGACGCCCGTGCAGCGTCCACGACCGACACGGCATCATCATCAGGAAATTTGTAGCCAGATAGTCGCCCTGGTAATTCCACGGTGATACCACTGACACCACTGATACCAATAGCCCCGCCAGCGTGCAGAAAAACCCGTTGCCCGTTGATCATGCGCCAGCCGGTATGTTCGTAGATTAGGCGTTCCGCCATGCTGTCAGCACTCAAGACCTGTATTGCATGGCGCAGCTTACCCTTGACCGCTTGCCCCGGCTGAATGATGGGACGGCCACCCCAGTAAACGGCTACCCAATTCATTGAATCGAAATCCCGGGCATCGATCATGATCTCCGGTAGGACGCGGTCATTGTCAAGCCGACCGGAGATCGCCAACTGTCGAGTAACTTCCTCCCCATCATCGCGCATAACGTCGGCGGTGATGTTGGCGGAAAAATTACACAAACGCTCCCACCTGATACCATCTTCGCCATAGTGCCTCATGTGTATTCGCCCACCGATGACCTTGTATGGCCCGTTATCGTCGGCGCCGCCCCCCTGCGTGGACGTGGATTGCTCCGCTTCCGGCGTGACACTGGCAACAGGTTTAATTTTCGGTAGTGTGTATACTTTCTGCGTACCCAAACAGGCCCGACGAATCGTACCTTCTCCATAGGTTTCACCGCTCCTGGCTGGGCGATCCCACTTATTGCGCATCCGGCCCGACTGCCGGAACAGGCGATCCATACGTTGGGGATCACGACCACACCAGAACGCCAGAGCATTGCACAAAGCAAGATCGGCGGCGGATTCGTCATCATCATGAGCGGAGCTATTGCCGTCCCAGAGAGAGCGAATTTTTGCGCCGCTCTTACCAGCAAACATTTTGTCGATCAACGTTTGGTCGTCCAGGTTAACCAGCGTCGGCGGTCGTCTATTTTGCGCCGCTGGTAGTGGTGGTGGAAAGATACGTTCGTGCAGTTGTTCTATCTCTGACTGTCGATCTTCAATGGTCTTTGGCGTACCAGGGATATGATCGCCGGTCACGACAAAAAAGCGGGCTTCGTCGTAGAACTCAATTTTATGCCCCTTGCTCTTGCGTCCACCCGCAGGCAAATTGGCGCGGGCGATCATGTGAATGCCAGTGCCGGATATTGATTTCTCTGCGTAGGTTTGGACTTCTTCAATCACCCTGGTTGCCTGCGGGTTGATCGTACCATTGGCAATGCAGTCGTCCAGGTCAACTCCGCAGTAGGGATCGGCGTCAGTGAAGACAAAACCAATACCGTCGAACCCGCCACCCTGGTACGCGTTACAGGCGTCCTCAAACGACATATAATTCGTTGGATTGGTCACATCGGCGCGGGAACCGTCCCGCGCACAGGGGGTTTTTGTAGGTTTGCCCTTACCGCGCTGCTCAAAGCGCCAGCACAGCCATTGATCTAACCGTTGCAGTTCTGTGGGGAAATTAGCGCAAATGCGATTAAGTTGCGCGGCATTGGTGGCAGCAGTGGGCAGCGTTTTCTGCGCATCTTCCCACTTGACGGGCGCGTTAGTATGTGTTATATTTTTCATTGTTACATATTTACAAAATGTTTTGTTTCGCAAAGGCGCTCACCGGCTATGAGCGCTTTTGCTTTTTTTGACCACACACACTAGCCTGGGCGCCAGATGTGCGTGATCGTTTGATCCAACCGGCCAGGTTTCCCCGGCCTCGTTATTGATTAACCGATTCCTCGGCACGATTCTCGTTTTGGCGGCCATGACCGCCATTTTGTGGCTCGGTCAAGCCCAATGCCTGGCGGAGCAGGAAGCGCGCCTGATCTTTCGGCAGCCGCATTTCCCGGGTTGCTACACTAGCTAGGGCGACAAACTCATCATGTGTCAACGGAACAGATATTTTCGTTTGCGTTACCATCGTCCACCTCCTATTGAATGGCTGATCACACTATACCAGTTTTTTGGCCGCAGCGGCGGTAAATTACCGTAATTACCGTAACTACCGTCAACTACCCGCGATTTCCGCCCAATATTGAGCCACTGATTTCCCTGTCTCCTTCTTAAACTCATAATCGGATAAGAGCCATTTGTTCTTGTGGTATTTTCGATAGGTCTTGCCAGTTGTACCGGCACGTTCCGCCGCTATGTCCTGATTGTACCTAAGTTTTTCGTACGCATAGTGAACAACAGTGGTTCTTACCTGCGACATGGGCCTTGGTCCGCGCTCTCTAACCTCTTCCTCCCCCTCCCCTTCTTCCTCTTTCGGCTCGATTGCTGCTGGCGGTGCCGGAGACTTCCCTTTCTCTTCCATGCCCAGCTCAGTTTTTGCCCATTCAGGCAAGGGCTGGCGATAACGAACGTTCAACCAGCGGATGATCGCACGCAAAAAACTTTTGTGATCACGCAGCGGCGTGGATACATCGGGGCGCCACAAGAGGGCGATCTCAACATAAGCGGCATATTGCTCTGCTTGGATAGCAAGAATGTCACCCAGGCGGATTGTCCCAAAACTATAGACAATCACCCCTACATTCTCTAGCTTTTGGACATACGCCTCGTCGCGCTCCTCTGGGTAACCTTCGTCGTCATGATTGATGGACAAATGGATAAATTCCATCCACTGTGATGTAACTTTGGCAACGGGGAAAAACCCTTCAAATCGGCTAGCGAAGTTTTCCACATTCTCGTTATCCAGAACAATAATTTCACCCCTCACCCCTTCTACCGTGGTTTCTTGTTCAGAACCGCTCATGATACAATCCTCTCGTTGAAATGATTTTGTTGTTGATAGCGCCACCTGGAAGCACAGGAGACGCTATCATTTTATCACCCCCTTCTTTGTGACCCACACATGTAAGGAATTGTTGATGATCTGTCTAAGCTGCTATAATAAGCCCTGTGCGCTGATCATCTCTTAGGTACGGAGGCGGGTCTAACGCAGGCCCGCTTTCTATTTGCCGGGCTAGCCGACACCCTTCGGTTGGCGAGTTGCGTTCTTCACCACCTGCCAAGCCTGCATTCCATCACTGCACGTTCGTTCGATCCAGGGCGCTTTACCATCTTTCCAAGCCGGCGGCATCCGGCCTCCATGCTGCGCCGCCCACTGTTCGTTGCGGGGGTCAACGTATCGACCAGGAACGTACAGTTTGCTTGTGCGCAACAACAAGTATTCCGCCCAAGCCGCCGCCGCTTCATTAACGGTCACTTGGGCGTGAACAGCCATCGGTAAGAACATAGGCGCCGCCGGCCCGAACTTGAGATTTTCAAATGTCTTGGCTTCAATCTTCATCCGCCGGGCAAAGTCCAACAGCGACACTTTGATTATCTGCTCCTGGATGCTGTGAATCTTTACCCCATAGGGCTGTAGGGCGCCGGTGATAAGCCTGCGGGCAGGACTGCAATAGGGTTTGGCAACGGTGAGTGTGCGTGTCGGCTGTCCATACCGTACACTGCTGACTGTGCTACGAGTATCGTTGACAAGCTCTTTGAACATGCTTACCCCCATTGCTGAAAGCCACTGGTGTCATCATCATCCCACGTCCAGGCGTCAGCTTGCATTGGTTGCCGTTGCCGCGCTTCCCACTTCGCTCGTTCCGTATCGGTTAGCAGCTTGGCTTGCTGACTGGCGATCTGGTTAACACGCTTGGCGTCCAACACCGTCAGTTGTGCTGCCGCCCGTTGCATAGCGCTTTCCCCTTGTGACATTACCTTGAACGTCTGCATTCGGGCGGCATCAATACGGGCGTCGTTGGCGTTAAACTTGGTGATGGCGTCCAGCGTCTGCCGTTGGTTCATGTGAGCAAAGAGTGCGCCCCCAGCAAAGAGAATCACGCCGACCAGGGCAAAGATTACCAGCAACGTGTAATCTTTCCCGATGGCCCCTTGCAGCCACCACACCGCCAGGCAGATAAAGCCCAGCGCCAGCAACCATTTGAAGAAATCCCAAGTGCCGTCATGAAAGTACATTACTCATTCTCCTTCCGATTGTAGACAAACATCAACCCGATCAGTCTGCCCGATAAGACAAGCAACAATCCCGCTTGCTCCATCGACAAATGCACAGCGTGCGTTACCCGAAGGTCTATTATTAGTCACCCCCTGTTCCAGTTCGTGGAAGTCGGATAATCTTCCCGTCATCCTCACCCGTCAACGCCATGTTGATCCATTCCATGTATCGGGTAGACTTGGCCCTGTAGACGTGGAGACATAGGGCATTCTTACTCATCCCATCCGCCGCTAGTCGTCGCACTTCGGTCGCTTCTAGCGGCATCAATGGGCGCTTGTCTGACAGTGGAAAAGGTGGTGCAAGTGGTGCAGCAGAAAGCGTTGCAGGGTGGTGCAAGGGTGGTGCTGGCACCGGTGCAACTGGTGGTGCAAGTGGTGTATACACCTGTAGACTCGGCGTGTCTGCTTGCACCGGTGCAAGTGGTGCAGCTTTCCATTGTCGCCCGATCTGCTGCGCCATGTTAGTGACTTCGCCACGCTCTTTTTCATCCAAGTAAAACCCTTGAAAGCGGTAGACGTGCGGCCCCTGACAGCGCAAGAAAGCACCCTTGCCCGGTAGCAGTTCAGCATGGGTATGTGGGCGATTTGTGGCATACTGGCTTTGCCCCGGCACCACTTGCCCCACCAATCGCACGCCAAAGTTGGCCTTTAGCAAGCTGCCTAAGCCGCCTTCCTTCGTTGGGTGCTGCGTTGCGCCGATCAAGTTCACGTCTTTGGCCCGTCCAATGGACGCCAGATCGCCTAAGATTTCCCGTGCCTCCCGGTTGCCTGCCAGTTGCGCCATCTCATCAATGACCAGTACGACGCGGTAAGGCTTGTACCCGCGGTTGGCGATGCGCTTCTCTTTTTCCGCCCATACCCAGCGCAAAGCCTCCAACGCCGCCGGTCGCGTTCCAGCAAAGGTCAAGACATGGGGCAGCTTCTCAAAGGGTACAAGATCTTCATTCTTGAGATCGACCAAGACCCATTTACATTCTATGCTGGATGTACTGGCGGCCAGGGAGAGGAGCATTGTCTGCAACAGCATGCTCTTCCCTGCACCCGTAATGCCGGCAATCAAAACATGAGGCGTCTCATCAAAGACAATAAATTCATCCTGCGGCCCTTCGATGTAGCTGCGACCAATCAGCATGGTGTGCGGTTTGGCGCTGTTCAGCACCGCATTGTTAGCGACCAATGGTCGGGGTCGTGGGTGGGGGAGTTCCAGCGCCAGCCGGGGAAAGGCAACGGGAATGGCCTGGATGTCGCCGGGCAGCCTCGCTCGACGCCGATGATTGCCGATCAACGTACTAAGTTCCCGCTGCAAGGCTTCCACCTTTGCGAAGCGTTCATCCATCGCCAGCGTCAGGGCGTAGGAGAGATAGCCGGTTTCGACGCAGACCGACTGGCGTCGATCAACTTTGGCCCGGATGTTGTTCTTTTGAAACATGGTGTTGATCAACTGCGCTTCATTTGCCATCAGTTGCTTGATGTCCATAAAAGCACCTCCATTGCAACAGAATTTTTTACCGCTGTGGGCGTTCCGTTACAATGGAGAACGCCGCTGGACTGTTCAGCGGTGTTGTGAGGGGTGCATAGGTATGTATGGCCTGTGTACCCCTGTAAAACTTATGGCGCTGGCATTCTCTCCCGTATCTTGTCCCAGGCTGCTACAGCCCTCTCAAACGCCACAGAACGCAGCGCTTTGCAACCACAACGCGCAGACAGGGTGCCAATGCAATACTCTCGCTGGGCGTCAGTGGCCGTTTGCATGTTGTCAAGAGTGATTACGATCTCCTGTTTGATTCTCTCTTGAGTCATCACAGTTACACCTCCATCGTTATCTACCAACAATGAGTGCGACAACAAGCTGGAATAGTCTCCAACACATCCGAAGGTATTCCGTATCTGCTGGCAGGCCAACCAGCGGCCACAGGCGCAACAGATCAATGATGGCCAGTGGCACTAAGAAGATTAAGAACCCCACACCAGCGCCATACGCCAACTGGAAAAGTAGATCGGGCGGCAGAAGAGGCGTCTGTTCAGTGCTTAGGTGCGGGTCATTGGGAGATTTCCTCTTAATTTTCATGTCGCCTCCAATACCGTCAGCAGTTAATTTGGCTGGTAGATGGGTGCAAGCATAAGGGGTCATTGTTGTTATGGTATTCTAACGATTGCCTGGTTAGCCCTATGTCAGCGTACAACGCACTGGTATAGGGTGCAATTCCTAAGTGAATAACCTCTCCACAGGTGAATTGCTCTTGTGTGCCTGCTGTGCATCTTCATTGCTCAACCTGATATATGGCTTCAGGCTTTCAATATCTTTATGACCAGAGAGTTTCATGAGTGTAAACACATCTGTACCGGATTTCAACAGCATGGTAATCGTTGTTCGACGGATCTTGTGCGGGGTGACGTGAATATCTTCCCGTTCACCCATTCGATTTAACAACTGCGCCAACCCCGATACAGTTAACCGTCCGTTCGTTGTCTCAGCTCTCCACAAATGTCCACGCAGAACCCCCTCTGTCCGCATATACAGCCGCAAGGCTCGTTGTGTACGTTCAGAGAGGTAACAAAGCCGATCGCGGCGCGGTTTTCCGTCTCTAATGGTCACAACCCCTTCATCCAGATCACCAACGTTCAGATTGCAAAACTCAGCAGCTCGCATCCCAGTGTCCAGCAGCGTTAACAAAACTGCTTTCTCTCTGTCACTTTCACAAGCCAGGTATAATCGCTTGATTTGGCTAGGTGAGAGGATTGTTGGCAACCTCTCAACGACTTTCGGTAACTTGAGCCCCGCCGCCGGCGATTCAGCAATCAGAGCCTCTTTCGCACACCAGCGCAGGAACGTCTTGCAATCAATGCAGCGACCGCGAGCGCTGGTGTCGGCTAACTCACTGGTCAAGCTGGCTTGGTATTGCCTGAAATGATTGGTTGTGATCGCTGCTACATCAGTTATGCCCTGATCTACACACCAGTCGGTGAAATGAACCAGCCGGCGTTTGTAGGTCTTGACCGTGAGTGGTGAAAGGTTCTTGGCTTGGCAGTCAAGCAGGAAAGCACGCAGCGCTTCAGGAATAGTAGGCATAAAAAAAGAGACGTTTTACAGACTTTCGTCCATAAAACGTCTCTTTCTGCTTTGAAACTCCCTACCTAACAAGCGAGGTAAAAGGTTTTCTAAAGCATTACACAGCCATAGCGTTCCCGTTTGGCGCCCCCAGCGTGAGTCGAACACGCGACCAAAGGTTTAGGAAACCTCTGCTCTATCCTCTGAGCTATGGGGGCACTAGTTACCCTCGATTTGGTCACACGACTACAGTTGACTATACCTTAGCACAGAGCGGTAAAATCGTCAACCCATCGGCCCGCTCAGGGTAAGTTGGGCTGCTTACTGCTTACCTGGTGTGGTGAACGAGGTGCGAGCGTGCGTGGCACTGACCACGACAGTTTTCTCTGCTCATCCGTTCACTGGTCAGTGCCGCGCACGCGGCTGCAACGCACGCGGTTGCGATGTGACTGTCCGCTTGACCCGCGTGCGCTGCACTGGTCAGCAACTAGCCGGATCGAGTTCGCTTCTGTTGACCAGTGCCACGCACGCTACCTTTTCATCGCTAACGTCGCTGCCTGTAAGACATTCTGCATCAGAATCACATTGGTCATTGGCCCGACGCCGCCCGGCACGGGGGTCATCAGGCCAGCCACGGCGGCGACTTCGGCCTGGTGGCAGTCGCCTTTGAGGCCGTCATCAGTGTAGGTGGTGCCAAAGTCGACGACGATGGCGCCGGGCTTGACCCAATCGCCCCGCACCATCTCGGCGCGACCAACGGCGACACAGAGAATATCTGCTGTGCGGCAGAGCGCTGGTAGGTCCCGTGTGCGGCTATGAGCGATGGTGACGGTGCAGTGACGATGGAGCAGCAGCAAGGCCATCGGCTTGCCCACAATGTCGCTGCGCCCAACGATGACGGCGTGTTGGCCCTTGAACTCAACGCCGGCGGCTTCCAGCAAAGCCAAACCAGCGGCGGGGGTGGCCGGGCTGAAATAGGGCGGACGTTGAGCAGAGAGGCGACCGGCATTGAGCGGGTGGACGCCATCGACATCTTTGGCCGGATTTAGCAGCAGCAGGAGCGCATTGGCGTCGATCTGTGCCGGCAACGGTTCCAGAATCATAATGCCGTGAACCTGCGGATCGTCGTTGAGCGTTTGCAGCGCGGCGGTAACAGCGGCTTGGGTGGCGTCCGCCGGTAGCACGGTGGCTTGAAAGGCAATATCGACCCCCTTGCAGTTGCGTTCGATGGCGCGGGCATAGCCGGCTGCGGCTTCATCGTCACCCACGCGCAGGATGGCGAGGGTGGGGGGCACGTTGTGGCTTTGTTGGAAGGCGGCAACGTGCGCTTTCACCTCAGCCTTGCGGCTTTTGGCAAGCTCCGTACCATTTAATAGTTGGGCAGTCATAGTGTTACTCCTAAGGTGGCGGCGCAGGCGGTACGGGCGGCAGCGTAGGCAGTGGCAGCCTCTGCCAACACGTCATCCCGTTTGGCCGACCAGGTGGCGACATAGTCGCTGTCTTTGATAAATTTGAGATTGATATTGACGTTGATAATGGCGCTGTAGAGCGCCGCGTTGGCCAGGTACATCGCCACACCAGCGTCGCTGACCACATTGGCGTTGCCCTTTTCCCCCACCGGCGCCGCCAGCCGCAGGACGGCCAGACATTTTTCGGCGACAGTAAACGGCACTTCCGCCGCGGCCTTGAGTGCGCTTTGTAGCGCTGCTGTGCGGGCGGCTTTTTCGGCGTCGCTCTCCTTGGGCATGGCATAGCAGGCAGAGACCGCATTGAAGACTTCCACATCGCGATCAGCCAGCGCCAGCAATTCGGTGCGCAATGCTTCACTTTGTGAGAGCCATGACTGCATTTCGGCTTCGACGGCGGCATACTTTTTGTTGCCTACCGTGAAATTGATCACCATGCTGATCAAAGCGGCGGCCTGGCTGCCGGTGATCGCCGCTGCGCCACCGCCGCCAGGCGTTGACTGGCGCGCTGCCAGGGCATTGGAAAAAGCGCGTAGGGTCATATCAGCCGTTGGCGCTACTGTGGTTGTCATGAATCATTCCTATCTGGTCATACATAAGAATTCGTGAACCTAACCTGCTCCCAGCCAGTTCGTGACCGGCAGGTGGGACGCCGGTCACGAACTGGCTGGGAGCAGGTGGCGTCATTGTTCGTAAGCCCAGTATAACATTCTCATGCGCTACCTGGAATTTTCCGTACATGGTAACCGTACTATTTTGTGCGATAATGGAAATCCAGATTGCTAGATAATTGGATTTCCACTTGTTATTGTACATGCGTTGTGCTGGTTACCGCGATACCCGATTGAGAAGGATTACGCAACCAGTGCAACGCACACACAAGCAAATTAGTAAGAAACTCGCAAGATCGATATAATACGCAAGTGGTCAAATAAAATGACAGACTTTGCGGCCGACAACGCCCTAAGCGGCGTAGATTGACAATAAAAAGTAACTACTCAGTTCCTAGTTAGTCCATGACCGGCTAGGAACTGAGTAGTTACAATAAAAATTTGATTGATGGCTGAACACTTACAGCACATGGCTGCCATCACATTGATCCATGATCGTGTATTTTTAACTTATGAACAACCCAAATATCTATGCCGACCTTGACGACTGGGATGACACCGAGGAAGATGAAGTCTTGTACGAATCAGAGGAGTTGAGTCGGCAATTTACCCTCGAAGATGAGGAACCGGTGGATAGCATTGTCGCCGATGATCTGCCCGTCTTGCCGCTCCGTGGCGCTGTTGTCTACCCGATGATGTGGTTGCCCCTTCCGATTGGTCAGAAACGCAGTATTCGCCTTGTTGAAGAGAGCTTGCCAGGGAGCCGGATGATTGCCCTGGTTGCCAGCAAAGACGAGAATGTCGAAGAACCCACGCCGGATCAGATTCATACCATTGGCACCGCCGCCCAGATTCATCGCGTTCTAAAGACGCCCGATGGCACCATGCGGCTGGTCATCCAGGGATTAGAGCGCATTCGGATTATTAACTACATCCAGCGCGACCCCTATCTGCGCGCCCGTGTCGAGGTCATTCCAGAGACGGAAGAGACAAATCTGGAGATGGAAGCGCTCACCCGCGCCGTCCAGGATCTCTTCCGTAAGTTGATCGAGTTGGAACCGCACATGCCGGAAGAGTTGGCGATCATGGCGATCAATGTCGATGATTCCCGCCAACTGGCCTATCTCGTTGCCAGCAGTATGCGCCTCTCCACCGAAGACGCCCAGGCATTGTTGGAGATGGACCGTATCTACGACAAGCTCATGCGGCTGACCCAACTGCTCAAGAAGGAGATCGAGGTGCTGGAGCTCGGTCGCAAAATCCAGACCGAGGCGCAGGGTGAGATGGAGCGGATGCAGCGCGAGTTCTACCTGCGCGAACAGATCAAGGCGATCCAGAAAGAGCTAGGGGACGATGACGAGCAATCCGCCGACATTCGCGAACTGGAGGAGCGCATTAGTGCCGCCGGTATGAGCGAAGAGGCAGAGAAGGAAGCACGCCGCGAATTGGAACGAATGCGCCGGATGCCAATCCAGGCTGCCGAGTATAGCGTAATCAAGACCTATCTCGATCTGCTGGTGAGTCTGCCCTGGCAGAAGCAGACTTCGGACAACCTGGATATCCCTCATGCCCGTGCGGTATTGGACGAGGATCACTTTGGCCTGGAAGAGATCAAAGATCGCATTGTGGAATTCCTAGCGGTGCGCAAATTACGCGCCGAAAGGCGGGAAGAGCAGAGCCACGAAGATGTGCGCGACAAGATCCGGCGCGAGCGCGAAGGCGTTGTTCTCTGCTTTGTCGGCCCGCCCGGCGTGGGCAAGACCAGTTTGGGTATTAGCATTGCCCGGGCGATGGAGCGCAAGTTTGTGCGGCTGGCCTTGGGCGGCGTGCGTGACGAAGCCGACATTCGTGGTTTTCGCCGCACCTACATCGGCTCGATGCCGGGCAAGGTTATCCAAAGCTTACGGCGCATTGAGAGCAACAACCCGGTCTTTATGCTCGATGAAGTGGACAAACTGGGGCGCGATTTCCGGGGCGATCCCAGCAACGCATTATTGGAGGTGCTAGACCCTGAACAGAATCGCGAGTTCCGCGACCACTATTTGGATGTAGCGTATGACTTAAGTCAGGTGATGTTTATCACCACTGCCAACGTGCTGGACACCATTCCGGGGCCGCTGCGCGACCGCATGGAGATCATCGAACTGAGCAGCTACACCGAAGATGAAAAGTTACAGATTGCGCGCGGCTATTTGATTCCCCGCCAAATTCGCGAAAATGGTCTGCGCCAGGAAGAGATCGATTTTCGTGACGATGCCTTGCGGGAAGCCATCCAAGGCTATACCCGTGAAGCCGGGGTGCGCAGTCTGGAACGACAGATCGGCAAGATCTGCCGCAAAATTGCCGCCAAGGTCGCCGCCGGCAATAGCGACGGTATCATTGTGGTGGACAAAGCCAATGTCAGTCAATTCCTGGGCAAACGGGAAATTCATCCTGACGAAGTCGTAGAGCGGGCCGAAATGCCCGGTGTTGCGGTTGGTTTGGCCTGGACGGCCACCGGCGGCGACATTATGTTTTTTGAGGCGACCAAATCGCCCGGCGACAAGGGCTTTACCCTCACTGGACAACTGGGCGATGTGATGAAAGAGAGTGCGCAGGCGGCCTTGAGTTATGTGCGCAGCCGCGCCAGCGCCCTCAATATCGACCCAGATACGTTCCGCAAATCGGATATCCACCTGCATATTCCCGCCGGTGCGATTCCCAAAGACGGCCCTAGCGCCGGCATTACCATGTCCACGGCACTGGTCAGTCTGCTTACCGGCAAACCGTTGCGCCCGAAGGTGGGCATGACCGGTGAGATCACCTTGCGCGGCAAGGTGCTGCCCATTGGCGGGGTCAAAGAAAAGGTGCTGGCAGCCGTGCGCTTTGGGCTGGAAACGGTGATTTTGCCCAGGCACAATGAAGCCGACTTGGAAGATGTGCCGGCGGGCGTGCGGGAAAAGCTAAAGTTTGTCCTGGTGGACACTGTCGATGAAGTCTGGGCGGCGGCCATTGATGGTGAAGTCCACGAGGACGCTAGAAAGGGCGAGCAGATGGCGCCATGAGTACTATTTTTGGAGGAAATGAGTTTTGTGAGTAAAAGACGTAGACCTTATAACAAAAACGGACAACCGAAGGCGGCACCGACCACTACCAGTCCAAGCAGCAATGTGTCCGTCATAAGCCCCAGCAGCACGCCTGGGACGCCGAGTGCGCAACCTAGCGCACCGCAACAACAGCCCAAGGGGCCGCGCAAGTGGTACAAAGTGGATTTGCACCTGCACACCCCTGGCTCGAACGATTATGAAGAACCCAGCGCCACCTATTTTGATTGGATGGCGAAAGTGGTGGAAAAAGAGCTGGATATTGTGGCGATCACCGATCACAACACCGTCGCCGGCATCGCCGCCATCCAACGGGAGATCGAGTGGTTGACCCGTCTGGAACGGGATAACCGCTTAACCGACGAAGAGCGCAACCGCCTAGAGCGCTGGCGTTCTTTTGCCGACAAAGTGTTGGTCTTGCCCGGCTTTGAATTTACCGCCACCTTTGGTTTTCACATTTTGGGCATCTTTGCGCCGGATACGCCGGTGCGCCAGTTGGAACACATTCTGTTGAGCCTCAAAGTGCCGCCCGATAAATTGGACATCGGCAGTACCGAAACTGGGGCCGGCACCGATGTCTTGAGCGCTTACAAAGTGATTCGAGAAGCGGGGGGCATTGCCATTGCTGCCCACGCCAACAGCACCCATGGCGTTGCGATGCGCAACTTTCCCTTTGGCGGCCAAACCAAGATTGCCTACACACAAGATCCCAACCTGGACGCCCTGGAAGTCACCGATCTGGATCGCCGTGGTCACTCCACCGCCCGCTTCTTCAATGGCAGCAAGAGCGAATATTCACGTAAGATGCACTGTATTCAGGGCAGCGACGCACATCGCCTGAACACCGACCCGAAGAATAACAAACGCTTGGGCATTGGCGAACGGGCGACAGAGCTGCTCTTGGATGCGCCGACCTTTGAGAATATTGCCGCCCTGTTGCGTAGCAATCAATTTGATCGTACGCGCCCGTCGCGCGCCGTCGATAAGCCCTTTGATCCGTTGGCTGCGGCCCGTGAAGAAGGCCCGACCATCCTTCAAAGCTTCCATGAGTCGGCCAACAAGCGTAGTGGCAAGCTAACCGGCATCCTGGCCGATGTTTGCGCCTTTGCCAACACGGCGGGGGGCGTCATCTATGTCGGCGCCGGGCCACGCAATGACAAACCGAAAGGGTTGGCAAATATCAAAGAGGTGGAAGAGGAGATCCGCACCGATCTGACCGAACGGCTGACCCCGCCCTTGCCGGTGAAAATTGATCAATTCCAAAGTCAGGGGGCCAACATTCTGCGGCTACGCGTCCCCAAGGGGGAAAATCGTCCCTATTGTTTGGATGACAACAAGTTCTATGTGCGCGACGAAACCGACACTAGCCTCGCCGTGCGCGATGAAATTGTTGCGTTGATCCAGGAAGTGTTGATGGAAGCGGGTAAATTGGCCCCGCCGCGCAACCAAGGGCGCCAAGAGAACCGTCATCGCAACGATAACAATCGCCGCCAGGAGCGTCCCCGCCCCCCGGAAACGATTAGCGAACCGCTGGAGAGCAAGGCCGAAGTGGCTGAAGTCCTGTTGCCCTCGGAGATTGCTATCGACGCCAACGATGCCTTCTACTTACCCCAGGTAGGCGTGGAGATTGTCTACAGTGAAGAGCGTAACGGCACCCAGTTCCACACGATTCGCGATTTGCGCAACGGCCACGTCATCACCAACGTCACCCGCAAAGGCGCCCGCAAGTTGTGGAACTATGCCATTCAGCAACACGAAGACAAACGAGTGCGCGCCGACAAAGTCGAGTGGCTGGGCAACGTTGGCCTAGTCCGCTCCCAAGCCCGCGCCGGCAAAGTGCGCTATGACCTCGCCCTGCGCGAAGGCGACCAAGTGCGTGTCTTCTATGGCGTCACTGACGACGGCATGGAAGGCGCCTGGGCGGCATTTGTGCAGGAAGAATAGAAGATATTAGATATTAGATATTGGGTATTGGGTATTGGATATTGCATGACTTGCAGGCTCTACTATCTAATACCCAATATCTAATATCTACCACACATACAGCAAGATCACAATCGACACCACCCAAAGCACCCCAGTAATCAACAGCGGGCGATCCTCGAAAATTAGTTCATCGGGGGCGCCGCCGCGCTTTTGCACATGAATCAAATAGAGATAGCGCACAATCACGAAGAAGACGAAGGGCGTGGTCAGGAGCATCCGCCCATCGCGTACCAGTGCGGTCTGCGCTTCAAAGCTGTAGAAGGTGTAGGTGACAAAGGTGCTGGTGGTGACCAGGCTCATGATTTGGTCCAGCAGGGGGAGGTTGTACTCTTGCAGGCTGCTACGGTGTGCGGCCGCGTCATCTTGCAGCAGGGTGATTTCGTGACGCCGTTTACCGAAGCCCAGGAAGAGCGAGAGCAGCGTGATACAGACATAGAGCCAAGGGCTGAAGTTGCTGACATCGGCAATGAGGACGCCGGCCAGAACGCGCAACAAAAAGCCCAGCGACAGCACCATCACATCGATGAGGACGATGTTCTTCAAGTACAGGCTGTAGGCAATATTTTGCACCAAGTAGACAAAAACCACCACCCCAACCCAGAGATTGAGCCAGGCGGCTAGTGCAATGCTCACAATCGCAAGCAATGCGGCGGCGCCGGCCGCAAAGCGAGGATGCAACTGCCCGGAAGGCAAGGGGCGCAGTTTCTTGCGCGGATGCAATCGATCTTTTTCAATATCGGCCAGATCATTAATAATATAGACACTACTGGATACAAGACAGAAGCAGAGGACAACCAAGGTTGTCGCCGTGAGCAAGCTAAGGTCAAAGAGTTTACCGTCAAAGACCAGGCCGGCATAGATGATCACATTTTTCGACCATTGGCGCAGCCGCATGGTCCGAATCAAGCCAGCGAGATTACGGGAAAATTGTGAGGGCATAATTACTGTTTACGTTGCTACTTTCTGATCATTGCGAGTGATTTCAAATAAATACAATAAAGATTTCTCGTAAATAAAGCTGAGAGGCATGTTACTGTATGCCCCTTACTTCGTCAAAATTTGTAGATAGGCGCACTCATCAATAATGTCGCATGAAAACCCGGTGACACCACCGACAGGGCCGCAGCCCACCGCAGCAGAGCCGGCCAAGATCAGCCAAAGTACGCAGAAGCCGTCGGGGAAGAAACAACGGTTGGATCTACTACTGGTTGAACGAGGGTTGGTCGAAAGCCGTGAGCAAGCGCGGCGGTTGATCATGGCCGGCGAAGTATTGGTCGATGAAACCGTGCGCGATAAACCGGGCCAAAGCTTTCCTGCTGACGTGGCGGTGCGTCTACGCAATACCTTGCCCTATGTGAGTCGGGGCGGCGTCAAGTTGGCGGCGGCATTGGATGATTTTCCGATCACTGTGCAAGGAAAAATCGCGGTGGATGTCGGGGCCAGCACCGGCGGCTTTACCGATTGTTTGTTACAACGGGGTGCAGCACGGGTCTATGCTATCGATGTGGGCTACGGTCAATTGGCCTGGAAGTTGCGCAACGATGAACGCGTCGTCGTGATGGAACGCACCAATATCCGTCATCTGACCGAACTGCCCGATCAGGCTCTAGCCGATCTGGCCGTGATTGATGCCAGTTTTATCAGCTTAAATCTGGTGCTGCCGGCCACATTGGCGCTCTTACAGTCCAATGCGGATCTGGTTGCCTTGATCAAACCACAATTTGAAGCCGGTAAGGAGCAGGTCGGCAAAGGCGGCGTTGTCCGCGAAGAGGCGGTGCATCGACGGGTGTTGGAAGCCGTTTTTCAGTTGGCGGAACAATTGGGGCTGGCGGTCAAAGGGATGATACCTTCGCCGTTGCTTGGCCCGGCCGGTAATGTTGAATTTCTCATTTGGTGCCGATGCAATGGGGTTACGACGGTTGATGCAGCGGTAACCATTACCCAGGCGTTACAGCGCATTGTCCACCTCCGGCGATCAGTACACTAGATCCTGATGAATCATTACGTCAAATACTGTAGTTACCCCAGTCAAAGGGGTGAATAATACAACACCCGGCGAGTCAATCCACGTATTTTTCAGTCAAGTTAGGAGTCAGGGCAAAGGAATTGGTGGTTCGGTTACGATTATATGGTAGGAAAAATCTCACCAAAGACAAAGGAATAACCAAATGCCACCGCTTGCACAATTCACCAGCACTGATTTTTCTTCCCACCTAAATCAGCCGTTTAAACTCCAAGTGGAATCATTGCCGCCCATCCTGTTACAATTGCGCGCCGTACGGAATGTGACGGAAAGCGAGAAGGGATCGGGGATGGTGCGTGCCACTGAATTTGTCGTTGTGTTCAACGGACCGCTACGGCCCCTGCTACCCACACAAATCTATTGTCTCGAACATCCCACCATGGGTAAAGTTAAATTGCTTTTCGCCCCCATTGGTCCGAATGGCGCGTCTATGCAATATCAAGCAACGCCGGTTGCCTAGCTCAGCCAAATAGTTAATTATCAATGGAAAACGGTTAATTGTTACTGATAGCTTGACACATGCGTAACAATTAAGAATTTTCAATTCTCCATTAATTATTGCACGCGTCTATTGATAGAGAACCAAATTAAGGACTAAATGACCGGGGCGGCGTCGGCGGCGCCGTCGTTGGCGCCTGGTTGAGGGGCACACGCCGGGTGACAATGTACCAATCGGCAAAGCTGGCAAAGCGTTCGGCGGGCTGGTTCAATGGGCCAATCTGCACATTTTGCACGCGCTCACTGACACCGTAGGTATAGACCGGGTAGTAGAGGAGAAGAGCCGGCGCTTCCTCGGCAAAAATTTGTTGAAAGCGACTATAGAGGCTCTTGCGTTCAGTTTCGTTGGTGATGGAACGCGCTTTTTGCAATAGATCATCCACCTCATCATTGCGCCAACCACTATAATTCAGCCCACCTTCTTCGATTTGCGTGCTATGCCAGAGCCAATATTGATCGGGGTCGCCGGCAATGTCCCACACGGTCAAGGCGGCATCAAACTGCCGTGGCTGCAAGAAATCGGTCATCAGGCTCACAAAGGCGACAGGCGTTGGTACAGCCCGCACGCCAATGGCTTGCCAGTCCAGTGCAATGCGTTGCACCAGTGCGCTTTGGAGCGGCTCATCGGAAGCGTACAAGAGAAATTGGAGTGGGGCGCCATTCTTTTCGCGCACGCCGTCGCCATTGCTGTCAATCCAGCCGGCGCCATCGAGTAACTGTTTGGCGGTGGCGACATTATAAGTATACGATGGAATTTGTGGATTATAAGCCCAGTTTTCGGGCAACAGCGGGCTATGCGCCACCACGCCCAACCCCAATGCCACTTCGTCAACCAGCGCCGTCCGATTCAATCCATAGTAGAGCGCCTGCCGTACCGCTTTATCACCAAAGAAGGGGGTATTGGCGTTGTCCATATTCAAGGTAATGCTCAGAAAGCGCGCCTGAATGGCGGAGAAGAGCGCCAATCCTTCCTGGTTGGCCGCTCGTGGAAATTCAGCCGGTAAAATACGGCTGATGCCGTCCACTTCGTTGGCAATATAGCCACTGAGAATACTGGGGTGATCGGGATAAAAATGAAATTCCAGTGCCGAAATATAGGGGGCAGGGCCACTATAGAACGGGCTTGGCTTTAGACGAATATAGCTGGCAGTCATCGCTTCGATCATCATCGGCCCGGCGCCAATCGGTGTGCCGTTCAGCGGTTTGCTCGCCAGTTCCGTCGCTGGCACATTGCCATAGAGATGTTGGGGCAGCAAGCCGATTGAGGTGTAATCCAGGAAGGGCGAAAAGGGTTCGCTTAAGGTAAAACGGACAGTGTAATCATCCACCTTTTCAACCTTCACCGTGCGCCAGAGGATCGAGAGGTTCGGGATTTCGACCACATCTGGATTTTGAAAGATGCTCGTGGTAAAAAGCACATCATCCACCGTGACGGGGCGACCATCGTGCCAAAATTGATCAAAGCGTAGACGGAAGGTATAAATCTTTTCGTCGGTAATTGTCCAATCGCTGGCTAGATCGGGCACCACCCGGCCATGCTGGTCGATTCGTGTCAAGCCACGGAAGAGCAAGGCGCACAGATCTTCGTCCAGTTCATTACGGTCACAGACAAAGGGGTTGAGATAGCGCGGATTGCCCATCACCCCTTCGCGGAAGACGCCACCCCGATCAGGCACCAAGACGGTCGTCACCGAATAGGTGGAATAGCCGAGTAGGCTGACCAAAGCAAAGAGCCCCAAACAGGCCAAAATGACCTGCCACCGTAAGTGACGGCCAAGCGAGTCGGTGGGTGCTGTCGTGGGTGGGAAAGATGGTGGCGATGCTTGCATAGCGGTGTGTAGGATGCGCCTAATGCTGATGCAGTGAAATAGAGAGTGAGACAGTGATTCAGTAGCGCAGTAAGACAGCAAAACTGTTTCACTGCGCTACTGTCTTACTGTCTCACTGCCTCACTGACTATTCAAAGGCCACAGCCAGGAGCGAGAGGAGGAAGAAGATCCCGGCCAACAGGAAGGTAAGATTAAAGAGCGTCTTCTCCATACCACGGCGCGTCCGATAAATATCGGAGCCGCCAAAGACACTCCCCAACCCGCCCGTGCTATGCCCCTGCACCAACACAACGCTGGTCAAGGCAACCCCAATAATCATCGATGCAATCATCAAAAAACTAACAAATGACATAAAGTAACCCCTTCATCACTTTCCGCGCTCTGCGCAATATGCACGAAGGCTTACCCCAAGGCAACTGCACAAATCGCATCATAGTCTGTTATGTAACTACTCAGCTCTTAATCGGTCCGTGACTGATTAAGAGCTGAGTAGTTACTCTGTTATCTTCTATAATCGGATGAATCCTTGCGCAAGTATAACAAGAGTAGCCCCGTTCACAAAATTCAGCGCATACTTATGGCGAGTTAGGGCGCAAGCGTATAGCGGTAGAGCAGCACATTCGCTCGATGATCACGTCGGGTAAGCAACGTTCCCCCCGGATAAAGGTCTTGCAACTGTGCCAGTGTCATCCTTGCCGTTTCCGTCGGCAGCAGCAGGACAAAGGCGCCTGGTGGCAAGGTAGCCGGTAAATTTTCACTAAAGAACACTAGCGAACGGGTCGGTCGGCGCCAATCGTTGGTCAAGAAGCGCAATTGGGGTTCATCAGCCGTCGTTACCGGCAAACCGACGACAAAGGCCAGTTGACCAACAGCCATCGTGCGCAATTCCTGCCCTACCACACTGATAGGGTCGCTCTGCTGTTGGGCAAAGTCATAATAGGCCACGCCATTCTGCACGCCAACCCAGACCAGCACACCCATCAGTAGGTAATTAAACAAATTGCGGCTCCAGGCGCCGGCGCTCTGCAAGATCGTCGCCCGTAAGCGATCCAGCCCAAAGGCCAAGACCAACGCCGTTGCCGGCAATACGGGGAGAAGCGCCGGCCAATTTGGCGCCTGTGCGGGCAATACCATGGCACAGAGCAAGCCGCCCGCCACCCAGGTAAGCAAAAACCAGGCAGCGCGCCGATCAAAGTTAAAACAGAGCGCGCCCACTGCCAGACAGAGCAATGGCGTCAACAAGGGGTGAAAGAAGGGAAGCGCCAACCCGCCCAGTTGACTGACGTCCCCTGGCTGCGCAAAAGCAAGCAGCGTCGGTCGCCAATGGGCCGCCAAATTCCCCTGCCAAAGTTGCGGTCCCGGCAATTCGCCAAACCAGTGGCCCGTGACCGTTGGCGCCGCCATAAGGCACAGACCGACCAGCCAGAGTAAAAAGTAACCACGAAACCGCCGCCCCGGCAAGGTTGGCTCCAGATGATGGGGCGCCCAACCCGTCTGCACCACCCCATAGCCAATCCACCAGCAGAGCGCTGTCAGCACAAAGGCAATCCCCGGCGAGTAGAGGAGGGCACTTAGCGCCAGCAGTACACTGCTCAGTCCGACCGCCAGTCGATCACCGGTGCGCAGCCCTCGCAACAGCGCCCAACAACCCAATGTACCCCACCCCACCATTTCAAGAAGGATAGGGATGCGGCTAAAGAGAATGGTGGCTGTCGTCGTCATCACCAAAATCGCGGCAATGAACGCCGGCCAGCGTCCCTGGTCAACCGTCGGCTCCGTTGATGTTGGCGTTGCGGTTGGTGATGGCGTGCAATGATAGAGTTCTGTTCCCAATAACCAGGTGGCGGCAATTGCGATGAGGGCAAAGAGAAAACCGGCAAGGCGCACGCTTAGGAGCAAATCGTCTGTGGCCCACAAGAAAAGAGCCGTTACGGCGCCACCCAGGCTCGCCAAAGCAAGACCTGACTCTAACAGAAAGGGTGTACGTCCGAAAAGGTAGGCATCCCCTTTGGTCGCCCAATCACTGGCCCAAAGCGCCACCTGTGCGATATCCTGGTGAATAGAGAGCGGAATTTCTAGCAGTCGCCAAGCATAGAGCGGCGCCGCCAGCAGCAGTAGCAACAGCAGACGCCACCAGCCCCTCGGTGTCGCCTTGGTTGTACGCCCGTCCGCTACTTCGGCTGCGTCTGGGGCGAAGCGCCAAGGGAAAAGGCCACAGCCCATAAAAAAGAAGAGTAAGCCGCCGGCCCATAACAATTCGGGCAGCCAGGGAATATCTAGCGCTATGAGCAAAAGATCCGCTGGGACAGCAAAGCTTACGCCCTGACCAGCAGGTGCATCGGGGGCGGGTGCAAGTCTAACAAAGAAGGTGGCCAGGGCAACCAGAATCACGGCCATCATCACCAAGAGCCAGGCTAAGCGTTGACGACGACGAGCGCCGGGCAGAGCAAAAGTTGCTGGCACCGTAGCGAGTGGCGCTGCGGTCAGGGGCCACGGGGCGGCAACCAAGCCAAAGGTAATGGCGGCAACCGCCAGGAGAAAGATGGCAAGCTCGCGCAAATCCCCAGCCACCAACCCCCGCAGCCGCGACAGGTTGGGCAGAAGGGCGCTGATTTGCGTCGGCAGAAGGGAACTGGATGTGGTTAGCAGTGGCGGGTGGAGAATAAATTGCGCACTATAGGCAACGACAACGACCAGCAACAAGGCGATAAAGCGAAGGACACGCACGCAATAACCTTTCGCAGCTTATCTCCATGGAAAGTTAATAGAAATCGGCGATAGGTAGGGCCGGTATAAAGCAGCAGAACAATTCATAACAGGCCCTCCCATCGCCAAAGTAGCGTTATGGTTAGCTTTCCGCCGTGTTTTCGCTCGGCTTGTCGGCGTTGACAACCGTCGTGTTACCCTTATCGCCGGTGTTGGATTCTTTGCGGAATTCGCGAATCCCTTTACCCACGGCGCCAAAGACCTCCGGCAACCGCCCCACACCGAAGAGCATGGCGACGATGACCAAAATAATCACAAGCTCCCACGGGCCTGGAATAATATTCATACCTTTCCTCCCTTTACTCTGCTCTAGAGTTACTTCTGAGACGACGCTATTACCTGCATAACCGATACAGCATCGCCCCAATCACGCTACTGACAGATCCACAACAGCCATGCTCAACTAACAATTTGATCCTAGTTGATCCAGATTTGTTTGTGGTTGTCCTATACTGTTGTCTTATACTTGCCCTTGTTTGAACATGATACGTTCTGCAGCATCATCTTCGCCTAAAGCATCGTATAACGTTTGATTGTAGATATTATAACATGGTTGGCGAGATGTGCAAACAGTTGGGACCATCGACTATTGGAAATTGTGCATTACTCCTCTACATTGCTTCTATATCACAACTATCTGTGCTACAATTGGGCCAGGATGAAGAGAGTTTGTTGCCGTGGGGCCAAGCGCTATGGCAAATCTACCAGTCGTCATTCATCATTGCATCTGTAGTATTCATAGCCGGTGATGAATGACTAATGACCAGTGACCGAATAACCTATGTTGGCTGATTTGCATATTCGTAACTTTGCCATTATTGATGATCTCCACCTGACCTTTGGGCCGGGGCTGAATATTTTAACCGGCGAGACCGGCGCCGGCAAATCGATCATCATTGACGCCGTCGGCATGTTGCTGGGGGATCGCGCCACAGCGGAGTGGGTGCGCGCCGGCAGCGAGTTAGCCGAGATCGAAGCCAGCTTCCAGGTGGTGGAAGGTGATATTTTGACCGAGCTACAACCCATTCTGGAAGAAAATGGTCTGGATGATCCGGAAAACCCACACTGGCTTACGCTCAGCCGCGAGGTGCGCCGCACCGGTCGCAACATCTGCCGCATTAATGGGCGCATGGTCAACTTGCAACTACTAGGCGAAGTGACCGGCTACCTGGTTGATGTCCACGGCCAGGGCGAACATCTCAATCTGTTACAGGCGCGCACGCATGTTCATCTCATCGACCGCTACGCGAATCTGCTCCCCCAGCGCCGCCGACTGGCTGAACGGGTGAGTGAGTTGCGCAAGGTACGCGAAGCGTTGCAACGGCTGCGCCAGGATGCTCGCACCATTGCCCAACGCATTGATCTCCTCAGTTTTCAGGCCGAAGAAATCGCTTCCGCTAAGTTGCGCCCTGGTGAAGAGAGTGAATTGGAGAGCGAACGGCGCCGGCTGGGCAATGCCGAAGCGCTTATGAAGCTGGCCCAAACCGCTCAGGCTATTCTGAGCAATGGGGATGGCGAAGTGCCGGGCGCACTTGATCTCATCAGCGAGGCGGTTGGGCGCATCGAACGGCTGGCGCGCATCGACCCGGACATGAAAGAGACGGCGGACGAAAGTCAGGCGCTGCTGGAACAGCTTTCCGACCTGGCGCGCACGCTGGAAGATTATGCCGACAACCTGGAATTTAACCCCGAACGGCTGGAAGAGGTCGAAGAGCGCATCGACCTGATCAGCAATCTCAAACGCAAATATGGCGACACGATTGAACAGATCAACGCCTTTGGCCAGCGCGCCCAGGCTGAACTCGATGGCTTGAGCAATTGGGAAGCCAAAACCACCGCGCTGGAACAGCAGGAAGAGAGCCTGCTGCGCACCATCGGTCAATTGGGCGCCGAGTTGAGCCGGCAACGCGCCGTCGCCGGCCATCAACTGGCGCGCCAGGTCGAACAGGAACTGGCCGATCTCCGCATGGCGCGCGCTCGCTTTGGCGTCGCTGTAGAGCAGAACAACAAAGCCGATGGCGCCTACCTGCCCGATGGTCGCCGCGTCGCCTTTGACAGCACCGGTGTCGACCAAGTTGAGTTTATGATCAGCGCCAACCCCGGCGAACCGCTCAAACCGATGGCCAAGGTGGCCTCCGGCGGTGAAACGGCACGCTTGATGTTGGCGCTCAAAAGTGTCCTTACCCACGCCGACGCTACGCCTACCCTGATCTTTGATGAAATTGACCAGGGGATCGGCGGGCGGGTCGGCGCGGTGGTTGGTCAAAAATTGTGGATGCTCACCGGCCGGCAAAGTCTCAATGGCAAAGCGTCCAATGACAAAAACGGGGACAAAAACGGGGGCAAGAATGGGAAAAGCGGCAAGAAGAGCCAACCGGCCCTGGTCGCTGAGCCGGTGGCCGAAACCAGCGTCGCCCATCAGGTTCTCTGCATCACCCATTTGCCCCAACTGGCGGCCTTTGGCGACCAACATTTCACCGTCAACAAACGGGTGACCCAACTGGACGGCGAAGAGCGCACCAGCACCGTCGTCCGTCAGTTGGACGAACGCGCCCGCGTGGAAGAACTGATGCAAATGCTCGGCGCCGAAAGCGAAGCCGGGCGCCGCTCGGTGGAAGAGATGCTGAACGAAGTGCAGAAGGTGAAGGGATCGTGATGCTAGTTACGAATTACGAATTACGAATTACGAGTTATGGATGCCGATTAGGAGATCTCTTTTAAAGATGAAGCAACCAATAATATACAGCTATTACAAAACATGAATATTCACTACCACAGTTCTCGTAACTTGTAACTTGTAACTTGTAACTCGTAACTCGTAACTCGTATCACGGATCAACCATGACAGAACCAACAAATACCTGGCGCAAATATTTAACCGACTACAACGAAGGCTTGGGGCTGGTCTACGAGCGCTTTGTTCTCAATGATTTTTTGGAGGATCTACGCCAGCGCTATCAGATTCAAAGTGTGCTGGAAGCGCCGCTCTATGGCATGGCCGGCGTCAGCGGGATCAACGATGTGGCGCTGGCCCGTCAAGGCGTCGCGGTGACAATGGTCGATGACAACGAGGAGCGGTTGCAGGGGGTGCGCCGCATCTGGGCGCAGGATCTGCAACTGCCGGTCAGCCTGGTGCATACACCGGCGGAGCGCTGGCACGCCCTCCCCTTTGCCGACCGCAGCTTTGATCTCACCTGGCAGTGGGCGGGCTTGTGGTACATCCAAAATCCGGCGGGCTTGTTGCGCGAGTTAGTGCGCACCAGCCGCAACCTGGTCTTTGTCGCCATGCCCAACAACTTACAGGTGGGCTACTGGCTGCGCAAGCTGGTGATTGACCGCGAATTTTTTGCCCATCATGACGAGCAGTGGACGGACATCAGCCGCCTCCGCCGTATTCTGGAGATCGAAGGCGTTGAGATCATCGATCAAGGCGTGTTGGATACCCCGCCCTGGCCTGATACGGTCATGCCGGCCAACGAAGTCCTCAAACGGCTGGGCATTCGCAGCAAAGGATTGGAACAACAATTCACCGGCGACAACTGGCAGTGGAGCACCATGGCCTATTACCTGGGCCAAGAGCCGGATCTCTATGACCGGGTGATCAAATACGCCTGGCTCGACCACGCTCGGCTGCCGTGGCAGGTGAAAGCGGTCTGGGCGCATCATCGATATTTATTGGGAAAAGTCGCGTAGTCGCAGGGTCGCCTAGTCTGGAGTCTGGAGTCGGGTAGCAAAGATGGTAGACGTTGGACTCTAGACCTCGCGACTACGCGACTACGCGACTCTGGACTCAAAAAAGGGGAGTGAGTTGTGAAGACAATTGTGTTGGAGATGCCGGGGCAGTTTCGCCTTACCGATACAGTGGAACCGGAGGCGCCGGGGGTTGGCGAGGCGTTGGTGCGGGTGCGCCGAGTAGGGATCTGTGGTACGGATCTACACGCGTTTCGGGGACGGCAGCCCTTTTTTAGTTACCCACGCATTTTGGGTCATGAATTGGGCGTAGAAGTCGTCGCCCTCGGCCCAATACAGGGGCCAACCCATTTGCAGGTAGGGGATATTTGCGCCGTTGAGCCCTATTTGAATTGTGGCGTTTGCAGCGCGTGCCGCCGGGGGAAGACCAACTGTTGCCAATCACTAAAGGTGCTGGGCGTCCACACCGATGGCGGGATGCGGGAGTATATTACTGTGCCGCAGCACAAGTTGCACAAAGCTCAGGGCGCGCCGCTGGAACACCTGGCCGTTGTGGAGATGCTTGGTATCGGCGCCCATGCGGTCAGTCGCGCTCAGGTGATGCCAGGGGAGAATACGTTGGTCATCGGCGCCGGACCGATTGGGTTGGCGACGATGCAATTTGCTAAACTGGCGGGCGCCGACATTATTTGTCTGGAGTTGAATCCCAACCGGATCGCTTTCTGTCAGGAGTATTTGGGCGTCGATAAATTCATCAATTCCACGCAGAACGTCGAGAGCGAATTACAACGCCTGCTCGGCGGCGATTTGCCAACACTGGTCTTTGATGCCACCGGCAACGCCCAATCGATGATGCAAGCCTTCCAATATAGCGCCCACGGCGGCAAACTGATCTATGTCGGGCTGGTGCAGGCCGATCTAACCTTTAACGACCCCTATTTCCACAGCCACGAACTAACACTCTTCGCCACCCGCAACGCCACTTCCGCCGATTTCGCCTATGTAGTTGATTGCCTCAACACCAACCAGATCAATCTCACCCCCTGGATCACCCACCACGCCTCGCCGGAGGAACTGATCGACGTCTTTCCCACCTGGCTCGACCCCACCACTGGGGTGATCAAGGCAATGTTGGATTTTCCGTAGTTCGCACGCGCTCAAGCCGCCCCCCAGGGCATGGCTTGGCGTATCCTATTGCGCTCAACTGATTTTGCCTGGACAGGGAAACAGGTAGAAGTGGGCAACAGTAAAGGTTCCAGAAGTTACAAACAGGCAAATGCGGGCTTCGCACGTGGGCGTGCGAACTCCGCGTTTGTTTGTGTAGTTTCCAATTATTCGCCACCTTTCAGATAAAGGATAACGGGCCTATCTACATAGATCCAGTAGCCGCGCCCGAATTCCAACGCCGTCAGCGGACGATAACCACGATAGAACGTAGCATCACAACCATGCTGACAATAAAGGGTATTGGGGTTGTTCGGATTGGTGGGATCATGGCCGTAGACCAGTAGATAGGCATCAGCGATCGATTGCAACGCTTCGCTCACCGGTTGCGTCACCCGCACCGGATAAGCGATCAAATTCCAACCTTGCACCAGTGGCAGCTCCACGCTCGTCAGCAGCGCATAGACCCCTGGCCCCTGCACCGGCGCCGAGGCAATATTATAATCGGGATTGCGCACCGTTTCCAACCGCTGCCAACCACTGGCCGGCTTTGTCTCATCCAGGTAGTAGATGCTGATGCCGGCCTCTTCGCCTGCCGGCACTTCCCGTTCGAGATAGTTGAACATGATCGACATCTGGGTCAACCTTGGCAACCGTTGGGGCGCAAAGAGGCGATACGCCGCGCCGACCGGCGTCGCCCACGGTACAGTATTGGAGACCAGGCTGGTGGTTTGGAACGCGTAAAATTGGCCGTCGCCCAACACCAGCTCCTTGCTATAGAGCAGCACCCGGCCATCGGTCGAACCGCCCGGTGCGTGCTTGGCGAGGCCAATATGTTTCGCCAGCCCGATATGTTTGGCTAACCCGATATGTTTGGCCAGCCCAATCGGCTTGCCGCCCAGCGCAAAGGCGGTGATGCTTTCACGGCGCGGCGTGGTTGGCATCACCGGTTCATTCACCCACACCTGCACATACCCCGCTACTTCTGGCGATGACAATGCAAATTGTCCTACCGCAACCGTACCAGTCACCGTGAGCGTAAGTGGCGCTGTCGCCGGGCCGTGGGCGGGGTAGAGTTGTGCATGGAGTTGCTGGCCCGCCGCCAACCCGGTTCCCGTCAGCGGCACACGCACCGTGATCAGGGTCGTTGAAATCGGCTCGATCAACAACTCTGGTTGCCAAACCGGCAGGCGGTGGAGCGTGAGTTGATTATCCCCCGCCGCAATCGTCTCGCAGCCCAGACGCGACCCGTCATAGAGACAGATCCGATCGCCGACCTGCGCCCCCCGCGCCAACAGTTGATCAAAGCGCGGACTGCCTAGCTCGATGACTTGCGTTGGTTCGCCGGTGGCCGGATCGATGCGGTAGAGATAGCCGGTGGCCCGTTCCCCCGGCTCCACCACGACGCCATCCTCAGTCAGGTAGAAAATGGGATCGGCCAGCGTGCTGGTAGGGGAGAGCGGCTCAACAAAATGAAGCTGTGTCACCGCCAGCGCCAGTCCATTGGGGCCAGGGTTTGGCGTGGCGCCGGCCAAGTCGGGGTAGAAATGGCTGATGGTTTCCCAATCGGCGCGACCAGTGGTCTGCGCGGCCAAGGTCTTGGCGCAGCCCGCCCCCCATTCCTCGGCAAAGAGAAATTCGGTGTAATCTTCGCGATAGGGGTCGGTCATGGCGCTGCCGGTGCAGGTGGCGACCACGGTCAGATGCTCGTCGTCGAAGCCCAGATAGTTGTCATCGAGGAAGAAGAGATAGTGCCCCAATTCATGGGCCAAGGCACGCGCCCAATCGGCGCCCAGCACGCCACTGCCCGATTCACCGTAGCGGTTCCAGGTGACGCTCAGACGAACCTGGCCTGGTGTGTAGGTGATCGTCTGCGTTTGCGCCAACAGCGGCGGCCCCACTGTTTCGGTTACAATGGTGGTCACAATGCCACCTTGCGTCGCATTCGGGCGCAGGCGGTTGGTGGCGTAGAGCCGCACATCGGCTTCGTCCCAGTGATCCCGGTTGTGATAGACCGTGACGTCGCCCAGTGCGGCGCGACCATTCGTCCAGTCATAGAGAAATTGCGAAGCCTGCTTGATGTCAAATTGTAGTTGTTCTAACAATTGCCAATCCTGGCGTGCATCCCATTCGAGCGAAATGTCCAGGTTGAAGAGTAACAGCGGATTGGTAGCGCTCACGGTGAGCGTCTGCACGCCGTTGCCCGTAACCGACGTCATGTTTACACCCCCGCTGGTCGGTGTAGCGCTACTGGCATAGAGCATAAAGGTATCCGTGGACCGTAGCGGCGCCAGCGCTACCAACCGATCCCCTACGGCCAGCGCTGCCCGTCCGCCTAGATAGCCCTGACTGTTGGTGCGAAAGGATCTACTCTCTTGCGTTGCGGCCAAGGAAGCAGCTACACCACTGGCGTTAACCGGTAACCGATAGACGAGTGCGTTTGGCATAGGTACGCTGGCCGCATCTACCACGCGCACCTGTGTGCCACGCACGCGGAAGGGATAGCTCTGCGCCGCCTGATAGGGCTGGCGATAGGGGCCAGGCACGCCGTTGCGCTGTGGGTGCAGATCGGGGCGTGCTTCCAGCCGAAAGACGACGCGGTCACTCTGCCCAAAAAAGCCGCTGCCCAACACATCCCAGGTGTAGGTGTATGTAATGGGCTGGTTACCGGCCAGGGTTGCCAGTCCATTCAGGGCGGTTGCGGTGGTGGCCGTTGCGGTATACCACTTGCCGCCGCCATCCAGCGAGTAGAAACCGCGCACATTGGCTGGGCTGGCCGTGGGGTCAAAGAGGGTGTAGGTAAAGGTGATGGCGCCGGCGGCAAAAATCTGCGGCGAGGCATACGGCCCAGCCAACACAGTTTTGTCCAGCGGCAAGAGCTTGATCTGGGCTGACGATGCGGGCTGCGGATGGGCATCGTGTCGGGTTTGGAAGGTTAGGCAAGGAAATTCTTCATCATACACTATACGGCCCAAATCATATTGCTGGTAAGCGATGGCATCAGCCAGACCATCACCATTGAGATCACCCACGAAGAGCGGCCGTATATTGATGAGGGAAGGCCCATTGACCGCTAACTCCTTTTGTCTTAGGTCAAGAAATGCTGGATGCCAAGTAAAGGCGCCAGAACCATCATTGCGTAAGACGGCTCCGCCAACACTCGTAAACAGGTCAAGGTCACCATCCAGATCAAGGTCGAGTACAATCACGCCAGTCACTTGCTCACTCAGTCGACTCAGCCACTGTTGGGTAAAAGTGCGATTGCCCTGATTCAGAAAAATGGTTGCGCTTTTCCGTGCATCTGCAACCACTAGATCGCTGAAGCCATCCCCATTGAAGTCGCCCACGACAACCTGTTGCCTAAAGCCTGGCATAGGGCCTAATGGGCTAGCGGAGAAGTGCTCTGCACCAGGCGTCCAATCACCGCGATTCCAGTAAATCAAACTCCGGTTGTGTGTTTGGCCGTGGCTGCTAGCGCTATTGCCAACGGCAATATCCAGGTTGCCGTCGTTGTCTAGGTCGGCCAAGGCGAGGCTGGCCGTTTCGTCGGTGGCCTCGCCAAAGGGTAGTGCTGGGTCAAAGCCCCCGTTGCCTTGGTTAAGATAGATCAGATATGGCCCGGCGTGTGCTGGGGCTACCGTTAGATCAAGATCGCCGTCACCATCCAGATCGCCTGTGACAACCATATCCGCACCAGTTGAGGCTACATCCAGCGCTGTACGCAAGCTGAAGTAACCAGAGCGAGCTTGGAGGTAGATTTGTGCGGGTTGGTTGGACTGCAACACCACCAAGTCATCCAATCCATCGGCGTTGAGATCGGCTGTTGCAAAAGGGGGTGCTATAAGGAAATGGCGGTTTGGGGGAGTAAACGATAGTCCCGTGGCGACGTTATTGCGAAAATTACCGGCGCCATCGTTGAGCGCAGCCAGGAGGGGTGTTGACTCTTCATCTGGTAAATATAAACTGGTATAAAGTAGATCGAGATCCCCGTCGCCACCAAGATCGATTAAGGCGTATGGTACCCCTGATAAAGTCGTGCAAGCGCCAAATTCAATCGGGCTGTGATTTGTATAAATACGATCAAAGCTTGAGTCGGCAATGACCATCTCGTTAATACCGTCGCCATTTAGATCAGCCAATACCAGTGGTTTATAGGCGTCATTAGGCGCCCCCCACGCTACAGGCGTAAACTGCAATAGTGCTGTCGCCGGATCAATACCTTGATTGAGATAGAAGGAGTCCCCGGTCACAATGTCCAGGTCGCCATCTAAATCAATGTCATCTATCTGCATAAACCATGCCCCACGCTCATCGATCACTTGGGGTGCGTCGCTGCGTAGATCGCCGTTTGGGCCGTGATGGCGATAGAGCAGAAGCTGGCTGTTATCGGATGCGGCAGAAAAGGCGGAGTTTGCAAGAACGAGATCTAGATGGCCATCGCCATCTAGATCGCCAAAGGCAACGGTATTCGAGCTGCGATCGGGCAACGGAATCGTAAAGTTGTTGCGTGCGATAAAGGCGCCACTGCCATCATTCGTATAAATACCAAGGGCGCCTGGAAGGTCATTGTCATTCACACTAATCATGATCAGGTCAAGATCACCGTCACTGTCGACATCAACCAACTGGGGATCTCGGCCAGGCCAGCTCGCCGTTGCTGTGAAGCGGCCATGACCATCATTGCGCCAGATCTGATGCTGCGTAGATGTTGCCTGAACAAGATCAAAATCGCGGTCGCCATCAACATCGCCCACGGCTAGCGAACCGAAAGAGCCACTGCTCCAAGTGTTTTGGTTGGCAAAGGAAGCGTGGCCATCATTAAAATAGATAACGTCTTCCGCTCCACTGGTGATAATGTCCAGATCACCATCATCATCCATGTCAGCTAACACGACAACAGCAATATCATTATTCCTCATTGGGCCAAAGGGGGTACCCATGTCAAAGTTGCCGTGCCCATTGTTTAGGTAGTAAAGATTGGGACTATCTCTGTTGACCATTACCAGATCCAGCGCACCGTCGCCATTCAGATCGCCCACGGCAACATCACTGGTATCGTCATCATTCGGCAAGATAGCACTCAGTGTGTAGACAGGAGTGTCAACAATGGGCCGCGTGCGCTCGGTTGGTACAGGTCGCGGTGCCGCGGGGGTTGCGGTTGCCGACGGTGCGCCCCCTGCCAACAGCGGATGAGCGCTCAACAGCAACAGCACCCAACCGACTACAGGCAGCATAAACCAGCATACACGGCGGGAGCAACGCTGAAGAAAAATAAGACAAGACATGCTAGACTCCTGATCGTCGGCCTGGTTGGCAACCGCACGGGTTTGCTTCACCTTTTGTAGATTCATCGTCGCGTTGAGCGCCCAGGTGCTTGAAGGTCTGCTGGGCTGTGGCGATCAAAGCGCTGCCCGCCGTCACAGCACCAACGCGTTGTTGCGCCAACCCCCAGGCCATCTGGCTGCGCGCTTGCTCATATGGTTCATCCGCCAGCAGCTCCAGACTGCGACGAAACGCGTTGTCGGCGTCGGCTGTAGCTCCCTCGGCGGCCAAGAGTTGACCCAGAATCCCCAGCGCGATCCCTTCATCGCGCGCCATGCTCATCTCCCGCGCCAGCCGGAGCGATTCGTCGATGGCGGCGTGGGCGGCGACCGGTTCCCCTTGGGCCAGCAACAGTTGCGCCCGCAGACGGTGGAGTTCCGGCCATTGATAGGCCGCGCCGGCCGCGGTGATCAGGGTGGCGGCCTCATCGAGCAATTGCGCGGCCTCCCCCAGCCTGCCCTGGCGCAACCGGAGATCGGCCAGGCTGTAGCGGGCGTTGCTGGCATATTCACCCGCATAGCTCCCCAGCGTTTGTAGATGGCGTTCGGCGGCGGCGTCATCGCCCTGCCAGGTGCGCAGGATGCCCAAGTTGAGATGAAAGAGCGCCTGATGATTGGCCGTCCCCAACTTCTGCGCCTCGGCCAACCCCTCTGCCAACAGTTGCCCGGCCTTGTCCCACTGACCGGCGACCAGATGATAGGCGGCCAAATTGTTGAGCAGATCAATCGTCTTCAAGGGATGGGGCAAGCGCCGACAGATCGCCAACCCCCGCGTCCAGTGGTCAACGGCCCCCGCCATGTTGCCGGTGTAAAAATCGATCACCCCCAAATTCTTATGGGCAGCCACCAGCAAAACATGGGGCGTGGGCGGCAACAAGGCCAACCCGCGCTGCGCCGCGGCCCGCGCCGCGTCATAGTCACCCAGGGAAGAGAGCAAGCCCCCCTCTTTGATGTGAAGCGACGCCGCCAGCAGCGGATCGGCGTCGCCCAGCGCGGCCAGCCCCTGTTGCACCAGCGACCGCGCGTCGGCAAAGGATTCCTGCTCGGTCAAGCCGGCCAGGCCAAAAAAGAGTTCGCCGCGCAAGACCGGCGCGTTGACCGTCGGCGGCAACAGGGCCTGCGCCTGGTCATAGGCCGCCCGCGCCGGTTCCCGTTCGCCCAGCAGCGCCCAGACCTGTCCCTTGGCGACACAGACCGCCGCCCACAACAGGTGATCCAGTTCGGGCCGGCGAAAGCGCAGCAAGATCCGTTGCAGCGCGCGCAGCCGTCCCTGGCCGATCAGGTGTTGCAGGTTGGTGGTGATGAGGTGGGCGGCGTCGCTCATCTGCTCGGCACGCAGATAGTGGAGCGCGGCCTGCAAGGGGTCGCCCTCGGCCTCGGCAAAGTGACCGGCGGCGCGGCGGTGGAGCGTCTGGCGCTCACGGCGGTGGAGACCGTTGTAGAAAAATTTCTGCACCAGGGCATGGGTCGAATAGCGCGGCCCAGTTGGGTTGCGCTCGGCCGTGAGCAGATAGCGGGACGAGAGACTCAGGAGCGCATCGCGCACACGGGACTCCTCGCTGATCGATTCAATGGCCTGGCGGCTGGCGGGGTAGCCATCCAAAATCGCCACGGCGGCCATCACGGCGCATTCAGCCGGGTTGAGCAGGTTGTTGACCAGCGCCAGCAGATGCCGTTCGACATCCTCGGCGGCGGTCAGTTGCTCGATCAAGCTGTAGGGATCGTCAGTGCGCTGCAAGGCCTGGATAGTGAGGGTGAGAAACTGACCGTTGCCCTCCGTTTCGGCGTGGAGTTGGTGCAGGAGATCGGCGGGGAGAGTCAGGTTGTGTTTGCGCAAGAGATCGCGCGTGTCGGCCAGCGAAAGGCCGCTCAACGCCCGCACCGGCGTCAAGGCGGGTAAAGCCGGTTTCTGGCGGGTGGTGATCAGCAGCCGCAACCGTTGCGCCTGGGCTAGCTCGATCAAGCGTCCCAACAAAGCGTTGGCCCCCGTCTCTTGTTCCAGATGGTGCAGATCATCCAGACAGAGCAGATAGTCACCCCCTTGCACCGATTGCGCCAGATAGTCGATGAGCGCGCTCAAGGGCGGCGCACTGCGCCCCAAGCGCCCCTCCTGCGGCCCCGTCTGCAACATCTGCCACAACGCCGCCTGCCCCCGCTCGGCCAGAAAGGCCGCCAGCCGCCAGAGCAACCCATCCACCCCCTCCTCCGGCTGACAACTATGCCAGAAGATCGCCGCCCGCGGCGCCACCTCTTGCGCCAGCGCCAAGGCCAACGCCGTCTTCCCCACCCCTGCCATCCCACTAATCACCGCCACCCCCTGTCGCGTCAACAATTCCCGATAATGCGCCACCTCCGCCGCCCGCCCGATGAAGGGGTGCGCGGTGGTGGGGAGGGTGTGAACGGGAGGGGATGACAAGGTGACAGGGTGAGGGGGTGAGGGGGTGACAGGGATGTTCGGCGATTGGGTGATTGGCGGGTCAATCGGCGCTCCCTCTCCATTTGTCACCTTGTCACCTTGCCACCTTGTCACCCCCTCACCCGGCCACCTTGTCACCTTGTCACCTTGTCGGCGCGTGCGGATCGCCTCCGCCAACGCCACCGTCTCCCCCTCCGGTGGGGCGCCCAGTTCGTCGTCGAGCAGGCGGACGCAGTTATCGTATTGGCGCAGAGCGGCGGCGGGTTGACCGGCTTGGGCATAGAGGGTCATCAGGGCGCGGTGGGCCGGTTCATGCAACGGATCATGGGCCACCCACCGCCGCCCATAGTGCAGCGCCTGCTCCAGCGTCATCCCCGCGCTATCACCCTCCCTGCCCCTATTCTCCCCATCGCTCCCATCCTTCCTATCCCCACCCCAAACCCCCACCAACCGCGCCAACACCCACCCCAGCCCCGCGCGAAGTTGCTCTTGTTGGAAATAGTGCCATTCATCAAAGGCGGGGCTGTCGGGCAGGGTGAAGCCGGCCAGGAAGTGGTCGCGATAACAAGCCTCGGCGGCGATCAGGTGGGGCAGACAGGCGGGACAGTGGGTGGCGGCGGGGTGACGGCACTGTTGGGCGGCGGCGACGGCTTGCTGAAAGGCGATCACATCCACCAGCAGGGCGGGCTGACCGGCTGGGGCGGCCGCCAGAGCGATCTGTTCCCGGTCGGCGGCAAAGTGCGCTTCACCCAGCAGATCACGCAGCCGCGCCAGTTCGCGACGCAGATGGCCGCGGGCGTCGCTCTGCCCATAGTCGGGCCAGAGCAGGGTGGCTAGGTGGTCGCGACTGTGGGCCAAGGATCTACCGGGCGCGGTCACGGCCAGATAGGCGAGCAGCGCCCAAGCTTTGCGATGGTTCAAAGCAATGACGCCGCCGTCGCGCGTCAGGCGTGGCGGGCCAAAGAGGTGTAGGTGTAATGCCAAGGGTCACTCAAATCAGGTTCTGTATCAGGATAATGGGTATAAATGGCGCACACGCTGTCAACGGGGCCCAGTGGGCTCCCCGGGAACGGATTGAACGGATTGTCAATAACAGAATCCGTTCAATCCGTTCCCTGAATTCGCTGACAGCGTCCCGTTGATTCATTCTACCGCAACTTGGCTACCGAATCAACGCAAACTCGTGCCAATCAACGCGTCCGTCAACGCCGCTGTCCACGCCCAGCGCACGCGGGCTGCATATACTGAGAAGTGTCCGGGTCATAGAGTACTTGCAAGTAGGTGGTCTGACAACCCACCGAGAGATCTCTCATCTCACTGATCCTCCTAATCAACAATCTGTTTCATAAGGAGAATTTGAGATGAAGCGTCATAACATGAAAAAATTGGTTCTGGCTGTTGCGTTCACGTTGGCCCTCGCCTTCGGCACTGGCATTGTGGGTGAACAGTTCGGGTTCTCTATCACGCAGACTGCCCATGCATGCAGTGGCAGCAACGGTGGTGGTTGCTAGTTCGTTAATTGACGTTGTCTATACAATGTTTATAGGATAGCTTGTTCTAGACGACGTCGAATTGTTGTGAGTCTATCCGTATAAAACTGCAAGGCGCTGTCAGCAAGATGCTTAGTGAGCAAAGTCTCGATTTCACTAAGCTCTTGCTTGGCAGCCATAAAATTATGTAACTGAATTTCAAGTTCTATTTTCGTAAATCTAACCTGAATCAGGTAGTAATGGTCTATCAACATACTAATTGCTTCTACGACATAGTTCAGAGCCTTCGTATAGTTATTGTTGTAGATTTCGATTAATCCACTTATATGGGTAATCTGTGCCAAACCAAGTTTATCCGAGTATTTTTCGAAGATTTTCGTTGCATGATTAGCGCATTCTTTTGCCTTTTGCACGTTACCAAGTTTCAAATAATCTAAACTAATGTTCATCATGAAGACCCCTGTCATAGGTTCTTCACCCAATCTTTCTGCCAATTCTAAGGCAAGTGTCGAATGATAGAGGCCATCTTCATATTTCTCGATTTCATTGTATAAAAAACCCAGATTGCCATACCCGCGCATAAGACCAAACTGATCCTGAGTAGCTTGCCAGATAGCACAGGCCATCAACAGATGTTCCTTTGCTTTTACCCAGTTGTATTGCCGGGTAAAGAGAATGCCAAGATGATTATGGGTGTGTGCCCGACCATGATTACTTTCCAGTTCATTAAAAATTGCCAGTGCATGATAACTTAACACCTCGGCGCGCCACAAATTGCCGGTCAAAATGTAATGATAGCCCAAATTAGAACAGGCCCGCGCCAACTCATAGCGGTTACCACTACGGCGCGCTAACCGAATCACCTTGTGGTAGCTTTGCACCATTGCCGCTGGCTTGCTCCAGCGCTGATAGAGGCGTGCCAGCAGTGCAGTCAAGGTGATTTCGTACTGGATGTCATGGCGCTGTTGTGCCGCGGCAATCGCTCTTTCTAGAAAATGTTGCCAGATCTCCCAGTGGCCGCCCCGTTCCATGTAGGTCGCCAGGGCAACAGTCAAATCACGGGCGCTTGTCCAGCTTTCAGCGGCGCGCAGACCATAGTCCAGTACATGACAGGCCTGTACGCGTTCTTCATCGGCCAAACGATTTTGCACCGCGCGTACACCTTCTAGCGCTTCGTCCAGACTACGTCTAATATAGTCAAAGAAGAGCGTGGCGTAATTGTTCTCCACTTGCGCAACTTGAGAAGTATTCAACATATCACTCTGTCACCCTGTCACCTTGTCACCCCTGCGCCCCCCAGCGGATCACCTGTTCCTGCAAAAAGGTGGCGGTCAGATTGTGGATCGTATAACGGCGGGTTTTCAAGTCGCCACGGCTGTCCACCAGATTGAGCTGCACCAGGCGACTTAAGGCGTCGGTCACTGGGCCGGTCTCCAGGCTGCTGACCTTGCGAATATGCTCCAGCGTCCCGCCCAGGCTGCTGACCAAGGGCATTACCAGCAGCACCCGGCGCGCCGTTTCGTCCAAGGCGTCCCACGCCTGCCGGTAGATGTAGGTGTAAAACTCTTCAATGGTGCGGCCTTGGGCGGTGCGCAAGTTCGCCAAAATGAGATCCAGCGGGTGCACATGGGTCTGCCCCACCACCAAGCGGATCGCCAGCGGATTGCCCCCCACGGTCTCAACAATTGGTTGGAGATCGGCGTCGGCGGCGTGCAGCAGGTCGGGCAGATTGCGCAGCCGCGCTTCCTGACGCACCAGATGCAATGTCAGCGCCGCGTTCAATTCCGGCACGGGGTAGTGATAAATGTCCGGTTCGCCAAAGAGGCTGACCCGGGAAGTGAGCAGAAATTTGGTCGGCTTCGCCAGGTCACGCAAGGTGTCCAGCAAAGTCTCCAGGTCGGTCAGCGTCTCCAGGTTGTCGATGATGATCAGGTGCGGGCGTTGACCCAGCCGGGTGCAGAGGAGCGCTTGCAACTCGGCCGTTGTCTGGCTGGGGCTGAGTTGCGTCTCCGGCAGCAATTGGTGGATCAGCGTGCGCATGAGCGCATCGGCGCTGAGCGCTGGCTGGTTCACGCCACGCAGCCCGCCCTGGCCGCCAAACAATTGCTGTTTGGCCGTCACCCAGCCAATATCCTCAAAGTGGTTGCGTCCAATGGTGGCGCGTGCCACGGCATCGGCCAGCGTGGTCTTGCCAATGCCGCCCATGCCGGCCAACGCCACCAACCAGGGCGCTTCGGTCGTACAGAGCAGATCGACCAGATGGCTTATGGGCTGCTCCAGGCCGACCAGGTGGGTGTTGGAGGGGGGTTGCAGGCGCGCTTCCAAGGCACAGCGGTAGGTCGTGCGCTCCTGCTCTTCCTGGTGATAGAGCAGTTCGGCCAGCCGGCTGATTCCCTCGCTCTGCTTGTTGTAGACGGTGCCGTCGGCCATGCTCAATTCAACGGCAATGGCCTGGATCGCTTTGCCTTCCCAAAAGTGCTGGCGCAAAATTTGGGCTTCGATGGCAAACTTTTCGGCCAGCGTGTGCAGCCCCCGTTGCAAAAGCTGGTGCGTGACCGATTGGCCGTTGGCGGGGGCTGATCGCTGCACAACTTTGTAGAGGCGTGTCGTTTGCAGGGGGCTGCTGATAGGGGTCTCTTTGCGCACCTGCTTAAGCGCTTCATGAATGACCTTGCGAAACTCGGCTTGCGGGGTGGTGGGCGCCGGTTCACTTATCGGTCGACGAGACTCTGGCATGGACGATCTTCCTCCGTCAACTGCTGGTGGGCATTGCAAAGCGCGCCGGTAGATGATGTGCGCAGCGGAAGGGAAGAGGACAATCCGCCCTGGCAAAATGCACGCCTGCCCTCTAGTTTTATTGTGATCGGTGAATACAGTTAATGTGACCGGCTGTTGCCATAGGCCAATCAAGTAGTTTCTATTATACTCTATCGCACGTGTTTTATGGAAACCTTTGCTGACGACGGGCGCGGGTTGTACGAGTAAGCTTACGATTTACACAAATTTTTACCAGAAAATACATAGAAAGTGAGCGATGGATGAAGAAGCAATGAGTCTATACGCCGACTTTTGTTATATGCTATGCTTGCTGATTTTTGTTCAGTTCAATAATGATTTTTGGTAACTACTCCGCTCCTAGCCGGTCCGTGACCAACGGCCCAGACGCCGGTCACGGGCCGGCTAGGAGCGGGCGGAGTAGTTACGTTTTTTGTAAAGTTTGTTCTTTCGTTCCTGAGTACGTCTGCGGCGCACCACCTACACCACCATCACTGCGCTTCCATTGCACAACATTTGCCCACAACCGCAAGTAAACCGTGGCCCTATCGCTTGGTTTCAGGTGTTCCCGCGCACCTGAAATAAAGACATTATCGCCGCTGCCGCCTGGGCAGTGGCGCCGGCGGATTAGCTTCAAGCGCACCAACAAGGTCGATCTACCGCTACGTTTACGCGCTATCATTCCCTGCGTTTAGAGGAGTATGTCGCTTCATGCCTACAATCATTACCGGCGCGGATTGGGCCAGGCGGTGCAAGGAGCCTGCACACCGCCATCCGTCTCCGTTGGTCGGCACTAGCCAACGGCAAGCGGCACACACCCAAGAAAGCGATCTGCTCCAGCAATTACGCGCTGGTGAGGCCGAAGCCTGGACGCAACTCCTGGCCGAATGGAGTCCGCTCCTCTACAGTTATCTCACGACCAGCCTGGGAGAGGAAGCGGCGGCGCAGCAAGCCCTCCAGGCGCTCTTTTCACAACTGGTGCAGCGGGTGATGGGGGGCGCGCCCATTGCCAATCTGCCCTTGCTCATCATGACCCTTGCTTATCAACAGGGGACACCCGTCGACCCGCAGTATCGCCTATCCCAGGCGGAATAAGGGGGCGCCTTTGCACAAAACAGGACGCCATTGGAGCGGGTGACACGAGAAACCTTACAGTTATCATGAATTTTTCTCGGAAAAGTACACAAAAGTGAGCGATGAATGAAGAAGAAATGAGTTTATACTGCCCACTTTTGTTATATGCTACGCTTGTCGATTTCACAAATTCGTATTTTTGTTTGGTATATATCTACTTTGTAAGATGTACTGTTTTCGGTAGTGATTACGTTTGCGGCGCGCTTCATCTACACCACCAAGACCACGTTGCTTCTTCACCGCCTACCTATCGTTCGCCGTCGGACGCCGTTGTTTGCCTTGGCTTCAGCCGCTCCCTACGCGCCTGAAGCCAGACACAAGGGAAGGCGCCCAAAGTTGTACCGCTCAGCAAAATTGGGCGTTCCCGTAACAAGCGCTACAGCAGCATAGTCCGTACACAATGCCGGCTACACTGCCGACATCGCTACTATGCTGCTTTCTAAAGCGAATTCAAGCGGAAACCAACTCTTTCAGCAAATGATACGCACCAATGTCTTCTTGTCGCGGCTTTTGCTGCTGCTTATTTCTTCGCCTTGATCACATGTGCAAGTGTATTGTCGTTGAATCGTTACATCACGTTTATCATAAGGAGGAGTGAACAATGTTATCAAGAAGCAATAGCCTTCAACCTTTGCTGGTTATGATCGTATTTTGCGCTATGCTTACCATCATAAACGGGATTATCAGTACCCGGCTTTTTGCGCAAGCCACTGACTTGACAACACTGGACGACGCGGCGATCACCGCCTACCGCTGGCGAGCGATGGCCCGGTTCTATACCAACCAGGCAGCCGCCACCGATCTGACGACCCTCGACGATGCGGCGATCACCACTTATCGTTGGCAAGCGATGGCCCAGTTCTATACCCAGCCAACCGCAATGCGCTCCGTGACCCGTTGAGCGGCGCCGAGCGCAACAAAAGGATGTTAAGCACAACACTTACTCACTAAGGAAAAGCAGATGTTGCAATTGTCTACCAAGCAGTACACTGTAACGATCCGACCGCCGACAACGCAAAGCGGGGCGGCGCGCCACTGGCGCTCAATCTGGCTGCTGTTGCTCTTACTCAGCAGCGTGCTGGTCGGGCTGCGTGCTGGGCATGTGCTGGCGGCGCCCCGCGCCGTCGAAGCGCCGCCGAATTATCGCACTCAATGGGGTTCGCAGGGGAGTAGCATTGGGCAGTTTAACGCGCTGACCGGCGTGTCGGTCAATAGCAGCGGCAATCTGTATGTGGCGGACACCGCCAACAACCCCATCCAGAAATTTACCAACAACAGCGTCTATCTAACCCAGTGGGAATCCACCGGCAATGGCGTTGGTCAATTTTCCGGGCCACGCGGGGTGGCGCTGGATAGCAGCGGGAACATCTATGTGACCGATACCGGCAACCATCGTGTGCAAGTCTTTACCTATGGCCCCGTCACCCCCGAAATTGAGCTGCGTGGCAATTTATTCTATCCCATTGAGAATGGCGATAGCACCCCCAGCAGCACTGATCATACCGACTTTGGCAGCATATCGGCCAGCGCCGGCGTCATTGTGCGCACCTTTACCATCCGCAATGGCGGCACTGGCTTGCTAACCGTCAGTCAACCGACCGTGACCGGTGACGCCGCGGGCGATTTTGTCATCAGTCGCGCACCGGTGAGTCCCGTAGGCGGCAGTGGCGCCACCATCTTTGATGTGACCTTTGACCCCTCGGCTGTCGGCCTGCGCACGGCAACCATTGTGATTGCCAACAATGATAGTGACGAAAACCCCTACACCTTTGCCGTCCAGGGCAATGGTTCCAACCAACATCGGGTCACCACCAGCACCGTTGGCGACGGCCTCGGCACAATCAGCCTTGACCCGCCCGGCGGCCTGTATGACCCCGGCACGGTGGTGACGGCAACGGTCAACCTGGGAAGCTGGTCAGTCTTGAGCAGTTGGAGCGGCGCTTGCAGCGGCACCGGTCTCTGTGTGCTGACCATGGATGATGCCAAACGCATCACCGCCACCATTACCTATGCCGAACCAAGCAATGCCGAAGCGCCGTCGCCCTATCGTATGCAGTGGGGCTTCCAAGGGAATGGCAGTAGCCAATTTGCGACGCCGTTTGGGGTCACCACCGATAGCAGCGGCAACGTCTATGTGGCCGATACCTACAACCACCGGATCCAGAAGTTTGCCGGCAGCGGCGCCTACTTGGTGGGCTGGGGATCCCAAGGGAGCGGCAACGGCCAGTTTAACTATCCGATCGGCATGGCGACCGATAGCAGTGGCAATCTCTATGTGGCTGACACCGGCAACCACCGCATTCAGAAGTTTGACAGCACCGGCGCTTACCTAACCAAGTTTGGTGCTTACGGGGTCAATAACGGCCAGTTCAGTTCACCCATAGATATCGCGATCGATAGCAGCGGCAACCTCTATGTGAGCGATAACTACAACCACCGCATCCAGAAGTTTGACAGCAGCGGCAACTTTCTCGCCAAATGGGGCGCAAACGGCAGCGGCGCCGGTCAGTTGAAGAATCCCAAAGGGATTGCCGTCGATAGCAGCGGCAATGTTTATGTGGCGGACACCGATAACCACCGCATCCAGAAATTTGACAGCAACGGTCTCTATCTGGCCCAGTGGGGCGCCAGGGGAAGTCGCGCCGGTCAGTTCAATACCCCCAGCGACGTGGTGATCGATGGCAGCGGCAATCTCTATGTAGCCGATACCAACAACCACCGCATCCAAAAATTTACCAGCAGCGGCGCCTTTCTCACCCAGTGGGGCAGCGCCGGCAAGGGGCTGGGGCAATTTAACGCGCCCAATAGTGTGGCGGTCGATCCGAGCGGCAACGTCTTTGTCGCTGACACCGATAACCATCGCATCCAGAAATTTGGCACAAGCGCCCCCGTCCCCGAAATTGAGCTAACGGGGAAGGGCGTCGTCATTGTCAGCGGGGACACCACCCCCGCCAGCAGCGATCACACCGACTTCGGCTATCTGCAAGGCGGCAGTACGCAAGTACGCACCTTTACGATCCATAACCTCGGCAGCGCCGATCTCACCAACCTTGCCGTCACCATCAGTGGCAACGCCGCCTTTAGCCTCAGCACACCGCCGCCGCTGACGATCAGCAGTGGGTACACGGGCGCCGTTGGCATCACCTTTAGTGCGTTCGGTTTTGGCCCGATGACCGCAACCGTGACCATCGCCAGCAATGACAGCGACGAAGCCGCCTATACCTTTGTCGTCTGGGCCTACACCATCGAAGCGCCGCCGACGCAATTGCTCACTTGGAACTTGCAGAGGTCCCAATTCCAATCCAGTTGGCCACAGGGGGTGGCAACCGATAGCAGCGGCAACGTCTACGTGGCTGACCACAACTATCAAGAAATCCAGAAATTTGACAGCAACGGTCTCTTGCTAACCAAGTGGGGGTCATTGGGGACCGGGCCTGGTCAATTTTTCAACCCATCTGGCGTGGCGATCGACAGCAGCGGCAACGTCTATGTGGCTGATAAGTCTACTAGTCCAATCCAAAAATTTGACAGCAACGGTCTCTTCCTGATCCGGTGGGGTTCAGAAGCGAGTGGCCCCAGCCAGTTGGTTAATGTCAACGGGATCGCCATTGATCAGAGTAACAATGTCTATGTTGTCTCGACCAGCACCTACCGCATCCAGAAATTTGACAGCAACGGCGCCTACCTCAGCGGGTGGGGGTCATTCGGCAGCGCCCCCGGTCAGTTTGATGGGCTCCTTAGGATTGCGATCGATAGCAGCGGCAACGTCTATACCCTTGAAGAGAGCAATAACCGGATTCAAAAATTTGACAGCAACGGCGTCTACCTCGGCGGGTGGGGGTCTGCCGGCAGCGCCCCCGGTCAGTTTACACGCCCTTACAACATCGAAACCGATCGCGACGGCAATCTCTATGTGGCCGATTTTGGCAATAGTCGCATACAAAAGTTTGCCCCCAACGGCGTCTATCTCACCGGGTGGGCTGCCCAGGGTGCCATTGGGATGGCGGCGGATCAGAACCGCAATCTTTACATTACATATGGCACCATGCCGCACGTCAGGAAGTTTGGTCCGGCGCCTGCCGAAATTGACGTGCGCACTAATGGGGTTGCCATTGCCAGCGGCGACATCACCCCCACCAGCGCCGATCATACCGACTTTGGCGCTGTCAATGTCGCCGGTGGCACAGTAGCGCGCACCTTTGCCGTCCACAACAGTGGCGGTACGGTGCTAACAGATATTGCTGCCACCCTCAGCGGCGATGCCGCCTTTAGCCTCAGCAAGCCACCGTCGGCAACGATCAGCGGCACCAGGTATACGACCTTCACCATCACCTTTGCGCCCAGTGTGCGCGGCGTGGTGACGGCCTTGGTGAGCTTGGCCAATAGTGACAGCGATGAGAACCCCTACACCTTTGTCATTGGCGGCATGGGTGAGCAACCGACGGCTGTTGATACCGATAGCGACGGTGTCGCCGATGCCAGTGACAACTGCCCTGCGGTTGCCAACGCCGACCAGACCAACACCGATGGTGACAGCCAGGGCGACGCCTGTGACAGTGACGACGACAACGACGGTATCAGCGACAGCGCCGAGACAGCAAACGGCACCAATCCCTTGCATGCTGATAGCGACGGCGATGGCGCCGATGATGGCAGTGACAACTGTCCTACCCTCAGCAACGCCGATCAGGCCAACACCGATGGTGACAGCCAGGGCGACGCCTGCGACGGCGATGATGACAATGACAACCAGGTGGATGGCAGCGACAACTGCCCGCTGGTTGCCAATCCCGACCAGACCAACACCGATGGTGACAGCCAGGGCGACGCCTGTGACAGTGACGACGACAACGACGG
>JAPKMW010000092.1 GCA_026645575.1 Caldilineaceae bacterium
TCCTTGGTTGATCCTTTGCTTTTTTTGCTTATTGTATCAACCTCGAGGTCATTTGAGCCTATATATAATCTCTTAATCTCCATCCGTCTCTTGACAATACGTGTTAACCGTTGATTTGGCTTTCAATCAGACGAATCAAATCGCCAACCGTAACAACGCGCACGATCTCCTCTTCGGGTAGTTCGATGGCGAAGTGGCGTTCCAGCGTCAGCACCAATTCCAGGCTGCGCACCGAGTCGAGACCATATTCGATCAGCCAAGCTTCTTCCCGGATGGCGGCGGGGTCGATGGCGCAAAGCTGGGCAAGGTGGTGGATGATGGTTTGGGTTGGGTGCATAAGTAAATTACGAGTTACGAGTTACGGGCTGAATCGTTGGTGTGGTGTTGCAAAGTGCCGAAGGTTGTTTCGGCTTGGGCAAGGTCGTCGAGCAAGTTGCCGGCTTGAACGGCATGGGCGATGCGACGGAGATCGGCGCAGAGTTTGCTGCCAAACCAAGCATAGCAGAAGGTCAGGTCGTGTTGCGACAGCGTGCCTTCCGCCAGCGGGCGGGTGATCCCCAACACGCGACGAATGTTCGGCTCGGCCAGTTCGATCAAGGCCAGTAAGGCTTCGAGCAAGGCCAATTGTTTTGCCAGTTCAAAGCGCAAGCCTTGCTTACTTTCCCAAAGGCCGTTGCTGCGACAATGGCGAACCAGGGCGAGGAGGGTTTCCCTGCTCTGTTGCAACGGTTGGAGCGGCAGCCATTGGGCGTGTTTCGATAATTCCGCCAGATAGTGCGCCACGGGCAGGAGCAATGGCATTGCTTGCTGGCGCACGCTAGTCAGAATTGCTTGGGGCGCGCATTGGTAAACTTGTTGCATCTGCTGAAGGGCCAGGTCGCCAGCCGCCGCTTGATGTGTCGCTTGCGCATGGGCCATCTGTGCCAATCGCCACTGGATTTGGTCAAGCACAAGATGCGATGTGCCATCGAACGCGCCAAAGAGCAAGACATCGCCGATACAGCGATGATACGGGAAGTCACGCAAGAGGGCGCGGCTGCCATAGACCAGCCGCCCTTCGTCCACCAACGCTTCCGCCAAGGCACAACAGGCAAACTTGGCAAGCGCAGCATAGTAGAGCGCGCCGCCCCCCATTCCGTTGATCATGGTAATGCTCTTGATCGAGAGCGCGCAGATCAACCATTCTAACGCCTGCATCCGCCGCAGGTGATCGGCAATCGCACCCAACTGGGCAATCGGCTGACCGTACAGGTGGCGGGTGGCAGCATGTTGACTGGCGAGTTGGCGTGCGCAACTGGCAACCCCAACCGCAAAGGCGCTGACGCCAGCCCGTGAGAGTGGCAAAAGCTGTTGCACCAGTTGAAAGCCCTGGCCGCGGTTGCCCAATCGCTGGGTGGCCGGAAGCACCAGATTGGTAAAGGCGGCGCTGGCAATATCTGCCGCTGGGGTGGGCAGGGTGTGCCAACGTTGGGGCGATGTAATTTCTGTTGTGTGTTCTGTCCGATCAACCAACAACAGATCAAAGTCATTACGGGCCGCCAAGGGGCGATAGACTTGCCCGCTGTTCGTTCGATTGGCGCGGCTGCGGGCAAAGATCACCATCAACTCGTGCTGGCTGCCGCCGTTGATTGTATCCTTACGTCCATTCAAGCGATAGTGACTGAATGTTTTGGCTGGGGTGGCCGCTTCATCTTCCGCCAAAGGGACGAATGCCCCTGTGCCGTCGAGGTTGCCGGCTTCAGCCCTTGTCTCGTTCGCCAGCAAATCCGAACCATGCGCCAATTCCGTCAGAAAGAGCGCAGCATAGTCACCCCGTTTCAACCGCTCTGCCATCCACGCCAGTTGCTCCCGGTTGCCGGCAAGGTAAATCGGTAACAGCGCCAGCATGTTAACCCCCACGGTAATGCCCAAACTACCATTGGTCGCCGTGCAAAGGATGATCAGCCCAACCAGGTGCGGGAAGGTGGCAAGCAACGCGCCGGGTTGCGGGTCGGTTGTTGCTGGATCGCTGGCAGGATCGAGCAGGAAATGGCTCAGTCCCAAGCAGTGCAACGCTTCCCGCACGGTTTGCGGATAGGTGCGCTCATCTTCTAACCTTGCCAGCACTTGTTGTGTGTCAAGTTGATTGAGGTAGTCAGCAATGGCTTGCAACGTTGGTTCATTCCGTAGTTCCCACGGAGCAAGGGCAAACCAGGCTGATTGGGTACAGGTGATGGGTACGGTCATCATTTACAACAAATCTGTTTTGTGCGATTCCGTTGGCTCTTTGGCCGGGGGGACTGGAGTCTCGCGTTGAATCTGCGTCACCAGGCCTACCATCAATGCTTCCAGCCCGACAAACCCACGGCTTTCCTTCGTGCGCGGATTCTCCAGCCGGAAACGCCAAGCCGCGGGATCGCTGGCGTTCCCGGTGTTATTGGGGCCGTCGAACCAGACGGTGAGGAGAAAGATCGTGTACTTCGGGACAGGGTCAGCCATGATGTGAGCTCCTCATTCACCCGCAGTAACGACTAGGTCGTTTTCAGAAAAATGCAGATCATCCATGCTGGCGGCGCTAACGACCACGCGCCGCCAGCGTGCGAAGCAATGTTTAATGCTCGTGGGCGCAGCTCACCTTGGGGTTCCAATCGGCGAAGATGTCGGTAGGGTTGTTGCGCCAGACCCATACATGCAATTCCCAGTAGGGATCAACCACATGCGGACCGACCGTATTCTTCAATTGTAACGTCTTGCCCAGGAAGGTGGGTGGTTCGGCGGCTGTCCACGCGGCGGCAGGAATGATATATTCGACCGCCGCCAGTTTTTGATGACCCTGCCCATCCGGCGCATAGACCAATACCTCCGGCTGGTCTAGCACCAATTGGGCATCAAAGCGGCTAAAGAGGCCGTAGTGATAGCCCATGGCCCCTTCGGTGGCATGGTCGATACAGGCAAAGACCGGCTGAAAGCCTTCGTCCAACGCCACTTGCAGTTGGTGATATTTGCTGGTTGCCGCGCGAATGATAGCCAGATTATCACTCGCCTGTAACGCACCACCGAGCAGGATCAATAACGACAAACTGACTGATAGTGCAATGATGCGATTCAGGTTTTTCTTGACTTGCATGAGCTACTCCTTATGTGCAATCGGCTGAGATGTTTGCGTTGGTGCCAGGCACGCTTCAGCACAGTGCTTGACACCTTGACCAGATATCTACCCAATCTGCACTTTGCGCGTGATCTGCCCGTTGCTTTCCCAATAGGTGATCTTCTGCGCAATCTTCGGATCATCCATGGCCGGCTGCATGTTGCCACTGGTGTCGATGGCGCGTGAGGTGATGGTGTGTTCACCCGCCTCCGCCCCGACCCAGGTGAGCGACCAGAAGGTCCAGGCGTATTCGGCCCGTTGGCTGCGATCCAGCCGGGCGCGCTGCCAGGGACCGTCGTCGATCTTGACCTCGACGTAGCGGATGGGTGCGCCCCACGCCGCGCCGTCGATGCGGTAGTTGTCGCCACTCTTCACCACCCGACCGGGGGCGGATTTGAGCAACGCCTTGCCCACCAGCGATTCGGTCCAGACTGGCTCTTCTTCGGTGCCTTCGTTGCGGATGGTGACATAGTCGCGCGCCATAAAGTGGTTGGCGAGACGGGTCTTCCAGATTTCGATGCGTGACAGCCACTTGACATTGGCGATGCCATACCAGCCCGGTGCAATCAAGCGAACGGGTGCGCCATGGGCGGCGGGCAGCGCTTCGCCATTCATCTCGTAGACCAGCAGATTATCGGGGTGCATGGCATCGGCAATCGACATGCTGCGGGCAAAGGGTTGCTTCATCACCGTGTCGCGTACCGTGGTTTCCCCAATGTCGCTGCCAAAGAAGACCACTTCGACGCCATCGTCTTGAATGCCGGCTTCTTCCAGAATCGCCGCCAGCGGGGTGCCGCCCCAGTTGGCGGTGCCGATGCCGCCGTGGAAGAAGGGCAAGCCGGTGTTGCCAGAGCATTCGAGGGTGAAGGTCAACTCCTGTTTGGGGCGCGCTTGCAGATCGGCCAGGGTGAAACTGAGCGGATTGTCCACCGCGCCATCAACGGCCAGTGACCAGGCGCCAGCGTCAATTTCCGGCCAGCCATAGTGGGCGATGCCAAAGAACTTGTCGTTGGGTGTAATCCAGTCGCCCAGATCTTCCCAGGTTTGCTGGTTGGCGATGATCTGCGGCACCGGGTTCTCGGCGGGTTGGTCGAGCCAGGGGATTACCTCGTCGCCTTGACGGAGCGGGGCGGCCTGGGCAAAACGGTTGTTGAGCAGCGCCAGGGTGGCAACGGTGGCGCTACCGGCGGCCAACAGTTGACGGCGGGATAAGGTCAAGTTCTGCATGAGCTTCTCCTTTATAAGAACAAATGGATTGACACAAAGTACGACAGTGGCAGCTTCGTCGTTGCCACCAGCATAGCAGGGTGGGCGTACCGAAAGCGTGAAGAAAACGTGAATTGATGGATGGATAACCATTTTCCTCCTGCTCTTTGTCGAAGCGGTGGATGACCAGAACCGCCAGAAGTACGAAGCGCTCTATCAAGCCCCGGCAACAGGTGTACGGGTTGACCCCATCTTTGTCGCCACTGGCTAAGCGAATATTCTGGGGCAAAATTGCGGCTCAGGAATTTATCTCACTTTTATTTATAACCATCTGGTTATACAATATAATTATGGCCTACCACACTGGAACTATACAGTGCCGGTAGCGCGAGCCGTCTTAATTGCATAGGAGGTTTTTCTCATGATTTTGTCTCACCAGCCCCAAAGCATCATCCCGATTGTCACCGAAAGCACCGGCCGCGGCGAGCGGTCGTATGATATTTATTCGATGCTGCTCAGTAACCGCATCATCTTTGTTGGTGCGCCCATTGACAATCACTTTGCCAATCTGATCATCGCCCAACTGCTCTATCTGGATGGCGATGACAGCAAGCAACCGATCCAGATGTATGTCAGCAGTCCCGGCGGCGAGGTCTATGCCGGCTTAGGGATCTACGATACGATGCAGCAGGTGCGCGCGCCGATCAGCACCATTGCCGTCGGCGCCACCCACAGCTTTGGCACCATCCTGCTGGCCGGTGGGCGCGCCGGGCGCCGGTATGCGCTAGCCAACGCGGCGATCCACATGCACCAACCGTTAATCAGCGGCGGCGGGATCAGCGGCCAGGTGACCGATATTCACATTCACGCCAAACAGTTGGTGCGGGTGCGCCAGCGGATTGAACAGATCATGGCCCGTCATACCGGCAAGGCGTTAGAGCAGATTGAACGGGACATGGAGCGTGATTTCTATTTGGATGCGCAAGAGGCAAAGGCATACGGGCTGGTTGATGAGGTGTTGGAAAACAGCCTTTTGCCGCCGATTGCCCAGATCGCGCAGAAGGGTGCAGCAATGCTTGCGGTCAATTGACAACCCTAGGCGGAGAAAGCCGACTTTCGATCAAAAGTCGGCCTTCTGCTGCACCTAGGGTCGCGCCTCCAAAATCATATTGAACGGCGTCTCCGTTGCTCGGCGGAAACGGGTGAAACCGCCTTTGGTCGCCACTTCACACAATCTGGCTTCACCGGCCTGCGCGCCCAAGGCTAAACCCACTTCTTGGCTCAGTGAAGTTGGCACACAGATCATGGTGGAGCCAGCATAGTAGACGCGCCCCACCGGATTGAGATTACCGGCCAGATCATCCTGTGCCATCGGTTCGACAATCATCCAGACGCCGTTGCTGTTGAGCGTTTCGCGCACATGGGCCGCCGCGCCAACCGGATCACCCATGTCATGCAGGGCGTCAAAGGTGGTGACCAGATCATAATAGCGGCCCGGATATTCTTTGGCTTTGGCGACCTCAAAGGTAACATTGTTCACTCCGGCGTCCTTGGCCAATTCGCGCGCCTGTTCAATCGATGCCGGATGATAATCAAAACCAAAAAAGTGACTATTCGGAAAAGCTTGCGCCATGACCAGCGTCGAAATGCCGTGACCACAACCCACATCCGCGACTTTGCCGCCAGCCTGCAACTTGGCAACGACGCCATCCAACGCCGGCAGCCAACCCGAAACCAGATTAGCGCGATAGCCGGGGCCAAAAAATTTCTCCACGCCACAGAAGAGACAGTTGCAATGATCGCCCCAGCCCACTCCCTTGCCAGTGCGGAAGGCTTCGGCCATACGCGGCACCGATTCATAAACCGATTGCAACATATAAAAGCCGCCAGTCATAATTACGGGGCTATCGGCGTTGGCAAAGACCAGGGCTTGTTCCGGCGTCATGTGAAAACGCTTCGTTTGGGCATCATACTCAATATACCCTGATGCTGCTTGGGTGGATAGCCATTCGCGGATGTAGCGTTCTGCCGTGCCGGTCTGTTCGGCTAATTGCGCCGAGCTTTGCGGTCCACTGGCGGCCAACGCCTTGTACAAGCCCAGTTGATCCCCAATGATGACGCTAGCGCCAGCCACCGCCGCGCCTAATTCTGTGACCATTTTACCCAACAACTCGTACAATTTTGCTTCGTTCATGATCGTTTCCCCTTATACTAAAATCGTTGCATCGAAAACTGGAAAAATAATTATTAACTACCTACCGTCATCCATTGTCCGCTAGCCGCTGCTGCTTTGGCTGTGGTACAATATGCCCGCACGGGCCTGTCCAGATCAAGTGCTTTTTGTGTCCAAAACATGGACACTTTGTCATTTTTCTAAAAAAGCGTAGGAGGAGACCACCATGAGCCACCCCTTTGGCGATCTCTTAAGTCAACATCTTCACCGTAAACATGGGTTGAGTCAATCCAAGTTAGCAGCGGGCATCCTGCAAGACCCTTCCATTATTGGCAAAATGTGCAAAGGACAGCGGCTCAGTGGGGCGCAAGCGCGCGAGCGGGTGGTAGCGATGATTGGTTGGTTACATCAACAAGCAGCGTTAGGGACGATAAACGAAGCCAACCAGTTGCTGGCAGCGGCGGGGATGGCCGTACTGCGGAAGGAAAACCCAGCCGAAGCTACACTTTTACAGCAGTTGGCGATCCAACCGGTCCATGCGCCCACGCCAACGCCGGCAATGAACCACCGCACCAATCTGCCGGCGCCGCTCACCAGTTTTGTCGGTCGTCAACAGGAATTAAGGGAGGTAGCTCAACGCATCACCGACAAACGACTGGTTACGTTAACGGGGGCTGGCGGTGTCGGCAAAACCCGGCTGGCGCTGGAAGTCGGCAAATGGATAGCTGCACAATCGCCAGGAATGACACCAGCCCATCCACATACTGCCGTTGACGCTTCGCAGTTTCCTGATGGTATCTGGTTTGTAGATCTGGTGGCGCTGGCGGATGGTTCGCTGAGTACAACCTTGGTTGCTCAGGCGATTGCCCGACCCTTCAAACAAGTGGCGCAGGCAGGCCACACGACTTTGGATGCGCTACAGAACTATCTTGTCGATAAGCACTTACTGCTGGTGCTTGATAATTGTGAGCATCTGGTGGATGCCTGCGCCGAGATCAGTGAACGGTTACTGCATCATTGCTGGCGTCTACATATTTTAGCCACTAGCCGCGAAGAACTACGGATTCCCGGTGAGGAGATCTATCCGGTATTGCCCTTGACGCTGCCCGGCCCGACGGCAAATGCACCCGAACAGGTGCTGACATGTGCCGCAGCCCAGCTCTTTGTGGACCGTATGAATGCACGCTCTCCTCTGTTGAAAATTCAAGATGAAGAGATCGCCACGCTGGCGCATATCTGCCGGCAACTTGATGGGATTCCGTTGGCGCTGGAGCTGACCGCACCGCTTACCCGTAGCATGTCGTTGACCGAGATTGCCACCCAACTGGATAATCAAATGGCGCTGCTGACCAACAGCTATCGCACTGCCATCCCACGCCACCAGACAATGCACAGTGCATTGATCTGGAGTTACCGGCTGCTATCCCCAGAGGAACAGCGCCTGCTGGCAAGGGTGGCGGTCTTTGCCGGCGGCTGGACAGCAGCAGCCGCCAAAGCAGTATGTGTTGACGAGCCGCCGGCAACGGTCACGGCGACCAACATTGTTCCCCTGCTCAATCAATTGATCACCAAATCACTGGTGCTGGCCGAAAGCCAGAATGGCGAACGACGCTATCGTTTATTGGAGCCGGTACGGCAATTTGCCTATACCCAGTTAAAAGCCCGAAGCGAACAGGGGAGGATCCAACATAACCATGCGAACTATTTTATAGCGTTGGCCGAAAAAATGGCTCAGGTGCGCGATACACCGCAAGAACACGAATGGCTGCAAAGATTGGAACCGGAACGTAATAACTTGCGGATGGTTAATCGTTGGGCCTTTGAACATAACGAAGCTGAATTTGCCCAACGGTTTAACAGCTATCTTTTTGCCTTCTGGCTTTATTGCAGCAGCATGAGCGAGGCAAGTCAGTGGTTAGAGGGTTCGTTAACAATACATGAAAAAAGACATGAGGCTGAACAAACATTCGACGCACGAATGACGAAGGCTTCCACCTTAAATGCGGCGGGTTTTGCAGCAGCTTTATCACACGATTTCGACAAAGCACAAACGTTGTTTGAGCGTGAGTTACAGTTGCGGATCGAGCTTGACGATCCCAAAGGTACGGCAAATGCTCTCCGCGGCATTAGTTTCGTCCTGATGTGGGGTAATAAGAATATAAATCAGGCGCTACAGTATGTCGAGCAAGCACTGGCGATTTGTCGTGCAGCGCAAGATGAATGGGGCATTGCCTGGTCACTGTTTGATATCGGCTATCTTGCCTTGGTGTATGATGATCGGGCTATTGCCCATGCACATTTCGCAGAAGCTTTACCGCTGTTTCAGAAACAAGGAAACAATTTTGGTGTTTTTCGTACATGGCTTGCGTTGGGATATTTGATGCAAACTGTAGGAGAATTGAATCAGGCGCGCCGCTTTTACATAGATGCGCTAAGCTTACAACAACAGATGCATTATGTTCTGAATATCGCCGATGGCTTGGAATGGATGGCGGCGATTGCCGCAACAGAACAGAACCCTGTGCAGGCGGTACAACTTTTTGGCGCCGCTCACGCGCATCGTCAGTCAAGCGCGCTGATTCGTCCATATCATCTAGAAACAGCTTATGAACAGGCAGTCGCTTTGACGCGCAGCCAGATGTCGATCACGGCGTGGAATGCTGCTTGGGCGACCGGCTACTCCTTGACTCTAGAGCAAGCCGTCGAATATGCCTTAGGGGTGTGAGCGGTAAAGCAACCACGCCTTATCCTACAGATGGGTTGGCACTAATCGCGCAATCACCTGTTGCGCCTGCGCTTCGTTGCCAACTGGAACAGGGACGCGTATAGTCTGGGTCGAACTGTTACGCCCCTTGCGGATGCATAGGGCGAAGTCAAGGGTATTGGGTTGACCTGGCACAAAGTTCAGCGACCGCAGGCTGGCATTGCCCTGCCGCCAGAAGTAAGCGCTGCCACCGATATATAGCCCGTCAGCCGTGATGATCGCTTCCGGCGCGGTTTTGAGAATTCGATAATAGGGCAAAACGGCATTTTGCACCAGCAGCGCAAGCAGGTTGATGCCCATCACCGCCAGCATGGGCCATAGGATCCGTTGACCAAAAGTTTGCAGCCACAGGTAGCTCACAAAGGCGGCGATGAGTAGGATGGGGATGCTCCATTTGGCAATAGTCCAGTAGTGGCGGCTGCGCTCGCGTTGGGCGTACTCCTGCCAGGTCCACTGGTCATAATGCCAGCGCGCCAACCATTGGGCCGGGTCGGCGGTGATGGCGTCAAGGCGCTGTTGGGTGCGGCGCCACTGCCAACCGATGGCGACGACGTTAATGAGGGTGATCACCCCAAAGAAGAGGTAGACCAGATTGAGAAAGGTCGCGCCTTCTGTGCCCAGGCCAAAGAAATAAGGTAACAAGAAGAGAACCGAAGCCGTGTTGACCAAGATCATGAGAAGCTGTCCCACCAACTCGCCAAGCCACAACAAATTTGTTCGCGCAACCATAGCGCCTCCTAAAATGATGAATGCTTGTCGCGACACACAATTGGTTGACGTCGCAACTGTATTCAGGATATGCCGGTTGGCGGCTGTCAGCCTGACATTTGTGGGTGAACGGGCTGACAGTTCACGATTTGTCCCGTAGGGACGGCTGAGTTTAGGACAGAGATGGGATGGGACCCTAAATTCACGTGTCCCTACGGGACGGAGTAAACTAGATCGCTTGTCCCTTGAACTGGCTCATGTAGAGATGATGATAGAAGCCCTGGCGCGCCAGCAGTTCGTTGTGTGTCCCTTTTTCGACAATTTCGCCGTGGTTGATGACCAGCACCTGATCGGCGTCGCGGATGGTGCTAAGGCGGTGGGCGATGACAAAGCTGGTGCGCCCTTGCATCAGGCGGAGGAGCGATTGTTGGATGCGCGCTTCGGTACGCGTATCGACGCTACTGGTTGCTTCATCGAGGATCAGGATGCGCGGGTTGGCGAGAATGGCGCGGGCAATCGCCAACAACTGGCGTTGGCCCTGGCTGAGGTTGCCGGCCCGTTCGGAGAGTTGGGTCTGGTAGCCTTGGGGCAACTGGCGGATAAAGTGATCGGCGTCGGCCATGACGGCGGCGGCGATACACTCGTCGTCGCTGGCGTCGAGGCGACCGTAGCGGATATTTTCCAGCACGGTGTCGGCAAAGAGGTAGGTGTCCTGCAAGACCAGCCCCAGTTGACGACGTAGATCGGCTTTGGGCAGTTGACGGATGTCTGTGCCGTCGATACAGATCGCACCACCGTTGATCTCATAGAATCGAGTCAGCAGGTTGATGATCGTCGTCTTGCCCGCGCCCGTCGGTCCGACCAGGGCGATGGTTTCACCCGCTTTGGCCGACAGGGTCATCTCTTTGATAATCGGCGTGTCGGGCGTATAGGCGAATTGAACATGCTCGAAGTTAACCTGGCCGTTGAGCGTCTTTGGCGCGACAGCGCGGTTGCTACCGTCCACTTCGGCGGGGGTGTCGATGATCTCAAAGACCCGTTCAGCCCCGGCCAGGGCGCTTTGGATCGAGTTGTACATGTTGGCCAACATGCGCAGCGGGTTAATAAAATTCTGGCCGTAGATGATAAAGGTGGCGATGACGCCGACGCTAACCAGATCGCGCAGGGCCAGCCAACCGCCAAAGGCGGCCAGGGTGATAACAAAGAAGTTGCCCAAGACACTGGTCAACGGCATAAGCATCAGGGCATAAGTGTTGGCGTAGACACCGGCGTGATAAACCGCTTCGTTATGTCCGCGAAAGGTCGCCACCACGGCATCATTGCGGCGAAAGGCTTTGACCACCTTCTGCCCGCTGATCGCCTCTTCCATAACGCCATTCATGGCGCCCACCTGTTTTTGTAACTCGCGGAAACCGCGGCGGGTGTACTTGGCGACAAATTGGGTGAACCAGAACATGATCGGCACCACCAGCACTGAGGTCAACGCTAACCAAACATCGAGTGCGAACATGGCGACCAGAATGCCCACCAACGACAACACACCGGCCAGCAGCGTGGTCACATTTTGCGAGATGGCCTGATTGATCGCTTCAATGTCGTTGGTTAGGCGGCTCATCAGTTGGCCGGCGGGGTTGCGGTCAAAGAAGCTCATGGGTAAGGTTTGGATATGACGAAAGAGATCCTGCCGCAACGCCATGAGGGCGCGCTGCGAGGCGCTTGCCATGAGCCAACCGGCCACGGCCTGGAAAAAGTTGTTTAAGAGATAGACCGCCAGCATCAAGAGGGCAATACGCGGTAGTTCAGTGACGCGTTGGGGAACAATATATTGGTCAATGGCCACCCCCAAGAGGTACGGGCTGACCAACCCCAACAAGGTGTAGAGAACAACACAGCCAAATACGAGAACCAGGGTCAATCGATAGGCCGTTAGATAGGGCAACAGTCGATTTAAGGCGCCGCGGGCATTCTGCGCTTTTTCAATCCGGCCAAAGCCCATCCAGTTGCGTTGGACCGTGGGGCGCTCTTCGGCGGCCCGGTTGCGTTGTTGGTTGACAACTTGAGTCATCTTACTTTACTTTCTATAGGTCGAATCTACGATAATGGCACAAAGCCTAGCCTGTATCCAACAGGTTCATTCGCCAAAGTAGCGCTAATTTAGCGAATGAAGTTGATGAATTTGCGCAAATTCATCAACTTCACTAGTGTTTTTCTCGCCATTACCCAATTGCGAAGCATAAATTTCCTGGTAAATCGGACTGGACTGCAACAGTTCGCGATGCGTCCCCTCGGCAGCGATGCGTCCCTTCTCGATGACGACAATCTTGTCAGCCTTGAGAACGGTGCTAATCCGTTGCGCCACCACAAGGGTTGTTTGGCTGCCCATCTGCTGCTCCAGGGCGTCCTGGATTTTGGTTTCGGTCTCCACATCGACAGCGCTGGTGCTGTCATCGAGGATCAGAATGCGCGGTTTGGTCAACAGAGCGCGGGCGATGGCAATGCGTTGCTTCTGACCGCCGGAGAGGTTGACGCCCCGCTCTTCAATGTGGGTGTCGTAACCGCTGGGTAGATCGAGAATAAAATTGTGCGCTTGGGCAGCTTGGGCGGCGGCGACGACGGCGGCTTCATCGGCGTCGGGCGCGCCATAGCGGATGTTGTCACGCACGGTGCCGGAGAAAAGGATGGTTTCTTGCGGCACGATGCTGATCTGCTCTAGCAACGATGATTGCTTGACCGTGCGAATGTCAATGCCGTCGAGCAGAATCCGCCCCGCCGTCACATCGTAAAAGCGGGGGACAAGGTTGACCAGTGTCGATTTGCCGGCGCCGGTCGCGCCCAGAATGGCAACAGTCTGGCCCGGTTCGGCCACCAGATTGATGTCTTCTAATACCGCCTCGTTGCGGTTGCCGTTGTAATGAAAACTGACGTTGTCAAAGACAATGCGCCCGCTGGCATCGGCAGGAATGAGGCCGGCATTGGGTTTTTCCTGGATTTCCGGCGCCGTATCCAACACCTCGTTGAGCCGCTTGGCCGAGGCGATGCCGCTGGCCCAGGTGCTGGAAAGCCAGGTCATCATCGTCAGTGGGATCATGGTGGTGAGCAGGTAGTTGATGAAGGCGACAATCTGACCGACCGAAAGGTCGCCGCGCACGGTGTCTAGCCCGCCGACCCAAATGACAACCACCATACCAACATTGATACAAGCCGTCAGCACCGGCGACATGGTTGCCATAAATTGCATGACGCGCGTCGAGTGGTCGGTAAAGGCGGCGCTGGCCCCGGCAAAGCGTTCGCCTTCAAAGTCGTTGCGCACAAAGGCTTTGACGACACGGGCGCCGGCAATATTCTCTTGCAACACGGTGTTGAGGCGATCCAGCTTTTCCTGCACAGTGCGGTAGAGGGGTTCTGTCTTGCGAATAAACCAGATCAGAATTACCGTTGTCACCAGCAAGAGCGGCACCATGGTCAGCGCCAGGTGTTGGCTGGTGGTAAACATGAGAATCAAACTGCCGATCATCATGAGCGGAGCGCGGGTGCCAATGCGCAGGGAAATTTGGATCAGCCGTTGATAGGCGCCGGTGTCGCTGCTCATACGCACCATCAGTTGCCCTGTGCGCATCCGATCCAAGTCGCCGTAGGAGAGGGTCTGGATCTTGCGGAAGAGCGCGTCGCGTAGGTCGCGCGCTACGCTTTCACCCACCTGCACTGAGGTGTTGTTGTTGCCGATGGCAACGAAGACGCTCAACAACGAAATGCCGAGCATGATCAGGCCGGTTTGGATCACCACTTGCTGATTTTGTTGGTTGATCCCTTGATCAATCACCCGCTGGATCAGGCGGGGAATCGCCAGATCAAAAAAGGTTTGCGCCGTTAGCAGGATTAAGGCCACCACCGAGCGCCGCCAATAGGGTTTGACAAAAGAGAGGAGTTTGAAGACATCATTCATAAGGATTTGCTCACTCACCGCTACCTAAAACCGATAAAAGATACTATCAGTATAGCAGCGAAGTTGCATTCCGAACAACCGACGCCTGCGGATTGAGTCTATTTAGCATTGGCGGCGCGTGTTATCGGAACTGGGAGCGTGAGCGACCAGCCGACTGGTCGCTCACGCTCCCAGTTCCGATAACACCCCAAAGTTGAAATGTACCTCTTCGGATCGACAGAATGGTCGGTAGGCAGGGTATAATAGTGCGATCATGTCAGTTGTCAAATCAAGGGATCAACGATCCAACAGAGGAGTGAGGTTTCATTGTGAGCGTTCAGGCTGTTCCTGCTATCCGTCAAGCCACGAGCTACCGCTGGCATATCCTAACCCTGGCGGCGCTGACCTTTACTTTTGTCATGGGCCTGCCCACCATGTCACTGCCGGTCTTATTTGATGAGATCGCCCAGGAGTTGGGTTTGACATTGGTGCAGGTGGGCTGGATCTGGGGCATTGGCGCCGTGCTGGGGATTGTCGTTGGCCTGGCCGGCGGCCCGGTCAGCGACCGCCTAGGGCCACGGCGCACCTTAACTGGCGCTTGTCTGCTCATGGGGATTATGGGTGCGGCGCGTGGGTTGACATGGAACTTCCCGTCACTAGCCGTAGCGATGTTCTTCATGGGCTTTGCCCAGTCGGCAATCCCGATGAACATCCACAAAACCTGTGGCATCTGGTTTCCTGGGCCGCGCTTGGGAACGGCGAATGGCGTGGTGTCGGTGGGCATGGCGCTGGGCTTTATGCTGGGATCGCTGCTGGCGGCGACGGTTTTGTCGCCCTGGTTGGGTGGGTGGCGCAACGTCTTCTTCGTCTATGGTGGCGTGGCCTTGCTCTTTAGCTTACTCTGGTGGCTGTCCCAGGAGAAGGACGTTGTCACCACTGCGCCACCCTCAGATACACAACCCCTCACGTTGACAGCCGCGTTGGGCCAAGTTACCAAACTTTCCAATGTCTGGCGGTTGAGCCTGGCAACACTGGGGGTGACAGCCTGTATCGGTGGCTTTTTGGGCTATTTGCCGCTCTATCTGCGCGAGCTTGGCTGGCCGGCAGCGACGGCGGACAGCGCATTGGCGGCGTTTCATGCGGCTAGTCTGGTCGCCGCTATTCCCATCGCGCTGCTTTCCGATCGACTGGGCACGCGCAAACCCGTGCTGATGGTCGCAGCGCTCCTGGTCACCACAGGCGTGGGGCTGGTAGCGGTTGTGCAAGGGGTGTTGATCTGGCCGGCGGTGTTGCTGGCTGGCGTCGTGCGCGATGGTTACATGGCGATCACCATGACGGCGATGATGGAGGTCAAGGGGGTTGGCGCCCGCTATGCCGGTACAGCCACTGGGCTTCTCATGGCGGTGATGGGGATCGGCGCCGTGCTGGCGCCGCCAGTGGGGAATAGTCTGGCCGCGATCAGCTCCAGTGCGCCCTTTGTGTTTTGGGCCGGGTTGGCGTTGGTGGGGTTTGGTGGGTATTGGTTTGTGCGGGAATAGATTGGGTGATTACCGTTTGGGCAACAAGCTGTTGCCCAAACGGCAATCTCAACTACCCGCTTTTCAGAAATGGAGACAAAGGAGCCATGAACGAAACTTTGTTTGCTGAACTACTGGAAAGCGTGCGTGAAGGCAGCGCTATCCTTCGCGGCGAAAAAGAACCTTCACGCTACACAACGGACGCATCACTGTCATGGCCTTTTATCCTGACATTAAGTCTTGATGCCGCCGCCTTTGCGCGTCTCGACGCCTTGCGCCAGGCCCATTTCCCACCGGAACGCAACTTTTTATCGGCGCATATCACCCTCTTTCATGCCTTGCCGGGTGATCAAGAGGCGGCGATTCAGCAAACGTTGCAGACCATTAGCGCAGCCACACCCATCATCCCACTCGCTTTTCCGACGGTGCGGTCACTGGGACGCGGGGTGGCGATCACCGTAGAGAGTCCAGCCCTGCTCGATCTACGCCGACAACTGGCAACCACCTGGCACGACTGGTTAAGCGCGCAGGATCGCCAGCGATACCAGCCCCATGTCACCATTCAAAACAAAGTAACAGCGGAGGTTGCGCGCCACCTGTATGAACAACTGGCCGCCAGTTGGCAACCCTTTTCTGGCCAAGGTGAAGGGCTGCTCCTCTGGCGTTATCGTGGTGGGCCGTGGGAATCTGTAGCCGAATTTCCATTTCTGCATTAGGCTCGCCACCAAATTGACAACTTTCCCAAAAGCTGCTATAGTCTCCGTCAAACCGGTTTGACACCTCTTCCCAACCCCGAAGGCTAGGCCGGTCTCCAACCAATGTTTTCCAAGTTCATTCATACAGTTGATTATTCCGTTGAGCAAACGTTCTTTAGCGAAACGGGCGACGATTGCTGATATTGCGGCGAAAGCTGGCGTTAGCAAAAGCACCGTTTCGCATACCCTAAGCGGAAAGCGCCCGATTTCGCCGGCCACCCAACGCCGTATTCGCGCGGTGATCGCGGAAGTTGGCTATCGGCCCAATGTGGTCGCCCAGCGCTTGGCCGGGGGCGGACATGCGCGCATGGTCGGCTTGGTCTTTCCCTTGTCCACGACGTTGATTGCCGGCACCGAGGCAGAATTCATTGTCAACGCCGCCAATGTCGCCAACGCCGCCGATACAACCTTTCTGCTCCTCACCCATTTGGAAGGCAATCCCAGCCAATTTGAACGCGTGGTCGAGAGCGGGTTGGTCGATGGCTTTATTTTAATGAAAGTTCACATGGATGACTGGCGCGTCGAGTTATTGCGGCAGGAACAGATCCCCTTTGTGCTACTGGGGCGGTGCGCCAATAATGAAGGGTTATCCTTTGTCGATGTGGCGATTGAAACCGGCGTGGCCGAAGCAGTTGCCCATCTGGCGATCACAGGTCATCGCACCGTCGGTTATTTATCCTTGGTCGATGATGGCGATTTTGGCTTTGCCATACGCACGTTGGAAAGCTTTCGCCAGGCTTGCCAGTTGCATCAAATCACACCAGTGATGAAAGCGGCTCAGGCAACGACAGAAGGGGTCGCCGCGGCTTTTCGGGCGTTGTACCAGGAAACACCAACGATTAGCGCGGTGCTGGTGCGTAATCACGCCATGGCGATCGGGGTTGGACAGGCCGCCGCCGATTTGGGTCTACACATCCCGGAGCAACTCACGCTCATTGGCATGGGCAGCGCCGATAATCAGGTGCCACTCCCCCAGGGGACGATCCGGACAACCTGGATCGATATTCGGGCCGAAACGCTGGCGATCACCGCAACCCAATTTTTGCTGACCCAATTGACAAACGACGGTGGTAACAAGGTGCAACAACAATTGGTGACACCACACTTGATTATCGAGGGAGGTTACCGCGTTGCGGCTGTAACAACGACGGCGCAAGCAATACCCCCGCCGCGTAACAGCGCCAGTAGGCACAACGTGTAATACACCTTCCCATATGTATCGATAATTTTCATCTACGCTACGTTCAAAGGAGGATGGGCAATGGAAAGTAAGAAGAGCCTGAATCGCCGACAGTTCCTCAAACTGTCTTCGGGTGCGGGTGCGGTGGTCTTGTTGGCCGCTTGTGCGCCGGCCGCGGCGCCGGGTGGCGGTGAGGCAGCCGGTGGTAGTGCGCCAACGGGGGAAACAGTTCTCATTCAATACCAATCACGCGAGCCGGAGATTCCCGCCGGTCTGCAACAGTTGTGGGATGAATGGTTGCCCCAATTCAAGGAAGCCAATCCGGGGGTGGATGTTGAATTTTTGCCCGATCCCGGTGGCAACGAGAAAGATGTGGCGCTGGCGAGTATGGTCGCCGGCACTGCCGCCGACATTATGGAGTTCTGCTGCGAGAACAGCACCTTCTTCATCCAGGAAGGGCAATCACTCGATCTGCAACCGCTCATCGACCGCGATGCCGACGTGGTGAACATTGATGATTACTACGCCGGTCAATTCAACCCGTGGAAGAAGGATGGCAACATTCACATGATGCCCCGCTTCACCGGCTCCATGTTGATTTATTACAACAAGGATTGGTTTGAACGGGCCGGCGTTGAAGCGCCCCCTTCGGAATGGGGCGCTTGGGATTACCAGAAGTACGCCGAGATCGCCGCCCAGTTTGTCGCCACCGAGCCGCAACAGACGTGGGGCACCTCCAACTATGGCAATGGCGCCAACTGGCTGACCCAATATTGGTTGCGCGGCTGGGGGACGAATATGGTCAACCCCGACGACGCCACCGAATGTCTACTCGCCACGCCGGAAGCGCAGGAATGTCTGGAGTGGATTCGCGCCAATACCTGGGATACCAAGATTTATGTCCCCTCCTTCTCCGAAATGTCGGGCGGGGTGGGGCCGGATGCGCTCTTTATGAGCGAAAAAATTCCCATGATGGAAATGGGGCCATGGAACCTGGGTGTGGTGATGGAAGGCGTCCAATTTAAGTGGGATGTTGCGCCGTTGCCGAATGGGCCGGCAGGGATGACGACCCACCAATCGGTCGATGGCAGCCTGATCTGGAATGGTTCCAAGCACGCCGAAGAAGCCTGGACGATTCTCAAGGGCACCACCAGCCCGGAATATGGCATTTTGTATGCCAAGTATGTGAACAAGCAGCCCTCGCGCAAGAGCATTTTGGACGAATTCCCCAAAGCGCTGCGTGACTACGACGAACGCTACAACGAGATCAACCTGGAAATCTTCGGCGCCTCGATCAAACAGGACATCGGCGGCCCCGAAGAGATGTTTGCCAAGGACTTTGCCAGCAAACACCAGATTCTGCAACCGGCCTTTGACCGGGTCATGATCCTGGGTGATGCCACCGTTGATCTCATCGCCCGCCATGCCGAACTCGTTACGCGCTACAATCGGGACGAAGTAAAGTTAGAAGATTTGGGCGCGGAGATGGAAAAGTTGAAGTAGTTTTCCCATCAATTATGCGAGCATAAAGTGAAAGATTGAGAGATTCAAAGAGTAGGCAATCTCTGAATCTCTCAATCTCTGAATCTCTAAGGGATACCTTATGGCGGCAATTAGCGAAACAAATGTCGGCGCGGCTAGGGTTAAACAGAGCGGGCGAGTGATGAAACAGAAGACGCGTGAGGCGTTGTATGGCTATCTCATGGCGTCGCCGTGGCTGTTGGGCTTTCTCTTTTTTACCATGTATCCGTTGATCGCCTCTTTTGTGATCGGCTTATACAGCACCAATTTTCTCAACCGGTGGAACTGGGTGGGACTACATTGGTTTGAAGCGGCGCTGAATGATTCGTTGGTGCATAAGGCGCTGTTTAATACGGCCTACTTTAGTTTTGTTTCAGTGCCGCTCACGTCGATCCTGGCCCTGATCATTGCAGTGATGCTCAACCAGGGGATTCGGTTGCAGAGCTTCTGGCGCACGGTCTACTATTTGCCCTCGGTTGTTTCCGGTGTGGCTGTAGCGCTGCTCTGGAAGTGGCTATACGAACCACAGATCGGTCTCTTTAATACCGTGCTAGCCACGGTTGGCATTGAAGGCCCACGCTGGATCATGGACGAAAATTGGGCGATGCCATCGGTGATTTTGATGGCATTGTGGGGATCAGGTGGCGCCATGCTGACCTATTTGGCCGGCTTGCGCGGCATTCCCACTGCGCTCTATGAAGCCGCAGAAATTGATGGCGCGACCTCTTGGCGGCGTTTTTGGTCGATCACTTTGCCGCTGCTAACCCCAACGATTTTGTTTAATGTTGTCCTCAACATTATCGGCTCGTGGCAGGTCTTCACCCAAGCGCTGCTGATGACCAATGGCGGCCCCAACAATGCCACCCTGACGGCGGTGTTGCATCTCTATCGCACTGGTTTTCAGACAGCCGAATTTGGCTATGCCTCGGCGCAAGGGTGGTTGCTCTTTGTCGTGGTCTTAGCTTTTGTTCTCTTTGCGTTGCGTAGCGCAACCAGTTGGGTGCATTATGATCGATAAGAATCTCTAAATCCCTCAAATCTCCCTGTTAAACTTGAGAGATTGAGAGATTCAGAGATTGAGTGATTGGAGAAGCAGGTTTATGGCAGCACTGGCAGACACCGAGCGTCGCCCCCACTATCGTCGCAATCATTGGCAGGAAACGGGCTTACGCGTGTTGTTATACGTGGCGATCTTGGTGGGCGCCGTCATTTTCGCACTGCCCTTTGTTTGGATGGTGCGCACGGCGCTCATGCCCAAGTTTCAGGTTTATCAATTTCCGCCACAATGGATTCCTGAAGAGCTTGTCTGGTCGAACTTCAAAAATCCCTTCAAGGTCTTTCACTTTGAGTTGTGGTTTTTGAACACCATCTTCATTGCGGTCACCAGCATGATCGGCACCACGTTGTCAGCCGCGTTGACGGGGTTCAGCTTTGCCCGGTTGCGCTTTCCGCTGCGTGATTTTCTCTTTGTGGTTGTCCTCGCCACCATGATTCTACCCGAACATATTCGGATGATTCCCAACTATCTGCTCTATACGCGGCTCAACTGGGTTGGCACCTATCTGCCTCTGATCATTCCCAATTGGTTTGCACCGGCCTTTTTTGTCTTTTTGCTGCGCCAATTTTTTCTCACTATCCCGCGTGATTATGATGACGCCGCCTACATTGACGGCTGCAATCCGCTCAGTCTCTTCTGGCGCATTCACCTGCCCTTAAGTTTGCCGGCGCTGGGGGTGGTCAATATTTTTCAATTGACCTTTATTTGGAATGATTTTATCAATCCGTTGATCTATTTACACAAAGAGCCACAATTTACGGTTGCCCTCGGCTTACGTCTTTTCCAGGGGCGTATGTCAAATAATATGCAGGATTTGATGGCCGCCTCACTGCTGGCCGTCCTACCGACGTTGATTGTTTTCTTCCTGGCCCAACGCTACTTTGTGCAAGGCATTGTGGTGTCGGGCGTGAAAGGATAGAAAATGGTTAATGGAGAATTGAAAATTGAAAATGATGAATGAAGGAGCCCTTGCGACAGGGTCAGTGGCATTAACCATTATTCGTTCTCCATTCTCCATTAATTATTATGAATTCCGTCATCAGTACCTAGAAAGTGTTCACATGCAGATTACAGCCGAACAGATCCAACAGTTTCATGACAAAGGCTATTTCATCCTCGAACGAGTGATGACCGCAGCGCAATTGGAAGGGTTACGCGCCGAGTGTCAACGCTATGTCGATAAGTTTGAGCGCGAGATGGAAGCCAAAGGGGTGACGAGTCAGGGCATCAACCATTACAAAACGCGCTATTTTATCTCCAACCGCGGCAACGAAAGCCCGATCATCACCGATTTTCTCTTTAGCGAGTTGATGGCGGATGTCAATCGCGCCACGTTAGGCGAGAACGCCTATCTGTTTAATGAGCAATACGTGGTCAAGGCGGCGGAGCGGGGCACCAAGTTCGCCTGGCACCAGGATTCGGGTTATATCGGCCACTATCACCGCCCCTATCTCTCTTGCTGGTGTGCGCTGGATGATATGAGCGTAGAGAATGGGACGATCTATGTTCTCTCCTATGAAGAGGCCGGCATGAAAGCCGATGATCTCTTTGACCATGTGGTGGAGGCGGGGACCAACGACAAGGTTGGCTATCACGGCGATAATCCAGGCACGCCTTGTTTGGTGCCGGCGGGGAGCATTGTGGTCTTTTCCAGCCGCACCTTTCATCGCAGCGGGCCGAACACCACCGACAAAATGCGCCGCAGCTATCTGGCCCAATACTCTGCTGAGCCAATCATGAAAAAGGATGGATCGGGGACATGGGCGCAAGCCGTGCCGTTGTTGGTGAATGGGCAGCGAGTGGCGCCAGCCTATCAGTAACACGACAGCGGATGAAGGTGGGAACGGATTTATTCTAAGCGATGGGAAACACCGTGGTTATATGGGGCCCCTTGTGGCTGCCGGTTTTGTTGCTGGGTTTACTTGTTGGTTGTGGTCAGGCCTATGCTGATCCGGCGACTTTGGCAGCAACGTTGGAGCCGGCGACGGTCTTTGCAAATCTATCCACCACCGATGGATTAGACAAAGCAGCAGAGCAATTTGCGGCGGCGCTCAATATTGACCCAGCGATGGTGCGGATTCGTATCAAGCCGGGCAATTGCACGGTCTGTTCGTTAGCATCACGCCCACAGATGGCTAGTGTCGAAGGAATTTCGATAGCCGAAGCGGAAAAGATGGTTGAACCAAACGACGAAGTCAGCTTTTTCATTCCAAAATTTTCCTGCACCTTTCTCTATGATGGTGCGACGTTGACACCCAAACAGTGTCAGCCGTCGCCGATTTAACAATAAGACAGTAGGTCGGTGATCCCAACCTACTGTCTCACTGACCTACTGTCTCACTGATTTATGGACATCCTCTACATCCACCCAGCCAAGCAAGAAGTCGAGGCGCGCTATGACAAATTTGCCGCCAGTTCACCATATCCGTTTATTCCGGTCGGGGTGATTGGCTTTGTCAATCTATTGCGCGGGCAGGGATGGCAGGTAGTGGGGTTAAATTTGCCACTGGAACTGACGCTTAATCCAACCTTTGACCTACGGACTTGGTTGCGTGACCAAGCACCGGCGAAGTTGGTGCTGATCGACCTGCATTGGTATGAACATTGCTTTGGTGCGCTGGAAGTGGCGCGAGCAGTCAAGAACATTTGGCCGGCGACGCCCATTGTGATTGGCGGGCTAACGGCGTCAAACTTTGCGGAGGAGATTCTTGTCAACTTTCCTGCCGTTGACTTTATTATCCGTGGCGATGCCGAAACGCCGCTCAAATTATTAGCCGCGTTCTGTTGCGGTGCGTCTACGGTAGCGCTTGCGGACATTCCCAACCTACTCTACCGCCAGGAGGGTCAACCCAAGCAGAACGTACGCGCTTACTTTGCCAGCCCGGCGGATCTCGATGCCTTGGATTTTGTCAACACCGATTGGTTACTACACCACCGCAGTTATGCCGCCATGCAACATTATGGCCAAGGCAAACTCGATCTGCACAACCCGACCCGTTTGGGCCACTGGTTGACCGTGGGGCGGGGGTGCGTCTTTAATTGCGCCTACTGTGGCGGCACGCAACAGGCGCATGAGGAGCTGGCCGGTCGGCATGGCTATGTCGTGCGTTCGCCGGAAAAGGTCGTGGCGGACATTGCCCGGCTGGTCGCTCTAGGCTATCAACAGGTTGCGCTATCGCTTGACATTGCCACCTTTGGCGTCACCTGGTGGCGACCATTTTTTGCCCTGCTCAAAGAACAGGGCATCAAGATCGGCATCTACAACGAATTCTTCCAGTTGCCCAATCCCGAGTTTCTCCATCAACTGGGCGCAACTGCTGATCTGGCCCATACGGAAGTTGCTATTTCGCCGCTGTCAGGCAATGAAGCAGTACGCAAAAAGAACGGCAAATTTTACACCAATGAGCGTTTTCTCCAGATGTTGCAGACGCTCAAGCGCTATGAAATTCCAATCTTTATCTACTTTTCGCTCAATCTACCCGGCGAAACCTTTGCCACCTTCAAAGAGACGCTACAACTGGCCCACGCCATCGGCCAAACGTATCCGCCGCATCTCCTGCGCATGTTGAACCCCTGCCACACCCTCGATCCCTTGTCGCCCATGAGTCGCCAGCCGGAAGCCTATGGGCTGACGGTCCATTACAAAACCTTTATGGACTACTACCACTACTGCAAAGGCACTGGCTGGCAATCGCGCCAGGTGGTACGTGGCCAACACCGCGGCTTTGAGATGCAAGGCCGCCCCACCCCACTAGTCGAACAGATGGCCCAATTATGGGATCTCTTTGCCAGTAAACAGAATTTCCGTTGCTTCCCCGTTCCGCGGGGCTGGTAATGACGATGACACCAACATGATGACACCAACATGATGACACCAACATGATGACACCAACACAACGAGCAACCCAACTGGCGCAAGCCGTGCAAAATAACGTACAGTGGTGTGATTTGGTCTGTCGCACCCACGGGGCGCCGGGTGAATATGCGGCGCACTTATGGCTCAATCGCCAGCAGACGCCACGGTTTTATCCCAATGCCATCACGCTGACAGCCACCTTTCCATTTTATAGCAACCTCGGTTGCCCTGGGCAGCGCACGCGCCGGCAGCGTGTTTCCTTGCGTAATCACGCCCCCCTTTGTTATACTCACCCCATGCAAAAACTACCGATTGGCATTCAATACTTTAACCGCCTGCGGGAAGGGAATCATATCTACGTTGATAAAACTGAACAAGTCTATCAGTTGATCAACAGTGGCGTCTTTTTCTTCCTAGCGCGCCCGCGCCGCTTTGGTAAGTCGCTGCTGATTTCCCTCCTACAACACCTCTTTCAAGGGAATCGCGCGCTTTTCCAGGGCTTGTGGATTGAAGACAAGCTTGACTGGCAGCCGCGCCCGGTGATCGTCATTAATTTTAATGATCTGGATTACCGAGAACAATCGTTAGCGACGGCATTAACTAACCAACTGGACCTAATTGCGGCGGAACACCAACTCACCCTCCAGGCTGATCATTATAAAGATAAATTTCAAGAACTGATCGTCCGGCTTTCCGAACAGCAACGGCTGGTTTTATTGATCGACGAGTACGACAAGCCAATCACCGATCTGTTGGAAAATGAGCAGAAAGTGACTGAGCATGTCGCAACGCTCAAGAATTTCTACTCGGTGCTGAAAGCCACTGCCGCCGAACATATTCACTTTTGCTTGCTTGCCGGCGTCTCGAAATATGGCAAAATTTCGATCTTTTCTGATCTCAACAACTTGATCGACATTACCACCGATCAACGCTTTGCCACCTTGCTGGGCTATACGCAAGCAGAATTGGAAAGCTATTTCTCAGCCTATATTGACCGTCTGGCCGCTACCTTCAAACTGAGTCGCCCGGAAATTTTGCACTGGGTTCGCCATTGGTATAACGGCTATTCATGGGATGGCGTACAACGCGTCTATGTTCCCTATTCCACCCTGTTATTCCTCGACCGCCAGACCTTTGAAAATCACTGGTTTGCGACGGCGACGCCGACCTTTTTGATCAAATTACTCCGGCAGAATGAAATCCCAGCGTATGAATTGGGCGAGGTGTTAGCCGACAATAAATTGTTGGACAGCGCCGACGTAAACCGACTTAGCCCACTCTCGTTACTCTTTCAAACAGGCTATTTGACGGTAAAAGAAGCACATTCGGCGGTGACGGGCCAGGAATATGTTCTCGGCTATCCCAACTACGAGGTTGCGCAGGCTTTTCAGCAATATTTGCTGGCCGATTATTTGAATCGCCCCGTGGACCGACTCAGCGCGACGATCATTAAAAAGCTGCAACGTGCGTTGCAAAATCGCGTTCTCAAGGAATTTATTGCGATTCTAAATGCCGTCTTTGCCGGCATTCCACACACCATCCACCTGCCCTATGAAGCATATTATCATTCGTTGGTCTATTTGATTTTGAACCTGCTTGGGTTTCGGGTGTATGTGGAAGAACTAACCAGCGAAGGGCGAATTGACGCCGTGCTAGAACTGCCTGAGACAATCTACATTCTTGAATTTAAGATGAGTACCGCGCAGCTTGCGCTTGACCAGATCAAAAATAAGCACTACGATCAACCCTATCGCGCCGGTGGGAAGACGATTATCCTGATTGGCATCGCCTTTGATAAAGAGAAGCGAACGATCAGCGAGTGGAAGAGTGAGCCGGAACAGAAGCCGCAAAAGTAGCCATTCAGCTAAATCAGATCAGTCCTTTTTACCTTGGAAGCGAGCATTACGGTTATGCCGACAATTTCCGTCATCATTGTAAGTTATAACACACGCAACCTTTTACAAGCGTGTTTACAGAATTTAAACAACTTGCAAGAAGCCGACGAAATTATTGTGGTAGACAATGCCTCCGGCGACGGTTCGGCGCCATTGGTACAGAGCGAATTTCCTGACGTCAAACTCCTTAAATTACCGGAGAATCGCGGACTCACGGTGGCTTCGAATGTGGGGCTGGCTGCAGCACAGGGCGATTATATTCTCTATCTAGGTTCCGATGCTTACCCCAAACCGGGCGTCATTCGGGGAATACAGGAATATCTGGCGCAACACCCAGAAGTAGGCGTGGCTACTGCCGAATTACGGATGCGTGACGGTAATCTGGATATGGATGCTCATCGCGGCTTTCCAACGCCGTGGGCTTCTCTTACGCACTTTAGTGGGTTGAATCGGCTTTTTCCAAAGTCAGGTTTCTTCAACCAATATTTCCTTGGCGACCGCGATCTCAACCAGCCGCACGAAATTGACCTCTGTATCTCCCATTTTCTCTTTGCCCCACGGTCGCTCTTTGACGTTGTCGGCAAATGGGATGAAGAGTTTTTTCTCTATGGCGAAGATGTTGATTTTTGTTATCGCACCAAAGCCGCCGGTTACAAGATTATGTACTTGCCCCAGTTTACCGTGACGCACTACAAAGGCGCCAGCGTCGGGGTGCGCAAGCAAAGCAGCGACATCTCGCCAGCTTCGACCGAAACCAAATTGCGCGCCACCCACCTTTCCACCAAGGCGATGATGCTCTTCTACCAGAAGCACATGCAACAACATTATCCGTGGTTGGTCAATGTTTCTGTGCTGACGGCGATTCGCCTGCTGGGGGCGTTGCGCCTGCAACGGGCCAAGGCGCGCTTACACAAGACTGCGTCGCCGACCACACCTGCCGAGAAGTTGGGCTACTAAATTTTGTGCCAACTTCGTTCAGTGATTTGACAGATCCCCAGAATACGGTGTAATCTACAGTACAGAGATCTGATTGTTGCATTGCTCAATCCCGCTGGCGCCGGTCGTTCCTCAGTTTCAAAGCGACCCAGTTCCCGTTTTGCATAACCGTAAACTTTGCACCGTAAAAGTGGTCTAGAATAACAGCAGATGCAAAGTCAAACACCTGACGAGCCATCCACCGGCTTTACTGTCCTAGTATTGCGCTATCTGGCCTACTTCAGTTTGTGGTTGTTACTGGTGGCGCTCGCTGGGGTGCTGGCCTGGTCATTGCGCATCAATTTGTTTGACCTGGGGATCTGGTTACGCTGGAATCCTTGGGTCGTGCGAGGCATTGATCGCTGGGGCATCTTTGTACTCGGTCTTTTCTGGTTCACCTTTCTCTTTGCAACGGAAGGCTACTTACGCGAGGCTGTGCCACAACGGCGCCTCTGGGCCAGAGCCAAACCCGTGTTGATCACGGTGTTAATTCTCTTAGCCATCTCGTATGGCTTACAATTGCCAACTATCACTTTACCATTCTACCCGGCACCCTAATGCTTGCCCCGATTGATTTGCAGTAGCGCGGTCATTGCGCCAATGGCAAACCAAAGCAGTAAAGCTGGTATACAGGAGGTATTCCTTTGTCGCAAACGGATATCAACGGTGTCAAGCAGGGCCAACAGACGGGCGCAACCGCAGCCACTGTTCTCTTGGATGTTCAGAATCTAAAGAAATATTTTCCGATCAAACGCGGTTTCTTCTCGCGTGTGGTGGGCAATGTCAAAGCGGTGGATGATGTTAGCTTTCAAGTCCACGCCGGCGAAACGTTGGGATTGGTCGGCGAAAGCGGTTGCGGCAAGACGACAACCGGTCGCGTCATCCTGCGGGCGCTTGACCCCAGCGCCGGCAATATCTGGTTTGCCGATGCCGAAATGGGTCGCATTAATGTTGCGACGCTCGATAAGCCGCAGTTAAAGCGGATGCGACGCAATATGCAGATGGTCTTCCAAGATCCCTACGCTTCCCTTAACCCACGCATGACCTTGTTGCAAAATGTGGGCGAACCGCTTTTGGTCAATAATGTTGCCGGCGGCAAAGAGTTAGAGGAGCGTGTGGCGAAATTGCTGCGCGTAGTTGGTTTACGGCCTGAATATATGAATCGTTACCCTCACGCTTTTAGTGGTGGGCAACGACAGCGCATCGGCATTGCGCGCGCCCTGGCGCTCAATCCTCAATTGGTGGTACTCGACGAACCGGTGTCGGCGCTGGATGTGTCGGTGCAGGCGCAGATCCTTAACTTGTTGCAGGAACTCCAGCAGCAATTCGGCTTAACCTATATCTTTGTCGCCCACGATCTGAGTGTCGTCGAGCATATTAGCGACCGGGTGGCCGTCATGTATGTGGGCCAGATTGTGGAAAGCGCCAAGACCAGCAAACTCTTCACCCAACCATTGCACCCCTACACCGAAGCCCTACTCTCTGCCGTCCCCAAACCCGACCCCCGCCAGCGTGGTGAGCCGATTGTGCTCGAAGGCGATGTTGCTGACCCCGCCAACCCACCCACCGGTTGTTACTTTCACCCCCGCTGCCGCTATAATGACGGCAAACGGTGTGTGAATGAACTGCCCACCCTCCGCGAAGTACAGCCGGGCCATACCGTGCGCTGTCACTATGCGGAAACGTTGCAATTGGTGGGTGTGCAAGGATAGGTTCATTCATGAAAGTCATGCTCTTCTTCCCGCCCAACTGGACGCCGACCATGCCCCACCTGGCGCTGCCGACCTTGACCGCCTATCTGCGCAGTCATGGGGTAACGGTGATCCAGCGGGATCTCAATCTGGAAATCTTTGAGCATCTGCTGACGCACCCCCATTTGCGGTCGGTTCATGCTCAGTTGCGCCAACAGTATGGCGCGGATGGCCTGCCGCGGGGATCACATCGTCTCGCCCCGAAACCGCATCCTAAACCGGCGGTGATCCAGTGGGCGTTGCAACAGGCGCCCAGGTTGGCCGATCAGGTTGAAAAGGCCGTTGCGGTCATGCGAAGCGAAGCGTTCTTTGATGGGCCGATTGGCTTGCAGGCGTTTCAGACCGTCACCAATGCGCTAGAAATTGCCTCGATCCCCTTTTTCCCGTCTAATCTCCATCTGCAAAGTTACCAAGCAGCCGGCCCGGTTGATAGCAGCCGGGCTTTGCTCAAGCTGGTGCGTGACGCTGAGACTAATATTTTCCTTGATTACTTCCGCCGGAGCGTCATCCCAACAATTGTTAATGAGCGGCCAGATGTGGTTGGTATTGCGATCCCCTCCATGCCCCAATTTTTGGCTGGGATGACGTTGGCCGCTCTGATCAAAGAAGCCGGGTTGAGTTGTCATGTTACGGTGGGCGGTCCCCACATTACAATGTTGCGTGAGCAGATTGCCCGTACACCCGCTCTCTTTACCTTGATCGACAGCGCCGTGGCATATGACGGTGAAGAGGCGCTCTTGGGATTAGTGCAAGCGCAGACCGGCAAGGGCGATTTGGCGGCAATACCCAACTTGATCTATAAAGCCGGCGACAGCATTCGGGTCAACCCACGCCAGACGCCAACTAAGATCGATCAGTTGCCCATGCCCGATTTTGATGGTCTGCCCTTGGGCCGGTATTTGGCGCCCAGGCAAGCGTTGCCGTTGTTGACAGCGCGCGGCTGCTATTTTGGCAAGTGCGCCTTCTGCAACACGGGCTATGGCGCCGATGACACCTTTAGCCAGCTACGCGCCGAACAGATCACGGCGCAGATGATGGCGCTTCATTCAAAGTATGGCGTCAAGCACATTTTCTTTTCCGACGAGGCCATTACACCGCGCAATCTCAAGAATTTAGCGCCGCTGCTCACCGAACTGGGTGCGCCGATTCATTGGGGCGGCTGCACCCGCTTTGAAAAGGTGATTAACCAGCCCTTGCTGGAGCAGATCTACGCCGCCGGTTGTCGTATGATCCTCTTTGGGTTGGAGAGCGCATCGCAGCCGGTGATGGACAAGATGGTCAAGGGGACGCAACTGGCCCACATGAGCCGCATTTTGCAGGAATCGACCGCCGCCGGCATCTGGAATCACACCTTCTTTTTCTTTGGCTTCCCTGGCGAAACGCTGGACGATGCCCAGCAGACGGTCAATTTTCTCTATCAACATAAGCCCTATATCCACTCGGCGGCGCTCGGTTCTTTCTTGATGGAACGTGATTCGCCCGCCCATCGCTACCCGGCCTCCTTTGGCGTCAACCTGATTTTGGAAGATCCCGATAAGGATTTAGCCATTTACTTTGATTATCAGGTGGAAAAAGGGCTGGATGAACGCACGGCGGGGCTGCTGGAAGAACGCTTTCTGGACACCCTGCCCGAAAAACCGTACCCCCAGTTCTATGTGAGTGACGTCTACCGCTTTCTCTATGCCAGCTACCTCAGCGAACGGAACATCCCCCGTCCACCGTGGCTAGCGAAAGAGGTGGCGGTAGCGTATTAATCATCAGATATTAGGTATTGGATAGTAGATATTGGTTATAAAAGCAAACGGAATTATGTAATACCCAATATCTAATACCCAGTATCTAATACCAATACCCCTTTTCGTTATACAGTTCGCTTGAAGGAGGATCTATATGCAGGAATTGAAGAAGAAAGAAGTCTCCCGCCGCCAGTTTATGCAATGGTCGGCGATGACGACAGCGGGGTTGGCCGTGGCGGCTTGTGCGCCGGCTGCGTCGCCTGCCCCCGCCGCCCCGGAAGCCGCCCCGGCAGCGCCCGCTGCCCCAGCCGCCGATGCAGCCGCCGCCGTACCGGGCAAATTTAACGAAGCGCCCATGTTGGCCGAACTAGTGCAAGCCGGCAGCTTACCACCGGTGGATGAGCGTCTGCCCATCAACCCATTGGTGATGCCGGTGACGGAGCAAACGGGCAACTATGGTGGCACCATGCGCCGTGGCTTCCGTGGCGTTTCGGATCGCTGGGGTCCAACCAAAGTGCAGGATCGCAGTTTGGCCTGGTTTGATCAGGATCTGAATATGCAGCCACGCATGGCTGAATCGTGGGAGACCAATGAGGATGCCACCGTCTGGACGATTCACTTGCGGGAAGGCATGAAATGGTCCGACGGCACCCCTTTCACGACCGAAGCCGTGAAGTATTGGTATGATTATGAGTTGCAAAACGCCGATTTGCCCACCTATAGCGGCGGCACCGCCTGGAAGACGGGCAAAGAAAATACACTCCTCCAGTTGGAAGTTGTAGATGATTACACCTTCAAGTTCACCTTTGCCGATCCGAATCCGCTCTTCCTCTATCGGATTGCCCGCCCAACCCCAGCGCCCTATTCGCCCGGTCACTATATGAAGCAGTTTCATATTGAGTTGACCGAAGATCAAGGCGCGCTGGAAGCCGCGGCCAAAGAAGCCGGTTTTGAAACCTGGGCACAATACTATGAAGATCGCGGCTATTGGTATATGAATCCGGAGCGCCCCAGCACCGGCCCTTGGATTGGCAAGAACCCACTCTCGGAAGAGATCTTCCAGATGGAGCGCAATCCCTACTTTTTTGCCGTGGACGAAGCCGGCAACCAATTGCCCTACATTGATCGGGTGACGCATCGCCTCTTCGACCAACCGGATGTCTTTAGCTTGTGGATTACGAACGGTGAAATTGACTTCCAAAACCGTCATGTGGCGCTCTCCAACTTCACCCTCTTTAAGGAAAGTGAAGAAGCAGGCGGTTACCAGGTTTTGATCGGCAATTCAGCCGGGCATGTGGCCTTACAGCTCAACATGACCACCAAGAATCCGCGTTTGCGCGAATTTTTCCAAAAGCGCGATGTGCGTCTGGCTGTTTCGCTGGCCGTCAATCGCGAGGATCTGAACGAGTTAGTCTTTGACGGTCTACTAACACCCCGGCAATATAGCCCGTTAAGCTCTTCGCCCCAATACTACGAAAAGCTCTCTAACGCCCACATCCAATACGATCCGGAACAAGCGAACGCGTTGCTGGATGCGGCCGGCTACACGGAAAAGAGCGCCGAAGGTTTCCGCCTCTGGACCGATGGTAGCGGCGAGGAGATCAGTTTTATCATTGAAGGCACAGCCGATGTTGGCACCCCCGATGAAGATGCAGCGCAACAGGTTGTCAAATACCTGGCGGCGATTGGCATTAAGGCTTCCTACAAGTACTTTGAACGCTCGCTTTACGAAGAACACTACAGCGCCAATGAGATCGAAGCCGCCTGGTGGGGTGGCGACCGCACGGTTGTCCCCATGGCTGCGCCCATCATCTTTATCGGCACCCAGCCGGACCGCCCGTGGTGTGTGGCGTGGAGTCTCTGGCGCAACAGCAGCGGCAGCAATCCGAATGGCGAAGAACCGCCGGCGGATCACTGGATCAACACCATCTGGGGCTTGTGGGATCAGATTGCCGTTGAACCGGATACGGCCAAGCGCGATGAACTCTTCTTCCAAATTCTGGACATTTGGGCCGAAGAGTTACCCATGATCGGCTTCCTCGGTGAACAGCCGGCGCTGATCATTGCCAAGAACGGCATCCGCAACTATGTGGAAGGGATGCCCATCGACGACACCACCGGTGACGAACATCTGCTCAACACCGAGACCTACTTCTGGGAAGACCCGGAAAATCACGCGTAACAATTACGAATTACGAGTTACGAATTACGAAGCCGACACCATGTCATCTCGTAACTCGTAACTCGTAACTCGTAACTCGTAACTCTGGAGGCTTCATGCTCTTTTACATCATCCGCCGTCTGTTGTATATGATCCCCACGCTCTTAACGGCCTCGATGTTGTCGTTTTTGATCATTCAATTGCCGCCAGGCGATTTTCTCACCTCCTATGCGGCGCAGTTGCGCGCCCAAGGCGATACAGTGGACGACGCCGAGTTAGAAGCGTTACGCCAGCGCTATGGGTTGGGCCAGCCCTTTTATGTACAATATGGCAAGTGGATCAGCGGCATTCTCCTGCGCAACGATTGGGGCCAATCCATGGAATGGCGCAAGCCCGTGCGCGATCTGCTGGGGGATCGGCTCTGGCTCACGATTGCCATTTCCGGCGCAGCGCTGCTGGTCAGTTGGTTTGTGGCGATTCCCATTGGGGTCTACTCAGCAACCCATCAATATTCATGGCTGGATTACTTACTCAGCTTTTTTAGTTTTGTGGGCCTTGGAACGCCGGGCTTTCTGCTGGCGCTGATTGTGATGTTTTGGGCGCAATCCAGCTTGGGTCTCAACGTAGGCGGCCTCTTTTCGGAAGAGTACATTATGGCGCCGTGGAGTTGGGCTAAGTTTGTCGATATGCTCAAACATGTCTGGATTCCGCTGGTGATTGTGGCGATTGGCAGCACAGCCGGCAACATTCGCATCACGCGCGCCAACTTGTTGGATGAACTGAACCGCCCTTATGTGGAAACGGCCCGCGCCAAAGGCTTAGAAGAACGCAAGCTGATCTGGAAATATCCAGTGCGGGTGGCGTTGAACCCCTTCTTTAGCACGGTTGGCTGGTCATTGGCGACCTTGGTGTCGGGCTTTACGCTCGTTTCGCTGGTGTTGAACCTGCAAACCATCGGGCCATTGCTTTTGCGGGCGCTGACCTCGCAAGATATGTACCTGGCCGGCAGCATTATTTTCCTGCTCAGCGCCTTGACCATTATCGGTACGCTGATCTCTGACATTCTGCTGGCGCTAGTTGACCCGCGCATTCGCCTGAATTAACCGTCTGACTTTACGCTTTTCCTGGCTTGGAGAGACAAATGCAATCTGTAGAAAAAACCTGGTTTGAACGCAACGAGCAAGAACAGACCACTGCGGTCGATGAAGGTGGGGATGAGGCTGCGATCCAGGAGAAGAAGGTCTACGTCGCCTCGTACTGGAAGCTCATGTGGTGGCGCTTTTTACGTCATCGCCTGGCCCTGGTGAGCGCCGTGATCGTCATACTGCTCTACACCGTGGCCGCCTTCGCTGAGTTCGTTGCCCCCTATGATCCGGAAGAGACTTTTGCCAAGTATAAATTGGTGCCGCCAACGTCCATTCACTTCTTTGATGAAGCCGGCAACTGGCAGGGTCCCTTTGTCTATCAGATTAAACGGGATCGTGATCCAGAGACACTGCGCAGCATTTATACGGAAGATACGTCCGTCATCTACCCCATCAAATTCTGGGTGGAGGGGACTGAATATAAATTGTGGGGCCTCTGGCCGATGAAGACGCGCCTCTTTGGGCTGGATGTGGAGCATAGTGAACAGGGCATCTTTTTGCTCGGTGGGGATCGGCTGGGGCGTGATCTCTTCTCTCGTCTCTGCTACGGGGCGCGCATTTCTCTGACCATTGGCTTGGTCAGCGTGATCATCAGTCTGGTCTTGGGCATCTTCTTGGGTGGCATCTCCGGCTACTATGGCGGCGCGGTCGATAACACCGTGCAGCGGTTAATCGAATTTATCCGCTCGGTGCCGGAAATTCCGCTGGTCATGGGCTTGGCCGCTGCACTCCCCGCCGATTGGCCGGTGGTGCGCCTCTACTTTGGTGTGACAGTGGTGTTATCCTTCATCGGCTGGACTGGTCTGGCGCGTGTCGTGCGCGGGCGCTTCCTCAGTCTACGCGAAGAAGACTTTGTCATGGCGGCGCGTCTATCCGGCGCCAGTGAGCAACGCATCATTTTCCGCCACATGTTGCCTTCCTTCCTCAGCCATATCATTGCCTCGCTCACCCTGGCAATTCCGGCGATTATCCTTTCTGAAACCGGCTTGAGCTTTATCGGGCTGGGGCTGCGGGCGCCGGCTATCAGTTGGGGAGTGCTGTTGCAAGAGGCGCAGAATGTCCGGTCGATGGCGCTGGCGCCCTGGGTCTTGACGCCGGGGATCGCCGTGGTGATCACGGTGCTGGCCTTTAATTTTCTGGGCGACGGCATTCGTGATGCCGCCGATCCGTATGCGAAGTAGCACCGAAACAACGGATGCCAGACAGAAACGGATTGCTATTTGCGCGTAAGTGAGTTTAGGGTTAGCGCAAGCTGGTGGGTGCAAAGCGCGACTATAGCGTGGTATAAGCTTGTAAAAGGTATACTCGCTCAAAAAAGAGGATAAATCCGTTCCTGTCATGAATCCGCTGTTTTGGTACATGGACAAATAAAACACCCTGGCTATCCTCTATCAAGGAAGACGACCTCAAGTGGCCACCTTGTCGCCAAGGGCGGGTAAACCAGATGAACTGGTCTATTGCTTAAACAAAGCATATAACAGGCAAGCACCGTTTCAATAGCAAAAAGCTGCTTATTTTAAGGAAATGATTCATGACCGAATCCATTGGTAAGCTTACACACCCCCAACCACCTACCCGCGCCGCCAGTGGGACGCCGCTGTTAGAAGTGCGCAATCTAAAGACGCACTTCTTTCTACAGCAGGGCATGGTGCGCGCTGTCGATGGCGTTGATTTCACCGTCAAGCGTGGGCAGACGGTAGGTCTGGTGGGCGAGAGCGGGTGCGGAAAGTCGGTGATGGCGCGTTCGATTATGCGGATTGTGCCGCCACCGGGACGCATTACCGAAGGGGAAATTCTTTTTCACCGCAGCCTGGAAAAAGATCGACATGGCGCGGCCAACTTAGGCGCCACAATTGATATGGTCAAGCTGGATGCCAAAGGGCCGGAGGCGCGCAGCATCCGCGGGGCCGAAATTTCCATGGTCTTTCAGGAGCCGATGACCTCGCTCAGTCCGGTGCATACCATCGGCAATCAGATTATGGAAGCAATCCTGCTACACCAAGATGTGAGCAAAGAGGCAGCGCGGGAACAGGCGATTGATGTGTTGACCAAAGTCAATATGCCCCAACCAGCGCGCATTATCGAGCGCTATCCCCATCAACTGAGTGGCGGGATGCGCCAGCGCGCCATGATCGCCATGGCTCTCTCCTGTCGCCCGACCTTGTTGATTGCCGACGAGCCGACTACGGCGCTCGATGTCACGACCCAGGCGCAGATTCTGACCCTCATGCGCGATCTGCAAGAAGAACTGGGCATGGCGATCATCTTCATCACCCACGACTTGGGCGTGATTGCACAGATGGTGGATTTTGTGGTGGTGATGTACCTGGGCCGCGTCGTGGAGATGGCGGATGTGGATACGATCTTCTACAACCCGCAACACCCCTATACCCAATCGCTGCTGCGTTCTATTCCCCGGTTGGGGCGCAAATCGGCGCAAGGAATCACCGGCAAGTTGACCGCCATTCGCGGCTCGGTGCCGGATCCCTATTCCATTCCAGAAGGCTGCCCCTTCCACCCGCGCTGTGGCAAAGCGATCAAAGGCGTTTGTGACCAGAAAGATCCGCCCTTCCTGCAAACCGAGCCGGGCCATCAAGTGCGCTGTGTGTTGTATGAATGACCAGCGAACACTATAGCGGATTCAGGAAGGAACGGATTTTTGTAGGGTAGAGGAGCTTTAATGTTACCAAAGCTCGAATAACAAAGGCGATACTTTGGTAAGGCCACACGCAATGCCCTTGCAACAAATCCGTTCCCTCCCGCATCCGCTGTAGTGTTTCAGAGAATCGCTCCCTTTTTGCCTTTCTACGAGTTGAAGGAGAACCAGCCATGCAGCAAACAGCAAAAACAGGTGTTGTGTCGCGTCGGCAGTTTATGCAGTTATCGGCGCTGAGCGCGGCCGGGGTTGTCATGGCTGCGTGCGCCAGCCCCGGCGCACCGGCGCCCGAAGCGCCGGTTGCTGTGGAAGCCGCCGCCCCGGCAGCCGCCGCAGCCCCAGCCAGTCCGTCAGGCCAATATAACGAAGCACCCATGCTTGCCGAGTTGGTCGCCAAAGGCGAATTGCCACCAGTTGATCAGCGGTTGCCTACCAGCCCCACGCTAATCGAGGTTGTGGATCAGACGGGTACCTATGGCGGGGTGCTGCGGCGCGGCTTTAAGGGGGTTTCCGACCGCTGGGGGCCAACCAAGGTGCAGGATAGCAGCCTCATTCGCTATGATCTGAGCCTGGCCAAACACCCCGATCTCATTGATTCCTGGGAAACCAATGAGGATGCCACGGAATGGACGTTGCATCTGCGCGAAGGGTTGAAATGGTCGGACGGCACGGCCTTTGACAGCAGCGCCTTCACCTGGTGGGCCGAGAATGTGCTGCATAACGCGACGTTGACCTTGGCGCCGCCGGTCAACTTTTCCACCGGCAATCCACGGGTTAGCATGAGCGTGGAAGCACCTGATGCCTACACGGTGGTCTTCAAATTTGCCAACCCCAAACCGCTCTTTATTGACTTCATGTCGCGCGACCAGCCCTTTGCTCCTGGTCATTACATGGAACAATTCCACATGGATCTAACGGCGGACAAGGCGGGATTGGAAGCGAAGATCAAAGAAGCTGGTTTTGAAAGCTGGGATCAATATTACCGCGATAATCGGAATACCTGGTATCTCAATCCCGATCGACCAACGGTGGGGCCGTGGCGAGCCGTTAATGCCCTCTCCGAGCCGCTTTTCTTTATGGAGCGCAACCCCTATTTCCACCAGGTTGATGCCGCGGGCAATCAATTGCCCTATATTGACAAAGTGAATCACCGGCTCTTTGATGTCACCGATGTCTTGAATCTGTGGATTACCAGCGGTGAAATTGACTTTCAAGCGCGCCATGTCGATATTGCCAACTTCACCCTCTTCAAAGAAGGGGAAGACGCGGGCAACTATCAAATTGCGGTGGGACCAACCAGCAACGGGCAGACGCTTTCGATCAACCATGCCGGGCCAAATGAGCGGCTCTCGAAATTCTTCCAAAACCGTGATGTGCGGATTGCGCTCAACTTGGCGATTGACCGCGAGGCCATCAATGAGCTGGTTTACGATGGCTTGGGCACGCCGCGTCAGGCCAGCCCCACTGCCCAATCACCCCAGTATCACGAAGGGGCAAGCACAGCCTATGCCACCTATGATCTGGCACGGGCCAATGAAATTCTCGACGGCTTGGGGTACACCGAGAAAGACGGCGACGGCTTCCGGCTCTGGAATGATGGCAGCGGCGAGGTGATCAGCTTTATCTTTGAAGGCATTGACGAAACCGGCACCCCCGGCTCCGATACGGCCCAGTTGGTGATGCAGCAGTTGGCGGCGGTAGGCATCAGAGCGACCTACAAGGCGGTGGAGCGTTCTCTTTATGAGGAACATTTTACAGCAAATGTCCAAGATGCCACCTGGTGGGGCGCCGGTCATGAGATTCTGCCCTTCCTTTCCCACTCCAACTACTACATTGGCGAATTGCTCGATCGCCCGTGGGCCGGCGCTTGGGGCCGCTGGTTCCGTGACAACAATGATCCGAATGGCGCGCCGCCGCCCGATGGTCACTTCCTCTGGAAGCAATGGGATCTGTGGAGCCAGGCGTTGGTGGAGCCGGATGAAGCCAAACGCAATGAACTCTTCAAACAGATTCTGGACATCTGGGCCGAAGAGGTGCCGGTGGTGGGGATTGTGGGCGAACTGCCCGGCCCCATTGTTATGAGCCGCGAGCTGCGTAATGTGGCAGAGGGGTATCCCATTCAGGATGCGACCCGCGACGAATCGCTGGTGAACCCGGCGCAACTTTTCTGGGAAAACCCGGAAGCGCATAGTTAAAACAGACACTACAGCGGATTCAGGTGGCAACGGATTAGGCGCTGATAATGATGACGATGCCTTACAATGCTTAACAGCATTCAGGGTTGCCTACCGCATAAAATCCGTTCCTACCTAAATCGTTGTAGTGTCTACCCGCATACTAGAACTTGGAGCTATTGTTATGACCACGACTCTGCCCGCAGTCACCGTGACTGAGGAACAACTTTGTCAATTTCGCCAGGATGGCTATGTGTTGATTGAAAATGCCCTCGATCCCTTTGGGTTGAAGCGGGTGCAGGCGGCGTTTGAAAACGTTCAACAGCAAACGGAACCGGCGTGGCGCGCCATGTTGCAGAGCGGCGTCTATAAAGGTGGCTATGGCAATGGCCCCGACGCCCACACCATGAGCAATGCCTATGAATATGATTCGCTCTTTCTTGACATTGCCGACAACCCGATCACCACGCCGCTCTTAGAAGCAGTGATTGGCCCCAATATGCAGGCAATGGAGATCGTAGCGCACTGTCACCATGCCCACACCAATGCCCACACCGGCTGGCATCGCGATTGGCCCCCTTATCGTCATCCACAGTATAGTCTCAAGGTTAAAGCCTTTTACTTTTTGGATGACCAAACCGAAGATATGGGTTGCTTTACCGTTGTCCCCGGCAGCCACCACTGGGATGACGACCCGCCGCGTGACAAATATACCGGCGATGAACTGGAAGCCATGCCAGGGATGAAGAAGATGGTCGGCCCCGCCGGCAGCGTCCTCATCTGGGATGTGACCCTGTGGCATACGGGTACGGCCAACACGAGTGATCGTGACCGCCGCTTGTTGATCTACGGCTACATGCCCTTCTGGGTAAAAAAGTGGGAGAGCCAAACGCCGCCACCACTGATCACCGATTGGGCCGATACCCCGCGCCGGCGCCAGTTGATGGGCATTCATGCCGTTCACGGTCGCGCCTCCTGGGATCGCAAAGATGTGGCCTATCTGCCGGAACATGCCGAATTGGTCAAAACGAAAAAGTTTTAATGCCAGACCCAGAGAGACTCCTCGTAGGCATGACATGTCATGCTCTACGAGGAGTCTCTCTGGGTTTATACAAGTTAGTTGAGCCGCATGAATCAAACAACGTCAACACCGATCAACACCTTATCCTACCCACTACACGAACAGGGATACATTCAAAACTGGTTGGTCGCTGGCCCGCAAGCAGTGCCAGTTGCCGATCTTAGTCGTTTTGACCAAGACCAGCTTCAAGCCCAAATCGCAGCAGCTTATCATCAACCCAATGACCCAATGGCGCACAGCGCCGGCGCAGCGATCAGCCAATCCGCCGCCGAGTTAACCAAACTGCTGCTAAATGATGGTCATGGCAAAGCGCAATTGACCTGGCGCGCCAGGCGCTGTGGTGAAGATCATTTGCTAGACTACAGTAGTTATTATGCGACCTGCCATTATCTGCGTGCCTGGGCCTACAGTGAGTTGATCGCACCCACGGCAACCACAGTCACCTTCACCCTAAGCAGCAATGGCCCCGTCGGGCTTTGGCTCAATGGGGCGTTGGTTCACAGCCATCATGACTTTCCGCAACAAGACAACCCTTCTCGCACATTCACGGCCACGTTACAACCAGGGCGCAACACCGTGCTGGTAAGTTTCACCAATGTCGCCATCCGCAATTGCGCCTATACATTGGCGTTACAGGTAACGGGCATTGACCCGGCGGCGCTCACTGTTGAACTACCCACAACGCTCCCGGTGCAACGGCGGCAGGCATTGGAACAGATTTTTGCTGCGGCCTATCTCGACAAAACCGTCTATAGCCGCGAGGATGAACTGATCGTTCGTTGGCCGGCGGATTTCAAGTTGGGTGCGGAAATTAACCTGCGTTTGCAAACACCCACAGGGCGCATCTATACCGAGAGCCACCCTAGTGTCAAGGGAGGCAGCGTTGTCAATCTGGGCAAGATCTACCAACGGCCTGATGGTCTCTATTGGTTGACGATTATGCCGGCGCCGACGGAATATCATGAGCATGGCTTGCGTATCCAACGCCACATTCCGCTGATCATCGCCAATGGCAAAGTGGCCGAGACAACTTATGGTACGTACACCGAGCGACGGGTAGAAGCGCTTTTAGATGCCACGGGACGCACTGGCAGCCTCTACAGCGAAATTGCCAAGATGGCGTTGGGCCGCTGGCAACAGGTAAAACCAGAGTGGATCAGCGCTGCACTAACGCCAATCAACCAGCGCGCCGACGGCAGCGTTTGCGATCTCGTGGGGTTGCTGGGCGCCCTCCAGCGGTATGGCGATGAGCCGGATTTTCCCGCAACGATAAAGGAGCCGCTCCAGCAATGCGCGCTCACCTTCCGCTATTGGTGGGATGAATCCGGCCCAGAGGGCACCCCCGACACCAGTGATTACTGGTCTGAACCCAACCAAATCCTCTACCATACATGCCAGGTTTTGGCCGGTCAACTGTTGCCAGATCAACATTTTACCAATACGAACCAACGGGGGGAATGGCACCAGACGCAGGGCGAAAGACGCGCCTTTGACTGGTTGCGCAAACGGGCGCAAGGCGGCTTTCAGGCTTGGGATTCCCCTGCGGCCTTTGCGCAGATGGTCGTGGCCTTGAGCCATCTCGCTGACCTGGCGGCGAATCGCGAACTGGCCGAACTGGCGACAGTTCTCCTCGACAAACTCTTCTTCACCCTAGCACTCAATTCCTGGCGTGGTCACTTTGGGTCAACACAAGGGTGCGCCGATGCAGCCGCCATCCACAGCGGTCGCCTTGACGCCACCGGTGGTATCAGTCGGTTGCTCTGGGGCGTGGGCGCCTTTCATGAACCGCTTGCTGGCACGGTCAGTTTGGCCGTAACGGCAAGCTATGAATTGCCGCCCCCTATCTACGAAATCGGCGTTACACCGGTAGAGGAGATGTGGAGTCAGGAACGCCATGCCGGGGTGTTAGAAGCGTGGTGTGATGGCGAAGAAGGCGCGTGGGAGGTCAACAAAGTAACTTACAAAACGCCGGACTATATGCTCTGTTCGGCCCAGGATTATCAACCGGGGCAGGCTAGCGCACAGCAACATCTCTGGCAAGCTACGCTAGGGCCGGATGCGATTGTCTTTGTCAACCATCCGGCTTGTGTAAGCCAGTCGCTGGCGCAGCAACCCAACTTTTGGCGGGGCAATGGTAGCCGGCCCCGTATAGCGCAGTGGAAAGATGTTCTGGTTGCGCTCTATCACTTGCCGCCCACTGCTCGACTGGGCTTTACCCATGCCTATTTTCCAACGGCCAGTTTCGACGAATACCTGCTGCGGGACGGCTGGGCTTTTGCCCGCAAGGGTAGCGGCTACCTGGCCTTGACAGCAACCGCCGGCCTTACGCTCACAACCACCGGCGATCACGCCAATCGCGAGTTGCGTTCCGTGGGACAGCAAAACGGCTGGTTCTGTCACTTGGGGCGGGCGGCACTGGATGGCAGCTTTGCCGAATTTCAAGCGAAAATCCTGGCGCTTGACATCACGATAGCGCCGTTAGCCATCCATGCCACAACCTTACGAGGGGAAAGCCTCGACTTTGGCTGGACAGGCCCGCTTTTGATCAATGAGATCGAGCAACCGCTCGGCAACTTCCGCCACTATGATAGCCCCTTTGCCGTCTGTGAGCTGGGCGCAGAGACAATGCAGATTCGCGCCTGGCAAGGGGCCATGCAGTTGGATTTCCGACAGCAGGCGCCGGATGGTGGATAGGGGTAGTGGATAGGGCTAGTGGATCGTGAATCGTCTTGTACCATCCACTATAACCTTATATTCGGCAATTCACGAATCTATGCTATTATAATGATGACAAATTCGCTTTACGTAGGTAAAATCTAGATTACACGATTTACGCTACACTATTTCGCAAGTAACCGGCAACTGACAGCCGCCGGCATCGTTACGTCAACTGTAAACGGGTAGACTTTAAGTAGGTAGGCTATGGCACAAATGGAAAATGTTTATCTTGAACCTGGGCAGGAGGAGTGGTCACCGTCGCTGATGAATAAGGCAATGGCTTGGAGCGCCCATCTTTTGACGGCGACAGGGGCAGTGTGGGGTCTCTTTTCGATCCTGGCAATTTCCAACCACGAATGGCTGCTGGCCTTTGTGTGGATGGCTGTTGCTGTTTTGGTTGATTCCTTTGATGGCCTGTGGGCGCGACGGGTGCGGGTGAAAAGCGTCTTGCCCAATTTCGATGGCGCCCTGCTCGACAACATCATCGATTTCCTCAACTATGTCGTGGTGCCGGCCTACTTTCTCTATGAATCGGAAATGCTGCCCAGCCAATATGCGTTGACAGGGGCGGCCTTGATTTTGTTGGCATCCGCCTACCAATTCTGCCAAAATGATGCCAAAACCGACGACCACTATTTCAAGGGCTTCCCCTCCTACTGGAATATCATGGTCTACTATATGTTTATTCTCAGTTGGAGCGGCTGGGTCAACCTGGCGGTGACGGTGCTGTTGAGCGCCCTAGTCTTTGTGCCGATCAAGTACGTCTACCCAACACGCACGGCCATCTACCAACGCTTGACCATGACGCTGGCTTGTATCTGGGGCGTTGTTAATGTCATTATCCTTGCCCGCTACCCGCTCTATGATCGCTGGTTGATTTGGGCGTCGTTGCTCTTTGTCGTCTACTACTGCTGGTTGAGTCTTTACAGCATGATGTATACACGCAAAACAGCGTAGGTTACTTCGTAGTAAAGACTTTAGTCTTTTCCTGGTTCCACGACTAAAGTCTTTACTACCTATCGATAGTAGCGGTAGGTTCCTGCTTCTTCCTCACGCCCCAGTTCCCCACCTAAGACGAGATATTCTAAATGGGCCAGTGTCTCCGCGACGGCAAAGCGCACTTCGTGGTCGCTAAACTTGGCAAAATTAAAGACTCGTTGCGCCACCGTCAAAGCAGACGCGCCATTAGCCGCGTCCAGCATCTTTGCCAACCGCTGCTGGTGATGGCTTTGTAACTCGTCCAAGCGCGCCTGCCATTCGGTAATTGGGCGACCATGACCAGGCCAAGCCACCTGTACCGGCAACTTGGCTAAGGTCGCCAGCGAAGCGAGATAGCGCGCCAGCGGATCTCCCTCCGTGGTCGGCCAGAGACCAATGTTGGGCGTAATCTTCATCAGCACCTGATCGCCGGAGAGCAGCAGTTGTTCCGCGGCGTCATAAAAAATAAGCTGCCCATCAGCATGACCAGGAGCCTGAAGAATTTGCCAGTTGCGCCCAGCCATTGTGATCGTTGTCGCGGGGAGTAGGTGTTCGACTACAACTGGATGGGGCATCGTCCGTTGACGCAAGCGGTCGGTTGTTGTGGTGACGGTTTCCAACACAGCCCCCGTAACGCCGGCCCGTTGCCAAAAGCCACTCGACAACTCCTCGCGCCAGCCATTCTCTACCCAAACTGTCTGCGCCAGTTCAGCCTCGCGTGGCGACATGTAGACCGGCGCGCCGGTGCGCGCCTGCCAATAGCCCGCCGAGCCAAAGTGATCGGGGTGCATGTGGGTCAAAATGATGCGGTGCAGTTGTTTCTCATCGATCTGTAATTCGGCAAAGGCCGCCTGCCACGCCTGTTGACTCTCCGGCCAGTTCAGGCCAGTGTCTAACATCGTCCAGCCATCCGAATCGCGCAGAAGATAACAATTGACATGGTTCAGGGCAAAAGGCAGGGGCAAACGAATTTGATAGATGTTTTCGGCAATTGGTTGCATGGGTGTGATTCGTGTTGCGTGTTGCGGGTTGCCTTCGACAGGCTCAGGCAACCCGCAACACGTTATAAAACCAGTTCAGCAAGGGTGCGCACCGTCGTCACGTCGGTCGTCATGAGATTGAGGGTGGTGATGGGGCTGTTACGCCAGATCGACAGCCGTTCGGCAATGCGTTCTTTGGGGCCACAGAGGGCGACATCATCGACCAAGGCGTCGGGAACGGCCATCGCGGCTTCCAGCTTTTTGCCTTGCAGGAAGAGTGTCTGAATGGTGTCAGCGGCGCCGTCGTAGCCATAGCGGGAAACCAGATCATAGTAAAAGTTTTTGCCCTTGGCCCCCATGCCACCGATATAGAGCGCGAGATGAGGCTTAATCGCGTTGCGACAGGCATCTACATCCGGCCCCAGCGCTACGGGAACAGAGGGCGCAATATCAAAGCCGGCCAGACTTTTCCCGTTCGCTTTGGCAAAGCCAGCTTCGACACTCTCTTGGAAAACGGCGCCGTAGTGCTGCGGTGAAAAGAAGATGGGCAACCAGCCGTCGGCAATTTCCGCAGCCAGTTCGACATTCTTCGGGCCAATGGCGGCTAGATAAATGGGCAGATCGGCGCGTCCATGAATGATACTTTTGAGCGGCTTGCCCAGCCCCGTGGCGTCGGCGCCCTGGTAGGGGATCTGGTAATGGTCGCCGTTGTGGACCACCGCTTCCTGCCGCGCCAGAATCGTGCGTACAATGCTGACATATTCGCGTGTCTTGCCCAGTGGCTTGCCATAGGGCTGACCATGCCACCCTTCCACCACCTGCGGCCCCGACAGTCCCAGCCCTAACAACATCCGCCCCCCGGAGAGTTGATCCAACGTGATGGCGGTCATGGCGGTCATGGCTGGGGTGCGCGCCGGCATCTGCATAATCGCCGTGCCGAGGTGGATCGTTGAGGTGTGCGCGCCGATCCACGCCAGTGGCGTCACGCTGTCCGAGCCATAGGCTTCTGCTGTCCAGACGGCGTAATAGCCGAGACGGTCGGCTTCTCCGATGGTTGCCAGCGGCAAGTCAAACTTGGCGCCAGAATAGCCGATCATGAGTCCGAGGCGCATGGTTAGTCCTTCCCCAGCCGATTTAGCAGTTCGCCAGCGGTTAAGCTTGGCAGCAGATCGGCAATATCTTGAAAATGACGGTCATAAGTGATGATATAGCTGCACCCTTCGCGATGAGCAACACCAGCATGAGCTTGATCAGAAGCATCACGAATAGGAAAACGGCGGCTCAAGACAATGCGATCAGTACGGCTAAGTAGAGGCGTGAGCAATAGTTCATGCGCCAGTAATTCATAAAAGGCAAGACGCGTAACGGTTGGTGCATCTTCGGTAGGAAAGTTGGCGTAACAGAAAGAACATAACTCTTGAAGTGCGTAAATGGAAATAACAGCCGCAACCTGTCCATCATCAATTGCATCAAATAGCTGTTTCACTTCCGCAAACCGCTCAGGGTTACGTTTCCGGCCGAAAAGTAATAGCGTGATAATCGTCGTGTCTAAATAAACTTTCATGCCAAAACTGCTGATTCCTGTGTTAGTGAAGGGTGAACCGCAAGTGTTCCTTGATCGATCTGTTCAGCGACAAAATCAGCAAAGAGCAAAGCCAGCAGTGTGATTGCCTGATCCTCAAGCAGGAGCCGCGATTGAATCTTCGCCTCTTCCGTAGCTTTTAATACATCTTTAGCACGCATCAGATCCAGATAATCTGTTAATTTACGTTTCACAGTCTCTTTTCCTTTGCCAAATGTAACTAACTTTGTCCAGAGAAGATTATACAATATCATGCAAAGTATCTTTTGCAGGCATAGCCACTTTATAGTTTACTCGAATTGCTTCAAAATTTCCACAGGGAGTGGGTCATCAAAATCATCGGGAACGACAAATTCGCCAGCACAAAGGCCAAACGGGCGTAGGTGTGTTATTCGATGTGCCGCTTCATTATCCTGCTCTTGTTCAAAGGCAGTAAGACCCAGGTTTTCCCCATTGGCTTCGTCGTCAACTGCCATTGTCAGCACGCTATCGAGTAGATAGCGCGCAATCCACAAGCGTTCAGTCGAGGTTAACTGATCTACGCCGTTAAGAACTTCAGCGATTTGCGGGGTAATGGTTAAATTTTCGACTATCATGGGTAACCTCCTGATCCGGCAGCATGTTCTAGCGCAGATTATACCACGATGGGGCCTGACAATGCGAACCATACGTACCTTGGTTGTTTGGGTTAGTCTATAGGGAAGATAGCCAAAGCTATAAAAGATAATGGCTTTGAGTTGATGCCTGGCAATGCGTTGCCGGAGACGGTCGATGCATAGGGCGCCCCACCGTTCGCGGTAGCGTTCATGGGTGGAAAGGTCGGGTAACTGGGAATGTTGCACATAGAGCCAATGGCTGGTCGAAGGGGACGGCAGCGGCAATAACTCCAACAGGCAGACGTTACCAGTACAGCGCGCCCACTGCTGTCGTTGGTAACGTCGCACCGCTTCTTTGGTTGGCGCTTCGCCTTCTATGCTTAACAAGACGCGGATCAATTTGGCCCAAGTCTGTTGCAGTTTGGGCTTTTCGGCAAAGAGATAACGTTAAAAACAGTAGTTTATTGTCGTTTTTCATAAACATACCGATCAATTTCAGTGCCGGTATGATCTTGTAATCTAATGGTTACTGATCCTAAAAATACATCCTTGCTAATTTTCTCACAGTTTAGTATTAATTGGTCATCAATAGTTCTTTCATCAAGATTTTTGCTCATATCAAGCATCAAGACTGTATCTGGCCAAAATATATACTCACCAAAAGTACATACAAGTTGTTGATTAAAATATAACCTCCAATTTGCCATACTTATTGTATAACCGAAATTCACCAGAAGCAAGTTTGAGTTGGAATTATCTACTGGCATTACAAAATCCAAAATAACTATAGCGGGTAAACCATTACTCCCCCTTTGATTTGAAAAGACAGTAGGTGTTAATATTGAAGGTTCCGCAGAAGATAGCGATTGACCAAAGATCACTCGCCTTGTTGGGGTCAAAGTTATTGTAGGCGTTGGTGTAGGTGTTGATGTAGGTGTTGATGTTGATGTTGGCGTGGGTGAACTGGTTGGGGTTGATGTTGGTGTAACTGTTGGCGTGGAAGTCCGTACTAATCTAGGTTCTGGCAGTTTAAAGTTATTTGGGGTGGGAGTTACTATATAAACACTATCTTCCAACGTAGGATTCACAACAGCTTCAGATTCTATGTTATGAATAGCATTGCTATTAATTTTATTTGTGGTGTAATAATCTTGAAGAAGTGTTGCGAAAAGTGTTAATCCTAAAAAAACAGAAAATATTGCTCCCAATACAATGATATCGCGGAGAATAATTACTTCATAAGTACTCTTCAATAGATTGTTGCTTAAATCAGGATAATTCTCTTTGGTTTCTTCGATCGATGCTCGATAATCAGGAGCAAGAAGATCAGAAGCTCGTCTAACACCTTCAAACAATATATACTCATCGTTTGGAAGCAATTTTTTAATGATAGTAATAATACTATCCGAAAGATTTCCTCCAGCAGCAATTACAGGATAAGAAACAACAGAAATAGCAGTGATAACAACGGCAACATAGACAAAAAGTAATGGTGTTAGCAGTCCTAACATCCAATAAGCAAATCCTTCTGAAGACAGAATGGCAATTATATATATAAAGTACAATAAAATTATTCTGATTAAAAGCTTTTGATTTTTTGACATTTTTATTGCAAAGCTTAATTTATGTCACGTCTCATATTCGGAGACATAAATTGTCTTCAATTCAATAATTAACAGATACAATATCAAAAAACTATAACTAATTATTAGACCAATAGGAACTGAGATAGGTGGACAAAACAGGAACTCAGTTACATCCGACGCATGAACAATACAATCAAAATCAGAAAGCTTTACACTTAAAAAGTATATTACCACCATCGGTATCGACGTAAGGGTTAAAACAATTCGCACAAAATATTTTTTGGTAAACATCAAAATAAAAAATGCCAGATAAATAAAAATCATAACCCAATTGATATTAATTGTAATGTCGCTAAAAGTCCATAGCAATATACTTACCAAAATAGTGGCAATAGCAGTTAACCAAACTGGCAGCAAAAACAGACAAAATAGAAGTAGTAAAATTGAAATCACAAGAAAAAGCCATTGCAATTCTTCATTTTCCAGATTCAAATCATACAATCCAACGTAAACACCATATTTTTCAGCATTCAGAAAAAATGCATGGAGTACATCAGATTGAACGAATCTCTCTTGAAGCTTTCTCAAAACTATTATTAAGTTATAGTTCCAACCCATTCTATCATTGTTTATTTCTTCTATTGTTGAAGATTCTACCACTCCACCATAGAATGTCGCATCTAGTTGAGGAAGAGTATAGACTTCATTTTGAGAATTTATTGTCCAAATACCTATTTTCAAAATAGAGTTAGGCGCAAAGTCTGAAATAAAAATCTCTCTTATCCCATTTTTATCGTGCGCATCTACAATAGAAGAATATTTTTGATGGGTAATTAAAACCTTCAAGATGTTCCCATTGCTCATTGACACCATAATACGCATATTTAGCGCACTGTGATTTCCTGTATTTGCTATCGTTGCCACATGTTCTCTTAAAACGTTATTGTTATATAAGACTGGCTCACCAATTAATTGAAGACTCTGTTTTACTTTAAACTTGTTGCCAAACAAGTTATGCGTGGTATCCAAAAGCAAAAAAAGTATGGCAAAAAAAAGAAATAGTAGAAGCCAAGATTTTTTTATCATAGGCTTTTTAATTTTCTCTTAGGTTAAGGTGAATTTGGTTGCAGTGGGGTTTGGGTTCCAGTAATTTCATAAGAAGCAGTAGGTGTAGCTGTAGCGGAAAGATTTGCAACCGTTTTATAACATATTTCCGGCCACTCTCCCATACCATGTACTAAAATAGGATTCACGATATCGTAATAGATACCACCAGTAAGTCCTTGAGCAGCCGTACCATTAACAACAAAGGCAGTAAAATCTTCGAAGTCATCGGTTCTACAATCAAGTCGCCACCGCTGAAAACGGCTCGGAATCCAATATGAATAGCTACTTTCTGCTCCCACAAGACAAGAAACATCTTGGGGAATGTCGAATACTCGCATAATTTTCGTGTTCGTACTAGAGTTGCCTGTAGACTTATATTTTTCTTGTGTGTAGAGACTCCATAGTGTCAATGCCTCGGCTTTTAATTCATATAGCACTACTGGTGTTGGGGTGATAGCTTCTAGTGACCAAAATATTTCTGCGCTAACTGTGCTTGTGCTGGTAATAACCTCACCAACTACACTTTCATTAAACACTTTGTCAGCAGATACACTTTCACTCATATTTTCCGGCAATCTCTGTACTACTGATAAACGCAAAGGTTAGTAATAACCGCATTGTTGAAAACAAGCTTGGATAATCTCTGGTTTGTCGCCAAGAT
>JAPKMW010000093.1 GCA_026645575.1 Caldilineaceae bacterium
CCTGATTTCGGAGAATCTCGATGAACTCTTTCTGTTGTGTGACCGGCTGGCCGTCCTCTACCGGGGCCGGATCATGGGCATCCTCGACCGTGACCACTTTGACGCCTATACGGTGGGTAGTTTGATGAGCGGCGCGCACAGCCCAGGCCAACAACAGGAGGTCGGGCATGGCTGATACCGGTCTACTGATCTTGTTGCGCCGTGGCATGGGGCAGGTGCTACCCTATCTGATTGCGGTGGTGGCGGCCTTTGCCGTGGTGGGGGTGGTCATTGCGTTGTTGGGCGCCAATGTACTCGACGCCTACCGCACGCTGCTTTTTACCGCCTTCCGGTCGCCCAACAGCTTTGTGCAGACGCTGCTCAAATTTGTGCCGCTGCTGCTCCAGGCGCTGGCCTTTACCGTACCGCTGGCTGCCGGCAAGTTCAACATTGGTGGCGAGGGGCAGATGATTGTCGGGGCCATTGGCGCGGCCGCGGTCGGCATTCTGCTGGCCGATCTGCCGCTGGGTCTTTTGCTGCCGCTGGTGCTGCTGACCGGGGTGCTCTTTGGCGCGCTCTGGGTACTGCTACCCGCGTGGCTGCTCTACCGCTTTGGCATCAACGAAATTCTCACCACGGTGCTGATGAACTTTGTCTCCTTTAGCCTGATCGACTACGTCGCAACCGAAATCTGGCGCGATCCGGCCGCCGGTCACCCGACAACTATCCCCATCGGGTTGGGTGGTGAGTTACCACTCCTGCTGGCCAGCCCCAGATTACACAGTGGTCTGCTCCTGGCGCTCCTGGTGGCCGTTGCCATTTATCTCTATGTGGACAAGAGTACGGCGGGCTATGAGTTGGTGGCGACCGGGGCCAATCCGCGGGCTGCACGGGTCTATGGCATTGAGGTGCGTTGGCTCTTTTTGCTCTCCCTGCTCTTGGGCGGTGCGATTGCCGGTTTGTCCGGCGCAATCGAGGTGAGTGGCGTCCATCACCGGTTGATTGAGGGATTGCAGTCGAACTTTTTGCTGCTGGGGATCATTATCGGGCTGATCGCCAAGGGCAACCATTTGGCGGTTCCCTTTGTCGCCTTTTTCATTGCCGTGCTGGAGGTGGGCGCCAACGCCATGCAGCGCACCCTCACCATCCCCGGTGAGATGGTCTTTATTGTCGAGGCGCTGATTTTGATCTTTGTGTTGTTGTCGGATCGGGTGCGTAGGGCGTAATGGTTCATGGACAATGGAAAACAATTAATAATCAGTAGGCCGCAGTCCTAAGTCCTGAGTCCAAAGTCAGGCTCGATAGCGTTGCGGCCTACTGATTATTAATAACTATTCTGCTTCACAGAGATGCGCTGAGGTTTCACAGAGATACACTGAGAAAAATCTCAAAATTCTCTCTGTGTATCTCTGTGTCTTCTCTGTGTATCTCTGTGGCCTGAATAGTTACAATAATTAATTATTTTCCATTAACCGTTGCTAGGGGATAACTGGTTATGGACTACGAACAATTGATTAGTCTCGCCCGGCTCGTGTTGTTGGCTATGACGCCGTATGTGTTGGCGGGGCAAGGGACGATGTTGAGTGGGCGCACGGGCATCTTTAATGTGGCGCAAGAAGGGATCATGCTGGCGGGGGCGTCGGTGGGTTTTCTAGCGGCCTATCGTTTTGAATCGCTGGGCATGGGGTTGCTGGCGGCGCTGCTGGTGGGGGGTCTCTTTGGGTTGGCCCTGGCCTACTTCACGGCCACGTTGAAGATGGATCAATTTGTGATTGGTCTGGCCCTCTACTTTATCGGACTGGGTCTCTCCACCCTGCTCTATAAGTTGGTGATCGGCGTAACCTTGCAGCCGCCGCTTATTCCCACGCTGCCCAATGTGGCTGTGCCGGGTCTACACGCCATCCCGCTGCTGGGCGAGTTGCTCTTTCACCAGAATCTACTGGTTTACGGTGCGCTCCTGCTTTCCCTGGCACTCTACTACTTCCTCTATCAGACCAGCTATGGCCTGAACTGGCGCGCCGTGGGTGAAAATCCGCGCGCAGCGGACAGTCTGGGCGTGCCGGTGGTGCGCATTCAATATGCCGCCGTGATCCTGGGCAGTATGTTGATGGGGGTGGCCGGCGCTTATCTGCCCATGGTCTACACGGGTACCTTCACAGCGGGTATTGTGCAGGGCCGGGGCTGGCTGGCGATTGCCCTTGTCTTCTTTGGCGGTTGGCGACCCCAGTCCATTCTGCTTGGCGCCCTCTTCTTTGCCGGCGTCGAGGTGATCGCGCTGCGCGCCCAGATCCTGGGTAGCGCCATCCCCTACCAATTCCTGCTGACCCTCCCCTATCTTACCACCATCCTGGTGATGATCTTCGCCTTTAAGTGGGCCAAAACGCCCGTCTTCCTGGGGTTGAACTACGACCGGGAACAACGGTCATTGGGATAACCTACAAGGAACAAGTCGAACTCATCATCGTCGCACCTCCGACGCCCAATCGATGGTTGCCAAGTGGCAACTACGCGAGACCAGGAACAACTCGTTCTGGGCGATTGATCCCATAGCGATGGGTGTGCCGTAAACATGTAATTGATTGGTGTTAACACAAAAGGGACAGCAACTGTCACGGTTGCTGTCCCTTTTGTATTTTGAACTCGATCCTAATTTCAAGCTATAATGTAAGTAAAAGGTGCAAGTAGCGCAAAAGGACAAAGCATGATGATTCAAATTCAACGTCAATTTATCACTGATGCCGCTGGTACACCCATCGGGGTAATTCTGCCAATGGCGGATTATGTGCAAGTCAAAGACATCTTGGGACCGGTGGTGGCTTTGGCAATAAATCCAGAGGATGTACAACTACGTCTCATGCAACAGGCGGCTACCGATCCTCTGTTTTTGGCGGATTTGCAGGAAACCATGACCGACTTTGCTCAGGTTGATGCCGAATGGTGGGAGTCACCGGAATGAGTTATCAATGGCACATTTTCATCGCTTCCTTAGATCCAACCAAAGGCTCAGAACAAGCTGGCGTTCGTCCTGTTTTGGTGGTTAGCCGTGAACAGGTTAACCAACTTTTGCCAGTGGTTAATGTTGTTCCTATCACATCAAGGAAAGATGTTGCACGCGTAATCTACCCTAATGAAGTTTTGCTTCCCGCTGGAACAGCCGGATTGAAGGTGGTATCCATTGCCTTGTGTTACCAGATTCGGACCCTGGATAAAAATCGGTTGCAGAGGGAGATAGGTGCATTAAGCGACGATGGTCTACGGCAAAAAATCGCCAGAGCGCTGCAATTTCAGCTTGATATGTAACAGTTTTGACAACTGGCTTTGAACGGCTCTATAATTTGCTGAATTTATCTACGGTCATAGAAAAAATTAGGATGTAGTAATTCTTCTGACGCGTGTAAGCCTGCGACAAACCCTTCTGCCAGCGTTCGCACAATGGAAGGTGGTGTTAATAACCTCACCTCTGTGCCTACGGATGTTGCTACGAACGCCTCGCTGACCTTTTGATACCCAAAGGGCGACCAGCGGAGCAACCGGCTCTGCAAAACAAGATAGGCGGTCTCTTCCCCAACCGGCGCAACAAAAGCGCCATTGGGCAATTGTGCCGTTTCACGCAGCGACAACAGGGGCCGCTGCGCTGTTGATAGCCGTTCAGCGTGCAAAACCGTATCAATCGTGTCAGCCCTAGGTGTAGCCGTGTGGGTAAGCTGTGGATTCGCCGCCGCCCACAACGTTCGAAAATGATTAAACCGCTCCCGCTGACATTCGGCGCAAGGACGATGACCCGCGGCCAGCGCCGTTGCTTCATCCAGAAAAAACAGTTCGGTATATTGCCCTGGCGTCATCACCGTACGCCGCCGATTCTTAAACTCCAGCAGACAGATAATCCACCGTTTGCCTTGGTAAGCCCGGCGAATGTTCCCCTGGCTGTCATGCAGGCAGCCCCGGTTGCCCATGAGCATCCCGCGTGCCGGGGTGGCAATCAGGTCGCCAAAGGGCGTGACGCGATTTTGTCGTGGCATGGCTGCTCCCTCCCTCTGCAAACCTGTCATTGTTGCCCCAAAAATGTCAGAAATTTGTCGGTTTCCTCTCTAACATTTTTCTTTTGCCTTTGCTATACTATCGTTACAATTCAATAGCTACAATTCAGTTGTACTCTACAATTCTTGCAAGTGCAAAAAAGCTATCCTACGGCATTTGATCTGATCAAACCAAACACGCCATTCAGCCAAAAAGGAAGGCACAGGCAAACGCATGATAACCTATGCCCAACAAATACAGACCATTTTGCCTGCCGGCGTTGAACTCTATTGTTTCGACCCGCAGGGGGTGGCCTGGCGGGTGCAGCAAGGCGCTGTCCAGCCGTTGAACCCAACGGCAGTGGCGGCGGATCGCAACCAGTTCTTGCGCTTTATCGACGACGGCCACTTTACTCGCTATTTTGTCGGCAACGCTGCCACCTCGGATGAGAACCCCAGCAACGCCACCTTTAAGCTGGGCGTGGTGCGCGCTCACAGTGCCTTTACTCCCCATGCCCACGGCGCCGAACATTTTGTCCTCAGCGCCGGCTATGCTTCGTGCGGCTTGTATGACGCGCAACGGGAACAAGTGGCCCATGTCCGCTTGTTTCCGGGGACGCTGCTGCACATTCCGGCGCTCATGCCTCACTCGTTTAATAACCGCAGCCGCGATCCACTCCTGCTGGCTGTGACCAATACCGGCATGGGCATCGACCACGAAAATTATGCTATTACTGCTGCGCAAGCTGCCACTCGTGCCGCTGCCGGTGACACTACCCTGGCCTATGACCAACTGGCCCAAGCCTTGCACCACCTGGAAGCCGCCATGCCCCAGGCGACACTCCATTTGGGCCTGACCTGGCGCGAACGGCTGGCCCGCCAGTTGCGCAAGTTTTGCTGGTTATTAGAAACGAAAGAATAATTAATGGAAAATAAGTAACGAATAATGGCTAATGCTCATGCGCCTTCCGATGCATCGATGTTTACCAACAATAATAATTAATTATTCTCCATTTTCAATTAATTATTAAGGAGTCTACTCATGAAATGTCCTCACTGTCGCGTCGAACTGCGCTTGGTTGACCGTCCCAAGCGCCAGTGCAGCAAGTGCAAAAAAGCCATTGCGCTGGAACCGCGCGAAGATCCGCTGGGACTCAGTGATCTGCGGCTGCGTGCGCTGGCGGACAAGTTGAGCGATCAGGGGAAACTCTACTACACCCCGACCCAACTCTTTTATTATGCCAACCGGAAACAGGTCGATGCCCAACAGAAACAATTGCCCGGCTGGTTTGGCTGCCTAATTCCGATTGGCATGTTCGGTGGCTTTATAGTCTTGGGGGCGACGGAATCTCTGTTCGGTTGTTTCGGCTTTCTCGCGCTGATTGCGCTTGTGGGTTTTGCCTTTGTCCAGTGGCGCCGCCGCAATGGCCCAAGACGGGTGACGCTTTCGCTTGATACGACTAAATTTTACCAGATCATCACTAGCCGTTGGCCGACGGTTTACGGCGCTTTGCCGGTTGGCTGGCAGGCTCCGCACCCCCGTTCCCGTTCACATGGGCTAGTCCCGTCTAGACAACCCTTGCGCGCACTCTTAGTTTGCCCTACCGCTGATATTTTATTCTGTGTAGATACGAATGGCCTTGCTGAGACCCTCGGTATTGGCTTACTGTGGCTTACCAATGAACCGCTTTCCAACGATGAGCAGCACTTTCTCCGTCGCTTACGACAGCAACCACAAGTGCCGGTTCTGCTGCTCCACGACGCCAGCATTGACGGCTGCCTTTTTGTCCAAAAGGCGCGGCAACGGCTTGGCCTCAGCGACCAGCATCGTATCATCAACCTCGGTTTGCATCCGCGCCAGGCCATGCGCGATAATCTGATGCGTCTGCGTAGCCCAGCGGATATCGAAAAATTGGCACAACTCAAAGCCCTGGTCAACCCGGCCCATCATGGTGCTGGGGGCCAAAGCGCCCAACCGCCGGCGTTGGGGCAGTTGACGTCGGCGGAATATGAGTGGCTGGCACAGGGCTACTACACGCCGCTCTTGTCGATCACGCCGAAGCGTCTGCTCAAAACCGTCACCCAGGGTTTCCTGGCTGCGACGCCAGCCGCTGCCCAACTACAACGCGGCTTTATGGATTGGCCGGAACCACAGGGGGTTGCATGAAAAAATTATCTGCTGCACTGGCTGCTGCGGTGACGCGTGTGGCCGAGCCGGGAGGTCTGGCCTATACAGAACGTCAGTTATACTACGAACTTTGTTGCATGCTTTCACCCCGGTGGCGCCGCCGACTGCCAGGGTTGCGTCATCTACCAGTTGCCTGGCTCCACCGGTTGCCGCATTACCTGGTAACGCCACTGCCGCCGCTCCCCTATGTCCACTTTCAGGCGGCGCTGGCGGACTATTGCACAACCCAGGGGCCGCCGCCGGGCTTGTTGACCCAGCCGCGCAGCCTCTTTTTTGACCCTAAAGCGCAGGAGCCGGATCTCTTTGACTATGGCCTGCCCCGCCTCTTGCTGGTGCAACAACCGGCGGTGGCAGCCATGTTGCTGGCGAATTATCTCCACATGGATCTCCCCTGCGCCGTCCTGCCCCTGGCCGCAGCGACGCCCCTGCCTGACGCCCTTTGCGCCATGTTGGTGCGCGCCGGTGAGGCGCAAGTCTATCTGCTTCACGATGCTACCCCAAAGGGGTTGGCCCTGACCCACGGGCTGCGCACAGCGTTGGCGCTGCCGGATCGGGTCCGGTTGACTGTGCTGGGGTTGCGCCCGCGCGATCTATTGCGGTTACACCTCTTTGCTCAACAGGGGTCTGAACAGTCGCCTCCTCGTGACGCCCCTTGGTTTGCCCACTTGACGCCGGCCGAACGCACCTGGTTGCAAGCCGGTTATTACGGGGAATGCGAGGCGCTGCGTCCTGCCTATCTGTTACGTTCGCTCCGGCGTAGCCTGACGCCGCCGCGCGTTCTAGCGCAACCGACCGGCAACGAGCGGCTTACGCTGACAACCAGTTTTATGAGCTGGCCGACCATGTAGACGTTGGTGAAGCCGGCGTGCGTGGCGCGGACGACAGCACATCGGGCTTGATGGGTTGCTCTTCGTCTGTGCAACATACCCTGGAGGAAGCAATGAATTACACCCAAGTGACTTATAAAGATGAGCTACTGGTGGACAAGAGCGTGCGGCGCGCCTATAGCGATGGCGTCGAAGAGTGGCGGCGCAAGCTGGTCGATGGTCGCGTCGAATGGCAGAACAACCGCAGGGAGAGCGGGATCGATGAATTGTTGGGCGATGGCGTGGTCAAACGCACCAAGGCGAATGGGACGATTCTTTATGGCCGTGAACAGGGCTATGGGCGCACCGCCTGGAGCGACGGCCAGTTGACCGTCAACGGGTCGTCCATGGGCGGGCGCATGGGCGAACTGCTCACCATGCTGGGCTTGGGGCTAATGGTCAGCCAAATTATCGACCCGCCGTTGATGATGTCGTGGGAAGAGGAAGAAGCGATCCGCCAAAAAGCCGCCCAACAGACTGACACCACTGGCGGGGGTGGTGATGGCGGCAGTAGCACCACTAGCACAAGTGACGATTACGACCGCGATGACTCAACCGACAATGACAGCCTTTTTGATGGGAACGACGGTAACGACGGGGACGGCGATGGCGGCTTTGGTGGTGGGGATAGCGGTGACTCTGGTGGTGACTTTGGCGATGGTGGCGATTTTGGCTAGGGCGCAAAGAAATAACTATCCGTGGGGCCGGGGCGCCCGTAAGGAGATGCCCCTACAGCATTGGATATTTTACTTTTTGAAAACGCCTAAACCGAGGAGATCCGACAATGGCTCGTTTTTGTGCAATTTGGGGGAGCGAGACGGCGGCAGTGGAAATTTCACAAATGGGCGGCGTAGTCAGCTACCAACAGGCCGGCTACACCGTTGGTCGCCTGGCCGATGCGCGCCCCGATACCGGCAGTGGCCCCTATTTGCTGCAAAGCGCCGACGCAACCCTGGTGGCTGCCGGTGAGGTGACGCTCTTTAACCGGGCTGAACTCCTGGCCGCGTTAGGTCAACAGGGCATTGATCTGCCCGCAACCGCCAGCGATGGCGACGTGTTGCTCCACCACTATCACCAGGGGGGAGCAGCGGCATTGGCGCGGGTTAACGGCATGTTTGCCGTGGCGATCTGGAACGGTCGCGACTTGGTGCTGGCCCGTGACACCGTAGGGGCGCGCACCCTTTTCTATACGCGACAGGATGGACGCTGGGCGGTGTCAACAACCTTGCGCGCACTGCGTCGTTGGTCGCGCTACCCAGCGGCGGTCAACTTTTCGGCGGTGCGCACCTTTCTCACTTTTGCCTACTTGCCGGGGGAAGAGACCTTGTTGGACGGCATCTACCAACTGGCGGCTGGGTCGGTAGTGCGTCTCACTCTGGCGAACAGCGCCGCAACCGCTCCGTTGCCCACAGCCTGTTCCTACTGGGAACCGACGGAACAGCCCTGGAATGAGGCGCACCCGGTCGAACTCTTTGCGGCGCGCTTGCGTCAGCGGCTGGAAAGTGCCGTGCAGGTGCGCTTGCCGGCGGGGCAACCGGTGGGGGTCTTTCTTTCCGGTGGCATTGATAGCAGCCTGGTAACGGCATTGGCGGCGCGGCTCCATGACCAGCCGGTGCATAGCTACGCCATCAACTTCGGCCCCCATCTGCCCAATGAACTGGCCTATTCCGGTCTGGTGGCGGCCCACTGCGGCACGCGCCATCGCATCCTCACCTTTGATGGTCAACAGATCGCGGCGGCATTGCCCCAGTCGCTGGCAGCGCTCGATTGCCCGGTGGGTGATCCGTTGACGGCGCCCAATTGGTTGCTGGCCCAAGCCGCCGCAGCCGATGGGCTGGGGGTGATTCTCAACGGCGAAGGGGGCGACCCTGCTTTTGGCGGTCCCAAAAATCTGCCGATGTTGACCTACGAGTTACACCGCTGTGACGCTGATCCCCAAGCACGTGCCCGCGCCTATCTCCATTCCTATGGCAAAGCCTATGCCGATCTGTCCCGGCTGCTCACCCCGGCGGTGCAGGCGGCGTTGGCAACGGCTCCGCCGATGGAACAGTTGGTGCAACCCTTTTTGCACGCCGAACAGATGCGCTTTCTTTTAAACCGGCTGCTCTACACCAATGTGCGCACCAAAGGCGCCAACCACATTCTCGCCAAGGTCGAGCGCATGACCAGCGCCTGGGGGGTCGAGGGGCGTTCGCCGCTCTTTGACCCGGCGGTGGTGGATTATGCCTTTGCCATTCCGCCCCACTTTAAGCTCTTTGGCGTGCATGAAAAGTGGGCGCTCAAGCTTGCCGTTGATGACCTGCTGCCTGCCACTATTGTCTACCGTCCCAAAAGCGGCATGTTGGTGCCGTTGCAGCCCTGGCTGGCCGGCCCCTTGCGGCGTCTGGCCGATGATCTGCTCTTGGGGCCACAGGCGCAAGCGCGCGGCCTCTTCCAACGGGAGACGGTGCAAGCGTGGGCCAATCGCCGGGGGATGCTCTGGTCGCGCCAGGGCATTGCCATCTGGCTGCTCATTACCCTGGAGCTTTGGCTGCGCCTCTTCCTCGACCAACAGACACCGGAGGAGGTGGCGGCGGTGCGGCGGCGCTGGTTTGGGTGGGGGAGAAGGTGACAGGGTGGCAAGGTGACTGGGTGACAAGATGACTGGGAACAAGAGGACTCTGGACTGTGGACTCTGGACTCTGGACTGTGGACTCTGGACTCTGGACTGTGGACTCTGGGGGTGGTATGTATATCCAGGAGCATGAGCCGGCGGTGGGGCGGGCGTTAGTGGCGGCGTGTCTGGCGGCGGATCTGGTCTATGGGGCGGCGGAGGGCTTTACGTCGTTGGTGGCGCCCTCTTCCACTGTGCTGACCGGAGCAGAGGCGGCGGCGCTGGCGGATGATCTGCCCCGATTGTGGCGGTTGTATGAGACATTGAATACCCTTTATCTGGCGGCGGTGGCCGGACAGGAAGCGCCGTGGGTGCAACGCTGTGGCGAGGCGGGGTTGGCGCCGGGGGCCATTGCCGCGCAACGGTTGGTGGCCGCCGCCGCTCTCCAGCCCCATCTCTGCCGGGTCGATTATGTCACCATTGGCGCGACGCGGCAGATTGCCGAAGTGCAGTGGAAGTCGGGCGGATTGGGTTTGTTCTTTGGCTTCCATGAGTACTGCACACAGCTTTTCCCTTTTGCGCCGGCAACCTGCACCTTGGGCGACCTGATGCAGGGCGCGCTGCCCTTTTTGCGGCAATTTGTCCGGGATGGGGTTGTTGTCTGCACCACCCAAGGCGGCTGGGTGCGGGGGGAACATTTTTTGCGCCGCTGCTATGGCGCTGCCGGGTTGACCTATCTGCCCCTCACCGGGGCTGACGCCCTTCGTCGCCTCTTTGAGCGCAATGGACGCTACTTTCTAGCCGATGGACCCAAGTTACGGCCCGTTGACCTGATCTATGACCACAAATATGTGGACGCCCTGCCGCCGGCCGCGTTGGTCAAGCTGGCGCAGGCGACGATTGAGCGGCGGGTCTGGCTGGAGACGCCCCTCAACTATCTCTACCGCCAAAAGTGGGGGCTGGCGCTGCCCTTTCACCCAGCCTACCGCACCTGTTTTACGGATGAGCAGCGGGCAATGTTGATTCCTACCCTCTTGCTCCACGCCCGCCAAGTCGATTTTACGCCGATTCTCAGCCACTGGTCGCCCACCGAGCAGGAACGGCTGGCCGCGGTGGCGGATCTCAACGATCTGGCGGCGTTGCCCAGCGGTTTGCGCAACAGCTTGGTGATCAAGTGTGGCAGTGGCGTTGGCGACTATCACAGCAAAAGCAAAGGCGTCTTTCGCCTCAGCGGCTCCAGGGCGGCGGCGCAAAAGGTGATCGACCTGGTGCAGGGGCGCATTCTGCGTCACCAGGAACCTTGGCTGCTACAAAAGTATGTCAACCAGACCTATCCGATTCGGGTGGCCTTTCCCGCTTGCCCGGAGGAGTTGCACGCTATTGACGCCCATGCGCGTTTTATGCTCTACGGCGGGCGTCACGGCGACGGGGCGCCGGTGTTGCTGGGGGGCTTGGGTAACTATGGCCGTGAATGGAAGATCGGCGGCAAAGCGCCCGGTCGCGATGGGCAGGGGTATATTCAGGGTACGGCATTTCATGATCTGCGGAGAACAGACGTTAAATCTTAGCAATTCCATAAAACTTGATAGCAGTTTATTAACCACTTGTTGATGTTGGCTGCATAGAGTGAGCCGCAATGGCAAGCCACCTATTGATAGGAAGCATCTATGAGATAACCGTTAACAGAACAACGCCATCTACCCCTACACAACAGCGAATTGGAGAATTGACGAACTTGATTACACGCTCGATTCCTTCCTCCCCCAATTTTGTTGTACGTTTGCTTGCTGTACAAGGAGAAATTTTCGATGAACTTCCTACCCCTCTCCATCGGCGCTGCATTGCAAGTGCGCGACTTGCCCACCTATCGCGACTGGCTGCTGGTCGACCAACGTGATCTGGAGATCCAGGATTTTTATAATTGTAATCTGCTGGATGAAGATTGGGAACCGCTGATTCAGCAGGCCAAAGCGCTATTGGATGGTTACACTGGTCGCCTGGGCATTCATGGCCCCACGGAGGGGTTGCCGCTGATCGCATTTGATAATCGGGTGCGCCGCCTGGTGCAAGACCGCCTGAAACAGGCGCTGGATGTATGTGCGCACTTGGGAGCGACCCACATGGTGTTGCACAGCCCCTTTGACTGCTTTGGCCATCCGCAGATGATCCATACATGGAGTCAGGGCTTGCAAGAAGAGATTGATCTGGTTCATGCGACGCTAGATGAAATTGTCCCATTGGCAACGCAACTTGCTTGTCCCATCATGATCGAAGTTTGTTACGATACTGCCATCACGCCGCTACTTACATTAGTGCGCTCGTTCAACAGCCCCTTTGTCCAACTGAGCATCGACACCGGTCACGCGTTAATCATGCACCAGTACGGCGGCCCCATGCCCGATCAGTGGGTGCGCGAAGGGAGTGCTGTGCTAGGTCATCTGCACCTGCAAGATGTCGATGGTCATCTCGACCGCCACTGGCCGCCGGGGCTGGGCAATGTCAACTGGCACGCCATCTTCGAGGCGCTCGGCGCACTTGACCATTTACCGCGTCTGCTGTTAGAGTTGCGGGATGTGGGGAAAATTCCGCAAGCCATGAACTATCTCAGTGGGTTGGGGCTGGCACAGTAAAGGTTACTCAATCAAGAAAACGAGGAATGCCAATGGAAGCATGGAACGAAGCATGGGCCACGGAAGCTGGTCGTCGTGAGTGGCTGGAGGCGGATCGCTTTGTGGTCGAATTGTTGCCGCTGTTGCGGGACGCCAATGTTCAGCGTGGTTTGGATCTGGGCTTTGGCGTGGGGCGTCATGCCATCCTGCTGGCCAAACAGGGGATTGCCATGTATGGTCTCGACGCCGCCGCCAATGGGCTGACCTATGCCAACGAGTGGGCGGAAGGCGAAGGCTTGTCGCTCAACCTACTGACTGGCGACATGATGAAACTACCCTACGCTAATCACTTTTTTGATCTGATTATCACCTGGAATGTCATCTACCACGGCACGCTACCTGAGATCCAGCAGACCGTGCGGGAAATCGAGCGCTGTCTCAAGCCAGAGGGGCGGCTGATCTGCACGCTCATCTCCCATTCGCACAAGCGGTACGGCAAGGGCATTGCCATCGAACCCAACACCTTTGTCATCCCGGACAGCGGCGAAACCAGCCATCCCCACCACTATTTTGATCGCGCCGAGGTCGCGCAGTTGCTGCACAACTTCACGCTTCAGCGCTGTGAGGATGTCGATCATGCCGTCGATCAATCGGGTAGTTATCATTGGCAGATCTATGCAACGTTGAAGGGCTGATGATAGGCCATGAGAGATTGGCAAGTAAACAGCTTATCTAGTGGCGGTTGAGAGATTGAGAGATTGAGTTACTCAATCTCTCAATCGCCACTGTACACACATAGGGTTGTTGATCATGAGAAATCTATAACCCGGCTTATATCCCCTTCGCTGACGCTACCTATAGGCCATCGTGCCGATCGTTGTTATGCTTGACTCACCCTTATAGTAAGCAAAGCCGATAACGAAAGGAAGCGCCATGAAAAACGAAACAAAGAAAAACGCAGCAAGCCACAATGGCCACAACGACGATGTTAAAAAATTAGGCGAGTTGATTGAGGACATTCAGTTCGCTATGTTAACCACCGTCGATACAGACGGGACATTGCGTAGCCGCCCAATGGCGACCCAACAAGTTGAATTTGATGGCCACCTCTGGTTCTTTACGGGGGCCGACGCGGCCAAAGTCTATGAAATTAACCGCGAACATCAGGTGAACGTGAGCTATGCCAACCCCGATGACCAGCGCTATGTTTCCGTCTCCGGCTGGGCCGAACTCATGCGCGACCACCAGAAGATGGAAGAGTTGTGGAACCCGATCTACAAGGCTTGGTTCCCTGATGGGTTGGATGATCCCAACCTGGCGCTGCTCAAAGTGCACGTGGAAAAGGCCGAATACTGGGATTCGCCCAACAGCAAAGTAGTGCAACTAATCGGCTTTGCCAAAGCAATGGTGACGGGTCAGCCTTATCAGGGCGGCGAAAACGAGAAGATCCGTCTGGCGCCACTGCCGTCGCAGGGGTAACTCGTCCCAAAGACACCTGAAATTAGCAGCAGAAAATACTGTATCCCTGTGTATAAAGCGAAGGTTTCTCAGAAAACCTTCGCTCTATACATGGAAAGCAGGAGAAATGATGCACCCCTACGGGACGTGTTAGATCACATTCAATCCAGTCCGTTTGGCCCGGACCTCGGCGCGCGTTAACAAGTAGCGTGAGAGCAGGGTAAAGACAACGGCAAAGAGCAGCAGGATCGACCACTCCTGCCAAACCGGTAGCAGCGGCTGCCATTGGCCGTTAAAGCTGTAGTAGCGGATGAGATCATAGCCCCAGGTGTATGGTAGAAAGTAGGCAACCAGTTGTGCGGCGGCTGGATAGGCTGTAATCGGCAGATACGCCCCGCTCAACATCTCAAAAAGAATCGATAGCACGGTCACCAAGGCCCCCACCTGTCGCCAGAGCAGAGCCAGCAGGGCAATCATGATCCCCAGAGCGGTCAACGCCACCAGCACTACACCACCCGCTACCAGTACCATGATCATGTTGAAAGCGCTTGCCTCGGCGTAGATGACCAGAAACAAATAGAGTGGCAAAAAGACCACACTGCTAACGATCATCTTCGCGACGACGGTGCCGACATAGTAGGCGTAGCGCGACGCCGGGTTGCTGTATAAGAACTCCAGCGTGCCGTTATAGAGATCGGTTGTCACCGCCTCCAGGGGGCCGCCCAATGTTGCGCGGATAAAAACAAAGAGCAACAGCGATCCCTGAAAAAAGATAAACATGTTGCGTCCGCTGAGATCCACCCCAGGATTACTACGCTCGTTCATGGTAACAACGCTCGCCAACAGAAAGAAGAAGGCCAACCGAATGGCAAGCTCGACAAAGGTGCCGATCAAGTTGGGCAGATAGCGCCGGGCGATCTGCAAATCTTTGATCACCGTGCTGCTCATCACTTGCCAAGCGGAAGGGGTGCGCGAAAGGCTTGGGTAGGCGACCGGGGCTGAAACGATGTTTGGCTGCACCGCCGCATGACTACGCATTTGCATACATGGTTCCTCTTGTTAACTACGCATAACGATTGCGCTGATAGCCGGTCCGTGACCGGCGACTGGAAGGCCGGTCACGGACCGGCTATCAGTGGGTGGGATTGGTACTACTGTTCAAACGCTTCGTCCAGTGCGCCGATGTGATGGATAAAGGCATCTTCCAGTGAAACGGTCTGTTGGCGGAAGCGCGGCCGGATTTGCTCCTGGCGCAAAAGTTGAATGATCTCCTCTATGCCGACAAGCGGATCAGTCACGGCCAGGGAAAGCCAAGCGGGGTTGCGTTCCAGGGTAAAGCGAACCGACCCCAACCCTTGCAAGCGCGTTTGTGTGGTCGCGGACAACGTGGCTCGCTCAATCTCAATCAAATCACGCGTCCCTACTGCCGCTTTGAGCGCTGCTGGCGTATCCACCAGCGGTATCCGTCCCCGATGAATCAACGCCACCCGGTCGGCCAGTTCGTCCACTTCGCCGAGAATGTGTGAGGTCAGCAGCAATGCTTTGCCCTCTTGCGCCACATAGCCACGCAAAAAAGTGCGAATCTTTTGGGCAATCAGCGGGTCCAGCCCCTTGGTCGGCTCGTCGAGATAGATGACCGGCGGGTTATGCAACAGCGCTCGCATGATCACCACCGTCTGCTTTTGCCCGCCGGAGAGCTGAACAAAGAGTTGGTTCAGGTGGTGTTCAAACCCAAAGTGACCGGCCAACTTCTCGATCTGCTGGTTGATGGCCGCTTTCGGCATCCCGCGCAACGCCCCAAAGAAGTGCAGATTCTCGCACACTGTCAAGCGCGCATAGGCCGAACGCTCGGTGTCCTGGCCGACATAGCCGAAGAGATGGCGAATCTCATGGGGGTGGCGGTCGAGATCGTAGCCCAGCAAGCTAACCGCGCCGCCATCTTTTGCCAAGAGCGTCGCCAGAATTTTGATCAACGTCGTCTTGCCGGCGCCATTTGGCCCCAACAGCGCCAGGATTTCGCCCTGGTGCAGGGTCAAGGTGGCGTCGTGTAACGCTGTTGCGTTGCTATACTGTTTGCGAATATTGGTGGCAACTAGATATTTTTCCATGAATCTTAACCCAAAATTCGTGTCGCCCCTGGTAGACGCCGTATCAGTGCGCTCACCAGGAAACAGGCTGGAACCGTCACAATGGCGGCTACGAAAAACTTGACAATCGACGGCCACGCTAGCGCCAGTAAACCGATGTTGACGCCATAGAGAATCGTTTGGTGAATGATATAGACCGTATAAACATTGGCTGCCAGAAAGGTGAGCAGCGGTGTAGTCTGGTTGAAGCGTGTCCGAAAGAAGTGGACGAGAAAAATGAGCGCTGCGACCATGAAAAACGACTCCCACAGCGCGTACATCAACGCTTCCCAATGCCAGCCGCCCATGAAGCGATCCAAGACGCCTGGATCTTCCAATGCCCCTGCCAGTACCCCCATGAGGACAAAGAGCGGCGCCCCGATGAACACGCCAATTCCCCAGCGGCGCGCTTGCGCTTTGCTTAACCCGTCAAACCAGCCGTTGCGATAGGCCAGGATGCCGGCGCTAAAGGCGAAGAGATAGTGGACAAAGTGCCCTGGTTGCACCCCCAGAAACCAAACGCCCACCGGAAAGTAGAGACGTACAAAAAAGGTCAAAACCGCCAGCAGGCCAATCCACCTCCACAGCAGCCGATCCGCTGGCAACGGACGCGGCTCTTGTTTCGCTTGCTGCCTTGTTACAAGCCGCACCAACAAGTAGACCACGGCAAAGAGCAGTAGCGCCTGCAAAAACCAGAGATGGCCCGGCCAGTAACCGATCTGCAGATGATAGGCCGTGCCACGGTAAAAGCGATCCAACAGATAACCATTGAGATTGACAATCACCGTCGTATAGAGCAACAGCGGTACTCCCAAGCGAAGCAGGCGGTCAGTCAGAAAGTGGGGCGCCCCCTTGCGATCCAGCGCCGCCGGGGTGAAGTAACCAGCGAGTAGAAAGAAAGCGGACATAAAGTACGCCTGATTGATGCCATTAAAGATCGACAAAAGAATCGGGCTGATCTCATCCGTAATCACATCTTTCACGCCCCAGTCGCCAGCGCCGCCATAGGCAATCGCCGCATGATGCAAAATCACTAACAGCGTCAAGTAGATGCGTAAATGGTCGATATAGACAAAGCGCACTGCTGTCTGCGGTTGCATGGCAACGGGGCTGATGCCAACTGCTGTTTGTTGTGCTACCATCTTCAACCTCCTATCGGTAGTCATAACCAACGGGTTTTCTAGACAAAGTGTAGCACGGCGGCGCAGGTGCGGGGATCACATCATGATGTGATTACAAATGTGATTGTAAAGCGGACGGTGGAACGGTTACAGCAGACCCAACTCGCGGCCCCGTGCAATGGCTTGCTGGCGGCGGTTCACATTGAGCTTGCTGTAAATATTTTTGGCGTGGGTGCGCACGGTGTTCAAACTGATAAAGAGGGTTTTGCCAATGGCTTCATAGGTGAGGTCGTCGGCCATCAGACGCAGCACATCACATTCCCGTTCGCTGAGTGGTTCCACCAAAGCCATTGCTGGCAACAGCGTCGGTCGTTGCACATGGTCAACGCGATCCAGCAAAGCGCGCGCAGCATTGGCGGCGATGCCCCGTTCTTGCGCCCGTTGCCAACTCTCCGCAGCAACCTGGCGCGCGGCGTTGAGGGCATCCTGCCCGTCTGCGCTCTTGTTTTGGGCAAACAAACTGTCGGCCAGTGCAAGGTAGCTATCCACCAGGTGCTGGGCATGTCCCCATCGTTTGCAACACTCGATGGCGGTATGCGCCTGCTGTTCTGCTGCATCCCATTGGCGCCAGGCCAAAAGCACATTGGCATAAAAGGCGTGCGCCTTCCCGGTGGCTGGGTGGCTCTGCCCGGTGGTCTGCCCCCACGCCTGCCCAATAGCAATCGCCCGTTGGAAGATAGCAGCGGCCTGTTGTAGATGGCCCTGGTGCGCCAATAGTTCCCCCTGACTACCCAGCGCGGCCAGATGGACGGTAAGATTGCCCGCTGCTTCGGTCAGGGCAACGGCTTCGGCAAAGGCTGCGGCTGCTAAGGTCATTTCTTGTTGGCGTGCGTAGGCATCCCCTAAATTGAGTGCAACCGCGCCGCGCAAAAACGTTTCATCCGTTGGTAAATTCACTAGCGCTCGCCGGGCGATGGTGATAATCTCTTCGACGGGATCACGCAAATTGATCATCGCCGTACAGCGCAACGCATCCAAATAGCCCTGCACCGTCTTGACCGGTATGGGTAACGGGGCTGTTGCCGGCAGCGCCGCCAATGCTCCTTCGGCAACTTCAAGCCACTGCCTGGCCTGAAAAAATTGCGATGTCAACAAAGCTGTTCCGGCTTGGGCAAAGGCCAACAAGGGGCGACTTTGGCTGAATGCCGGCGGTAGCAGGCGCAACCAGTGGGCCAGGCGTCTAACCTCGTTGCTGCCCGCCAGACGCAAGACATTCTCTTCGATCAACTGGGCTGCTTGTTGATCATCGTGGGCAGCCAGGGCATGATCAATGGCGGCCTCGGCAAAGCCATGCGCTGCATACCAATCGGCGGCGCGCTGATGGCACGCATCCAATTGCGCTGTCGGCAACCGTTGTAACCGGTGGCGCAGAAAATCGGCAAAGAGCGGATGATAACGATACCACTGGCGCTGATTGTCGAGCGGTAGCAGAAAGAGTGCTTCGTGCGCCAGATCCTCTAATACCGATTGGCTTTTCTGATTACCTGTCACTGCTGCACACAAAGGGCCACATAGACGGTCGAGCAACGCCGTTTGCACAAGAAACGCCTGCTGCTCTGTCGTTAGCCGATCAAAGACCTCTTCGGTCAGATAGTCAAAAACATGCCGTTCATCCCCCCGAAAGTCGGTCAGCAAAGTCGTAACGCGTTCGATGCGTCCTTCCGGTGCGATACCGTGCAGAACGACGGCTGCCAGACGCAACCCGGCAGCCCACCCTTCGGTGCGTTCATACAGCGCCTGCACTGTCCCCGCCGGTAGCACTACGCCGGTTGTACTTGTAAAGAAATTCGCAGCTTCGGTCGGTGAAAAGCGCAGATCAGCGGCTCCGATTTCGCTCAATGCGCCTTGGACGCGCAGACGCGCCAATGCCAGCGGTGGTTCACGCCGGCTGCTGATCACCAGATGTGCTTGCCGTGGTAGATAGGCAAGCAGAAAATTCAGCATCTGATGAATGCCTTCTGCCTGAATCAGGTGATAGTCATCGAGAACTAGCAAAAAGGGGGTGGGTAGCAGCGCCATCTCATTGATGAGCGTCGTGAGGAGAGTTTCAACGGGAGGGGGCTGGGGGAAATGGCGCAGCGCCAACGTTTGCGCGCCACAAGCTGACTGGATCTGCTGTAGCGCTGCAATCAAATAAGTTAGAAAGCGCGCCGGTTCGTTATCATAGCCATCTAAAGTGAGCCAGCTCGCCGGTCGCCCTAGCCCTTGCACCCACTGGCTAACAAGCGTAGACTTGCCAAAACCGGCTGGTGCGGCAATAATGGTCAACTTTCCGACCAGACCCTGGTTTAAACGCTCTACCAAGGCCGGCCGCGCAATGGTTGCCGTCTGGCGAACTGGCACATAGAGTTTGGTGGTGACCAGTGGTTGTTCCATGACCGACCTACTGCTTGCCGAACGATGGGTTATCGAGATATAGTAACGGCGCCCCGCCCCTATCTGCCGCACTTTGCTTGAGCGTTGCTACCTTTTCCGCGCTCTTTTGTTTTCATCCACTGCGTAATGCGCCATCTCCTTAGAGAGTGTTACGGCCCGTTTCTTCATCCGCCACGGCGCCAGGGGATGGCGATAACCGTTGTCGGCTGCATGGACCTGGGTTGACCGTGACCTTGTGCGTAAGACAGGCGCAGAACTATCGTAGGAATCGTGCTGCACAACACGATTTGTGACGCGGCGGTAGCGTTTCCTTGATGGTGTAATCAACAAGTACAACCCAAAACCTAACAAGAGCGCCGCCCCCAGCATACAAATGGTCATGATGAGCGGGTCGATGGCCGGGGCAATATTGAGAATCTGGTCGGTGATGCCGGTTTCGAACAAGCTAGCGATCAGCGAGAGCGGGAAGAAGATGAGGATCAGGAGGTTCAGCACTTCGCTGGCTTGCGCTTCGCGATAGTCGAGCGCGTTTTGGGTATCGAGATAGAGCAGATCAAATTCCCGTTTGAGATTGTAGGCCCGGTCGCGCAAATTAATGATTTCAACCGTGTAGGCGATCTGCTTCTCGCGCATAAAGGTGCGGGCGGTTTCTAGCGTGCGGTGGAGATTATCGGCGGCATGGCTCTTGTGCGCCACATTCTCCAAAATTGCCAGGTAGTGATGCGCCCGGCGCGCCTCTTCGTAGGCGTCGCGCAGTTGTTCGAGCATAGCTTCATAGCGCTCCACATGCGCGTTAAGGGCCGCCAACCCATCTTCTTGCGGGTTATATGGTTGCCCTTGGCGGTAGACAAACCATTGGTGGTTGCGATCCCACCAGTAGAAGGCCCCTTCTCGTGGCTGACCCCGTTCAGGAATTTCATGCAAGACCAACAGTAACGGTGATTTTTGACCATCGGCCATGTTCTCATCGATGATGGCGCGCTGCCGACCAACCTGGGCGCCCAACCGGCTTTGAATATCCGGCGGCGCTTGCCAATCGGGTGGTAGCCGTAGATTCAATTCTTCACGATCCTGATGCATCGATCCTCCTTATTGTCACCCACTTGTCAGCCTCTCCTGTTGACCGATCAGCTTCGCTCTTCACTCCACCCGCACCATATCTACGCTCACCTTGAGTTGATGCTGACCATCACCGTAAAAGACCCCCTTGAGCGGCGTCACATCGGCAAAGTCGCGTCCCCAGCCCACCGTCACATGCTGGTCAACCGGAATAAGATGATTCGTCGGGTCAAAGTCGAGCCAGCCAATTTCAGGCATATAGACCGAACACCAGGCGTGTGATGCGTCGGCGCCCTGCAACTTTTCCTGACCGGGGGGCGGCAGCGTCTCAATGTAACCACTCACATAGCGCGCCGCCAGCCCTTTGGCACGTAGACAGCCGATCATCAAGTGAGCAAAATCCTGGCAGACCCCCCGCCGCTCGGCCAACACGGTGCTAATGGGTGTCGCGACTGTTGTAACTCCCGGCATAAAGGTAAATTCGCGGTAAATGCGGGACATCAGATCGGAGACTGCTTCGACAACCGGCCGTTTGGCTGTAAAGGAAGGTGTGGCATAACCGACCAATTCCGCTGTCAACGGCACGAGTGGCGAAGGCATGGTATACTGTCGCGCCTCTACCGTTGCCGGGCTACGGTCGCTACGCAACTGATCGACCACGGTTTCCCAAGTGTTGGTGACTTGCGCCAACGCTTCACGCGGTGGTTTCCCATTGACCCCAGATTGTGGCGTAACCCGTACCTGGCTATTCACCAGAATCGTCATTGCCTCATGCGGTTGGCGAATGGCGTAGAAGAGGACGCGATTGCCAAAAAAATCGACCCGCTCATGGTGGTCGCCCCACGCCGGCTCCACCATGACATAGCTATCGAGACACTCCTGGACAAAGAGGGCATGGCGAAAGGCGCGCGGCAACATCCGCACTTCGTTGTAACAAAGGCTGGCCGGCGCCTCGTAGAGATACTCAGTCTTGTGTGTTACGCGGTAGAGCGTCATGCCGGTTGCTGGGCTTTGGCTTTGGGCGCACTTTTCTTTGATTTTTTTTGTTGCTGCTGTAATTGCGCTTCGATCTGTTTCTGTAGCACAATCATCTCTTCGGGCGTTAACCCAGCCAACCGCTGTTCCGGTGCTAAACCAGCCAACCGCTCTTCGGGGCTTAAAACGGCCAGTAATGATTTGCGTAACAGCCTGCCTTGCTCCATCACGGTTTCCGGTGTAATGGCTTCCCGTTTTCTCATGATGCTCTCTTCCTTTCCCGTTTCGACGTATTGATTCTGAAGACCCGTAAAGAAATCCTAGAACGCCTCATCCAACTCTTGCCAGTCCATTGCCATCAGGCGCTCGAAAGCGGCTCGTCGCACTTGCCCCCGGCTGGCAAAGCATTGTACGTTTTCCCGAACGGCTCTAGCGCTGTTTTACGCTACGCTACCTTCGCCCTACTTTTACTGACCCTACTGATACCAAATCACATAAAGCGGCTACAGAGGGTTCTTTACATCCAAAAATGTGAACTGTTGAAAATCGCCTGTGTTCACCGTATACAACCCAGCAATACCATGATCTTTCAATGTGGCAACCAGCGCTACATCAAACACTTTTGTCTGGTTGTAACAGACTTGAGCAGAGCTAACAGCGTCGTCAATTGGGGTGACTTTGGATAGAGAATCGTAACGCCTGTATCAAGATAAGCTTGAACAAGTTGCATTGCATCAGGGAGTGACAATGGCGATTCGAGTTGATGCCGTGTAATGACATTCAAAAATTCCATCAGCACCTGACCGGGAATGCAAATGGACAACTGCCCCGCTGCGTCTCGTTCATTCATGACCTTTTCGATAAATGCTTTGGCCTGGGGATGAAAAGGTGACGCGGTGTTATGGGCATAAATCAGAAGATTTGTGTCAAGCGCGTACATACTCAAGAAACCCGATCCGCATACATCTCTTCGCGACCAATGGTAATATCGACGCCAAGGTCAAACGTTTGCACGCAAAAAGGCTTCTGCGGGGGTTGTACACTTTCGCTTTGCACAATTTCATCCTTGAGTGACTGAAGCAAGAGTTCAATCACCTGGATGCGAAAGGTCAAAGGTGTATACTGAAGCTGTTGAACCGTTTCTTGAACTGTCATTCCTGTATCTCCTTACCGGCACGGAAACGCTTCCTGTTGATGGTGACTTCATTGTAGCAGAAAAACAGCTCACTACCTAGTCCCGAATACCCTTTACCCTTTGTCTATGCTAATGCTTTGAGCATAATCTCTGCTGCATCAAACGCATCATATGGCGACCACACTGGATAAGCAATGCTAGATTGGATGAGCGGTGTTTCTTCCTGGGCAAGCTCGGAAACCAAAAACTGAATCACATATAGTTTTTCTGCACGCTTCAATTCCCGTAAACTCGGAAATAGTTGAGTCAATTCTGTAGACATTCTCTTCCCTCACCATATTCTCGATCCCAAAGCGACTACAGAATAGTATACCACAGATTGGATTGTGATACAGGATGTCCCAACTAGATCGCTGTGTTTCGGCTGGCGACAAGTCGTGCGTGGTGGAAAAAGGGCGTCAGGGTCCGTGTCATCGTCGATGACACCCTGACACTGACAATGGGGTGGAGCCGATCAACACAGGATGAACCGCATGATGACGGCCATGACGACAAAAAGGCGCGTAGCGACTACTCGCCTTTGGTCGCAGATTGGGTTGTTACATCGTTGAAACCGGAAGGAATGCTGACATGAAAGGTAAGGGGTTGGATGCCGATAGTGCCGAGATGGACGGTGCCTGTCATAGCAGAGGCCGAACGCCCTATTGTGCCGCCGGGGAAGCAGCGGGACGACAACATGACTGACAGATCCACGTCAAAGCAGGCGAACAACGAGACTTGCGATTGATTTTCCCTGGCCTGCTACAATAAATGTTCGGCTGGTTTGGCGGTTATTTGCCTTTCTTCCTTTTCCTTGTACCATCAAGATTCTTTGCATCAATTAAGTCTTGTGGACGACCTGAGGCACGTTTTACCGTTATGAGGTCATCTTTTGAGATAAACAAAACTTTTAGGCCATCAAAATCAACTTCAACTCGCTTTTGCCAGGCTTCCTCAAAATTTCCACCGGGGATACCCATCAAAACATCAACGCGTACTGGTGGTACACCCATTTGGTAAAAGTAACCTTCTTCTGCAAAATCATCTACCGTCAAATTCGTCAACGGCGCGCCAAACTCCTGTAATGCTTTGTAAATCGAGGCAGCATTGGTTGGATCGGTGCTGATCCACAGATCAAGGTCTTTTGTGTAACGCGGCTCTGCGTACTGGACGACAGCATACCCACCAATCACCAGATACCTAACGTTGTTGTCGTTGAAAATTTTCAATAGATCGGTGAAGTCGGAGTTGACGAACATGGATCCCTTTCACTTTCGCTGCATGAACAATTAACTCCCACACAGCCAGAAATCTGGCTTGCGGTGTTTGTGATTGCCAGAAATTAAGGTCGAAAGAGCGATCCAGTTCTTCAATTTTGCCTTTTCTTTCCATAAATCCTTGTCTGATCATAGTCTAATGATACCTCATCGTCTGTGTTTCTTCCAATATACGACATCATCTCATCAGGTTGCGACCCAGCCGAACGCCACGCTGTGCTGCCAGGGGCTGGTGTTGACCAGGGGTGGGATCGCGGTTTTCTTGGTCAGCACCAGCGGGTGTTCGCTGCGGCCCCACCAAGGCGTTTAGCACTCGTTATTTATGCTGGAGTACAAATTGACCGGCAAAAGCCGCGATGCACAGGCCATAATTAGTCAGTAATTGCGTCCTTAAGAACCTGCCTCAATTCTGAAACTCTCTGGTTTATATTTGAAAGCTCTGTAATAATTTGTTTTGCTTGAGTACCTGACTCGTTTGTTTGTTGTGATATTTTAGCAATATCTTCTTCAGCTATATCGAGATAATGATTCAATTTTAGAGTCATATCATCAAGCGTATCAGATAGAATAGCAGATACTTCTTTTTCAAGGCGTGGTTTAGTATTTTCGTAAACCTCTTCCAGGCGTCGGTCTACAGCCTCAAATGTTACTTGTTTAATCCTCAGTTCTGTATATGACCTATTTTTATCATGTCGTAGTAAATCTTTATCAATTTTCAGATTAAAAAGACTTGCTATAAAAAGAAAAACGAGTTGCCAAAAGGAAAATCTTGGGTAAAAACTTTGCTCTAGTATTGTATTTGTTCTGATGGTTGTTTCCCTTACCAATATGGAATATACTTCATCAAAGATTGTACTTACTGATAAACGTATTAGTTTATAATACCTGTTACCCCTGATTCAGCACCCTGCGACGATCATTAGTAAGTTGTGCGTTTATCAGTAATTCCGCCGTTCCTAGCCGGTCACAGACCGACTAGGAACGGGCTGCATAGTTACAAGCTTTCAATCGTTCTTGATCTTTCTCCCAAAAACTAAACACTGCCCATTTCAAAGGAGCATTCCATCGCAGTTGTGGAATGCTCCTTTTTGTTTCCCGGTCAGACATAAGTCTTATACTTTTTGTCAGTACATTGCAATGTGAGCCGTAAGCAAAATGTCGTTAAATGACAGTAACTCTAAGTTGCTACGAGCGTCAACACGATCGCATGCAAAAAGCAGATATTGTTTTTTTTGAAAAGAGTATGTAAAGTGATATGGTTATTAGTGGAATCATTGACTGCACCGCCAGTCAGTCGATGATATATGGAAGTTAGGGAGGAAATGGCATGGCAAAAATTCGTCTGCACCTGATTCGTCGCTTGCTGCTGTTGACGACCTTGCTCCTCTGCGTTACGCCGCTGCTGCCGGTGGCAACGTCAGTGGCGCAGGCCCAGGCTACAGCCCAGCTAGCGCCGTCAAGTCACATCACAGACGCTGTCGCCATCACAACGACCGCTACCGATCTCACCATCACATGGCCCAATCCGGCGTTAGTCACTGCGTCAGCCGTCGATTTAGTTGCACAATTCCCTGAGATTCGTTTTCAAGGGTATCTACTGCCCATGCAGTTGATGACCGTAGAAGTGCCAGAAGGGCAAACCCTTGGCCTTCAACTCCAAAAAAGTGCGGCCCAACAGTGGGATCGTCCTCTGACCCCGGCGCCGCCGCTTGCCCCACGCGCCATCGGCTGGGAGACGATGGCCGACCCAACCCAAACGGTAGAAACCGTGGCGCTGCCCACCACACCGCTCTTTGTCCTGCGGCAGGGTAAGCTGTATGGCAAGCAGATTGCGGTCATTGCCTTTAGCCCGCTCTACGCCGAAGCTGGTGTCACCAAAGTGGCAACCGCTTTGACCGCTCGTGCGCAGCAAGCCCGCCTACTGGATGACCAGGGGATCCAGGACGCGGCGGCAGCATCCCGCCAGCCCAATGATGCCCGGTTCCAACAAGCCGTTGCCCCGATCAATGGCGATGCATTACGCCCAGCTTTCAAAGTGACAGTCGGTCAGGTAGGAATGCAAGAAATAGGTGGCGCAGCGCTCGCATTGGCCGGGCTGAATCTGGCGCTGGTTGATCCCAGCCGCCTGCAACTGCGCCACAGCGGCAACGAAGTTGCACTGCATCTAAGTGGGTTGGTTGGGGGCAAATTGACCGCTGACAGCACGCTCCGCTTCTATGTACCCCAAGTCGGCGACCGCTGGAATATGCAGGAAACGTATTGGTTGACCGAAGGAGAAAGCGTCGGGTTACGCATGACTAGTCGTACGGTTACGCCAGGCGCCGCCCCCGTGCGCACAACGGCGGTCGAGATGGGCGTCTGGGAGGAGAACCAGCTTTACGATTCGCGCTATGAAGGCAGTGACGGTGATCACTGGTTTCATCGCAGCTTGCTCACCAGCCAACAGCAGGCAACCGTGACGGCTGCGGCGCCGCAAGAAACAGCCCAGACAGACGCAACCGCGACACCATCAACTTCTGCAACAGTCGTTTCACGTTTGCCACGCGTGGCCGAAACAGCGATCTACACCGTGGCTGTCACCACCAATATCCGCGGCCAACATACCTTACGGGTTGGCATTGGCAGTGATCAACGCGATGTAACCTGGAACAGTGTGCCGGTCACAGAGCTGGTGCGCAACTGGCAACATGTCATCTCCAGCACAGTGCAGAGCAATTTGCTGGACATTGCCATGCTCGCCACTCCGACGAATGGTGATCGCGAGGCGACGATCCTGCTCGAAAAGGTGACCTGGCAAGCGCCAGTTTTGCTCGACTTTGGCGGGAATGGCGCCCAGTTTAGTAGCGTGGCCGGCGACTGGCGCTACCAATGGTCGAACCTGCCGACCGGTTACACCTTCTATGATGTCACTACAGCCACCACCCCAGTCCTCTTAACCGGCGCAGATGCGACCGGTTTTCAGGATGGGCCGGCCGCACGCACCTATGTCGTCACTGGCCCCGGTCTGCTGCACACGCCCACGGTGACGGCCAACACCCCCATCACGCTGATCAACAACCCCGGCGCTGATGCCCTCTATATTGGCCCAGCCACATTTTTGAATGGGTTGGAACCACTGTTGCAGTTGCGCCGCGAGCAGGGCTATCAGGTACAGACCGTGGATGTGCAGGCGATCTATGATGGCTGGAGCTATGGTCAGGTCTCTGCGGAAGCGATTCGCAGCTTTTTGCGCTATGCCGCTGCCACCTGGCCGCGCGCCCCCCATGCCGTGACCCTGGTGGGGGATGGCACATTGGACCCGCACAATTATGAGAAAAAAGGGACCACCAATTTTGTCCCTCCCTACATGGCCAAGGTTGATCCGTGGCTGATCGAAGCGGCTTGTGAGCCTTGCTACGGGCAACTGGATGGCGATGACCCGGTGACCGGCGACGACCCGGCAGGTCACTTCTTTGCGGCTGAAGTGTGGGTCGGGCGGCTACCGGTGAAGAACAGCGGCGATCTGGCCGGCGTGGTCAATAAGTTGGTGAGCTATGAACGGACAACCGGCATCGGCGGCTGGCAAAATATCAGCGTTCTTCTAGCCGACAATTATATCAAGAGCATCGACAACAACGGCCAGCCGGTTAAAGATCTAGCCGGCGATTTTGCCAAAATTTCCGATGGTCTAACCGAGATCGCACCGCCCACCGTGCGCAAGCAGCGCATCTACTATGATCCCTACCCTGCCATCGCTGACCCCGGCGGTCTGGAACCGTGGCGGATCGAGGATGCCACCCAGGTGCGCAGCGCCGTGATCAGCCAATTGAGCGCCGGCGCTGGACTAGTGGCCTACAACGGTCATAGCCATCACTGGCAATGGGCGATTACCGATGAGCGCCCCAACGTCGAGCAGAATTGGCTGCTGGGTCTCTATGACACTGACACATTGGCGAATAAAGATCGCTATTTTGTCAACCTCTCCATGACCTGCTTGACCAGCCAGTTTCAAAAGCCGGCCTTTTCGGGGACGGTGATCGATGAACGGCTATTCCTCAACCCGAACGGTGGCGCTGTTGCGGTTTGGGGGCCATCCGGTCTGAGCGTGGCCTATGGTCATGACATATTGCAGCGGGGCTTTTATAAAGCGCTCTGGAACGCCCCGCCCTTCACGGCCAAAATCGGCGCCTTGATCGAAGCGGGCAATGTGGAACTGCTCACCCAAAGCGCCTGCTGTCAGGATACCTTAAAAACCTTCCTGCTCCTGGGCGATCCGCTGACCACTGTACAGGTCTACCCTAGCGCCATTCCGCAGCTTTACTTGCCGCTCGTTCAACGATAAAGACGCTTGTCCTGGTGTTGACAATGAAAAGAGCCGACTGCCTTTTGGGTAAAGACAGTCGGCTCTTTTCGTTCTATGATGACCCCTTCTCTCACCAACAGCATAGGCAGGTGCGATGAGGGGGCGGCGGCAAGAGAAGAAGCGAGGGACGAAACTGCGTTCATTTCGCTCCACAGCGCTCCGACGTTCTATTAGGATAGATGCCGCAAGATGTAAAAATCTTTCATCTTTCGCCCTCACGCCAACGCCAAGGGCGGTGCGACTGGTTTGGCAAAGCGTTCGCGGAAGACCAGCCACATGGCGCCCAGACCAATCAACGTCACGACGATTTCGATCAACACGCCCAGATAGGGGATGCTACGCAGCAAGACAAAGAAGAGGATGCCCACGGCCAGCGGGACAATCCGATAAGTGTTCCACTGGGGTAGGATCTTCTCCAGCAAAGCATGACTCACTGGGTAGAGGACGACCAGTTTGCTGCCATAGGCCCCCAGCAGCAGGAAGAGGGTAAAGGCCACGCTCCAGGCGCTAAAGCCCAGGCCAAAAGCCGTGGTCGCCAGCCCGGCCAGGGTCAACGCCCCCAATCCGGCCACGACCAGGATGAGCAGGAAGACTGCCAGCAACGCGCCGCCATAGCCGACAATGCCAACCAAAATGCCCCAGGCGGCCGCTAACCACGGGTGCGTCTGTGTTCGTTCGGCAGCCCGTTCAAAGAAGAGCGGCAGCAACCAGAGCGCCAACAGACCGACCACCAGTAGCGACACAAATTCCCGCAGCCGCGCCCAGGCCCACTCAGCCGTGGCATTCGGCGGTGTGACCGGCGTTGCAGTTGTACCGGTTGTCGTGGCTTGCGGCTGGCTATAGACAATGCCGCCCGCCGGGGTGATATTGACCGCGCCGTTCTGTTCAACCGGGCTGCTGTACATCAACTTGCCAACAATTTTCGCTTCCGACCCAATGCGCAGACCAGGGGCAACGCTTGGCGGCAGTTCGGGGCCGCCACCCCAGGGCGCAAAGAATTGAGGGGTGGCTGTCCCTGGTTCCGCCACGGTCGCCATCACATTCCGGCCAATCGCACCATTCAATTGGAGCGCGCCCAGCGTCGCCAACAAATCGCGCTGGACTTCGCCCTTCAGGATCGCCTGATAACCGGCCAGCACAGCATCGCGCCCGATCACGCTGCCCGACGCCGCTGTGTAGCTGTAGCCGGCAAAGAAGAAGTTACGGGCGACGGTTGCTTGCGGCCCCACATCGACTGCGGCACCAGCGCTATAGACCGTCCCACTGACCTGACCATTGAGCGTCATGGTGCGACCCGCCATGATCAGGCTGCCATTGACCTTGCCGTTGACAACAATATTGCCGCCGGCCACAACCAGGTCGCCATTGATCACGCCATCGATGACGATGGTGGCGCCACTCACCACCAGATCATCATCAATCACCTCATCCTTGCCGATGGTCACAGTGTCGCCGCCACGAAAATCGACGGCCAGCGCCGTGCCGGTCAACCCCAACAGGAGCAACAGGGCCAGGCCGACGGCAAGCAACCACGGTTTGCGTTGTTTAGTATCTCTTTTCATAGAATTTCCCTTTCCCTTGCACGGTTGCGGGCAGCATGTCGCGCCAGCGTTGGTTGCAGTGGTGAGCCGCTCGCAACTATGCAAAATTCAGTCACCTTGTACCATATCACAAAAACACCCCTGGTGAACTAGCCACCAGGGGCGCAGTAAAACTGGTCAGACGGATAGTTTTTTGGGCGTATATGCATCCCTGCCCTGCGATTGACGATAGGGTGTATTTCAAGTTGGGGGCGCGTTTTGTCAGAACGGTAAGCGTAAGCGCCCAGACACCTGATCGCTTACGCTTACCGTTCTGATACACCCCAAAGTTGAAATGCGCCTTTGACAATTTTGGCTATTGACAACGATATAACATTATGATACTATACCTACATAGATATATATCTATCATTACATATATCTATAAGCATACTGCTGCAATTATAATAATAATTAGGCAGAGTTTATGCACACACCAGGGGCTTTAGGAGATCACAGACCTTAAGGGGATCCGACAGTAGGCGCAATATGCATAGACCCTATAGATTTTATGCAGGCGATTTGGGAGTGCAAAAAATTTTGTTTTCATTCAGATCTCGATTGGGGAGCCAACATGCCGCTTGAACATGCAATTTTAGGTTTTCTTGCCTTTAAACCCATGAGCGGTTATGACCTAAAAAAATATTTTGACCAATCGGTGGTCCATTTCTGGTCGGCTACCCAAAGTCACATTTACAAAGCATTGGATGGCTTGGAAACGCAAGGCTGGGTCGCCGTGACCTACATCCCCCAGGAAGGGAAACCAAATCGCAAGGAGTACCGGATCACAGAGCGCGGTCGCGCTGAATTACACCGTTGGCTAACCACGCCGCTACCCCTTGACGCCGTGCGTCAAGCCTGGTTGATTCAGCTTTTTTTCGCCCATGCCCATGCCAATGAAGAGATCATCGCCCTTCTAGAAGCGCGCATGGACGCCATCCGCAGCCGGTTGAAAAGCTATCGTGAAGAGGTGCAGGCTGGCCTAGACGAAAATGCCGAGCGGATCGGCCTCGCACGCGTTCGAGCTTTGTGGCAAATCACGCTTGACTATGGGATTGACAGTTATGAAGGTGAACTGGCTTGGCTGGAAAAAACGCTGGCGCGTGTACGCCAACTACCGCCAATGCCCTGATCTGAAGGGAGAATCTTATGAACATTTCAAGTCGCACCCTCCGTGTCATCCTCCGCACCATTCACCTGGTCTCTGCCGGATTCATGGGCACCTATCTCTATTCCCCCTGGTCTGACATCTCTTTATTCAGCTTTTTCATTGAGTGGATCGTTTTCCCGATTGGCTTTGTCGTCACCGGTCTTTGGCTGTGGCAAATGCCGAAAGTCACCAAATGGCTCAACCGGTAAGTTGACACAGGATAAGAAGAGCTGTAACTGCCAAGCCCGGGAACGCCGCCATCCCTGGCGGCAGGTAAGAAAGGAACAGATCATGCGCCATGCATTGGTTGGCTTTGTCCCCTGGATTGTCTTCTGGAGTCTCTCCGCCCCTGGTTTATGGACCCCTGCTATTCTTGGTGCGCTGTTGGTTGCGGCCATGCTCGTGAGCTGGCGCTGGGTTACCCGCCACGATGTCAAGAGCATGGAGGTAGTCACGCTGGGTTATTTTGCGGTTCACACCATCCTCACGGTGGCCCTTGGCTTGCCACTACTCAAAACCTATGGTCCACTGGCAAACAGCTTGGTATTGGCGGGCATGGCTTGGGGGACGCTGCTGGCCGGCTCCCCTTTCACCTATGAATACGCCCGCGAGGATTGGCCGCGCGCGCTCTGGAGCGATCCGATCTTTCGCCGTACCAATCAGATTATCACCACGGTATGGGGTGTCATCTTTCTCATCAATGCTGGGCTGGGGGCGCTCAGTTTGACCCCCTGGGCTGAGCCGGTTGAACTCTTGCCCCATATGATGATTACAAATAGTTTTATTGGGCTGGGCCTTGTTTTTTCGTCGCTCTTCTCCAAATGGTTTCCCCAATATGCACTCCAGCAAAGCATCAATGCGCGCGAACCCTACAAGTGGCCGCCACCGCGCTTTGACCAGCGCCCGACGGAGGCCAACGCCCATGATGTCATCGTGATTGGCGCCGGCATTGGTGGTCTTACTGCGGCGGCGCTGCTTGCCAAACGGGGTCTAAAAGTCGCCGTTTTCGAGCAACATTTTCTGGCCGGCGGCTATTGCACCGCTTGGGAACGGGGCGTCCGCCAAAAAGATGGCAGCCGCTTGCGCTACGTATTCGATGCCGGCGTCCACGATGTGAGCGGTTTGGGAGTGCGCGGCCCTGTGCGCAATTTGATGCGTCAACTGGAAATTGAGGAAGAGATCGACTGGAAGCGGATGGATCATGAATATTACATTGATGGCATCCACCTGCGTGTTCCCCGCGACCCGCAGCTATTTGCGGCAAAATTAGGGGAATTCTTTCCGGCGGAAGCGACAGCCATTCAGGCATTCTTTGGCGAAATGCAGCGGGTCTACTGCGAACTATACGCCGACGTTGAAACAACCGGCGGCGTTCCCACCCCGCCGCGTACCGCCGCGGCGATGTTGGCCTATCCGGCAGCGCACCCCCATGCCTACCGCTGGCGGGAACGTCCTTTTGGCGCCATGTTGGATAGCTATTTTCAGGACACACGCCTGAAGCGCTTTCTCTCGACCCTGACCAGTTATCTGACCGACGATGCCACTCAGTTGACAGTCGGCGCCATGGCGCCCATCTTCGGCTTCTATTTCGAGGGTGGTTATTACCCCGGCGGCAGCTCTCAGCGCTTTGCCGATGCGTTGGTGGCTGTGATCGAAGCGCACGGCGGGAAAGTCCATCTGCAGACGCCGGTCAAACGGATCGTGCTTGAAAATGGTTGTGCCACTGGCGTTGCGTTGGCAAAAGATGGCGAGTTCCATGCGGCAAAAGCGTTGATTTCCAACGCCGACCTGAAACAGACCTTTTTTGAATTAGTCGATCACACCGTCCTGCCCGTCCACTTCACCCGTCAAATTGCCGCGGCCAAACCGTCCACCTCCGCGTTTATGGTCTTCCTTGGCGTGGACTTCATTCCCGATATTGCGCCCATTGCCATGGTTGACACAGTCGGTGTTATGACGCCATCCAACGTAGACGCTACCTTGGCGCCCAGTGGACACGCGGCCATCACGCTCATTCAACTAATTCCACAGCCGGACGTCGCCGGGTGGGACCGTGAGACGCCCGGCTATAGCGCCCGCAAACGCGCCTATGCTGATGCGATGATCACCCAAGCGGAGAAGTTGATCCCTAATCTGCGTGAACACATTCTCTATCGCCAGGAAGCCGGCCCATACACCTTTGCGCGCTACGCCTGGACAACGAACGGCAGCATCTATGGGATTACTTGGGATTCACCCCGCCCGCCCCTCAAATCGCCTGTTCCCGGTTTGTACCTGGCCGGGGCGAATGTCTTTCCCGGTCCCGGCATTGAAGCCGTTGTCATTTCCGGCACCCTGGCTGCTGATGCGATTTATACTATCGAGCCGCACAGGGGATAACTTATGACTCACGTAAAAAGTGTTACGACCGGGTCTCGTTGGTATATTCAAAATCCGGATCGACACTTACAGCGGTTCATGTTGTTTCACTTCGTCAACAGCCCGCTGACTGCCAATCACAATCACTTGATCGCCCGCGGCCAGTTTCACCGTTGGGCCGGGCATGAGGATCTGCGCTTCACGGCGCTGAATGCCGACAACCGTGACCCCATACCGTTGGCGAAATTGCAGATCGGCCAATGTCTGCCCTGCGCGTTGTGAATCATCGGCAACTGACACTTCGGCAAGCACAAAATGCTCCGGGTCTTGGGCCGCATCATCCGTCTGCATCTGGTTGAGCAGGTATTCCGCCTGTTTCAACCCTTCCGGCGCGCCCATGAGCACCAGCCGGTCGCCAGGAAAAACCTGAAACGCCGGCCCCGGATCATAGTAGACGCGACCAGCCCGGCTGACCGCCAGAATTGACACGCCGCTTGGCGCCGGCTGTGTTTGCCCGTTTGCTGCTGCTCCCAGAGCGCGCAGGGGAAGCTGCTGGATCGTTTGACCGGCGAAGACGGTTCCTGATTGGACACGGATTTCCTGAAAATCGACCGGCCAGTTGACATTTTTCGGCAACATCTCCATGGCATGGGTCAACGCTTCGGTAGCCTGTTCCGCCGCATCAATAAAGGGCCGGAGGATGACTTGGGCGCCGGCCTGCTTGTACAGTTCGACTTCATGTAGACTGGCTGCCGCCACGGCCACGCGCCCGCTGTAACGGCGGTTGCGTAAGAGTTCCAACAAGGCAAGATTCAGCTCCGGCAAACGGACAGTGCTGACCACCCACTTGGCTTTGTGTAAAGGCAACTGTTCGTGCAGCTCCGGGTCGGCCATATCGCCATAGACCACCGGGATGCCATGCGTGCGCCAGCGGGCCAGGGCATTGGGGTCAAAATCAACGCCGATGATGGTTTTGTTTTGTTGGCGCAGCTTTTCGGCAATGCCGCTGCCATAGTTGCCCAACCCCACCAGAATCACATCGACCGCCGCCGGTTCCTGGAGCGATTCAAGCGCCATTTCGCGGTAAGGATGCCGGCGCTCAAAGAGCTTCAATGGCGTAGCCAAGAAGCGGTAGAGCGGCCCCGAATAGAGGATCATGTAGGTCGAGACAAAGATCGTCACCACCCCAACCAGGGTGATTAAGCCCATGATCTCTGGGCTGATATGACCAAGGCTAAGGCCCAGCGCCGCCACAATCAGCGAAAACTCGCTAATCTGCGCCACGGTCAGCCCGGCCAGGAAGCTGGTGCGCCGCCGGTAGCCCATTACCCCCATGATGACAAGAACGATAAGCGGGTTGCCGACCAACACAAAGAGCGCAAAGACAACCGACGCGCCCAGTTGGCTGCCAACCGTAGACCAATCCAGCCGCGCCCCCAGATCGATAAAGAAGAAGAGTAGCAGAAAATCGCGCAGCCCCGTAAGACGACCACCAATGGTATCGCGATAGCCGGTCGAAGCCAGCGAAATGCCGGCCAGAAAGGCGCCGACCTCTTTGCTAAAGCCTAGCACTTCACCGGCGGCGCTTAGGGCGACGGCCCAGGCAATGGCAAAGAGGGTGAGCAGTTCTGGTGAGTACGCCAGACGCTGGGTCAGGGAGGGCAGCACATAGCGCATGAGCAGACCAACGACTGCCAATAACCCAGCCCCTTTAACGACAATAAGGAGGACGGCGGCAAAGAGCGAATCGCCGGCCGCCAGTTCGATGCCAAAGGTAGTCAGCAGCACCAACGCCAAAATGGCAGCAATATCTTGCACGATCAAAAAGCCGATGGCGATCTGACCGTGGAGCGCGTCAATCTCCTTTTTGTCCGAGAGCAACTTGACAATGATAATCGTACTCGAAAAGGTCAACGCCACCGCCACATAGGCCGCACTGAGCCAGTCGATACCGAGGGCCACGGCAATCACAAAGCCGATGGCCGACGTGAAAACGATTTGACCCAACCCCGTCGCCAGCGCAACCGGGCCGGTCGTGCGGATAAGCTGAAAATCCAACTTTAACCCGACAATGAATAACAGAAGCGCAATCCCGATGTGGGCCAGTAACTCGATCTGCGCATGGCTTTGAATCAGACTGAGGGACGCCGGCCCGGCCAGAATACCGGTAGCTAAAAACATGATCAGCAACGGTTGGCGTAATTTCTGCCCAACTATGCCCAGCACCGTAGCCAGGCCCAAAATCGCGGCAATTTCCAAGAAGGTATCGCCATGCAACATTGGTTACTCCTTACGAAGTTTCAGAAATGGTTATAACTTCCAAGCCCGCTCCAAGCCAGTCCGTGACTGGCGACCCCAACGCCAGTCACGGGCTGGCTCGGAGCGGATGGGATTAGTCGTTACGAATGTTATTCCCCGCCGCGCCTACCACACGTCGAACTCTTGCGGTTCACCCACCCGCACCAGGAGAACCGGCGCCGGCGCCTTGCGCACAACACCGTCGGCGGTGCTGCCCAACACCCAGCGGTTGAAGCCGCCATGCCCACGCGTACTCATCACAATCAGATCAATCGCGTTGCGGGCCGCGTACGCGACAATCGTCGGCGCACAGCCTGTGCCGCCCCCGCCTTCGACGCTCTCAATCTGCACGTCAACCCCGGCGGCTTGCGCTTGGGCGGCAAGCGGGGCGAACGCGGCCGCGACCTCCGCTTTGACCAGAGCTTCCATCTGTGGGCTGCGTGCTTCCAGCAGGGGCGGAACGACCTTGAGCAGAATCAATTGCGCGCCAAAGCGTTGCGCCTGGGCAATGGCATAAGGCAACGCCTCTTCAGCCAGCGCCGAACCATCCAGCGTTAGCAGAATTTTATTGTACATCCTCATTTTCCTCCTTTTACGCAGTCACAGTATCACACGAAGTGAAACCATTATCCGTAGACGGTAACACAGCCGAGACTTGACTTTGGACGCTGGACTACACGACTGCGGACTACTGATTATGGCTGGTTGCCCTGCCGCCGGGTCAACCATTTCTCGATTTCAACACCCCAAAAGACGACGGTGCTCAACGCCAGGCTCACCAGCAGTTCCGGCAGCGGTAGCGCCGTTGTCTGGAAGAAGCCTTGCAAGAAAGGCAGGTAAATGACTGCCAGTTGCAGAACAAAGGTCAACAGTACACTCGCCAACAGCGCCTTGTTCGACAACAACCCAATCGTAAAGAGCGAGTCCCGCCCAGAGCGGATCGCCAGGGCATGACCCATTTGCGAGAGGGTGAGTGTGGTAAAGACGATCGTTTGCCAGTGGGCGGAATCGCCAAGCCAGTACCAGTAGCCCAGCGCCAGCGAGACCAACCCCATCAACAGCCCGATCACGATGATGTGTCGCCCCATCCCCCGCCCAAAGATATTTTCATCAGGATGGTACGGCGGGCGGCGCATGAGGTTGCGTTCCCCTGGCTCGACGCCCAGCGCCAGCCCCGGCAGTCCATCGGTCACCAGATTGATCCAGAGAATTTGCAGCGGCAACAGGGGCAAGGGCATCCCCAAAAAGGGCGCCAGCAACATAACCCAAATCTCGCCGGAGTTGCTGGTCATGGTGTATTTGATGAATTTGCGGATATTGTCGTAAATGACCCGCCCCTCTTCCACAGCGGCGACGATGGTGGTAAAGTTGTCATCGAGCAAGACCATATCCGCCGCCTCTTTCGAGACATCAGTGCCGGTGATGCCCATCGCCACGCCGATCTCGGCCTTGCGTAACGCCGGGGCGTCATTGACGCCGTCACCAGTCATGGCGACAATATGGCCTTTTTCTTGGAGAACGCTCACGAGCCGCAATTTATGCTCCGGCGAGACGCGCGCATAAACCGAGACCTCGTCGATCACCGTTGCGAGTGCCGGGGCCGGCAATTTGTCGATTTCCTGTCCAGTCAGCACGCGACTACCGTTGGCAATGCCCAACTCATGGGCAATCTGGCGCGCTGTTAGCGGATGATCGCCGGTAATCATCACCGGGCGGATGCCGGCATTTTTGCAGGTCGCGACGGCGTCCTTCACTTCGGGTCGTGGCGGATCAACCATGCCGATCATGCCGACAAAGGTAAGCTCCTGCTCCAACGTTTCAATGCCATCAGCGGGCATGGTCGCCAGCGGGCGGAAAGCCAACCCCAAGACACGCATCCCTTTTTGCGCCAGTTGATCATTGGTCGCCAGAATCCGTTGGCGCCACGCCTCATCCAGCACTTCGACTGTTCCCGCGTTCCAGACCTGCGTGGCAAGCCCCAGCAACTGATCGACCGCGCCCTTGGTAAAGGCGACAAAGGGTGAACCGTTGACCTGTTGGGTGATCACCGCGAACGGTTGCGCTGTGCCATTGGTGGTCGACACCGGTGTTTGCACCTGATGGACGGTGGTCATCCGCTTGCGTTCGGCGTCGAAGGGCGCTTCGGCCACCCGTGGCAAGGTTTGGTCTAGTGTCGTTTTCCACAGGCCAAAGCGCGCCGCCGCCACCACCAACGCGCCCTCGGTCGGATCGCCGACGGCGTGGTAAGCCGGTTGCGCGTTACCCTCTTCCTGCTCCAGCACGGCATCGTTGCACAAAGCGCTACCAGCCAGCAAGAAGGCCAGCGCCGGTTGATCCTGCAAGATGGGCAGGGGCGCCCGGCCATTCTCCAGCGTTGGCATGTGATGGTCGAAATGTTCGACAAGATCAAGCTGATGACCGGCCACATCCAGCACCGTGACAGTCATCCGATTTTCGGTCAGGGTACCGGTTTTGTCCGAGCAGATGACGGTGGTCGAACCCAGCGCTTCGACGGCCGGTAATTTGCGAATCAAGGCGCGGCGATTTAACATGCGTTGGGCGCCCAGGGCCAGGGTGATGGTAACGACGGCGGGCAACCCTTCCGGCACGGCGGCCACGGCCATGCTCATTGCCGTCATAAACATCAACTTCAGATCTTCCCCCCGCAGGACGCCCAGGAGAAAGACAACCACCACAATGCCCACGGCAGCCAGCGCCAACTTGCGCCCCAGTTGATCAAGGCGGCGTTGCAGGGGCGTCTGTTCCTGGCCCACACTCTGGATCATGGTGGCAATGGCACCTAATTCGGTCTTCATCCCCGTTTCGGTGACAAGCGCCTGGCCGCGGCCATAGGTGACAACCGTCCCCATGTAGACCATGTTATGGCGGTCCCCCAGCGGCAAGTCCGGCCCTGCCAGCTCGGCGACTGTCTTCTCCACCGGCTGCGACTCACCGGTCAAGGCCGCTTCCTGCGTGCGCAGGTTGGCGCTCTCCAAGAGCCGACAATCCGCCGGCACGAGGTTGCCAGTCTCCAAGAGAACCACATCGCCCGGCACTAGTTCACGCGCCGAAAGCTCCTGAACGTGGCCGCCCCGTCGCACCTTGACCGCCGGCACCGCCAGCCGTTTAAGTGCGGCCATCGCTTTTTCGGCGCGGTACTCTTGATTGAAGCCAAGCAAGGCATTCAGCACCACAATGATCAGAATCGCCAGCGCATCGTTGGCATCGCCGAGCGCAGCCGAGATGACGGCAGCGATGATCAGAATCACCACCATTGTCGCCGTCAGTTGCTCCCAGAGGATGCGCCAGGGGCTTTTCAGCCCGCGCTCAACCAGCTCATTCGGCCCATCGTGGGCCAGGCGGCGCTCCACTTCCGCTGGTGCCAGACCCAGGGTCGGATCGGTCGCTAGCTCCTGGGCAACGTCGGCAACTTTCCGTTTGTACCAATCGCTCATCTTAACTTGCTCCTGCTGACCGCTGTGTGGCTGTGGCCTGCCCGTTGGGGGTGCGGCTCGTGCCTCGCGGCTTAGAGGATGACAGACGCCGGCGCACCCACTTCTCAAATTCGATGACCGTGTATGCGATGATGCTCACACCGACGATGCGCCACCAGGCATCGAAGGTAAGCGGGACGCTCGCCATCACGCGATTCATGAAGGGCGCATAGGTGAAGAGGAGTTGCAATAACAACATCACCACCCAACCGCCCACCAACCACCGGTTAGAAAAGAGACCGATGCGGAACATCGACTGGGTGAGGGAGCGACAATTGAAGAGATAGAACATTTCGACCATGACAACCACATTCACCGCTATCGTCCGCGCTTCGTTCAGGCTGGCGCCGTTGCGCAACGCCCATTCAAACAGGCCGAAGGCGCCCACCAGAATCAGTGCGCCCACCACCAAGATGCGCCAAATCAGCTCGCCGGTTAGAATCGGCGCGCCGGGGTCACGGGGTGGACGGTGCATGATACCGGGTTCCTTCGCTTCCATTGCCAGCACCAACCCCAGGACGGCGACCGTCGTCATGTTGATCCAGAGGATTTGCACGGGCAGAATGGGGAGGGCAACGCCGGTGACGATGGCGGCCAGAATGACTAAGCCTTCGCCCAAATTGGTTGGCAGCGTCCAGACAATGATTTTGGTCAGATTATCGAAAATCCCGCGACCTTCTTCAACAGCCGCTTCAATAGAGGCAAAATTGTCGTCCGTCAACACCATGTCCGCGGCCTCTTTGGCGACATCGGTGCCATTTTTGCCCATCGCCACGCCAATGTCCGCTTGTTTTAGGGCAGGGGCGTCATTGACCCCATCCCCCGTCATGGCGACAACATGACCATGCGCCTGTAACGCTTCGACCAAACGCAGTTTTTGTTCAGGGGTGACACGAGCAAAGATCGCGGTCCGTTCAGCCGCGGCAATTAAGTTTGTATCCGATAGTTCAGCCATTGCCGTACCGGTCAACACCGTCGGCGCCGTTCCCTCAGTCGCGCCAGCGCCATCCAGGCCAATTTGTGTAGCGATCGCAGCCGCTGTGAGCGCGTGGTCGCCGGTGATCATTTTAACGCGAATCCCAGCCGTCTGGCAAGCGTGAACCGCCGCCACCGCTTCCGGGCGTGGCGGGTCTGACAAGCCCTGCAAACCGAGAAAGGTCAGGCCGCCAGCCACATGCGCGTGGGTCAGATCCACGGCGCCAGGGGGTAACTCGCCGCGCGCAAAGGCCAGCACACGCAACCCTTTGGCGGCCATTGCCCCAACCGCCGCCAGTGTTTGTTTCCTGTCCAGCGGGATGACATGGCCCATTTCGTCAATAGCTGTGTTACATTTTTCCAAGAGCACCTCAACGGCCCCTTTTACATAGATCAGGCGGGGTTGCGTGGGGCCGGTATCATGCAGGGTCGCCATATATTGATGCTGCGACTCGAATGGAATGGCATCTAAACGCGGGCATTGCACTTGGTGCGCCGCCGTCATAAGCCCAGCCTTGTGGGCGGCGACAAGCAGGGCGCCTTCAGTTGGGTCGCCTTCAATGTCCCACTGCCCCTCCTTTTCCACCAGTCGGCTATCATTGCAGAGCAACCCGGCTTGCAGCGTTTCGCGGAGCGCCCTGTTTGAAGCTGGCTCAACGGTCACTCCCTGGTGCAAAAGCTGGCCGGATGGGCGATACCCCGCCCCCGTCACTTCGTACTGGGCGCCAGGCGTCGCAATCTCCTGTACGGTCATCTGATTCTGGGTCAACGTGCCGGTTTTGTCGGAGCAGATGACGGTCGTGCTGCCCAGGGCTTCGACCGCGGGCAATTTGCGGATAATCGCCCGGCGGCGCGCCATCCGGGAGACGCCAATAGCCAAGGTGACGGTCACGGCAGCCGGCAGACCTTCGGGGATCGCCGACACGGCCAAGGCAATGGCCGCCATCAGTGTATCGAGCGGCGTCTGCCCACGCCAGAGACCCACAAAGAAGGTCAGCCCCGCCAGAGCCAGAATCACATAGAGCAATGTTTGGCTAAATTGACCAATCTTGCGCGTCAACGGCGTCTCCAAATCGCGGGCGGTTGAAATGAGTTGAGAAATGCGCCCAACCTCCGTATTGTCCCCAATCGCGACGACGATCCCTGTAGCCTGACCGTAGGTCACCAACGTCGAGGCATAGGCCATATTGCGGCGGTCCGCCAGCATGGTTGCGGGAGCTAAGCGCAGCTCGGCATCTTTTTGGACTGGCGCTGATTCACCGGTCAGGGCGGCCTCAGCGACCTGTAAATCACGGGTACGCAGGAGTCGTAGATCGGCCGGCACTTTGTTACCGGTCTGGAGCAACACCACATCGCCCGGCACCAGTTCGGCGGCAGAAAGACGCACGGCTTGTCCAGCCCGTAACGCAGTGGCTTCGGTGGTCATCGTCTGGGCAAGGGCTTCAATCGCGCGCTCGGCCTTGGCTTCCTGGATATAACCGACAATGGCATTTACCAGCACCACGCCAAAGATGATGGCGGCATCCACCGCGTCCTTCAAGAGCAGCGTAACAAGACTCGCGGCCAGCAGGATGTAAATGAGCGGATTGTGGAATTGCAAGAGAAAGCGTATGAGCGGGCTTTTGCCGCGCTTGGGGGTCAGCACATTCGGCCCAAAGTGTTCTTGGCGGTGCTTAATTGCAAACAAATCCAACCCATTTTGCTGGTGACTTTCCAGCAGGGTAACAATCTCATCGTTCGGAAGGTGATGCCACTGTTTGTTAAGCAACGTTTGCATGAATTGCCATCTCCTTGGTAGCTTGTGCGATAGTACATCTATAGTACATCTAGTGAATCGTTGTCTGGTGACGAAGGCTGAGAACCCAAGCCCCGACGAGGAGAACGACAAGAATCACCAGGTAAGTTACATCTGTCGCCGGCTGATATTCTACACGCAGGGTTTGTTGGATGAGCCGGAGCGTTACTCTCACCAGAAGGATGCCGACCAACCAACGCCTAAGGCCAGTCATGGTACGCGCGAGAAACAAGCGCGGGAGTAGCTCCAAAAACCACACTTCTCCCCGCTTGTTCGCGCTAGCATAGCGTAGGCGCAGACCGGTGACGGTGAGCAATGTAAGCACAATGAGCAGATAGAGATCGAGCAACACCTTAATCCCCTCGGCTGCAATCTCGATGTCCACTGTTACGCGCAGGTCAGCAGTCAGGTGCGGATCAGCAAGCTGATGGACGTGACCGACCATTGCCTGCAGATCCAGAGCCGTAATATAAATCATGAGGAGCAGCAGGGGGACGCCGACAATCACAAGGATGAAGGGCGGGATCCCAAGCGATTGTCCTGCCTCTCCAGCCAGTTGTATCGATGACTTACGCATAATCTTTCTCCTCGTCTGCTACCTTGGTCACTACCTTAGTCGCCACTTGATTAGGGAAAAAGGGTGACGGCACGTTGCATACAAGCGTTACTTGCCGATAATTTCGACCTAAAGCCATGGGGGTAAATAGGCTGCTTCACCAGCTTTGCAAAATCAGGACAAGGTAAAGCACATACAGCGCCAATAGCAGGAGACCGCGCCCCCGCCCGATGACCGCACTCCTAAAGGGGAGGACGACCAGGGTGGTGAGCGCCCCAAAGACCAGGCCGACAGCAACATCGTGCCAAACCACGGTGATCGGTGAAATGATGGCGGCCAGCGCCACAATGAACAGCCCGTTAAAAATATTGCTGCCCAGGATGTTGCCCAGCCCAAGCTGCTCATGGTGACGCACAACGGCGATCAAGGTTGTCGCCAATTCAGGGGCGCCGGTGGCAATGGCGACAACGGTCGCGCCAACGATGAACGGGTCAACACCGTAGGCCGTGGCAATGCCCTTGGCCCCCTCGACGATGAGACGACCGGCGACCACTAACAAGATTAACCCGACGGCGCTGAAAAGGAGGGCGCGGCGACCGGCGTCGGTGGCAAACCGTTCGGGCGACGCGGCGCGTTGGGCGCGGGCCTGTTGTATACTCAGGGTAAGCCAGACGCCAAAGATCAATAGCAAGAGCAAGCCATCGACCTGGGAAAGGCGCCCATCCAGCGCCAACAGCGCCAGGATGAAGGGCGTCAACAAGGCAACGGCGAAATCACGCCGCACGGTTGCTAAGGCGGTTTCAATCGGCGTCACCAGCAAGGCCAGCGCCAGAATCAGACCGACATTGACCACATTGCTGCCCAGAGCGTCACCTAGCGAAATCTCCGGCGTCCCTGCGCTGGCTGCCGTCAGCGCAACCGCCAACTCCGGGCTGGAGGTGGCAAAGGCGGCAATGGTGGCGCCAATCAGCGCGGCTGGCACCCGCAGCCAACGCCCCAGATCGACGGCGCCACGGACAAAGAGTTCGCCGCCAAGGCCGGCGCACAAGATCCCAAGCGTGACAGCTAGATAGTTATTCATGGCAACGCCTCAAATCACTTGTAACACCAGAGGGTCGGAAGACAAAAAAGACTGCCCTTTTTGGCAGTCTCCTCCGGCGCCTTCGATTATGCGCTTGTCTTGTCGCCCCATGGTCGCGTTCACTATACCACAACAACGCCGACAAACGGTGGGTCATCCGGCTAGTACCGGTACTAGCCGGATGGATAGGTCACCTGCTTTGCTCCAACGTTGATTGACGGAGCAACAACAAGGGACAGGTGACGCCACGCAACACCTTGTTGGCAACGCTGCCGTAGACCCAACGGCGTAGACCGCTGCGTCCGTGGGTACTCATCACCAGCAGATCAATATGTTCATCGGTGGCCGTGTCAATGATGGTCGGCGCCACATCGCCTAGAACAGCTTTGTAAAGACACGTTACGCCCTCAGCCTGGAAGGGTTGCATTTGTTGATGCAGATAAGCTTCGGCACTGGCCCGCCAATCAGCAAAGGCAGCCTGCGCTTCGGCGGCATCCTTGAACAGGATCTCCTGATTGCGGTCGTCCAGCGGTTGGATCACCTGGAGCAGCAGCAGTTCAGCGCCGTTGGCTTTGGCCAGCGCGCCAGCCGTGGGTAGCGCTTGTTCGGCCAGGGCGGAACCATCCAGCGGCACTAAGATTCGATGAAGCTTGTCCGTGGGCAGGGCGGTGGTTTCACGCACTAGGAAGACCGGCAACGCCGTTTCGCTCACAACCCGTTCAGCCACACTGCCCAAGGCCCAGCGCACAAAGCCGGAACGACCATGCGTCGTCATGGCGATCAAATCGGCCCGCGCTGTGGCGGCGACATGTAAAATGCTGCCGGCGGCGTCCCCATCAGCCACATGCGTTTCGACGCGAAAACCGGCTTGTTCCAATGGCCGCCCTTGCTCGGCGAGATACGCCTCGGCGCTGGTGCGCAGACGGGTGAAATAGTCCGGCGGCAGATAGCGGCTGTGGGTCGCCACATAGTTGGCCGAATTGATCACGTTGACCAGCACAAAGGTCGTATCGGTCGGGGTTGCCAGCCGCCGGAGATGGGGCAACACCTGTTCTGCTAGCGTCGAGCCATCCAATGGCACTACGATTTTGTGATATAGACCGATCATGGCGCTTCCTTTCAAAGGGTAAGTCTTGTCATTTAATCACCAACACCGGACACTTGGCCCGTTGGACAACGGCCATGCTGGTGCTGCCGAGAATCAACCCGCTCCAGACGCCTAGCCCACGGGCGCCCAGCACAATCACATCCGGCTGGCGACTTTCGGCGACATCGAGAATCACGGTGGCCGCTTGCCCCGCGATACAGTCTTCCTCTACTGTGTCAGCCCCCAGTAGGCGCAGGCGGTCCCCGGTAGTCATGACCAGGTCTCTGGCTTCGCGCAGTGTTTTGTCGAGCGCCTGACTATAGTTCGGTTCCCCCAAAAGCGTCGAAACCGGGGCAAAGGCATGGATGACCGTTACCGTTGCGCCATAACGCGTTGCCAGGGATGCCGCGTAATCGGTTGCCCGTTCCGCCGCCGCCGACCCATCCGTCGCCAATAAGATATGGGTGAACATATGCTACCTCCCTTCTCTTTTACAGCCGTCGTTTGTTGTGATCAACAACGGGAACCATTCTAGTAGGACAATACCACAAAAGCCCTCCTGTTGAACTAGCCAACAGACGTGTATTGGAACTGGACAGACGGATAGTTTTTTGGGGTGTTTACCACTCTTCCAACTCATGAAGTTCCCCAACGCGTATGAGTAAGACCGGTACCGGCGCTTTGCGCACAACGCCGTCAGCGGTGCTGCCCAACACCCAACGGTTGAAGCCGCCGTGGCCGCGCGTACTCATGATAATCAGGTCAATTGCATGTTGGGTGGCATAACGCACGATCTTTGGGGCCGGTCCTGTCCCGCCGCCGCCTTCCACGCTGACAATCTCGGCGGCAACGCCGGCCGCATGCACTTTTTCCGCCGCCGGCGTTAACTCCTTCACGACTTCAGCCGCAACGGCGGCTTCCATTTGCGGGCTGCGCACTTCCAGCAGGGGTGGAATCACTTTCAGCAAAATCAATTGAGCGCCAAAGCGTTGGGCCTGGGCAATGGCATAGGGTAGCGCCTCTTCCGCCAGCGCCGAACCATCCAACGGGAGCAGAATCTTTTGGAACATGCTTGGCTCCGCCACTGCTGCCGGTGATAAACGTCGTCTTGCCAACAGCGGTGCCAGAAATCGTTTGAACACGCTTATCGCCTCCTTTAGTGTTTGAGAGCATCTTTAGATCGAATCGGCTGACGGATTGTGAATCAGCAGTAAGGGACAGGTGACGCCGCGTAACACCTTATTGGCGACGCTGCCGTAGATCCAGCGCTGTAGGCCGCTGCGCCCGTGGGTGCTCATCACCAGGAGGTCAATGGCTTCGCTGTCTGCGGTGCCAATGATGGTTGACGCGACATCGCCCATCACCACTTTACAGAGGCAGGTCACCCCATCGGCTTGGAAATGGTGGGCTTGCTGTTGCAGATAGGCGATGGCTTCCTGCTGCCATTCGGTGACCGCAGCTTGCGCTTCGGCGGCATCCTTAAACAACAGATCCTGATTGCGCCGATCCAACCCTTGAACGACCTGGAGCAGCAGCAATTCGGCGCCAGTGGCTTTGGCCAGGGGGCCGGCGACGGGCAAGGCTTGCTCGGCCAGGGCGGAACCATCGAGGGGAACCAAGAGGCGGCGTAACTTGTCGCCGGGCACAGCCGTCCCTTCACGCACCAGGAAGACCGGCAACGGTGTTTCGATCACGATCCGTTCGGCGACGCTGCCCAACGCCCAGCGGACAAAGCCGGAGCGGCCATGCGTGGTCATGGCGATCAGATCGGCCTGTGTCGTTGCCGCCACCTTTAGAATAGCGTCGGCGGCGTCACCTTCCACAACATAAGCTTCCACGTCAAAGCCGGCTGCTTCCAACTGCCGACCTTGTTTCTTGATATGCGCTTCCGCAATGGAACGCAAATGGGTGAAATAGTTCGATGGCAGATAGCGCCCCTGCGCAACCACATAGTGTGTCGGGTCTACAACGGTTACCAGCACCAGGGTTGTTTCACCGGGCGTAGCCAGGCGGTGGAGATGGGGTAACACTTGCTCCGCCAATGCCGACCCATCCAGGGGAACTAAAATTTTGCGATAGAAGCTAATCATGCACATTCTCCTCTCGTAACGATCTACAGCCCCCTGTTCATAGGATATAGCGGCATTGTTATGCGCTGATTCAGTTCCTATTCAGTTTTTGACAGATCGTGTTTCAATCTTGAAACAGGTCAAGGGTGCGCCATAAAATCAGGTGCGCCTGACAATCGTGATTCAACGTAAATAGCGTCCTGTTTGTGTATTCACCAAGTAGGCTTGCCCTTTCGGCAGCGTCGGCAGCGCCGCTAACAGTGTGGACTTTTCGGCGCTTTCCGGTAGATAGGCATCGATCAGCTTGATCTCCTCCGGTAGACGTGTACAGGCCAAGATCCAATGGTCGAGTTTGGCCAGCAGCTTCGCATTGACTAGGCTGGGGCGATAACTGACCAGTGCTATACCGCCATCCTGCATTAATGCTTGACAGAGTTGGGTCACTTCTCCGCCATATGTAGGGCACAAGCTATGCGCCTCATCCAGCAGAATCCAGTGCGGCTGACCAATTCTTTGGCGCAAGTTCAGCACAGCCCGTAGGAGTTCGGCCACATATTGCGTCCGTGCGTTGAGATCATACGATGAGAGGTCTAGCACCAGACTGATTTTGGCGTATTGATCCAATGTCACCATGTCGACGACCGGCGGCAGCGGCGTCTGTGGTCCGCCAAGTAATAAGGTGCGGGTAAAGGCGCGTAGACCACGATAGTCGCCTTCAGGATCGATCATATACACTTCATAGCCCAATGTGATCAATTGTTCGGCCAGGAGTCCGGCAATCCATGATTTGCCACTGGCGCTAGCGCCAAAAAGACCACAATTGCCATTCACAAGGCGGAAGGGATCCAGATAGAGGGGGTTTTCGTCCAAATCAAAGCCGAGGACAGCGCGGCGATCGGCACGCGGTGCGAAGGGGGGCAAGTCACGTTTGAGCAGTCGTTCAATCAGCCATTCGACGCCTTTGGCCGCCGGAAACGGTGTGACAAGATCAGCCACAGCCTTGATTTCCGGGTTTGCATTGGCGACGGCCACCGCCACTTCAGCGATCTGAAAGAGGCTGCGGTCGTTTTCGGCGTCGCCACAGGCTACGACATTGCGCGGTAACAGCCCCAATTCTTGCAAAGCAAAGCGTAGCCCGGCGCCCTTGGTGGCGCCGGACGGCAGCACCATGACCGCGCCGCGGTTGTATTCCACAGTTGCGCCCCCGCCGCTCGCGCGTAGCGCCTGCATAATCGCCGCATCATGGGGAACCCAGCTCGCCACGATGGCTGAACCATACTCCAGTGGGAGGTTTAACTGTGCTAAGCGCTGCAATAAGGTTGACTCTAATCGCCCAAACGGAAAGACAAGCTGGTCAATGCGCGGAAAGTAAACGACGGCGCCGTCTTCGGCGACAATCGCCTCACACAATTCAGCGAACAAACCTTTGGCATCGAAGGTCTCCAGGCGGCGCCCCGTTGCCAGCATCAGCATGAAGCCGGCGTCTTTGACGCGGCGTAACGCCTCCCATGTCTCCGGCGCCATTCGATCATTTTCCATGAGCGTTCCGTCGAGGTCACAGACCAATATGCGAAGATGCGTCATAGCTCACCTCTTGGGGAAATAGGCATGGGGGACCTCATCTTACCAGTCTTGCGATGGCGCAAGCCGATGGCTAATCACCCCCTGTTACCCTTTCATCGAACCGACCAGAATGTCCTTAACAAAACAGTGCCAATCAACGCCGTGATGGCTAACCCAGCCAGCAACCACGCCAGCGGCAGCGGCGTGGTTGCGCCACCGGTGACAGGCAATAGGGCAGGGGTTGGCGGGATGGGGGTGGCGACGGCAACGGTTGGCGCTACCGTGGTTGGCGTCGGTGTGGCTGGTGGCGTAGGGGTTGGCGGGACCGGCGTCTCTTCTTCGTCTGGTGGATCAACGTCGGCGCGTGTCGGGGTCTCGGTTGGCGCTGGCGTCTCGGTCGGCGGCTCCACAACCGTGGTTGGCGTCTCGGTGGGGGTCTCTGTAGGGGGCGCCGTGGGGGTCGGCGTGTTAATCGGGGTCGGCTCCTCTGTGGTTGGTTTGCCGGTCGGCGTCTCGATAGGGGTCTCTGGCGGCGTTGGCTCCTCTGTGGTTGGTTTGCCGTCTGGCGTCTCGGTTGGGACAAGCGTTGGCGTCTCAGCCGGCTGTTCGGTTGCTGTCGGCTCGACTGTCGGTTGTGCCAGCGCCACTGTGTTAAAGAGGCAGAAGAGCAGCAAGCCGAGTGTCACTCGATATGCGTTTTTTTGATTCCACATCGCGTTCTCCTATCGCCTAGATGGACTAAGCGCGGTACACTGTCAGCAAAATATTACTTGATCACCAGCACCGGACACATGGCCCCTTGCACAACAGCCATACTGGTGCTGCCAAGAATCAAGCCGTTCCAGCGGCTTACCCCGCACGCACCCATGATGATGACATCAGCTTTGCGGCTTTCCGCCACGTTGAGAATGACGGTAGCTGGTTGACCCGCCAAGGCATCTTCTTCCACAGCCACCCCCAAGCCATGCAATTTATCGGCTGTACGAACGACGACTGACGCCGCTTCGCGCAAGATGTGGCTGAGTGTCTGACTGTAGTTCGGATCGCCCAGGATTGTGGAAAGTTCAGCATAGACGTAGAGAACCGTCACCCTGGCGTCATAGTGCATGGCTAATGACGCCGTATAGTCGGCGGCGCGCTCGGCGGCGGTCGATCCATCGGTCGCCAGCATTCGTGACAGGATAAGGGAATTAGACAGGGAAAGGAGCAAGATTTAAGAGGGGAATCTTGCCCCGGACGATTTTG
>JAPKMW010000094.1 GCA_026645575.1 Caldilineaceae bacterium
TTTTTACTCATGTGAACACAGAATTCTATTTCTAATTACTTTCTGGGTTTTACTTAGCTACGGTGCTGCGCTACCATCTCCGCAAAGCGGGCGCCGGCGCTGTAGGCTTGTTGCAGGAAGCTTGGCTCGTCGCTGATGCCGGCGTTGCGCATGGAAACTTCGTAGCTCATCGGTTTGCTATAGGGCGCAACGGCGATCAACTGCGCGGCTAGTTGCCAGTCCACGGCGCCGGTAAAGGGCAGCCGATGTTGGTCTTCCTCACCGTTATTGTCGTGAAGATGCAGGACCGCCAATCGCTGTAGCAGCGGCGCCAGCCGATCCATGCGGTTGCGGCCCAGAATGGCATGGCCGGAATCATAACAGAAACCGATGTACTCGGGCGGATAGGCGTCGTACACCTGTAAAATCAAGTCAAAATTATCATCCGCTGCTGCTTTGGTCACGGCTCCGGCGGCTGCGCCTTGAAAGTCAATCAGATTTTCCAAAGCAATCCGTACACCGCGTTCGCGAGCGTAAGGTTCCAGTTCATCCAATGTTTTGCGCAGGCGATCCCAGATCAGGCCATTGAACAGCGCCATCTGCGGGTCTTTGGTCGGCGGGTAGAGGTGCATGACAACAGCGTCACCACCCAGGCGGGCGGTGAAATCAATGCGATTCTTGACCAACGCCACACCTGCCAGGCGCGCATATTCTTTGGGGGAATACCAGAACTTTTCGCGCCCCTCGGAACCATGGACATCCGCCAGTTGTAGGCCATAGTCCTTCAACCACTGGCCGATCTGCGCGATCTCTGCTTCGTGATAGAGAAAATCTGTATTCCAGTGGTGACACCAGTGTACGTGGGTAAACCCGGCCGCGGCGCTGGCGCGCAGAAAAGGCTCCGGATCACCCTGGTCAAGCTTGTAGTCCGTTGTAATTGAGAGTGGCATGTTTATCATCACCGTTCGCTTTTTGCCGGCCAGTCTACTGTCAACCCATTCATCTACTTTACTTGTGACAGTATTCTGACAGGCTTTTTTGACCATATCACAGCTATAGTTATCAGCAAAGCCCGCCAATCAATTGTTGGGGTAACCATTACGAATTCTGTCTTGATTATAGCAGATAACGCAGTAACCCATAAGATAGCCATCCGTTGTCACAAGAATGAGTCACAAGAATGGTAGGAAGAAAGCTGTGGATAAGAGTCAAACCATGAACAAGAACAACCATCAACCCCATTGTCGCTTCTGTGGCAATGCCTTACAGCACACCTTTGTCGATCTGGGCATGTCCCCCCTGTGTGAAAGCTACGTCAGCCCTGAAAAGCTCAATGACATGGAGCCATTCTACCCGCTCCATGTCTATGTCTGTGACCAATGTTTCCTGGTGCAATTAGAGGAGTTTGTCAGCCCGGAGCATATCTTCACCGAATATGCCTATTTCTCATCATACGCCACCAGTTGGCTGGACCATTGCCGCCGTTACACCCATCAGATGATCGAACGCTTCCACTACAACAAAGCGAGTTTTGTTGTGGAGTTAGCCAGTAATGATGGCTATCTCTTGCAATATTTTGTTGAGCAGGGGGTGCCGGCGCTGGGTGTTGAACCGGCGGCCAATGTCGCCAAAGTCGCCGTCGAAAAGGGGGTGCCGACCCTGGTGGAATTTTTTGGCACGGCTTGTGCGCAGCGCATGGTCACCGCCGGTCAACAGGCGGATCTGATCATTGGCAATAATGTTCTGGCGCAAGTCACCGACTTGAATGACTTTGTAGCCGGGATGAAGTTGCTACTCAAGCCGACCGGGGTGATCACAATGGAATTCCCTCATTTAATCCGGTTGGTTGAAGGCAATCAATTTGACACAATCTATCATGAACACTTTTCCTACTTCAGCTTCATCACAGCGGAAAAGATCTTTGCCGCCCACGGCCTGACGCTCTTTGATGTCGAAGAGGTGCCGACGCATGGTGGCTCGTTGCGCATCTATGGTCGCCACAACGAGGACCAGAGCAAGCCGGTAGGCGAACGGGTCATTGCCATGCGTGCCAGCGAAGAAGCCGCCGGCATCACCACCCTGGCCTATTACCGGGCCTTTGCTGAACAGGTGCAACAGACCAAGCGCAAGCTGCTCAATTTCTTGATTGAAGTGCGCGCACAGGGCAAAAGCGTAGCCGGCTACGGGGCGCCGGGCAAGGGCAACACCTTGCTCAACTACTGTGGCGTCCGCACTGACTTCCTTGACTATACGGTTGATCGCAACCCTTACAAACAGGGCAAGTTCCTGCCGGGCACTCATATTCCGATCTTTGCCCCTGACAAAATTCAGGAGACACAACCGGACTATGTGCTCATCTTGCCCTGGAACTTTAAGGACGAGATTATCCAACAAGTTTCACACATTCGCAATTGGGGCGGCAAGTTTGTTGTCCCCATTCCTGAAGTGACCATCTATGCCTAAGCTGATGCTCTTGCCATCTGGTCATCTTGTCACTTTTCATGGAGGGTAGATATGCGTGTATTAGTTACTGGCCATAAAGGCTATATCGGCGTCGTGCTGATGCCAATGTTGTTGGCGGCCGGCCATGAAGCCGTGGGCGTTGATAGCGATCTTTATGAACGCTGCACCTTTGGCGATGCGCTGCCGGCAACCGCCACCATCCGCAAAGATATTCGCGACCTGGAAATCGCTGATCTAGAGGGATTTGACGCGGTGCTGCATCTGGCCGCCTTATCCAATGACCCGCTAGGCAATTTAAACCCGAATTTGACCTACGACATCAATCATCGCGCTTCGGTGCGACTGGCGCGGTTGGCAAAAGCGGTTGGCATTCAACGTTTTCTCTTCTCCTCCTCGTGCAGCACTTATGGCGCCGCCGGCGATGAGATGCTCACCGAAGAGGCCGCCTTTAACCCAGTCACCCCCTATGGTCACTCGAAGGTGTTGGTGGAACAAGAGGTCGCCGCGTTGGCCGATGACGATTTTAGCCCGACCTATCTGCGCAATGCCACGGCCTATGGCGTATCCCCGCGTCATCGCTTTGACATTGTGCTGAACAATCTCATGGCCTGGGCCTATACCACTGGGCGAATCTTGATCAAAAGCGATGGGATGGCTTGGCGCCCCATTGTTCACATTGAGGATATTGGACGCGCCTTCCTGGCCGCCTTAGAAGCACCGCGTGCGGCTGTTCACAACCAGGCGTTCAATGTTGGCCGCAACAGTGAGAACTATCGCATTCGTGAATTAGCCGAAATTGTCAAAGCAGTTGCGCCCCATTGTGAAATCGAATACGCCAAAGATGGCGAGCCGGACAAACGCACTTATCGCGTTGACTTTAGGAAGATCGAGCAACAGTTGCCGACCTTCCAGCCACAGTGGAGCGCGCGGCGTGGCGCCGAAGAGTTGCTGGCCGCCTATCAACAGATTGGGCTGACGGTGGACGAATTTGAAGGGCCGCGTTACAAGCGGATTGACCACATCCGTCATCTGTTACGCACCAACTTGCTGGATGGCGAGTTGCGTTGGCGTCAACCAGTAAAGCGGGTCATGCCAATGCCGGTTGCGGAGAAGGTCTATGCTGTTCCAGCCGACTAATTTGGCCGACGCCTATCTGATCGACCTGGAAAAGGCGACAGACGAACGGGGCTTTTTTGCCCGTTCCTGGTGTGTACAAGAGTTCGCCGCCCACGGGCTGGATAGCAACTTGGTGCAGTGCAACCTTTCCTACAACCTGCGCCAGGGCACACTGCGGGGGATGCACTACCAGTTGGCGCCCTTTGCCGAAACCAAGCTGGTGCGATGCATTCGAGGTGCGCTCTATGATGTGATCATCGACCTGCGCCCCACCTCGTCCACCTACCTGCACTGGTTGGGGGTGACGCTCAGTGCTGAAAACCGCACGGCGCTCTATGTGCCGCAAGGCTTCGCCCACGGTTTCCAGACGCTGACCGATGAAACCGAGGTCTTTTACCAGATGTCAACATTCTATGCACCTGAGTATGCACGGGGTCTACGGTGGAATGACCCCCGCTTCAATATTGAGTGGCCGCTACCGGTGACGGTGATGTCGGCCAGGGATCAAAGTTATCCTGACTTTACCGAAGCGTAGGTACAGTTGCCGTTCAGGCGCACATATTCTTTCATTAACCAGTGCGGTTGTATACCCATAGGTGTGGAACTAAGGGGTTTCCCAGATGGAGAACCCTAGCGACTCGCTTGTCACCCTGAAAGGGCCTCCTAAGGTATGGTTGCCGAGAGACCCTTTCAGAGTGACAGACAACCATACCGCCAAAAATCCTTAGCGCCTGCGCATGGGTTCCAGACCGCACCTACCGATTGAGCAGCAAAATGTCTACTATGGACTTGATGACTGTTAACCCAATAAACGCAGAAGCGGCAGCGATGGGGCAGGTCATGCACGAGTTGATGGCCCAGCTCTACCCCATCTGTCGCAGCATCACCGGCGACGGGGTGCGCCAGTCGCTACGCCTGGTACAGCAGCAAATCCCGCTGACACTGCATGAAGTGCCGACCGGGACGTCGGTTTTTGACTGGAGTGTGCCAAAAGAGTGGAACATTCGTGATGCGTATGTCAAAAATGGACAGGGCGAAAAGGTCATTGATTTCCAACAATCAACTCTGCATGTGTTGAACTACAGCACACCGATTCAGGCACGGATGCCTCTGGCAACGTTGAAAGAGCATCTATTTTCATTGCCTGATCAACCGCAGAGTATCCCCTATCGCACCTCTTACTATCGCGAAAACTGGGGCTTCTGCCTGAGCCACAACGCGTTGCTGAAGTTAACCGATGGCGATTACGAGGTTTGTATTGATGCAACACTGGCCGACGGGTATCTGACTTACGGCGAGTTGGTGCTGCCGGGCGCCAGTGAGGAAACAGTTTTAATTTCCTGTCATTGCTGCCATCCGTCGCTCTGTAACGATAATTTATCGGGTATGGCGCTCAGTACCTATTTGGCGAAAGCGTTGTTGGCCCAAAGCGCAGAACGGCCACGCCGTTATACCTATCGCTTTCTTTTTATTCCAGGGACGATTGGATCAATTACCTGGCTTGCGTTACACGAAGAAGAAGCCCTGAAGATCAAGCATGGGTTGGTAGTGGCCTGTGTCGGCGACGAGGGCGCCTTTACCTATAAAAGAAGCCGGCAGGGCAATGCGGAGATCGACCGGGCGGTTATTCATACCCTGGCACAACGACAGCAACCTTATCAAGTGTTGGATTTTTCGCCCTATGGCTATGACGAACGGCAATATTGTTCGCCCGGTTTTAACTTGGCCGTCGGCAGCTTGACCCGCACCCCGCATGGTCGCTTCCCAGAGTACCATACGTCGGATGACAACCTGGCCTTTGTCACCCCGGCGGCCCTGGGCGAGTCGCTGGCGGTTTACCTGGCGGTGGTTGATCTGTTGGAGCAGAACGATACTTATATCAATCTCAAGCCCAAAGGGGAACCCCAGTTGGGCAAACGGGGGTTATACAGCGCCTTCGGCGGCAAGAAGGAGAGCAAAGCCAGTGAAATGGCGATGTTGTGGGTCCTCAACTATGCCGACGGACACCATACGTTGCTCGATATTGCCGAAAAGTCCGGCTATGCCTTCCCGTTGATCGCTGAAGTCGCCCACACGTTGGCGACGCATGGCTTGTTAGAGAGGAGAGCAGATGAAGTTCACTAAGGCGAAAGAGCTACAACGCAAGAGTCATGCCCTGATTCCCGGCGGCGCGCACACCTACGCCAAGGGCGACGACCAATACCCGGAAGAGGCGCCCGGTTTTATCTGCCGTGGGGAAGGGTGCCATGTATGGGATATTGACGGCAACGAGTTTATCGAATATGGCATGGGCCTACGCTCAGTCACATTGGGCCACGCCTACCGCCCAGTGATGGAAGCGGCCTGGCGCCAGATGCAATGTGGCAACAATTTTACCCGCCCTGCCCCCATTGAGGTGGCGTGCGCCGAACAGTTTCTTAGCCTGATCCCCCAAGCGGAGATGGTGAAGTTTGCCAAAAATGGCTCTGATGTGACCACGGCGGCCATTAAGCTGGCGCGCGCCTACACCGGGCGCACGCTAGTGGCGATCTGCGGCGATCATCCTTTCTTTTCGGTAGACGACTGGTTTATCGGCAGCACACCGATGGCCGCCGGCATTCCACAGATGGCCCGTCAGGCAACGGTGAAATTTCGCTACAACGATCTTGCCAGCGTTGAGACGCTCTTTGCGGCCTATCCCAACCAGATTGCCTGCTTGATTATGGAAGCGGAGACGAGCGAACCACCGACCCATAACTTTTTACATGAGGTCAGGCGACTTTGTCACCAACATGGCGCCCTCTTTGTCTTGGATGAGATCATTACCGGTTTTCGCTGGCATCGGAGTGGCGCCCAAGCTTGTTATGATCTACAACCCGATCTTTCAACCTTTGCCAAAGCAATGGGCAATGGCTTTTCCGTGGCGGCGCTGGCCGGCAAGCAGGAGATCATGGAGCTAGGCGGGTTGTATCATAACAAGGAGCGGGTCTTTCTCCTTTCCACCACCTATGGCGCCGAGACCTTCACCCTGGCGGCGGCGATGGCAACCATGCAAATCTATCAAAACGAGCCGGTTGTAGAGCACCTTCATGCGCAGGGGGCAAAATTACGCGCCGGGATCGATCAGGCCATCAGTGTGAATGGGCTGGACGAGTATGTGCAGGTAATTGGTCGGGCTTGCAACCTGGTCTATGTGACGCGCGACCAGGAGAAGCAGCGTTCCCAACCCTTCCGTACACTCTTTTTGCAGGAGACGATCAAGCGCGGGCTATTGATGCCATCGCTCGTCGTCAGCTATTCGCATACCGACGGCGATATTCAGCGGACCGTTGAAGCCATTGGTGGCGCGCTGCGGGTCTATCGCCAGGCGCTTGACAATGGTATCGAAAACTATTTAGTGGGCCGGCCCGTGGCGCCGGTCTTCCGTACATACAACTAAGATTTACCCTCTTCGTAGGGGCAAGATATATCTTGCCCCTACGAAGAGGGTAAATGCGACAAATCAGGAGGTGATTGATGAAAGTCGTTCTCTTTTGCGGTGGATTAGGCACACGGTTACGGGAATATTCGGAGACAATTCCTAAGCCGCTGGTCGATATTGGCTACCGTCCGATTATGTGGCACTTAATGAAATATTATGCCCACTTTGGTCACAAAGAGTTTATTCTTTGTCTAGGCTATCGCGGCGATATGATCAAGGAATATTTTCTTAAATATAACGAGTGGCTCTCGAATGATTTTGTCATTGGCGATGGTGGTCGCACCATGCACCTCTACAACCAGGATATTGCTGATTGGACGATCACCTTTGTCGATACCGGGTTACAGAGCAATATCGGGCAACGGCTGGTAGCGGTAAAGGACTTCCTGGCCGATGATGAAGTTTTTATGGCGAACTATACCGATGGCCTCTCCGATCTATTCCTGCCCGATTACATCAACTTCTTCCAGACACAGGACAAAGTTGCCAGTTTCTTATGTGTGACACCCTCGCAATCTTTCCATGTTGTGGCGATGGACCAAGCGGGTGGCGTTGAGGCGATCAAGCCGATCAATCAAGGCGACATGTGGATCAATGGCGGCTTCTTTATCTTCAAGCAGCAAATCTTTGATTACATTCACGCTGGGGAAGAGTTGGTGCTGGAACCATTCCAACGTTTGATCCAGGCCAATCAACTGGCGGCATACCGCAATCCAGGCTTTTGGGCCTGTATGGACACCTTTAAAGAGAAGAAACTTTTTGATGATATGTACGCGCGCGGCGCCATGCCGTGGGCCGTTTGGCAGAATGCCGAGGCAAAAGAATGTTTACGTTTACACCTTCCCATTCGCATGAAGCTCCCCGCGCCATACTCTGCGTAGGTGCCCATAGCGATGATATTGAGATCGGCTGTGGCGGCGCCCTGCTGCGGCTGACGCGGGATTATCCCAATCTCACCGTTGACTGGGTGGTCTTGAGCGCACGCGAAGAGCGGGCCACCGAGGCGGAAGCCAGCGCGGCCGCTTTCCTACAACAGGCCGGCTGTGCGCGAGTGCGGGTGCAACGCTTTCAGGATGGCTTTTTCCCCTACACCGGCGGGGAAATTAAGGGCTATTTTGAGTTGCTCAAGCGGGAGCTCAACCCGGATCTGGTCTTTACCCACTGTCGCCATGATCTTCATCAAGACCATCGCGTCGTAAACGAACTGACCTGGAATACCTTCCGCGATCATACGATCCTGGAATATGAGATTCCCAAATTTGATGGCGATCTCCAATCGCCCAACTTCTTTATCCATCTGGATGAAGAGCTTTGCCGGCAGAAGGTCGCTTACCTGATGCAATACTTCGCCACCCAAACCAACCGGTATTGGTTCACACCGGAAACGTTTCGGGGACTGATGCGCCTACGCGGGGTTGAATCGCGCGCCCCCGGCGGCTATGCCGAGGGCTTTTATTGTCGCAAAGTTGTGATCTAGTGTTTTGTCAAATAAATTTTGATGGGATAGTGTTTTGCGATATGTGTGCTTTCGTCCCGTAGGGACGGCTGAGTTTAGAAGGAAAACATGATTATACCGATCTCTAAACTCAAGCGTCCCGATGGGACGGATCAGCCTATCATGACTTCTTTGACAGAACAGTAGTCAGCAGTCAGTTGGACAGTGTCTCACTGTCCGACTGTCACGCTATTGTCTAACGATCCAAACCTAGGGAGAAGAGCAATCGTGGTACGTCTGGTGTTATTACGTCTCTTAGAAAGTTATTTTCGGCATCGCTGGCTCTATTTGCTGCCGATTGTAGTGATGAGTGGCGTGGCGGCTGCCTATGTCGCCACAATGCCGGCAACCTATGTAGTGACCGGCACGCTCTATATCCAAAATGGCAATCTGCTTTCCTCCTTGACCGCCATTCGCAATGATGGTTTCTCCTACATAACACCGGCGCAGGCCACTGTAGGTGAACTTTATCAACTGTTGAATGCCAAGGCGTTTCTGCGCGCCGTGGTACAGAAGAGTGATCTAGAAGGCAGAATGAACCAAAGTGAGGAAACCGCTGCGCAGACAATTAGTGAGGCCAAAGATGCGATTTGGGTACAAGAGCTGGGCAGTAATTTGGTCATGGTGGGGGCGGAACATGAAATGCCGCGCATTGCCCAGCAGTTGGCCGACGCGACGATTGAAACTTACACCCAGTGGAAGATCAACCTTAATCGTGAGGAAAGCGTTGCCGCACAAAATTTCTTTGTCGATCTGATCAAAACGTATCGCGCCGAAGTCGAGCCGGCACGGGAAAACTTAAACGGCTACCTACGTTCGCATCCCCGGCCGCTGCAAGGGGATCGACCGGATGAAGAAAGTACTGAAATTGATCGACTACAAGCCGCCCTGCGCGCAGCCGAGGATCGTCTACAGCGCGCTGAAAATCAGGAAGAGAGCGCACGTTTGGCATTAGCGCAAGCCGAAAGCACCGTTCGCCAAAGTTACTTTGTGGTCGACGCGCCAACCCGCCCCCTGGCGCCGGAACGGTCGAAAAAAGAGATGGCGCTGATGTTTGCCCTCTTTGTCGCCGCCGGTTTTGCCCTGAGCGTTACCGGGATCGTGGGCGGAGCGTTGTTAGATGACAGCCTGCGTTTTCCAATCGATGTGCTGCATGGGCTAAATCTGCCAGTCCTGACCATGATTCCCCATACATCGGTAAAAGTTAAACCCTCGATCAAGGGACACTATGCGTCGGCAGCGCCACCAAAGGGATGGCAAAGTACGCCGCACGATCCCGCTGCTGCACAGCCGCTAACGCCGGACAACGCAATCCATACGTACAGATCCTCCGATCAAGTACCCTACAATTTCGCCGAGCCGACCCTTTCCGCCTTTGTTGAGGGCGAAAAGCAGAAGACGCGATTAAGATAAGAGCAAAGTATGCGCCAAAGCACCCAAAAAATTGCAAAAAATGCTTCCGTCTTACTAGCTTCCCAAATCATGATGTGGTTGCTAACGATGGCTTTGACGATTGTCATGCCCCGCTATTTAGGGGCCGCCGGTGTAGGCAAAGTGCAATTTGCCGCCTCACTCTGGATGATGATCGGTGTCCTGGCCGCCTTTGGCATGGATACGTTCTTAACAAAAGAAATTTCCCGCCAACCGACGCGCCTGTCATTCTTGTTTGGCAATGCTCTTGTTTTGCGTTTCATCCTCTTTGGCATCGGCTACATCGCACTGATCGCAACCCTGCGCATCTTTGCATACCCAACCGATACCATCAATATCGTCTGTTTGATTGGCATTGCCAATTTACTCCGTCAGTTTATTGCCGTGACCCAGGCGACGCTGCAGGGTTTGGAGCGCATGGAAATCTTTTCCCTGAGCGAGATTCTCACCAATGCGATTTATACCACGCTGGGTATTCTACTCCTGTTTAATGGCTGGGGCATCTATGGGATTGCCAGCCTAATGATTCTGGTGACCGCCATTAATCTGGCAATCCAGCTTTTCTTTCTCAAGCGCAGCTATCCCTTGCACTTTACTTTTGAACGGCGAGAAACTTACCATCTGTTAAAAAGCGGCTGGCCCTACCTGCTTTCCAGTTTTTTTCTAGTCGCGTATATGCAGGTCGATATTATTATTATCTCGGCCTTGGTGGATGAACAGGCAATGGGCTGGTATAGCGCGGCCAGTCGTCTCTTTGGCACCTTTCTCTTTATCCCTGCGGTTTATATGATGGCCGCCTTTCCCGTTTTTTCGCGCATGTTTGTTGATGATCAGCACGGTTCACAACGGTTAATTGCCAAGAGCTTTGATATGCTCTTTTTACTCAGCGTACCGATTGGCTTGGGCATGACGATCATTGCCAATCCGCTTGTCCTGCTGATCTATGGCCCGGAGTTTGCCAATAGTGGTCCGATTTTGGCCGTGTTGGGCATTGTCTTGATTTTGACCTATCAAAACATTCTGATCGGTCGTTTTCTCATCTCCATGGATCGCCAGAATGCCTGGACACTGGTGATGGCGGTTGCCACCATTGCCACCCTCCCGCTGGATCTTCTGTTGATCCCCTGGTGCGAAAGAGCTTTTGGCAATGGTGCGCTGGGTGGGGCTATTGCGTTTGTCATTACCGAGCTGGGCATGTTGCTGGCTGGGTTACGACTGTTACCAACCGGCACCTTAACCCGCACCAATCTATGGCGGGCAGGACGCGTCCTGCTTGCCGGCTTGGGGATGATGCTCGTTGTTTGGCAGTTTGAGTATCTGCTTATTGCTATCCCGATTCTCATGGGCGTGATGAGTTATAGTGCGCTGGTCCTAGCGCTACGCATTATTCCGAAAGAAGACTTCGAACTTTTGCAAGGCTTGCTTCAACAGTTCTTGCATAAATTACGCCGCCCACAGCCTGGAATCGTCAATGGTTAAGAAGGAACGCAATCCTATGTTTGGAAAACGCACCCAATCATCCGCAACGCAGCGGTCTGCCGAAACGGCGTTTGTGTTGACCGCTCAACGTAGTGACGCTGCCTATCACCTGTCGCATACGTTGGTTCACCCTGTTCGGCATATGGTAACCAAGCTGAACCGGACGCAAAAGATGCCGGCCAATCTCACCGTCGTTTCGGCGTTACGGCAAGAAGGGGTCTCTTTTGTCGCCCAGGCATTAGCCGCGGTTATGGCCCATGACTTAACACGGCGCACCTGCCTGGTCGATCTCAACTGGTGGTGGCCGAGTGACCCCATACGGGAACTGGCCCAACATTACCCCGGCTTATTGGCCTTACTGCATGGCGAAGTCAGTTGGGATCTGGCCGTGGCGCCGACCAATCATCCACAGTTGTCGATCCTACCTGCGGGCCAGTTGCCGGCCGAACAACGTCCGATTTTGGCGCGTAGCACAGCACTACAAGCGGTCATTGCCGAATTGGGCAAGCACTTCGACCATTTGATCTTTGATGTGCCGGCGCTGCTTACCACCAGCGATGCCATTCCGTTGGCCTCCTTGGGCAATGCCTGTTGTGTGGTTGTCCATCAGGGCATCAGTACGCGCGCAACAGTCAAGCGAGCGACCGCCGAAATCGATCATCTGCCCCTATTGGGCGTGGTAATGAATCATGTCCAGGTTGCTACTCCCGCCTGGTTGCTGAAGTGGATTCCGCAGGATTAAATGAACGTCTTTCTACTTTTCCTCGTGCTGAGTTATATCATCGGCGCCAATCAAACCACCGTCTCTCCCCAACGCCAGCGCTGGTTGATGGGGGGGATCGTGGTTGTTCTGAGCGTCACTTACTTTTTCTTTGAGCAGTTGATCTAGCTGGTATGAACGAATGAATCATAAATTCTTTACTCCGCTTCTCCTATTTGCACTGCTGCTCGTCTCACTTTGGGCTATCGTCTTGGTGATCCGGGCTGATATGCCGTCTGTTTCTAGGGTAGCGTCACAAGCAGCGACAGGCAATGGGGATACCATCACGACTACGATGAGTACTACACCCTCAATCGTAAAGCCGGTGCCGGTCGCGCCTACCGTTCGGGTCAAGCAAGAGGAGCCGATCTACACCGATACGCTTGGCGCAACCTGGCAGGAGTGGTCCTGGGGTGTGACGACTGAAGTGGATGTTGCAACGCCTGTCCATAGTGGACGTGCAGCGATGGCGGTGCGCTATAGTGCCGGTTGGGGCGCTTTCTACTTGCATACGGATACACTGATTACCGGCAACGATTATGATCTCCTCCGCTTCTGGCTGCATGGCGGCAGCGACGGCGGTCAGCGCATGCGGGTTGTCTTGGCGGACGAAAGCACGGCCTTTCTGGAAGCCAGTCAAGAGGTTGTCGCCCAAGCCGACGCCTGGACGTTGGTTGAAATCAATCTGGCCGATCTTGGTGCGCCCCGGCAGATCAGCGGCATTGCCTGGCAAGATGCCACCGGCAATGGGCAACCCACCTTTTACATGGATGACTTGGCCTTGGTCGATCTCGATCTACCGCCGACGCCAACGCCGATGCCCGTGGCTGGGCCGGCGTTAAGCGTCGATCTGAGCGCCACCGGTCGACCGATTAGTCCGGACATTTATGGCATCAATTACGCTGACGAAGCGTTGGCGGCGGCCATCAATTTACCGGTGCGGCGGTGGGGTGGCAATGCGACCACGCGCTACAACTGGCAAAATGACACGTCCAATCGGGCCAAGGATTGGTACTTTGAAAATATACCGGAGGAAAACACTACCCCGGAACAGTTACCCGATGGTTCCGCCGCGGATCGCTTTGTGGAACAAGATCGCCGTACTGGCACAAAGACGCTGCTAACCATGCCCTTGATCGGCTGGGTAGCCAAAAGTCGCGAGCGAGCATGTGGTTTTAGTGTAGCGCAATACGGCGCCCAAGCCGAAACCGATCCCTGGCAGCCCGATTGCGGCAATGGGTTGACCAGCAACGGCGATCCGCTTACCGGCAACGATCCCGCCGACACCAGCATTGTCATTGACCCTGGCTTTGTGACGGACTGGATGGATCACCTAACGGAGCGCTTCGGCGCCGCCGCTGAAGGGGGCGTGGCCTATTATAATCTGGATAATGAACCCATGCTCTGGCATGTCACGCATCGCGATGTCCGTCCGGAACCGGTAGGCTATGATGAGTTGCGTGACCGCACCTATGCCTATGCGGCCGCCATTAAAGCTGCTGACCCCACAGCCCAAACGCTGGGGCCGGCGTTGTGGGGTTGGACGGCGTACTTCTATTCAGCGCTCGATTCGACGGCCGGCGGCAAATGGTGGAATCAAGCGCCCGATCGGGCGGCTCATGGTGATCTGCCGCTGGTGGCCTGGTATCTACAGCAGATGCAGGCATACGAGCAGCAACATGGCGTGCGGATCCTAGATTATCTTGACCTGCACTATTACCCGCAGACGACTGGGGTAGCCCTGGCGCCAGTGGGAAATGAAGAGACACGCGCCCGCCGTCTACGCTCTACCCGCTCACTTTGGGATCCAACCTATCAGGACGAAAGCTGGATTGATGAACCTGTACGACTGATTCCGCGCATGAGGGAGTGGGTTGACACTTATTACCCCGGCACCAAGCTGGCCATAGGCGAATATCACTGGGGGGCGCTAGATCACCTCAACGGCGCCTTGGCGCAGGCGGATGTATTGGGGATCTTTGGGCGTGAGGGGCTGGATATGGCCCTCTTATGGGCGCCGCTCAGTGTGGATGATCCCTTTGCCTTTGCCTTTCGGCTCTATCGCAACTACGATGGCGCCGGCAGCACCTTTGGCGACCTCAGCATCCCGGCAAGCAGCAGCGACCAGGAAAAGTTGGCGATCTACGCAGCCCGGCGCACTAGCGATCAGGCAGTCACCGTAATGGTCATCAACAAAAGCAACGATGCGTTAACGAGTGTGCTTACCCTGGCTGGTTTTGCTGATCTAGCGACAGCTCAGATCTTTCAATATAGCGTGGCTGATTTGCAGGCGATTCAGACGCTGTCACCCTTGACCATTGCCAATCCAACCCTGCAGACCACCTTTCCGGCCCAATCCATAACGCTTTTGGTGCTGGGGGCAAAGGCCAACGTGCAACAACCGACAGCCACACCCGTGCTTAGACCCACGACGGCGCCCTAATGTTTTGTCAGACTGGTAGTAACGATGATTGATACTTTTCGCAACGAACTTTCCTGGATGACCGTACAGCAACAACAGCAGCGGGCGATCCTCACCTGGCGCCTCTGGTTTTGTGGCTTCATGGGTATCACAGCGCTTACGGCACTCTTTATGCTCTATGTCAAGCCGATCCCGGTGCCGCTGGGGGCGGTGGTTGCGCTTGGATTGGTTGCCGCCATCGCTTATCAGCCGCGCTATGGCCTCTACTTGATCCTCTTTGCAACGCTATTGGGCGATTCGCTCTTGATGCCCGCTTACCCCTTTGTCAAAAACTTTTCCAGCGCCGAGTCGTTGCTCTACATCAACAGCGCACTGATCTTTAGCCCGCTGGAACTATCGCTGGCGCTGGTACTGCTCCTGTGGTTGGGCAAAGCAGCCATGCGGCGCCAGATGAAGTTCATTACCGGCAGCCTCTTCGGGCCGGCGCTCTTCTTTATGGTGATGATCATCTTCGGTTTTCTCTATGGGGTGGGTCGGGGAGGAGATCTCAACATTGGGTTATGGGAAGTACGGCCAATCTTCTATCTCTTTATCATCTTAATTTTGGTCAGCAACCTGTTAGAGAAACCAGAGCATTTTTCTACTATGATATGGGTGAGCATGATTGCCTTGGGCATTGAGGGGATCGTGGGTAGCTACTATTACTTTGCGGTGCTGAACATGAATCTCAATTTGGTGGATCGTGTTACCGAGCACTCAGCGGCCATTCACATGAATACCCTTTTTGTCTTTCTCCTAGCGAGTTGGCTCTACAAGGCGTCGCCGACCAAACGTTGGCTGCTTTTTGGTCTAATTCCACCCGTTTTGTTGACCTATTTAGTAACGCAACGACGGGCCGCCTTTTTATCCTTGGGCATTGCACTGGTGCTGATACTCTTCATGTTATACAAAGAAAACCGACGAGTCTTTTGGCGGTTAACGCCTATTGTCACCGTGGTTGCGCTGATCTACATCGGCATCTTTTGGAATAGCAATAGCGCGATTGGGTTACCGGTGCAGGCGCTACGCTCAGTCGTTGCGCCGCAGGCAGGGAGCAATGATGAGCTCTCCAATCTCTACCGCGAGATCGAAAACGACAATGTCAGTTTCACGATTGCTATGGCGCCATTGACGGGGGTTGGCTTTGGCAACAAATTCTATATCATCCGCCCGATGCCGGACATTAGCTTTTTTATCTGGTGGGAATACATCGTCCACAATTCAATCTTCTGGATCTGGATGAAGGCCGGCTACTTTGGTTTTCTTGCCATGATCTTTCTGATCGGCACGAGCATTATGACCGGGGCGCACCTAGTTGGTCGGCTCCGGGATGGCGACCAGAAAGCGATTGTGCTGACGGCAACATTATATTTGGTTATGCACTTTTTGTATGCCTATGCTGACATGTCCTGGGATAATCAAAGTATGGTCTATGTCGGCGCTATGTTGGGAGTGATCAATTATTGGGACTACATCACCCGATTGGCGCCGGCAACGCAAGGGGAAACGCATGGGGAAGCGCATGAAACGAGTATGGCACTTACTGCACAGTGAAACATCTGAATTACAGATCCGCCTGCAACTAGCGCGCCTGGCAATGTGGCCCCTGCCGATCTATGTTGGTAATCGATTGCGGGTCGCCTTGCTGCGCATGGCCGGTTTTCAAATTGGCCGTGGCACGGTGATGTGGGGGGCGCCGACAATTACCGGTAGCGGAGATCTTTATCAACGTCTTCACATTGGTCGCGACTGTTGGTTTAATGTCGGGTGCTTTCTTAACCTCGGCGCCACAATTACAATTGGGGATCGGGTGGCGTTGGGCCATCAAGTGATGGTGATGACGGAGAGCCACGCGATCGGTGACCGGAACCGACGGGCTGGCCCCCTGACAGCATTGCCTGTTCAGATCGGTGACGGCGCCTGGATAGGCGCACGGGCAACGATTCTCCCCGGCGTCGCCATTGGCGCAGGGGCGGTGGTGGCGGCAGGGGCGGTAGTCACCAAGTCGGTGGCGCCCCATCTCTTGGTCGGCGGTGTGCCAGCCCGACCCATTCGTGAATTGGCGGAGGATTCGCATGAACAGCGTCCAGAGTTCCCCAAGCTATCTACCCCCATCAGCACCGGCAGTGCCACAAAAGCGTGCGTTTTTGAAACCGCATGAGATCTGGCAGAACGGCTGGGCGGTCTTGCGCGCCTATTGGCATCTGCGCACGGCCAATCAGGTTGGGCGCAAGGTACGGGTTTGGGGCCATCCATCCATCCAGAATCGCGGGATGATGCAAATTGGTGAACGGGTACAGTTGGTCTCGACCATCGCAACTACTGAACTTGTAGCAGAAGCAGGCGGACGCTTAGAGATTGGCGATGGCGCCTTTATCAACTATGGTTGTTCTATTGCCGCCACCCAACTGGTGCGCATCGGGCCGCGCTGCAATCTTGGCACCTACGTCATTATGATGGACAACGATTTTCACCGCCTGGAGCCGGAGCATCGCAACGAACATCCAGAGTCGGCGCCGATTGTGTTGGAAGAGAATGTCTGGTTGGGAGCGCGGGTGATTGTGTTGCGCGGGGTCACCATTGGCGCCGGCAGCGTGATCGGCGCCGGCAGCGTTGTCACCAAGGATATTCCGCCGCGCACGGTGGCAGCCGGCGTTCCAGCAAAAGTTATTCGACAATTATAAAATGCGCTGGTCTCACCGTAAGGTACGATAGTTCGTACCCTACGGTGAGACCGGTAAAAGAGATAAAGGCAGGAAGATGGTCGGCATTAGCATTGTTTTGCCCACCTATAACCGATTAACGCAACTACAGAGAGTTTTGGCTGGTCTGGCGGCGCAAACGTATCCGTTGACGGCCTTTGAAGTGGTGATCGTCTCCGACGGTTCCACCGATGGCACCAACGACTACTTGCAGTCGTACAGCGGGCCTTTGCTGGTGCGTTCTTTTGTGCAACCCAATGGTGGGGCGGCGGCGGCGCGCAATTGCGGGCTGCAAATGGCGCAGGGGGAGCTTATCATCTTTCTCGATGATGATGTGGCGCCGGCGGCGCAACTGGTGGTGGAACATGTAACAACCCATCAACAGCAACAGGGCAATGTCGTTGTTTTAGGCCCAATGTTGACGCCGTCGGATGTTGTTCTCAAGCCCTGGGTGGGCTGGGAACAGGGGATGTTATACAAACAATATGCCGACATGGCCGCTGGTCATTGGGCGCCGACGGCGCGACAATTTTACACGGGGAATGCATCAGTGGCGCGACGCCATCTACTAGCGGTCGGCGGCTTTGACACCACCTTCCGGCGCGCCGAAGATGTAGAGTTGGCCTATCGTCTAGCTGATCGGGGGTTATCCTTTCTCTTTAATGCTCAGGCCATTGGCTATCACTACGCTGACCGCAGCTTTGCCTCCTGGTTGCAAACGCCCTATGCCTACGGGCGTAATGATGTGATCTTCACGCGGGATCGGGGTCAACCATGGTTGTTGCCGACGGTGATGCGGGAATTTCAACAGCGCCATTGCTTCATTAAAGCCTTGACCCAACTCTGTCTTTCGCGCAAACGGCTCAGTGGGGTGGTGGTGCAGGGACTACGACAGGCAGCAGCCATCAGCGACGCCTTAGGCAAAGCGATGATCGCGCAACGCTGCTATAGCGCTATCTTCAATCTACTCTATTATCAAGGCGTAGCCGACGAATTATCAGGTCGCCAAACCTTTTTCGCCCTGGTGCAACAGGGTGTATCCGGTACGGCTGTGACAGAAAGTTTGCCTGTTTTTTCTTTTGAAGGGAAATGACGATGTGGAATCGCTTTAAGCAGGATGCGCTCCGCTGGGTTGTGCCAGGGCAAATTGCCGACCCAGCGGTATTGACCTGGACGCTACTGTTACACTTGCTCCTTCGTCATCCCGCTCTGCGTGCCATGGCCTGGTTTCGGCTGGCTTGTTGGTGTAAGGCCAAGCGGATTCCCTTGGCTGTGGGGCCAATCCACCGTTGGCTCTTCTTCCGCTTTGGTTTGGAGTTAGGCGGCGACATTGAAGGGGGTCTCTACATCGCACACCCAGTCGGCACGGTGATCAACGCCCGCCATGTCGGGCGCAACTGCAGTGTCATTGCCGCTGTCACCGTCGGGATGCGCAATGAATGGGTTTTTCCGGTAATTGGCGATGGCGTCTTTATTGGCGCCGGGGCGCGTGTATTGGGCGATTTGCGGGTTGGCGACAACGCCAAGATCGGCGCCAATGCTGTGGTGTTAAATGATATTCCAGCGAATGCCACGGCCGTAGGCGTGCCGGCGCGTGTGATCAAAATCGAGGAGAATGATGTAAAGGTGAACGGTCATCGCCCCCGTGCTTATCCGTTTGATGGCCCTAATTTTGATAGCCCCAGTCGTGGGCAGGTAGATCATTCCTTGAGTTCACTTCATGCGTAACTTTACGATTGCACTCTTGATTGTTTGTTGTAGTTGGCTCGGCTACCGCTATGTACAAGGGATCGAGCCGACGGTTAACGCCCTACAGCCAGCGTTAGCCCAGTCGCGCACGGCCAACGGCGAGGCTGAGACAGCGCAAGCTGATGGTACACAGGCGGCCAAACCAACCATTGCGCCCCTGTTTCGTGACCCAACCAGGGTCACTGTAACGTCAACCGTAGGGCCGGATCAAACGCCGACCCGCACCCTACGACCTACGGTGCAACCGCTGACCACACCGACGGCGCTTTCCAATCTCTTACGCCCTGCTTACCCGGAGTTGGTACTCTACGGCGACGAACTCAATCGTAACTGGAGCATTGAGCAGAGTGCAGATACACAGATCAATTTGTGGAATAATTCACTATGGTTTCAGCGCTTTGAGCCGACACAAGAGCGTACCAGCGGCGCCACTACGATCGCTGTCTCACCACAAGCCGATTTCGGTACGCTCTTTTTCACTGTGCGACCGGAGAGTACAGAGGTTTATGAGCGGCAGCAGGTATTGGGTGTCAGTTTCTGGCTCAATAGTGGCAGCAACGGCATTGCCACCGACGAATTAACTGTGGCGATGGCCGGCAGCAATGAACTGCCCTACTGGTCCATCACCGATCGCTCCGTCTTTGGTGAAGAAGATGGCGCCTTTTCCGAGACCCGCCTTTACTTTCTCAAGCTCAATCGCACGATTCCGGCCAACACTTGGGTCAACATTGTAGTCTGGTTGGATGATCTCGAATTTGACCCACCCTATCGCTATGTCACTGGCTTTTACATCAAGAACGACATCAGCTTCCGCAACACCTATTACGTCGATCAAGTGGCGCTCTTGATGGCGCCGTGAGGCAGGTTATGACACAACCACAAAGCTACACCTTTGGTTTTCTCTTGGAACAAACGCTAGGCCATCGCACGCACAGTCAAAATCTACAAGCCAACGTGCCAAAAGATCCAACCATTCGACCGATCTGGGGGCCGATTGAATGGAATCTGACAGGATTGGGCGCCCGTATTCCAGTGTACAATAGCAATTGGACAGTACGGGCCGGGCTACGCGCCCGGCAGGCGATTCGGCAAATTCAGCGGCAAAACCAGATCGATGCCCTCTTTGTCCATACTCAGGTGCCGGCGGTATTGCTAGTCGATTGGATGAAACGAATTCCAACCATTGTTTCGTTGGACGCCACGCCGCAACAGTATGATGCGCTAGGCGCTTACTATGCCCACCAGTCCGGCCCCCATTGGCTGGAAACGTTGAAATGGCGCGCTCATGTGCGGTGCTTTCAGCAGGCGCACAGGATTGTCGCCTGGTCACAGTGGACAAAGGCCGGCTTGATCGATGCATATGGCGTGCCGGCGGAGAAGATCGCAGTGATTCCGCCAGGGGTCAATACCAAGGAGTGGACGCGCTCGTCGCCACGAACGCAAACGGGGGGTGGGTCAAACGAACCGGTTAAGCTGCTCTTTGTCGGCGGTGATCTGCAACGCAAAGGCGGCGACCTGCTCTTGCAAGCCTTTCGCCGATTGCGCCAAGAACAAGCGCAACACAGCGGCCAAACGGGAAACGCCATTGAGTTGCATTTAGTCACTCGTGATCCGGTGGCGGCAGAACCAGGGCTGTTTGTCTATCATAACATGCAGCCCAATAGTGCGCCGCTCAAAGCACTGTTTCACAGTGCCGACATTTTTTGTTTGCCGACCTATGGCGACTGTCTGCCGATGGTGTTGTCGGAGGCAGGTGCGGCTGAATTGCCGGCCGTTGCCACCAATGTGGCGGGCATTGGTGAAATTGTCAAAGATGGCGAAACTGGTTTCCTGATCCCGACCGGTGATGTGCCGGCCTTGATCGACGCGCTGCGCACACTGGTTGAAAATCCAATCCTACGGCGCACACAGGGGATCCAAGCGGCCACATTAGTGCAACGGGAATTCGACGCCGAGCGCAACACCGAGCGTTTACTGACGCTGATGAAACAGTCTGTTGTCAACCAAGCAACCAACGCCCAGCCGCTGTCGTCGCTGCCCAAAGGGTCATCGGCCCAGTCGATCTCGGTCCAGTAGGGAATCCTGATGAATAACGTCTTATTGACTGTCTCCGGGACGATTGCCCCGGATCTGGAAATACAAATTGCTGCCGGCAAACGTCCACGCGCTGATTATCTGGAGTTAGCACGGGTTTTTGGCGCTGACCTCATAGATTACCCACGGGCGCGGGCGCTTACGGGCCGTATAGGTCGTTGGCTGGAGCAAGTAGGCGGCCCGAACTTGATGTTGGCTTGGGCCTGTTTTCAGCAACAACCCAACTATCAGGTATTGGTTACAGACGGTGAACAGGTGGGTCTGCCCTTTGCCTTGTTCGGCAAGCTGTTGGGGCGCAAAACGGTTAAGCATCTGATGATTGCCCACATTCTGTCGGTGCCGAAGAAGATGATGTTGGTTGATCGCTTTGGCTTACAGCAACAGATCGACACCTTTTTTGTCTACTCAAGTTGGCAGCAACGCTTTATCCAAGAACGCTGGCGCCTACCGGCGGAACGGGTGGTGCATACACCCTTTATGGTCGATAGCCACTTCTTTGCTCCGCACCAGGTAACGGCACAACCACGACGCATGATCTGCGCCGTTGGGTTGGAATTCCGTGATTATCCGACCCTAATGGCCGCCGTACGTGGGCTTGATGTCGAGGTGGTCATTGCCGCGGCCAGTCCGTGGTCAAAACGACAGGATAGTACGCAGGCGGCGGCAATTCCGCCCAATGTCACAGTACGCAAGTTTAGCCAATATGAGTTGCGCCAACTGTATGCTGATAGCCAGTTTGTGGTCATGCCGCTCTATAATGTCAATTTCCAGGCCGGCGTTACGGCCATTCTCGAAGCGATGGCGATGGAAAAAGCAGTCATCTGTTCACACACGCCAGGCCAGACTGATGTCATTGAAGAGGGGCAGAGTGGTTTTTATGTCCCACCGGAAGATCCAATAGGGTTGCGCACCCAAATCCAATGTTTGCTGGACAAGCCTAATCTGGCGAAAACAATGGGGCAAATGGGTCGCCGCCGGGTGGAAACCGAGATGGAGTTGACGCACTATGCGGTTAGGTTACACCGTCATGTACAAGCCGCCCTTACCAAAGGTCAAGGGCAGGCAGCGGGCATGGGCAACCTACACCCTACACCATTATCGTCTTAGCTTACTCTTTTCGTGATAGGTGCTGCATGATTCGTGATTTTTCTCGCCACGCAGCCCCTATCACGCCGTACGAATCATGAATCACGCAACACGTAACACGTATTTTGCTGAGGTAGCAGTCACGTGAGCATCATCATTCTCTTTCTACAAATTATTCTCTGGCTGGTGGGTAGCCTGCTCGCCATGATGGTCGGCCACCTCTTGCTGCTTACGGCTGCGGCCTGGATGGCGCCGAAAGAAACACCGGCGCCACCGAACAAACCGCGCCACCGCTTTGCCATTCTGGTGCCAGCCCATAACGAGGAAAAACTATTGCCGGCGCTCTTAGAAAGCCTAAGCCAGCTTCATTACCCGCGCCAACTCTTCGCGATCCATGTGGTGGCGGATAATTGTATTGATGAAACAGCCACGGTTGCTCGTTCAGCTGGGGCAATTGTCCATGAGCGCTTTGATCTGGACAACATTGGTAAAGGATATGCCTTACAGTGGCTCCTGGCGCGGTTGGAAAAACTGCAAGTAAGTTATGACGCAGCCTTGATTTTAGACGCCGATTCGATTGTTTCACCTAACTTTCTTACAGTCATGAACGCCCAGTTAAATAATGGCGAACGAGTAATCCAGGCACACTATGCGGTGTTGAACCCGGAACGCAGTTGGGTCATGAGTCTGCGTGCCGCCGCCTTGGCGCTTGTCCATTATCTGCGTCCCTTGGGCCGTACGGCGCTTGGCGGCTCTGTTGGGTTAAAGGGCAATGGCATGGTCTTCCAGCGGGCGGTTCTGGCTGAACATCAATGGTCGGCTTCGGTGACGGAAGATATTGATTATCACATGGCGCTGATCTTGTCTGGGGAGCGGGTTGCCTTTGCGCCCGACGCCACCGTTTGGGCAGAAATGCCCGCTACTTTGCGCAGCGCCCAAACCCAAAATATCCGCTGGGAGCAAGGGCGGTTACAACTAGCGCGCCACTATGTGCCGGTACTGTTACAAGCTGCCCTTACCCCCAACCAATTTGGGCGCCCATTATCACGCAGCCTGCTCTTTGATAGCATTATGGAACATATCATTCCTCCCTTCTCCGTGGTGATGGGCTTAAGCGTTACCTATTGGCTCTTAGCATGGCTATGCACAATGTTCTGGGGGGCTACGCCTTTGCTGGTTTTGGCTACGTTGCTACTACTAGGGCAGCTAGTTTATATTGCCGCCGGGTTAATCTTGGCCGGTACGCCACCGCAGACCTATCTAGCGCTGTTGTATGCACCAATTTTCATCTTTTGGAAGATGCAACTCATCCTTGGCCTGATGACGCGCAGCGAAAAACAGGGATGGGTGCGCACAGCACGCGATGGAGTCTAGAGCAGTAAGTTAGTAGGACAGTCAATCAGTGGAACAGTTGATCGCACTGCTCGACTGATTAACTGTCCCTAAATCTACTGACATACGCCAAGGTAAAGTCACCTATTATCTTATATTCAACAGAGGCTGGTATGACACAGTCAACGCTTACACCAAAGCAACAAAGCGCCCCTTATGATCCTAAGTTGGCGCAAATTTTGCAAATGTACGACCAAGAACGGTTTCAAGCCACTGACGCCCAGCGCCGCTTACAAATACGCTTGCTCCTCTGGAGTATCCAACTCCACATAGTACAACGCTTAAAGCGAGCGTTGGATCTACTGCTGGCAACGGTAGCGCTAATAGCGCTCTCCCCCGTGATGGCGATTACGGCCATTGCCATCCGGTTGGAATCGCCTGGGCCGGTTATCTTCCGCCAGACACGGGTAGGGAAATATGGCAAGACCTTCATCTGTTATAAATTCCGCTCCATGTGTATCGATGCTGAGGCGCGCAAAAAGGAGTTGATCAAGCAAAATGAAGTGGATGGCCCCATCTTTAAGATGCAAGTCGATCCACGGGTGACGCGGGTAGGACGCATTATTCGCAAATTGAGTATTGACGAGTTGCCCCAACTTTTCAATGTCTTCAAGGGCGACATGAGCTTGGTCGGTCCCCGTCCGCCCGTACCACAAGAGGTAAATCAATATAAATTTGACCATTTGCGTCGTTTGGACGCCATCCCCGGCTTGACAGGGTTACAACAAGTCTCCGGGCGTAGTGATCTGCCCTTTGAGCGGTGGGTGGAGTTGGATCTACAATATATCTCGCAACAGAGTTTACGGAAAGACATTGAAATTTTGCTCAAAACCATCCCCGCCGTCCTGTTAGGCAGGGGCGCCTACTGAGCCAAAGCAGACGAGGAAAAGCGAAAGAGCGCTGTTCAATGAACAGCGCTCTTTCGCTTTTCCTCGCCTGAATCCAATATACCTTATGATGATTTAACGTTCATCCTAGCACGGGTAAGCGTGCCGACTGGTAACTACTAAGCCCGCTCTGAGCCAGTCCGTGACTGGCGACTGGGCCGCCAGTCACGGACTGGTTCAGAGCGGGACGGCTTGGTAGTTACGCCGACTGAATCTTTGGTAGATGGACAATTTCTCCGTGATTGCAACCAGTGGCGACCAGCGGCTGATAGGATGTTGACAGGTTTTTCAGCATATCTTCATGATACGATTGTCGCAGTTGATTCGATCATCCATCAAACCCTACATCACGAACAGAGCAAGCAGCTAACTAGATGGGTCGGGAGGAAGACAGTAGGAATGTTTATGCGCAAATTACTCATTATCCTCGGTACACCTGTTGACGATGTCAACATGGATGAAGCCCTCCAACGCATTGAGGCGTTTGTCAACACTGGGCGTGCAACGAGCAAAGGCCATCAAATTGCGACCATCAACGCCGATTTTGTCGTCAAGTCGCTCCAGGATGCTGAATTGCGGCGCATTTTACAAGAGGCCGATATGGCGACGGCGGATGGCATGCCGCTGGTGTGGAGCGCCCGTCTGTTAGGTGTGCCGCTGAGGGGACGTGTCACCGGCGCTGATATGGTGCCGGCATTGGCCGAACGAGCAGCGCAAAAAGGGTACTCGATCTACTTTTTGGGTGCAGCACCGGGTGTGGCGGAAAAGGCAGCACGTATCCTCCAGCAGCGACACCCAACGTTGCAGATCGCCGGCATTGCGTCGCCATCCGTCGAGGCTGTCCAAAATGGCGACCCAGTCGTGATCGCCGCCTGTAAAGCTGCCAAACCCGATATTCTACTGGTCGCCTTTGGCAATCCCAAGCAGGAGAAATGGATCTATCGTCATGCCCAGGAGCTTGGTATTCCGGTCATGATTGGCGTAGGCGGCACGTTTGATTTCATTGCCGGCGTCACCAAGCGGGCGCCCCAATGGATGCAACAGAGCGGGCTGGAATGGAGCTACCGCTTGATCCAACAGCCGGGACGCCTCTGGAAACGTTACATTACCGACCTCTTTGGCTTTGGTTACTTTTTTCTCTGGCAATGGTGGGTTATGCGCAAACAAGGGGAAACATCACCGGTGCTGCCTAGCTCAGAACTATTGACAATCAATGAAACAGTCATTATGAATGTGAAAGGTCGGCTGGATCGCAGTACGCAGAACAGCTTTGCCGAAAAAGCCTATCGCGCTTTGACCGAGCAACCCTATCTGATCATTAATCTGGCGCAGGCTGACTTTCTGGACAGTTCCGCTATCGGCACGTTGGTGGCGCTTTGCAAACAGGCGCGGGAAAAGGGGGGCAATCTCTGGTTGACGAATATTCCCGCCACCATCCAACAAGTGCTTTCGCTCTTACGCTTGGATCAATTTTTTGCTATTTGTAGTAGTGTTGAAGAAGCGCTTACCCAACGGCGGCTTCCACAGACGAAGACAACGCATGGCTATTCAGTCGAACAGAGGCCGGCCAAGGTTGTGGCGCTACGGTAAAAAACAGGTATGTAACTACTCAATCCGCTCGTAGCCGGTCCGTGACTGGCTACGAGCGGAGGAGTTACCTTTTCCAAAGGAATCGCATATGCAAGCCATGCTGATTGCAACAGGTGAAGAGAACAAATTGCTGCCGCTGACGGCAACGATGCCATCCCCGATGGTCCCCGTTGTTGATCGGCCGGTAATGGTCTATGCCATTGAGTTACTGGCGCGCGCCGGCATTCGCGATATTCATGTGAGTTTATATGAACAGGCTAACGCGATTGAAAGTTATTGTGGCCATGGGGAACGCTGGAGTGTCCAACTCCACTTTTTGTTACAACGCACAGCTTGCGGCGCCGCCGGTTCGCTGAAACGGGCTGCGCCGTTATTAACCGAAACCTTTATCGTGCTGCCGGCGGATCGCCTGATCGATCTGGATATTGGCGCGGCACTCCGCTTTCACCGGGCGCATGGCGCTGTCGCAACGGCTATTCTCGTCCGAACGCAAGACACAGAACAGGCGCCGTCAGGTTATGCAACGGTTGATGCACAAGGCCGGCTGCAAGATCTGGGAGCATCGGCGGCGGGCAGCAAAGTCTATGGTTATACCGGCGCCTTTATCTTTGAACCGGCAGTGCTATCATATATCGCCGCGCAAAGTGTGCAGGAGTGTCACACCGATCTACTGACGGCGCTCCAAGCGGCTGAGAAACCAGCTTATGGCTACGTAATGGATGGGTATTGGAATCCGTTGCTGAACTTTGGCGACTATCAAGCCGCGCAACTGGCGGTTCTCGCCAGCGCAAGTCGCGCCCTCCAAGCCGAGCCGAACAAACGAATTCGCCATCCATATCTCGAAGCCGGGGAAATGCAGCCCGGAATTTGGGTTGGCCCGAATAGTATCATCCATCCGACGGCCCAGTTGCGCCCACCGCTCTTGATTGGCGCCGGTTGCCGCATTGGTCCCAATACCGAACTAGGGCCGGAAACAATTATCGGCGCCGGAACCGTGTTGGATGAAGGAGTGACGATTCAACAGAGTACGGTGCTACCCCGCACCTACATTGGGCAGTTTCTACACCTGGCCCGCCGCATCGCTCATCGCACCGACTTAATCGACATTGACAGCGGGATCAATGTCCAGATCGCCGACCCTTGGCTGTTGACGGCGGTAAATCCGGCGCTACCAGGCAACCTGTTACGCTCCCTAACGGAACGAGTGCTGGCGCTGCTCCTGCTGATTGCTCTGGCGCCCTTTTTCTTGGTCATTGGTATTGCGCTCTGGTTGACGACTGGCGCTGTCCTGACACGCGTGCAACGTTTTGGACAGACGCCGCTGGTGAAGAGTAACCCGCAATTGATCAAGCTCTATCACCTTCTGACACGGCGGGAGCACAACAAAGTAACACCGCTGGGTCAGTGGTTGGAACGGTATGAATTCCATCGGCTACCCGAATTATGGAATGTGGTGTGCGGTGACATTGGTCTGGTCGGTGTAAAACCGTTGCCGCTGGAAGAAAGTATTATGCTGCAAGAAGCTTGGCAGCAGAGTCGTTACGGCGCCCAAGCCGGCTTTACTGGTCTCTGGTACACCGAGGCGACTGCCACAACTGATGCCGATGAACTGTCGATCCTCGATGCGTACCAAGCGATTGCCCATCGCTGGCGCGATGATTTGCGCCAATTGTGGTTAACACCAGGCGCCTGGTTACGCCGAGTACGTCAGAGCCAACAGTCACAACCGGACCCTGCAACCGACAACGCACAATTGCTCAACCAGGCCCAAAGCATTCAGGTTTTTTATAGTGAACAGGAAAACCATCCGCACATGACAACCATGCGCCATGAGCAGTCAGCCCCGTTGTGGCTTTCGTCCTCGGATCAACGCTAGTGACTGCCTTTACGGAAATGAGGAAAAGGTACTATGAACTTACAACTAACATCCTATGACAATGTCACTGTACTAAAAATTGCCGGACGCATCGATAGTCACTCGGTCCAACGTTTACGCCAGCAGTTGATCGTAAATGCAAGCGGGACGGAAAAAAATATTATTCTCGATCTGGCGGGCGTCGACTTTATTGATTCAAGTGGCTTGGCTGCCATTGTACATGGCATGAAACAGTGTCGTGCGGTAGGCGGTGATTTACGCCTCTGCAAAACGCCGCAGGCCGTGCGCATGGTGCTGGAGTTGACGCGCTTGGATAAAGCGCTAGAGATCTTTCTCGACCAAGAAAGCGCTTTGCTCTCCTTTACCACAACTATGCCCAAGGCAGAGGTGCAAGTCGCAGCGTAACAGATAGGGTTGGTTCGTTCGGTGGTTTTGCCAAGCTCAACCACCGAACGAACCAACGAATCAACCGGCGAACCAATTAAGTAGTTTTTGTTAGACAAAGGCCAATCTCTTGTCCACCTTACCATCTCCACAACCGATTCCCTGGGAAGCCATGCCATCAACCTGGCTGGCAACCCACTTGACGACGCTGACCCATGAAATGGACATGGCGAAGCAGGCGCAAGCAACCTTCTACCCGCAGCAGGTGCCGGAGGTGGATGGGGTTGCGATCTTTGCGGAATTTCGTCCAGCCATGCAGGTCAGTGGCGACTATTATGATTTTGTCCCGCTGTCGGCGCATGAACTGCTCTTTACGGTTGGGGATGTTTCCAACAAGGGCTTGACGGCAGCCTTCTTTACGCCGTTGATGCGGAAGGTAATACGCACGGCGCTGAAGCTGGGCAAGTCAACACCCAAGAGTGTGCTAGATTATGTCAACGCCGACCTATATGATGAGTTCAGCCGAGCCGCGATGTTCACCACCACCTTTATCGGCCTATACGAGGCGAACAGTCGGCGGTTGCGCTATGTCAATGCCGGACAGGCGCCGGTTATCTACCGGCGGACAGATGGGTCGGCGCGTTTGTTACAGGCTGATGGGCCGCCGGTGGGCATCTTTGCCTACAGCCCGTGCGTCGAACAGGAATTGCAATTGGCGCCCGGCGACCTCCTGATGGTGGGGACGGATGGGTTGGTCGAAGTGCGTAATAGCGCCAATGAGATTTTTGGTTACGAGCGGCTCCTGCATTTAGTGGACACGGTCTGCAGCCATACGCCGGCCTCGGTGACAGCGGCCATTTTTTATAAACTAACATCCTTTGCAGCGGCAAGGAAACGGGAAGATGACCAGACTCTCCTCATCATCAAAGGTGTTTGAAAAAAGAATAGAACGTAAAGTGCAGTGCGCCGATTTGGGCTTCACCTGATAGCCGCCATAGAATGAGTTTAGCAATCAAGCCCAAACTGCCAAATGGAGTTTTCAATGGAGCAATCAGCACACTTTTGTTTGAAGATGCCGGCGCGTTATCGCAATTTGACGGTTATTACACAGTGTATTGATCTGTTGCTGGCTGACATCCCTGATCTTGCCGTACAGGAGCAGAGCATCTACGGGATTAAATTGGCCGTCCATGAGGTTGCCAATAATGTTATTCGTCATGCTTACGGTCATGAGCAAGGGGTGATGGAGATTACCCTCCACTTTGAAGCGGCAACGCAGCGTTTCACTGCGACGCTCTTTGACACCGGCGCCGTCTTTGACCGAGTACAGGCGCCCGCACCCGACTTGGATGTACCACACGAGTCCGGCTATGGTCTCTTCCTGGTGGAACAGTTGATGGATGAGGTCAATTACCAGCGACAAATCGATGGCAATCACTGGCGATTAATGAAGCAGTTAATCTAGATTCAGTAGTCCGCAGTCGTGGAGTTCAGAGTCCAAAGTCGGCCCATTGCCGCCTCGGCTACGTTGCGATCTACTAAGATTGGAAAAGAGAGCATCATGGTAGAGATAGAAGCACAAAAGAGTTATGCCACTTTTGGTTTGGGCCGTTCGGTTCGCCAACTGAGACACGCCCTGGACAATCGGCGGCGGATTGATGCCAGCCTGATCACTTTGCTCAGCTTGGTGCAGGAGAGCGAGCAACGGATGCAACGGCAACTGGGCAAAAAGGTAGAACAGTTGCGCATGTTGGAGATCGGGCCGGGGCAGGGGCTGGAACGGGCCCGCTACTTTGGTCGCAATAACAAGGTGATCGGTTTAGATCTGGATGTGATCCCGATTGGCTTCGATCCCCATAGTTATCTGCGCATGTTCCGCGAAAATGGCGCCGGACGCGTGGTAAAATCGATTGGGCGACGGCTCTTAATTGGACGAGCGAATGAGGTGGCTTGGGCCAGTCTTCTGGGGGTTGAAAAGTTTAACAATCCAGCCATCATGCATGGCAACATTTGCGAGGAGACGCCGAAGATTGGTCAATTTGATGTGGTGATGAGTTGGTCGGTTTTTGAGCATCTACCTAATCCAGCGCAGGCGGTAGCAAATGTGATGAAGATCTTAAAACCGGGCGGCATCTTTTACCTCAGCCTGCACCTCTATACATCGAACAATGGACATCATGATATTCGCGCCTTCACTGGTGATGAAGATAAGCTGCCACTTTGGCCGCACCTACGCCCGGCAACCGAAAAAACGATTGTCCCCAGCGCTTACTTGAACAAATGGCGCTTGAACCAGTGGCGTGCGATGTTTGCCGACCTCGCTTCCGACCATCAGGAAATTTTAGAGCCATTTGAGTCCTACGAACGCTTCCAGCCACGCATGACCACAGCGCTTCGCCAGGAGTTGGCCGAGTATAGCGACGAAGAATTGTACACGATCAATGCCGTTTACACCTGGCGCAAACCGCTAGAATAGCTTTACCTCGCTTTGTGCGCGTCCGTGACTCGCCCTAATCAGTTACAAGTCACGGACTTGCACAAAGCAGAAGTTATTTCTATCTGGCGACTTATAACCTTGCACAAACGCCGCCGATCTACAAATGGCGCAGCATCATATCCCGGTAGCTTTCCAACGGCGGGGTAGTCATATTCGGCTCTTTGCCCATTTCATCCCAGGAGCGCATCCGCAACTTGGTAGTGAAGAGCGGATCATTTTCAAATGCCGTCACTTCCGCTGGCGACATGGGTCCACCCTGGTGCTGGAGGGTAGCAGTGCTGGCGGGTGAAAGTTGGGCGGCGTAAGTCGGGTTGGTGGCGACCAGATACCGTTTGGCCGCCACATGAGCGCGCACGAGATCAGCGATCTTCTGGGAGAACCCCCGGTCCAACAAAAACTGGGCGCCAATGCCTTCATGGTCAACAATGCCGATGTCGGCAGCCATCTGCTCGGCGGCAGGGTCACAGATGTGGCCGATATCATGGAGCAGGGCAGCTAGAATCACTTCCTCATCATCAGTCACAGCGGCGGCGCACTTGGCACATTGCAGGGCGTGGGCAAGTTGTGTAACCCCTTCGCCATAATAGAGAGTGCTGCCAGGGCCGGCTAACAGCCCCAAGATTTCGTCAACTATTTGTTCCGGTGTTGATTTCATCGTTCCTCCTTGTTATGGCACACGCAATTCCCAGGTATGAACAAAGGTCTCTGGTTCAACATGCAGCGCGTCGGCAACGCGATTGATGTAGTTAAAATAGGCGATCACCTGGGTCGCGTCATGAATAGCGCGATCAGCAAAGCCGTGGCGGCGCAGCTCATCGAGGTCAGCGGCGGTCATGGCAGTGGGGGTGGCGGTTAGTTTGACGGCATAGGCACACAGGGCGCGATCCGCCGGCGATAACGGCGCCTGTCGCCAATCAGCAGCGATGTGATGGACAAAGTGATCGGCTTCCGTGTCATCGGTAATTCCAAAATCGGCGACCTCAGCCCGGAGGTCGTGGGCGTGGGAACGGCGTCAGTAGAGACAGTGGTTGTGTGCCGAGACAACGGTTGCCAGCATCTCCCGCTGTCCGCGACTGAGCGGCGATTCGCCGTGCATGAGCGCGCCATACATGTCCATCGACGCCTTGAGAACGCGCGGATTCTGGCTCATAATGCTGACAATGTTCCAAATCCGCCCGGCGCGCTTGATGGCGGCATCGTATTGCTGCTTGAGAAAGCCAGTCGCTTCTTCGTAAGTAAAAACTTTAATCCAGGGCATGTCACACGCCTCGCAATACAGTTAATAAACGGTCCGTCTGTTCCGGTCGCCCAACGGAGATGCGAATGCAATTATCAAGCCCCGGTTTGTTGTAGTAGCGCACGAGGATGCCCTGTTTTTCAAGCGCTTGCTTTAGGGTACGTGCATCGCGTTCCAAGACACGACACAAGATGAAGTTTGCCTGGGTCGGATAGGGGTGCAGGTAGGGAATGGTCTGGAGCAGGGCATAGAGGCGATTGCGCTCCTCTTTGAGTTTTTCCACCACGGCCATGATCTGATCGACATGTTGGAGACTGACTAACCCAGCCACCGACGCCGCCACATTGACATTGTAGGGTTGTTTGAACTTCCACAAGGTTTGCATCAGCCAAAGCGGACAAATGCCATAGCCCAAGCGCAGACCGGCAATGCCCGCCGCTTTGCTAAAGGTGCGCAAGATGACCAGATTCTCATGCTCTAACACCCAACTGGCGCGGTTGGGATGATCGGCAAATTCGACGTAAGCTTCATCCAAGACGACCAGCAGCGGTAGTTGCAGCAGGCGGCGCAGTTCTTCATCGGATAACCAGTTGCCAGATGGATTATTGGGCGAAGTCAGGAAAAGAATTTTGGCCTTTTGCCCGTCGGCAGCGATACGCTCGATTTCATCAAGATTCAGGCTGTAATCAGCATGGCGCCAGGCTTCGATCACCTGAGCGCCGGCCAGGCCAGCATCAAAGCTGTACATGCCAAAGGTCGGCGGGCAGTTGATGATGGCGTCGCCCGGTTGCAAGAAGAGACGGCATAGATAATCGAGCAGTTCGTCAGCGCCGTGGCTGGGGAGAATATGTTCTGCCGGCACACCAACAAAGCGGCTGAGGGCAGCGCGCAGTTCGGTTTGTTGCGGATCGGGATACACATGGTAATAGGGATACTCGGCCAGCGCTTCGGCCACCACGGGCAGGGGGCCATAAGGATTTTCATTAGCATCCAGCTTGACAATCTGTTCCACCGGAATGCCCAGCCGTTGGCTCAAGACTTCAAAGGGTTGAATCGGGACGTACTCCTCCATCCCGGCAATTTCCGGGCGGAGCAAAGATTGGGCAGAAAAGGGTTGCATGGTCATAGTGATTGGCCTGAAAACAGTGTTCCTTATACGCCACAATCACGAAAAGCAACCGCAAAGACGCGAAGTTCGCAAAGAAATCTCGGCGCTCTTTGCGTCTTTGCGGTTATTTTCAGGACAGGGTGGCCTAGGTTGAATCGTTATCCCCATTCTACGCTGAAGCGGCGGATCTGCCAAGTATAGTTTTGTGGTTGGTGCGTTCGCTGCTATACTACCCCTATGCAACCATCTGAACTTGCCCACCAACTGCAACAAAACATTGCGCGTGTCATCATCGGCAAAGAGAAAGCGGTCGAATTGCTGCTGGTCGCGCTGCTCTGCGACGGCCATGTTTTGCTGGAAGATGTCCCCGGCATCGGCAAGACGACGCTGGCCAAAGCGCTGGCGCGCAGCATTGACTGCTCCTTTGCCCGCATCCAGTTCACGCCCGATCTGCTGCCCAGCGACGTAACCGGCATCAACTATTTCAATCAAAAGGCGCAGGAATTCCAGTTTCGACCGGGGCCGGTCTTCCGCCAACTTTTACTGGGCGATGAGATCAATCGCGCCACGCCGCGCACCCAATCGAGCCTGCTGGAAGCAATGGGGGAGAAACAGGTTACAATCGACGGGGAAACGATGGCGCTGCCCAGACCCTTTCTGGTGGTCGCCACCCAAAATCCGATTGAACTGGAAGGCACCTTTCCCCTGCCCGAAGCGCAACTCGATCGCTTTCTCCTGCAAATTGCCTTGGGCTATCCGACGGTTGAGGAGGAAGAGGAGATCTTGCTGCGCTATGAACAACAAGATCCGCTAGCAGAATTACAGCCGGTGACGGATGCAGCAACCGTCATTGCGCTGCAAGCAACGGTGCGTCGCGTTCATATCAACGCCGATGTGCGCCGCTATATTTTAGCAATTGTTCGCCATACACGGGAACATTCGTCAGTGCAACTCGGCGTTTCGCCGCGCGGCACCTTGGCACTCTATCGAGCCAGTCAAGCGTTGGCGGCTTTGCGTGGTCGCGACTACGTGATTCCCAGCGATGTCAAGCAGTTATGCCCCGCCGTGTTAACCCACCGCATTCATATCAGCGCGCAGACCCGCCTGCGCGGGCGCACCACCGGGCAGATTATTCAGGAAATTGTGGAGAGTACGCCGGCGCCTGTCGCCTCCTAAGGGTTGTTCGTTCTGCGTTACCGTTTATTCAGTAGTCAGAGTTTTCGGCATCGCGGTGATGGCCTTTTCCACTTCTTGCAGATTTTGCGCAGTAAGCGCCAGGTTAAATAGCGTACTCAAACCAGACGCTGGCAATGCTTGCAATTGTTGTTGAATCTCACGAGGCACAGCGCCAAACTTATAGGTAAGAAACTGCAAAAGTGTTTCAAGAATAGCTTCTTGACGCCCTTCTTGACGCCCTTCTTGACGCCCTTCTTGACGCCCTTCTTGACGCCCTTCTTGACGCCCTTCTTGATGTCCTTTTTGCTCTGCCTCATCCAGCCATTCATCAATAAAAGTTTGTGTTCGAATCATTTTCTCCTCCTCACGAAACAGACGCCTGATTGTTTCGCGGTCAAAGTAACGCGCGGCCAATAGTACAACAAAAGAGAGAAGTAAGGCACGCCGTTCTTCATTAGGCTCTTTATTCACCAGATCACGCGCCAGCCGCACCGTTGCTTCGGTCGGTTCAGCGACAATCTCCATGAGAAAAGGCGCGAGCGGCGCCAACTCACCGGATTCGATCAACTCCCTATAGTCTACCAGCCAAATGTCCAGATATTCAAATCGGTTGACAACGCGTTCGCCCACTTTAACCAGATATTCGGGTTTGGGTCGCAAAGCAGCGTCACGCCGTTCGGAATAAATCACGATGGTCGCCACTTCCATCTTCATCCGGGCAGTAAGTTCCGCCGAGTAGATAAAAAGCGTCTGTGGAATGTGCGCCTCATGGGCAACATAATATTCAACATGCAGCGCTTGTTTACGCTCTTCCTCACCCGCGCCAGTGGTGATGGTCATCACAGTGTCGACGGGACGCGTCGGCAGGTTAATCTCAATGTTCTCTTCAATGGTCAGCAACTGAATTGCCTGACCAGGAAAGGCTAATGTCAGCAAAAGATCGGCATATTCCTTAAACAGCAGTTTACTTACCCGATCAACAGGTGTTTTTAATTCTTTATATTTCGTCATAAAACACTAATTATCAAGCGCGCCAGCTTTGATCCAGGCCACAATGGTGTCTACCTCTGCCCCGGTTAAATCAGCACCTCGCTTGGGCATCTGGCCGGTGGCGACCAGTTCGACCAAATAGCTCTCATCCGGTGCGCCGGGTTTGATGACCTTGCCATAAAAGGAGCCGGCCATCGTATCCTTATAACTGGTCAAGACCAACCCTTCCTCCGGTTCATCGGCGCCATGACATTCGGCGCAATGTTCGGTGAAAATCGGCAGCACATCGTTGGCAAAGCTCACAGCAGCCGGATCGACTGTGGCGTCAGCGGTAGCGTCAACTGTGGCCGCTTCACTGTCCACACTCCCTTTTTCAGGTGCGCCAGCCGCAATCCAGGCGACAATCGTCTCAATCTCAGTCGGGGTGAGATCCGGCCCTTTTTTGGGCATTTGCCCCGTCTTCACTAACTCAACCAGGTAACTGCTATCAGGATCGCCAGGTTTGATCACAGCGCCATAAAATGAACCGGCCATCGTGTCCTTGTAGCTGGTCAACACCAATCCTTCTTCCGGTTCATCGGCGCCATGACATTCAGCGCAATGTTGCTCAAAGATCGGCAGGATATGTTCTTCAAAGTTGACGTTGCTTAACGCTGCCGTTGCTGCGGTGGCGGGTTCACTGCTTTCGACCACGGTGGGGCCACCCACCGGTAGACCGCTTTCGGCCAGCAAGTTCATGGCGCGTGCAACCGGAATTCGTGCAACCCCGGCCGTTTGATCAACCCAGCCATAGCCTTGTAACTGCGCCAGTTCTTGCTGGTGACGTTCGGCCAGGACAGTGGGTGAGGTACGATCAACAACCGGCGATGCCGCCGCCCCGGTTTGGTCGACAAAAGCCAGCAAGCGTACTCCACCAATCGTTGCCGCCAAGGTCAATCCGACTAACGCAATAACAAGCGCCAGTGAACAACCATACCCGCTCTGCCTTTGCCGTGGCTTTGCTTGCTCACGGTTGCTAGTTGTACGCTGCGCCACCGGTTTAGACGCTTTGGTGGGTTGTCGCGAGGTTTTGTTCTTGCTCATGACTCTCTCCTAGATGGGGATCATGCTGTGGCAACGCCGCTTTGCCCGTCCACTGTCGGCTGAAGACAGTCAGCCAACCACCGCCGATGGCAAGCCAAAGCACGCCATCAAGCCAATGCAAATGAACCCCCGCCGGGTAAAAGGCCGGCACAATCAACCAGTACAAATCGACCATCCGCGCCAGGAAGACCAGCAGAGCCACGGTCATCAACCCACGGATATTACGTTTCAGCGTGCGTGAAAGTAACAAGATAAAGGGCAACACAAAGTGAAGCGCGATCAAGACGAGTGCAATCGTCTGCCAGCCGCCTTGTGTGCGGTGATAATACCAGATCCCCTCTTCGGGAATGTCCGCCGACCAGATAATTAGAAACTGCGAGTAGGTGAAATAGGCCCAGATCATGACAAAGCCCAGCAGGAAATTGCCCAGGTCATTAAAAGATTTTACCCAGGCATGGGTCGTTCCCTGCGCCTGGGCGATCATCCCCAGACCAATAATGGCAAAGGACAGGGCTGCTAATGCTTGACCGATAATGAAGAGCAGCCCGTAAATGGAGGAGAACCACTCCGGCTCTAAGGACATAAGCCAATCATAACCGGCAAAGGTGGCGGTCAGCATCAAGAGAATCACCCCCACCGCGCTCAAACGCCGCATCCGTCCGGCCCATTGTGGATCGCCACTTTGGCTTTGCGCCGCCGACCAGCGCTGGAAGAGCAGCGCCAACCCCAACCAAACCAGGAAGTAAACAGCGCTGCGCCCGATGAAAAAGGGGGCGTTTAACCACGCGGTTTTTCGTTGCAACAACGCACTATGGCTGACATGGTCAGCATCCAACCACGGGTAAAGCGAATTCATGCCCAGGAGCAGCGGCAGACAGAGCAGCGCCATCAGCGGCAAGGTCATGGCGCCTGTCTCCAGCAGATGACGAATCAGCCCGCTCCAGCGACCGCCAACTAGGTGATGCACCATCAACAGCCCCAGACAGCCCAGGCCGATCTCCAGCCAAAAGATATAAGCCAGCAGATAAGATTGCCAGAACTGGGTCAGGTCGAGAAAAGCGCCCATCAAGGCCAGCGCCAACCCGACCACCCCGACGATGAGCGCCGGTGCTTGCAACCGTTTGAAAGGGGAATCAGGTGTAACTTGTCTTTGCATAAATCAATACCTACGTAGGTGCGGTTTGCAACCGCACAGCTTTACCAAGTCATGTGCGGTTGCAAACCGCACCTACGATTATCGTTATTGTGTAATCGGCTGGGTTTGATCTAACTGGGGCAAATCTTCCGCCGACAATTGATCTGCCGCCGCGTTTTGACTCAACTGTAATGCCCGCACATAGGCAATGATCGCCCAGCGGTCTTCTGGTCGAATGCGGGAGGCATAGCTGGGCATCACACGGGTGCCGTTGGTGATGACGGTGAAGTAATAGCCGGTTGTTTCGTCCCGCAGGGCGGGGTCATGAAACGAGGCCGGGACCGGCATCCCATAGTCGGTGATAATGCCCTGACCATCGCCCACCAGCCCATGACAAGGCGCACAAAAGATGTTATAGCGTTCCTGGCCCCGCTCCAACACCGCCACGGTGACGGTGAAGGGAAAGCTATCGGCCACCTGTCCATTGACCCGCCCGGTGTGGAGTTGGTCATCCAGATTCACTTCATTGCGCGCCACAGTATCAGCAATGCGTGGTCGCACGGCGGCCCCGTCGGCAAAGAAGGTGCTTGCCTCTAGTGGTTCATAGCGGGGCTGGTCGCGCATGTCGAGGCGACAACCGGCGAGTAATCCTAAGGCAAAAAATAAACTAATCAAGAGCAAGCTGTGCAAGCTGCGTAATCGTTTCATAACCTGGTTTGAACCTTACCTACTACGACAATGTTAAATTACAAGTAGACCTCCGGGAAGGGGTCAGACGGTTTCCCAAATTTGGCGATTGTTCCTGACCCCTTCCCGGAGGTCGGCCGGTGACGCGATCGCGAATCTAACATTGTCGTACTACTTACTGCTCAACGGCCACCACTTCTGCCGGCCCTAACTTCTCTAAAAACTGACGCGTTTTCTCAAAATCAAACTTTGGATCATTCGCCTCCACACACAGAAAAAAGCGATCCTGTGAAGCCAGCCGAAACCGCGGCGCATTAAAGACGGCATGGTAGGGCTGCGGAAAGCCATTGCGCAGCAACATGCCCAACACCGCCGTTCCCGCCGCAAAGAGAATCGTCATCTCAAAGGTCAGGATGATAAAGGAGGGCCAGCTATTAAGCGGACGCCCGCCAATATTCCAGGGATAGTCGATCACCGCCGCATAATATTGCATTCCAAAGCCAACCAGGGCGCCGACAATCCCCCCCACCAAGACCAGGAGCGGCAAGCGGGAGCGACGCACGCCAATCGCCGCCGGCAATTCTTCAATCGGAAAAGGACTATAGGCAGAAATTTTGCGATAGCCGGCGGCGTAAGTTGCCCGTGCTTTTGCCAGCAGTGTTTCCGGATTATCAAACTCCGCCATCAGCCCATAGAGTGGCCCGTCTGGCACAGCAGCTTTGGTTGTGCTGGGTGGTGGCGGAGCAATCGCTTTTCTGCCACTTGCTACCTGCGGCTTGCTACCTTCATGTTTCTGCGTCTCGGCCAGCAGATGGCGCATCTCAAAGATCGAGATCATGGGCAGCACCCGGATAAAGACCACGATGAGGGTCAAAAACAGGCCAATCGTCCCCAGGAAGGTGGCCCAGTCCCAGAAGGTACCGGCGTACATGCCCCACGAAGAGGGCAAGTAATCACGATGCAAGCTGACAACGATAATCACATAGCGTTCCAGCCACATGCCGGCGTTGACAATTAGCGCAATGAAAAAGAGCAGCAACGGTTGCGAGCGCACCCACCCCGACCACAGCGCTTGTGGCACGACAATGTTACAGAGCATGAGTGCCCAGAAAGCCCACCAGTAGGGGCCAAAAGAGCGGTTGAAGAGCCAAAAGTGTTCCATGCCACTGCCTGAATACCAGGCGGTAAAGCCTTCAGTCAAGTAGCCGTAAGCGACAAAGAGACCGGTCGCCAGCATCACTTTCGCCATGTTGTCCAGATGTTGCAGGGTGATGAAATCTTCAAATTTATAGATTTTGCGTAGCGGAATCAACAGGGTCATCACCATCGCAAAGCCAGAAAAGATGGCGCCGGCCACAAAGTAAGGCGGAAAGATCGTCGAGTGCCAACCAGGAATCACCCCAACGGCAAAGTCAAAACTGACCACCGAGTGAACCGAAACGACCAGCGGCGTCGCCAGCGCGGCCAGCAGCATGTAGGCCGTGTCATAACGCTGCCAGTGATGGGCTGCGCCCCGCCACCCCAGCGCCAGGAAACCGTAAAAATAGCGCAGCCAGCGATTTTCAGCCCGGTCGCGCATGGCGGCCAGGTCGGGGATCAACCCGACAAACCAGAACATGAGCGAGACGAGGGCATAGGTGCTAATGGCAAAGGCGTCCCAGACCAGTGGACTGCGAAACTGCGGCCAGAGATCATAGGTGTTGGGATAGGGGAAGAGCCAGTAGGCCAGCCAGGGACGCCCCACATGCAGCACAGGAAAGAGCAAGGCACACGAGACGGCAAAGAGGGTCATCGCCTCGGCAAAGCGATTGATCGAGGTGCGCCACTCCTGGCGAAAGAGAAAGAGAATGGCCGAAATGAGGGTGCCGGCATGGCCAATGCCAATCCACCAGACGAGGTTGGTGATGTCAAAACCCCAGCCAATCGGCTGGTTGACGCCCCAGATGCCAACGCCGCGCAGAAAGAGATTGCCCACGGCATAGAGAAAGAGCATGAGCAGCAGAAAGCCCGCAGCCAGCCCCACAAACCAGGATTTGGGCGTTACCCTGGTCAAGACAGTATCGGCGATCTTTTCGGTGATCGACCGGAAGCTGTGGCCCGGTCCGATCAGTTGTCCTGAATGTTGCATCTTCTTGCCTTCGCTTACTCGTTCCCACGCAGAACGTGGGAACCAGAACCGACGCTCTGCGTCGAGTGAACAACGCCCCAGGACGCAGAGCGTCCCCCCTGCATTCCCACGCAGAGCGTGGGAACGAGCATCACCCTGTCACCTTGTCACCTTGTCATCCTGTCTCTTCCAACGCTGGGTTGGGGTTGCGCAGTTTGGCGAGATAGGTGGTGCGGGGGTGGGTGTTGAGTTCGGTTAATAGACCGTAGTTAAGGGGGGAGGCTTTGCGCTTGGCGACCTGGCTCTCGGCGTCGTTGATGTTGCCAAAGACGATGGCTTGGGTGGGACAGGCGGCTTGACAGGCAGTGACCACTTCACCGTCGGCAATGGGTCGGCCTTCTAACTTGGCCTGGATGCGGGCGGCGCTGATACGTTGGGTGCAGTAGGTGCATTTTTCCATCACGCCTCGCGAACGCACCGTCACGTTCGGGTTACGTTGCAGCGCCAGGCTCTCACTCTCAAAGTCCACAAATTCCAGGAAGTTGAAGCGGCGCACCTTGTAGGGACAGTTGTTGGAACAGTAGCGGGTGCCGACGCAACGGTTATAGATCATGGTGTTCAAGCCTTCGGCGTCGTGCATGGTCGCCGCCACGGGACAGACCACCTCACAGGGTGCATTCTCACAGTGCATACAGGTGACCGGCTGGTGATGAATGGCCGGATCGGCGGGGTCGCCTTCAAAGTAGCGGTCGAGGCGAATCCAGTGCATCTCCCGCCCGTTGATCACCTGTTCTTTGCCCACAATCGGAATGTTGTTTTCCGCCTGACAAGCAATCACACAGGCGTTGCAACCATTACAAGCAGTCAGGTCAATCGTCATGCCCCAGGCATTCTCGCTATACTCCACTTTGGGATAAAGGGAGATTGCTTCGCCGTGGGGGTCCATTTCGTGAACAAAATGGGGTTCGGCGGCAAATTGGGTCACGGTGCCGGTACGAATCAGATTGCGCCCTTCCATGCTGTGATGCACCTGCGTGCTGGCGAGTTGATAGCCGGCGCCCACCTTGCGCACGGTCAAGCGGTTGCCAAACCACGGCACAGCGGTGGTGCGTAAGGTATAGCCATTAAAGCCAAGCCCGTTACCCACCTTACCAACACGACTGCGCCCGTAACCCAGATGGACGGTCACTGCATTATCACTGTGACCGGGCAGAAGCCAGACCGGCGCTTGCACCGTCCGCCCGTCATACGCCAGCTCGACCAAATCACCATTGGTCAGACCCAGGGTGGCCGCCGTTGTCGGGCTGATCAGGGCGACATTTTCCCAGGTCAATTTGGTGAGTGGTTTGGGCAATTCTTGTAACCAGCCATTGTTGGCAAAGCGGCCATCCCAGATGGTGGGATCAGGGCGGAAGTTGATTTCCAAGCCTTCGGACGTGACGGTACTCGGCGGTTGGGTAGTCGCCGGTGATTGCACCTGCACTGTTTTGGCCGGTAAGGCGCTATCGGCCACCACGCCATCATGCAAGGCGCGCTGCCAGAAAGCGGTAAAGCCGGTCTCGCCCTGTTGATTCTGCCAGTAGGCTTGCACAAGGTCATGGTCAGATCGTACCGTTTCACTGAGCAGCGCGTCCAGCACTTCATGGGCCGAGCGGCTGGCATAGAGCGGCTGGATCAACGGTTGCTGAATGGTAATTGTCCCATCATAGGTGCGGCCATCACTCCACGCTTCCAGGTAGTGTGATTCGGGGACCTGCCACTGGCAAAGGGCGCTGGTTTCATCAGCGTGAGAACTGAGATGAGCACGCAAGCCAACTTGGGCCAGGGCTGTGGCAAAGTCGAGATCAACTGGCGCCGTAAAGACTGGGTTACCGCCGAGGATCAGGAGCGTCTCTACCTCACCCGCCGCCATTGCCGCCACCAATTCACTCAGGGAGTGGTTTTGATTCACCGGGTCGGCGACCACCGGCGCTGTATAGATCACCGTCTTGTCACGGTTGCCCAATGTTTCGTTGATGGCATGAACCAGGGCATGAACGATCGGCGGCTGTTGATCGCCAGCCACGACCAGACTTGCCTCCGCATGAGCTTTCAGATCATTCGCCAAGGCTGTAACCCAATTTGCCGGCAAGGCGCTCTCATCCCCCGCCGCCACCGACAAGCCCACCTCCACGGCCAACGCACGCACAAAGGCTTCCACCTGTCCCGATGGCAAGGCCAGTCGATGATCGGCAGCAGCGCCGGTGATCGTTGGCGCGCTTTCGATGACATAGAGCCGGTTTTGCTTGCGTTCCGCCGGGCGATCCACGCGCCGACCGTCGGCAAAATCACGGGCATAGCGGACGCGCCCCGGCCCGGCGCCAAAGAGATCAGCATCCAGACAGACGATGAGATCCGCTTGATCCAGGCGGTAGACCGGCTCTACCTTTTCGCCAAAGGCTAGTTGCGCGCCATCATAGACATTATCCCGGTTAACCGGTTCGTATTGATGCCAACGCGCCTGGGGGAATTGGGTCAACAGTGTTTGTAATTGGCTATATAAGGTTGGGGAAGTCACCGTTTCGGTCAAGATCCGTAAACCCGCCCCGCCACTGTCGGTTGCGGCTGCTACTTGCGTTTTCAAAGCGGCCAGAAAGGCGTCCCAACTGCTGGCTGCACCATCAAGCGTGATTTCTTTTGCCCGATCGGGGTCATAGAGATTCAAAATCGACGCCTGGGCCAGAGTGTCGGTTGCCCCCAGGCTGGCGGGATGGTCGGGATTGCCTTCCACTTTGGTAGGGCGATGGTCATGGCTCTGCGCCAGGAGACCCAGTGTATAGCCGCCCAGTTGCATGGCGGTGGCAAAAAAGAGCGGCTGCCCCGGCACGGTGGCTTCGGGCATCTGCACATAGGGGACAATCTTCTCGTCGGGCTGGTTGGCGCAGGCGGTCAAGCCAGCTAACGCCAGCGACGCGCCCATCAGTTGCAGAAAATTGCGCCGACTCATTGCCGGCAGCCACTCCGACGCCTGGCGCGGAAACTCGCGGTGGAGAAACTCTTGAAATTCGGCGGTTTCGGCCAGTTCTTCCAGGCCGCGCCAATAGTCACGCCCCTGTGACTCGCTTAACCGTTGCTGCACTGCCGTCAATTCGAGTGGAACCTTGGTCATAGATTTATCCGCAAGCTAGTGTTGCGTATTACGTGTTTCGTGAACCATGATCGTGGCTGTTCGGTCCAATTTTGCCAAAGCACGCAACACGCAACACGGTTTTTACCGGTGACAAATAGAACAATCGGTCAATCCATTGACATGGATGCCGTAGTCGGCCACTAATTGGGCGCCCAGCGTGCGCTGGTCGGGGGGCGGGGTGTAGCCCATGGTGAAGACGGCGTCGCGTGGACGGAGATATTGGGCCGGGTCGCGATGACAATCGAGGCACCAATCCATCTGCAAATTCTCCACCTTAGCGACCACAGCCATCTGATCGACTCGCCCGTGACAGGTTTCGCAGCCGACACCCTGTTTCACATGAATGGCATGATTGAAATAGACAAAATCAGCTAAATCATGCACCCGAATCCATTCGAGTGGTTGGCCCGTCTCGGCGCTGGTGCGCACCAGTTCTAAGTTTGGGGAATCGGTCGCCACCTGGGCATGGCAGCCCATGCAGGTTTCGGTTGCTGGAATGCCGGCGCTGTTGCTCTCTTCGACGCTCGTGTGACAATAGCGGCAATCTAATCCCAGCCCACCCACATGTTGCGCATGGCTATAGGGGATGGCTTGCGCCTTGGCAACACCAACTTCGGTCATAAAGGGGGAGCGGACCGTGTAGTAGCCCAACCAGGCCAAACCCGCCAACAGCAGCACTACCACCAACAGCGCGACTTTGGCGATGATGTTTATACTAGGATGGAAAATCTGCGACATACCGTTGCTTTCTACTTAGGGTCCGTAAAAGAACAAAGTAAGCTCTTGGCGAGTCCGTGACTCGCTGCTGGGCTGGGGCGAGTCACGGACTCGCCAAGAGCAGTGGACGGCGTTATATTTTTACGAACCCTTACTGCTCAGCCAAGATGAATGGAGGTATCCAGAAGAGCGTCTACCATAGATAACGTTTTCGTTGCCTTGATTGGATTTACGGACATTGTAGTTGTGTCAGTAGTATACCACAAATTTTCGGGTAGAAAATGAGAAGAAGATGAAAGCAATGACTGACAGTGGTTGATTCGTTGGTGGCGCACGCAAGAGGCGTCTATGAAACCAACGAACCCACTACCCCTTACAAGACATCCATTGTCCTGCTGACCTCAACATGATTGTCCCTACCAAACGGTTGCTTGTTATGGTACAATGCGCCCTATCTCAGCAAAATCAAGTAAATTCCCTATGATTGTCGTATGACAAATATACATTTCCAACTGGAACGCGACAATGGGGTGGCGCTCTACCAGCAAATTGTTGATCATGTCAAAAGCCAGATTCGCAGCCAGCAACTGCCCGTTGGGGCGCGCTTGCCAACCATTCGCCAGCTCGCCCAAAGCGTCGGGGTGACGCGCGTTACCGTGCAAAGCGCCTATGATGAGTTGCAAGCACAGGGTTGGATCGAATCGACGGTCGGGCGCGGCACCTTTGTCGCCAGCGAATTGCCGCTGCCGTTGCGGGCCACGCCCCCCCAATTTGGGCAACAACTAAGCGCCGATGCGGTGATCAACGACCTGTTGCAAATTCACCAATTGCAGACCGATCAACGCCATGTCGGCCATTCGCTGGCGCTAGCCTCGCCTGACCCGCGGCTTTTTCCCATGGAGAGCTTTGTCGAAAGCTGGCAGGCCGTGCAAAGTGATCTACGAGCGCTGCTCTGCTATGGCTCACCGCAAGGTGATCTACAAGCCCGTGTGGCGATGGCGGAATTGCTGGAAAAGCGCGGAGTATTGGTCGGGCCGGATCAGTTGATTCTCACCAATGGCTTGACCCAAGGGTTGGCTCTGGTTGCGCAGACCTTAGCCCAGCCAGGCGACCGCGTGTTGGTGGAGCAGCCGACCTATCTCGGTTTTCTCAATCTGCTGAAAGCGCACCGCTTGGAACCCATCGGCGTACCGCTGGATGAAGACGGCCCGCACCTGGCGCTGTTGGAACAACTGGCGGTGCAATATCGACCACGCTTTTTTTATACCATTCCGACCTATCAAAACCCGACCGGTCTTTGTATGACGGTAGAGCAGCGAGCTGAACTGCTGGCCTGGGCGGAACGCCATAACATTGTCCTGGTCGAAGATGATCTCTATGCCCGCTTGTTCTATCAAGGCGAGCCGCCGCCGGCCATCAAGCAGGCGGATGGCAATGGCATGGTAGTCTATCTGACCAGCGAGTCGAAAGTACTCTTTCCGGGCTTGCGCATCGGCGTGGTCGTCGCGCCGCGGCCCCTCCATGAGCGCATTTTGGCGCTGCGGCGGGCGACCGATCTTTGCGGGTCACAGCTTCTACAACGCGCCTTTGCCCATTTTGTCCAGCATAAAGGGCTGCACAACCACTTGCGACGCGTCCTGCCCATCTACCGGCGGCGGCGCGATGCAATGATCACCGCCCTGCGCCGTTTCATGCCCCCCGGCGTCACCTGGACCGAGCCAGCGGGCGGCTACTGCATCTGGCTGACCCTGCCTCGGCTCCACACCCTGCATGATCTGCCGCAGGCGGCGCTCCAACAAGGAGTCGCGATTGCCACGGGCGACGTGTTTCTAACGCAACCGGGTCCCCATCAACACATCCGGCTAGCCTTCAGTTATGAGGATGAAGAGACCATCCGCCGCTGTGTTGCCCTGCTGGGGCATCTGATCACGGAACGGATTCAACAAGCCGGCGCACAGCCGCCGGAGGCGATGGATTGGTTGCCGCTGGTGTGAGGGATGACAAGGTGACAAGGTGACAAGGTGACAAGATGACAGGGTGACATAATCGTCTAATTTCATCTTGTCATCCGGTCATCCTGTCAAAAAGAAAGGGAGATGATGGCTACTTATCCATTCATGCAGGTGGATGCGTTTACAACCAAGGCGCTGGGTGGGAATCCATGTGCGATTGTTTTTGACGCAGATGATCTAGATGCGGCAACAATGCAGGCGATTGCGCAGGAGATGAATTTGTCGGAGACGGCCTTTGTGCTGAAGTCGCAGATTGCCGATGTGCGGGCGCGCTATTTTACGCCGGAAGCCGAAATTCCCCTGGCCGGCCACCCAACGATTGCGACAATCTACGCGCTGGTGGAGACCGGTCGGTTGCCGATGCGGGGTGACCAGATGACGATCAGCCTGGAATTGCGTGATGGCCCGATTGCCGTCGAAGTGCAGGGGGTCAATGGCAAGCCGACCTATGTCATTATGACGCAGCGCAAACCGCAATTTCTCCACACACTGGAGGCCGCCACCGTGTTGTCGGTTTGGGGGTTGCAACCGGAGGATGCGCTACCCGGTGTACCGCTTCAGGTGGTCAGCACGGGCACGCCGCAGTTGATGATTCCAGTGCGCAATCACGACGCTTTACGCCGGTTGGCAATCAACGAGGCGGCTTACCGGCGCTTGAGCCAGGAGACAAACTTTTTCAGCGCCCATCTCTTCTGCCTGGGCGGTGCGACGCCAGATGGTGATACCTTTGCCCGCCATCTCGCCCCCTTTGAAGATCCCTTCACCGGCTCGGCCACCGGCGGCATGGGCGCCTATCTCTGGCATTACGGCTTGATCGACAGACCCACTTTCATTGCCGAGCAAGGGCATTGGATGGACCGCCCCGGCCAGGCCACGGTCGAGGTGGTTGGGCCACGGCATGAGATTGAAACCGTCAAAGTCGGTGGCCCGGCGATCACAGTGGTGCGGGGGGAGTTGATTCTGTAGTATTTATCAACAATGAATAATGGAACCGTCGGTCAATATCACCGCGAATCCTGGGATTAGCGAATCTTTTTTCACCTGACGTAATTCGCTAATCCTCTGATTCGCGGTGATATTGGGTGGCTATTATATCGATAGGAACAGCACATGTTACAAACAACCTTTGCGAAACGCACGGCACAGATGCAACTGAACGCCATTCGCGAAATCTTAAAAGTAGTGAACCGCCCCGGCATGGTCTCGCTGGCCGGCGGCATCCCGGCGCCGGAAAGTTTTCCACTGGCGCTGATGCAGGAATTGACCACGCTGGTTTTACAAAAATATGGCGCAATGGCGTTGCAGTATGACGCCACCGAGGGCTTTGCGCCCCTTCGCCAAGCGCTGCCAGCTCATCTGGCCGCCAAACAGGTGAGCGCAGCGGCTGAGGAGATTTTGATCTTTAGCGGTTCGCAAGGGGTTCTGGATGCGCTGGGCAAGATTTTGATTACGCCGGGTGATGCAGTCGCCGTCGAGTCGCCGACCTATGTAGGGGCGTTGAGCGCTTTTAATCCGTATGAACCGGCCTATGTCCAGATTGAAACCGACGACCAAGGGATCATCCCCGCCGCACTAGAAGAAGTGTTGCGCCGCCAACCGATCAAGTACATCTATCTCGTACCCACCTTTCAAAACCCGACCGGACGCACCTTGCCTCTCGACCGCCGGCAGGCCGTTGCAGCCATTGTACAACGTTACGGCGTGTTGATCGTCGAAGACGATCCCTACAGTGATCTGCGCTACAGCGGTGAGGCGCTGCCGCCGATCAAGCACTTTGCGCCCGACCATGTGGTCTATGTCAGCACCCTCTCCAAGACCTTTGCACCGGGGTTGCGCATTGGCTTCTGCGTCGCGCCGGCGGCGATTCACCGGTGGTTGGTCATTGCCAAACAAGGCGTTGATCTACACACCAGCACCTTTAATCAGGCGTTGGCGGCGGAATATCTCACCGGCGGCTACCTACAACAGCAACTACCCAAGATTCTGTCCATCTATCGCCCACGCCAACAAGCCATGTTGGCGGCGCTGGATCGCTATCTACCGGCCGGCTTCCAGTGGACCCAACCGGAAGGGGGCATGTTCCTCTGGCTGGAAGGCCCCGCCGGTCTGGACACCGAACGGGTATACTGGCGCGCCGTCGAACGGCAGACCGCTTTTGTTCCCGGCAAGTTCTTTTTTGCCGAACCAGGCGTTGGCGACGCCACCATGCGGCTCAACTATACAATGGCCGATGAGGCAAAGATCGATTGGGCGGTGCGCACGTTGGCGGAGGTGATTGGCGAGTTTGTGTAGAAACGTGATGCGTGATTCGTGGCTTCGACGTGAGCCGGTTGCCTACCAGGCGCGAACGTTGCATGAACCGTTGATAACGACTAAACTTGCTGATAGCCGGTCATGGACCGGCTAGGTGACCCACTAGAAATAACTTCTGCTCCCAGCGAGTCCGTGACTCGCCCTAGCCCGTTGCGAGTCACGGACTCCCCTTGAGCGGATGGGGAAGTTGTTTTTAGACGGTCACCAAAGGCGGTTGACCATACTATACGCAAGAAAAGGGTTATCAATGGAAAATTTGTTAACAGTTGTCCTCATCGCCATTGTCGCCGGGTTGGCGGTGACGTTGCAGAGTAACTTTATGGGGGTAATGACCCAGTTGCTGGGGGCGCGGGAGAGTGTCTTTATCACCTATGGCAGCGGGGGTCTCATCATTTCCTTGTTCTTGTTGATCAGCGGTGGCGGGAAATTGGCGGCGTGGCGCACGGTACCGCCCTATGCCTTTACCGCCGGTATCCTGGGGTTGATCATTGTCGGCTTGCTGGGCTATGCCACGGCGCGCTATGGATTGGTTGTCACCTTCACCGTGCTGTTGATCGCCCAATATGGCTCGGCGGTGGTGATCGATCATTTCGGGCTGCTGGGCGCCACCATGCGCCCGGTCGATAGCTTGCGGCTGTTGGGGATTGTCCTGCTGCTGGTCGGGGCGTGGTTAACGTTGCGGTAAAACAGTTTGTCGTAGGGGCGTCCGCTTGCCGGCGCCCTGTTTTGGGGTAGCAGAGGGCGCCG
>JAPKMW010000095.1 GCA_026645575.1 Caldilineaceae bacterium
TTTTGGTCTTGTAACTACTCCGCTCCTAGCCAGTCCGTGACTGGCGATGGGCCGCCAGTCACGGACTGGCTAGGAGCGGGCTGAATAGTTACTTGGTCTTTAAATAATTTTTTTGCGTAAATAGTCGCTTATGCGATCAATCAGAGTGACCGTCAAGATCATGAGGATGACGGCGCCCATCAGTCGGGTGTATTGGAAGAGCGCCATATATTTGCCGATGATAAAGCCAATGCCGCCGGCGCCGACGATGCCCAGGATGCTGGCGTGGCGAATGTTGCCTTCAAAAAGCAACAACGAGTACGAGGCAATGACCGGCAACGCCTGGGGGATGACGGCGTAGAAAAAGGTCAGCAGCGGGTTGGCGCCGGTGGCGCGCACCGCCAACACCTGTTGCGGGTCGATCTGTTCAATCGCCTCGGCGTACAGTTTGCCGATGGAGCCGATAGAGCCAATCGCTAGCGCCAGCACACCGCCAAACGGTCCCAACCCTACTGCCGCCACAAAGACGAGGGCATAGACAATTTCGGGCAAGGAACGGTTGGCATTCAAGAGCATACGGGTGCCTTGATAGATCGCCGGGTGTGGCGATGTATTGCGCGCTGCCAGCAACCCAAAGGGTGCAGCCAAAATTATCCCCAACACCGACCCGATGAGCGCCATTTGCACCGTTTCAATAATGGCCAACATCACTTCCGGGAAGGGGATGGTGACGGTTGGCAAGCCCAACGCCGGCACAGCGATCCCGAAGAGGTTGAACGCCGGCAGCGCCAGGGGTAAGGCGATCAGGTCAAAGCGGGGCGGAAAGAGACGACGGATAAAGTCTATAATGTTCGGAATGCCGTCAATCAATTCCGCTGGACGCGCATTGGTGCCGTTGATGGCCCACATGAACAGCCCCAGCAGGAAGAGCAGGGTGAGTGTGGCCCGCCAGGTGATGCGCGGCCACGGTTGGAGCAAATCCAAGCGCAGTTTTTCAATAGGTGCTTCCTGCACCACAGCTTGCTGCTTGACGCTCAACACATCGGTCGTCATGGTTGCTCCTTACTCATGATGGCGCTTGTTACGCCGCAACACGCGGCTGATCAAAACGGTAAATTTGATTTAACGCATACTCATCTAGCGCTTGTGGCGGGCCATCAAAGACCACCACCCCCTGCGCAATGCCGATCAAACGGTCGGCAAAGCGTTTGGCTAATTCCACTTGATGAAGGTTGATGATCGTCAGCACGCCATCCTCGCGCGCCACCCGATCCAACACGCTCATCACCTGCTCGGCCAGTTCAGGGTCCAAGCTGGCAACTGGTTCATCGGCCAGGACGATCTTGGGTTCCTGGGACATGGCGCGCGCAATCGCCACCCGTTGCTTTTCACCGCCAGAGAGGCGATCAGCGCGGTGGCGGGCACGGTGGAGGAGATTGACCCGTTCCAGATTGCGCATAGCAATTTCGCGGTGATGCAAATCAAAGAAGCCCAAGGCGCTTTGCCACGGGCTGTTGTAGCCAAGACGCCCTGTCAGGACATTGGTCAACGCCGGCAAACGCTCGATCAGGTTGTATTCCTGCCAGATAAAGCCAATCTTGCGGCGCAGTTGACGCAACTCTGCTTCACTTTTGGCCGTAATTTCGTCTCCGTCCAGTACAATTTTGCCGGCGGTCGTCGATTGCAGACCATTGATAGAGCGTAGCAAGGTCGATTTGCCGGCGCCGGAACGACCGATAATTGCCACAATCTCGCCGGCCTGGGCCGACATATTGATTGATTTCAGTGCTTCCGTTCCATTGGGGTAAACAACCTTGAGCGCTTGAATTTCCAATAAGGGCATGGTTCTCACTTTACGCATAAGTAAATAGAATGCAAATTCGACGGATTGAACAGGTAAACCGGATAAAAGACGAACTGAGGTAAGCATGCCAGAAAAATGTAAAGAGAACATTTATGGCATGACAATAAATTGTTATAAATTTAGCCAGATGATTAATGCGTAATTAATGAATCGGGAAGAGGGCTTTGCAAAGAACCCTGTTATCCTAGGCAGGACGACAGGGTTCTTTGCTGAATGGATGCTACTTGTGCGGATGCTGCTGGCTCAACGAAAGTGGCCGATGGCGGTGGTTATGTGTTGGTCCGCCAATCGCCGCTATTTCTGAATCAATGGCAAGAAGATTCCGTGACTATCTGTGCCATTGACGGGAGTGCCGATGGGGGTTGGCGTCACCGTTACCGACGGATCAGGCGTGTTGGTCGGTGTTGGCGTGTCGGTTGCCGTCGGCTCGGTGGCGATGAGCGTTGCGGTGGGAGTGGCAACGGGCGTCACGGAACCGGTCGGTGTGGGGGTGGCGACAACGGGGGCGGCAATGGGGGCGCCAAAGGCGGAAGCATTGCCCTCTGTGTCAATAGCAACCCCGGTGAGGTTAGTGGCGCGCCAGGCGCCGTCAATGGTCAGACTAAAGTCGCCATTGCCATCGGCGATAGTACTGCCTTCAAAGATCTGCCCCTGCTGTCCCAGATCCGCAAAGATTTCGACGGTGAAGCCGGGGGCTGTTTTGCCGGTGACGGTGCTGCCGACGGCGTTGAGCAACTGGGGCGGCGGAAGGTTGCGATTGGCGCCAGCGGTGGTGGCAATGCCGCCGCTTAGGTTGCCATAGATCTGGTTTTGCGACCAGGTGTTATTGAGCGTTTGCAAGCCATTGGCGCGGATGCCGTGACCGTTGTTATTCCGTACAATGTTGCGCACAATCGCATTCTGGCTGGCGCTGTCCGAGAGGTAGATGCCATGAATGCCGCTGCCTTCGCTCACATTGCCTTCCACCAAGCTTCTAATGGTGCGGCGCAGATCGATGCCGTTCTCGCCATTCATACTTACCGTATTGGAAAGCAGTTGGTTGTCTTGGATGAAGGGGACGCCGGTCGCCGGCAAGGTGACAATGCCATCTTTCAAATTCTTGACAATCTGATTGCCGCGAATCACATTGCTATTCGAGCGCACATAGACGCCATGCACCCCATTTTCGCTGATGATATTGTCGGCAATCGTGTTGCCATCGGCGGTCTCGCGCACATCCAGCCCGTCGGAAACATTCTTGCTGATCGTATTGCCGATGACCAGGTTGCGCAGGCTCTTCTGGTCGATCACGACCCCTTCCTGCTGATTTTGATAGAAGAGGTTATTGCGAATTTCATTGTCGTTGGAACCCAGGACACGCAACGCATAGCCCTCATTGCCGTAGGCTTCGTTGTTTTCCAACAGATTGTTAAACGAAGGCGCTTGTGGATCTGCCGAGGTTGGCGAACCAGGGTCAAGCATAAAGCCGTGGGCCAGACTGGTGGGGCTGGGATCAAAGTTGTTATACGACTTGTTGTTGCGGATCACAAAGTTGTTACAACCGCGACTGATGATAAAGCCGTGGGAGCCGTTGTTAAAGGCCACATTATTCTCCACCAACACATCGTGGGTGAAATCGTGGGGGTCAAAGCCGTAGCGAATATTCTCATAGAACTGGTTGCCCCGGAAGACCATGTCGCTGGCCTGATAGGTGTAGATGCCGTAGTAGTTGCGGAAGAATTTACTGTCAATCACCTCACCGGTCACCCGGCTGCGCAGTTGATCGGGGGTCGCACTGTCGTTGATGTCACGCCAGGAGATGCCGTAACTTTCGCCATCCGCCGAGCCAAGGTAGCTGAGTTCACTGTTGGTGATATTGAGCGCGGCGGCGTACTTGGCGATCACATAGGCGCGACCGTTAACCACATCCTGATCGACGGCGTTGGCCTGGCGGTTCCACGAGTAGACTTTGATGCCATTCATATCGATCTGGCCGCTGTGGGTGCGTAGATAGACAAAGCTGGCATAGTCGATGGCGTTTGACCCATTGACGCCGGCGCCCGTAACACTCGGTTCACTGCGTAAACGCAATTCCGTAACGCCACTGGTCGGCGCGAGATCCAGGGTAACGCCCGGCCCGATAAAAAGATTGGCGTTGAGTTGCCAGACGCCGTTGCCCACATTCTGCAACAGGGCAGCATTGTTGGCGCCCAGCCCCGTTTGCACACCCGCCAGGGTGACGACGATCGCCGAGCCGGTCACTTGAATGGTCGGCTGACCATTGTCGTCTTGGGCAATGGCAAAGAAGGGGCCGCTGCCGCTGGCGGTGGAACTCAAGGCGGAGCTATTGCCGCTCTGGTCGATCACCAACGCCGTCACCTGCTTGACATCAATGTTGGCGGCCAAGGCAAAGGTCCATCCACCATTGGCGTCAACCGGCGCTGACCCCAAATAGGTTTGGCTTTCCAGATCATTGGTGGCGTAGAGGTAAGCCACGGCATTCGGATTCGCCGCCGCCATCACCGGATTATCGCTGATCAAGGTCGTCACGGTATCTAAGACGCGCTGTCCTGCACCACCCGGATCATGGTAAAGTTCAACCGTAGAATTCGGTTGGGCTGTTCCCTGTAACTGACCATTTGCTTGCTTTCCAGTGATGACCGGCGGCCGGATGCCTTGTTGCGCGCCATTGTCAATCCGAATGGCGCGTTGACCGTTGTTGCTGATGCTGTTCTGGCTCAGGCGGTTGCGCACGCTGGTCACATCTTTGATCGCAATGCCATGTCGTTGGTTGTTGCGAATTGTATTCTTTAGCACCTGGTTATCGGTGCTGATGGCGCCGTTGGCAATATCACCAATCGAGACGCCGTCAATGCCGTTGCTCTCAATGCGATTGCCCGGCTCATTTGGTTGCAAAGAGCCAATGCGGTTGCCGCTGCCCCCCATGATCCGGATCCCAATGCCGCTGTTGCTCGCCACCGTGGTGCTGATGACCACATTGTTGTTCCCTGGCGGGTCGAGCGGGTCCAGTGCGGCTGGCGGGTCGTTGAGATATTCGCCGCCGGAGATAGTCACACCCGTAACGCCATTGCGAATGACGTTGTTTTCTAGTCGGTTGCCGCCCGATTTGATATAGACGCCATTGACGCCACTGCGCAGGATGGTGTTGTTGATGATCAGATTGCGGTCGGCGCGGGCATAGAGGTAGATGCCATGTTCGCTGTTGTCTTCAATGCGGTTGCCCTCAATCCGGTTGTTGGCGCTGAGGCCGTCATAGACATCGTCCAAGTCATAGGTGGCGTTGATGCGCATACCACGGGCGTTGTTATGGACGTAGTTGTTCTGAATCAGGTTGTCTGATGATTGGAAGATGGCAATGCCGTCCTTGTTGTTGTAGACCACATTGTCCCGGATCACATTGTTGTTGGTGCCGCGATCCAGCATAATGCCGTGCAAGGCATTATCATAGACCTCGTTGTTGTGAATGACATTATCCCGGCAGAGGCGTGAGAAGATAATGCCATGATTGCCATTGCGATAGACCTTGTTGTAGGCCACTTCAAAGTTGCGCGAGTCGTCGTGGGGATCAATGCCATATTCAAGGTTGTCATAGACCTCATTGCGCAAGATGGTAATGCCGTAGGCTTCATAGGAATACATGCCAAAGTAGTTGTGATGAATTTTGCTATCTTCCAACCGACCCGTGGCGCCGGTGGTTGGGTCGCTGAAGGTCAAGCGTTTGCGCCAGGAGAGGCCGCTCGGCTCGCCGCTCTCCCAGCCAAGATAGGCAACTTCACTGCGCAGAATATCCATGCGCCCGCCTTCCAACGCCAGCAAATAGGCGCGGCCATTGGCGATATTTTCATCAACCGCATTGATGGCGCTTTCCCAAGAGGTCACCTTGATGCCGTCGATCAGCAGATGACCGCCCCGTTGCGCCGTCAAACTAATGGCATGAATAGGCGGGCTTTCCAGCCGCAACCAGGTAATGGTGTCCTTGGTGGCTTCAAGTTTGGCTGTGCGATTGATCAACACGCTCGCTTTGAGCAACCAGGCGCCGTTACCCTGGTCGATCAGCAGATCGGGCAAGCCTTGGCCGGTAAGTGCGTTATCCAGCGCAGGGATGGTGATCGACTGACTGGCGGCTGCGCCGCTTGTGCCACCGATCACAATGGTGTTGACATTTGCCAAATAAGTGATGGTTGGCGGCGTGGCCGGTTGTGCATGAGCGGGAAATAGGCTCAGGTGTAACAAGCCAAAGGCCAACCAGCCGAAGCAAATCCACAAGAGATTTCGGCGGTGTGTGAGCTTTTGTCGCATAAAATCATATACTCCACGAATAAAAATTTACAATGAGCAGCGCCAGACCTTTAGGGTCTGCGAGACCCTAAAGGTCTGGGCCTGTGTGTGATTTACTGGCTCTTAGTCAGCGGCGTTTGCGACCAGAACTTCCGCAAAGTGATGGGTATGATGGCCGTTGGTAGTAGCCGCTTTGGTGTGCGCGTCCGCCAGGGTGTGGGCGGCCGCCGGCAGCGGCTGCTGTTGCACCTGACGATGATATTTGAGCAACTGATCGATCTCTTCCGGTGACTCCACGGCGTGGATTTTGCCTTCGAGCTTTTCATTCACGCGGATGGTGGCCGCTAACATCTCATGTTCCCAGCCCTGATTACGACAAAATTCCATAAAGGCCAGCGTATCTTTGGGGAGACAGGCGCCGCCGTAGGGGACGCCGCCACGGGTGCCATAGAGCGGGTTCCACATGCTCTCGGCGCTGCGAGCCACCACCGCGCCCACCAACCGGCTATCAATCTCCAACTGTTCGCAGAGGTGATGCACTTCGTTGAAGTAGCTGATCTTCACAGCGTTGTAGACATTATTCACATACTTGACCATCTCCGCTTCCGTAGGGCGGCAATTGACAATCAACCCGCCAAAGGGCAGGTAAAGATTGTTAAGAATGTCCGCTGTCGTGCGGTCAGTCGTTCCCAATACAGTAATCCAGGGGCGATCAAAGTCCTGTTCACTGGTGCGTTGGCGCAAGAATTCGGGGTTAAAGGCGACACCAAAATCGACGCCGGCGCGCTTGGCGGAAGCTTCTTCCAGAATCGGGGTCAACATCTTTTCTGTCGTGGTGGGCGGCACGGTGCTACGTACGACAACGGTAATATAGTTGTCGGTAGTGGCCAACCCTTTGCCGACGTTATACGTTGCCGCTTTGAGATGATCCAAAATCAGCCGCTCCTGAATCGTCGGCGTGGAAACAGTCAACATCACAATCTCTTGTCTGTTCCAGTCCACCTCGGCGGCGGTCATAGCTTGTAAGCCTTGGGCAACCAATTGTTGAATCTTCTTTGGGTCAACATCCACATAGGTGATCTGATGCCCTTGCTTCGCAAAGCCTTTGCCTGTGGCCTGACCAACAACGCCGGCGCCGACGATGACAATGTTTGACATAATTGTAAAACTCCTTTAATTCCATACAATAGAAATCCAACTGCACCACTGTACGCTTTGTTGCCTACAGCTTCACTGGAAGTAAGTGCAAATACCAACCGGATTGGTCATCATGGATACAGGGCAGCGGCGTCTCCGGCTGGTTCTATAACACTGGCCCCCCTCACTTTCCTAGCTGGGCTAATCCAACCGGATGTAACGGGTTGTTGTCAGTATTTTTGTATACACAAAATGCCAAACAAATGAGTGACTCGTACAGCATTTTATGTATTATGTGAATACGGTAAGACGGTAATCTTAAAGGGAGATGAACGGAGTCTTGCTAAACCATTACAGAAGGTCGGAGAGAAATTTACAATTTAACGTAAGATTTCGGTGTATGACCGAAAAGATTTATAGAGGTAAAACAAAGAACCCGAAGATAATTTGAGAAATCTTCGGGTTCTCTGTCTTTTTGCGGTAAAGTAGCAGTTATTGCCCTTGATTACACTGCACGGGCCGCGACCGCCGTTTCCATGAGCGTCTGAATGCGCTCCACCATGTCGGCGGGATTAGGACTAATGCCCTCCAACAACAAAGCATTGTCAAAGAGTTGACCAATGGCGGCATCGACAATCCCATCCGCATTCCCCTTGGTCACAAGCTGCGCCAGATTGGCTACCATCGGGTGGCGGCGGTTCAATTCCAGCAACTTGCGGGGCAATTCATAGTTTTGCTCGGTCAAGCGGCGGATGCGCTGCAAATCACGGTCAAAGCTATCTTCGGGCGAGACCAAGCGGCAGGGGCTGTTGACCAGTTGCTTCGACTCGCGTACATCGGTGACGCGGTCGCCCAACACGCTCTTGAAGCGTTCGACCAGTTTCTCGAACTCATCCTGCGCCACCGATGGTTTGGTTTCGTCGGCTTTCTTTTCTTCCTCGCTCTTCGGCAGATCAAGACCGGCATCATCGACATTCTTGAGCGGTGTGCCATCATAGTCGCGCAGCATGGAGGTCATAAAGCCGTCAATCGGGTCGATCAGGTAGAGTACCTCAATGTTATTGGCGCGGAAGTAGTCAAGATGGGGGCTGCGTTCCACCGACTTTAAGTTTTCGCCCAACACATAGTAGATTGCCTTCTGTTCGCTGCCCATACGCTCCTTGTATTGCTTAAGCGTTGACCACGGCTTGGCTTCGCTGCTCTTGGTACTCTGGAAGCGCAACAACTCGACCAAATGCTCATGGCTGGCCGGATCAGACGCAACGCCCTCTTTCATAAAGACGCCAAACTCATGCCAGAAGGTGAGATATTTCTCTTCATCGTTTTCGGCCAAGTTCTTGAGATCGCGGAAAAGGCGGTTGGTGAGCGCCCGGCGCATTTGGCGCAAGACCGGGTTGCTCTGCACCATTTCGCGCGAAACGTTGAGGGGCAAATCCTCCGAATCGACCACACCCTCGATAAAGCGGAAATATTCGGGTAACAGATCCTTGTTGCGCTGCTGAATCAAAATCTTGCGCGAATAGAGGCGCAGACCATGATCGCTCTGTGTGGTAAAGAGGGTGCGATCGCGCTTGCCCGGCACAAAGAGAATGCTACGCAAGTTGACCGGCGCATCGGCCACCAGATGAATGTGGAGCAACGGGTCGCCAGTGTCATAGGTGAGTTGATGGTAGAATTCTTTGTACTCTTCCGGCTTCACCTGCGCCGCTGACTGTCGCCAGAGCGCCGTGCGCCGGTTGACCACCTTTTCAGACGGTTCGCCTTCGCTCTTGTCTTCCTTCAAGTAGATGGGGAAGGAGACATAATCCGAATGTTTCTTGATGATCTGCTCAATGCGCCAGTTGTTGGCAAATTCGTCGGCATCCTCTTTGAGCTTGATAAAAATCGTCGTGCCGCGATCTGTCTTCTCTGCCGCCGCCAAGGTAAAGCGGCTGTCGCCGGTCGATTGCCACGTCCACGCCTGGTCATCGGTGCGATAGGAGCGGGAGGTGACGGTCACTTCGGCGGCCACCATAAAGACCGAGTAGAAGCCAACGCCAAACTGGCCGATGATCTCTTCTACAGTGGCCTTATTGCCCTCACCCGCGCTGGAAAGAAAGGCTTTGGCGCCCGAATGGGCAATGGTGCCGAGGTTTTGGATCAGCTCATCATGATTCATGCCGATGCCGCTATCGGCAATGGTAATGGTCTTGGCCTCTTTGTCCACAGCGATGCGGATCGCCAACTCGCGGTCGTGATCCAGCACATCGTGGTTGGTCAGTTGCTCAAATTGAATGCGATTTAACGCATCAGAGGCATTGGAAATAAGCTCGCGCAAAAAGATTTCGCGATCGGTGTAAAGGGAATGGGCAAGAATGTCGAGTAATTGCTTGACTTCGGTACGATACTCAAGCGATTCTGGTGCAGTAGTCACTGGTTCCGTCATAAAATGGCTCCTCAACTAGAAAATGCAATAATACTTCAAAAGAAGTTGCCCTGACTTTACCCCACCAATGGCTGATCTTACACTAGCAAAGTGTTAGAAATGTGCAAGAAGTGCAAAAATCGGTGATCAGGTACTTGGGTGGTTGAGCTTGTCGAAACCACCCAAGTACCTGATCACCTAATCAAATGTACACCGTTTCCCATCAATTTTGACTTTTCCTAGAAAGATGTTTTATACTTAGTAGCGTAGTTACTTGCCCCTATGGTGGAACTGGCATACACGGCAGGTTGAGGGCCTGTGCTCGCAAGGGCGTCTCCGTTCAAATCGGAGTAGGGGCACCACCAAATACAGTGGTTCGTAAGAAGTAGCGCCGGCCTTTGTTAGGAATCCGGCGCTACTTCTTTTTTTATGTGCTGCGCTCAGAGGACACCCAGCCAGGGTGGCGCCACTGACACAAATCTATTTCTTTTTAGTGGCTTGCCAGTGGTAGACGACGCAACAATTGGGCATTGATGGCGACGACAATGGTGCTGATCGACATGAGCAATGCGCCAACGGCTGGCGATAGATTGATACCCCAGTTTGCAAGGACGCCCGCCGCTAGGGGCAAGGCGACAATATTATAACCGGCGGCCCACCAAAGATTCTGAATCATTTTGCGTCGCGTGGCTCGGCTCAATTCAAAGATCTTCGCCACATCCAGTGGGTTGCTCTGGACAAGGATAATATCCGCCGACTCGACCGCTACATCAGTGCCGCTGCCGATGGCAATGCCGATGTCGGCGCGTGTGAGGGCTGGGGCATCGTTAACGCCGTCACCCACCATTGCTACCTTTTTCCCTTGCGCTTGTAACTCGCTTACGTGACGATCCTTGTGTTCCGGCAAAACTTCAGCAATGTACTGATCAATGCCCAGATCTGTCGCCACCGCTTGAGCAACCGCTTTACTGTCACCCGTCAACATAACAACTGCGACACCCATCGCCTGTAACTTCTCAATGGCTGGTTTGCTCTCCGGGCGAAGAACATCGGCCAAAGCGAAGGCTGCAACTGGCGTTTGGGTCTGCACCAGGTAGACGACTGTTTGGCCTTTGCTTTCCGCCTGCCCAACGAATTCCTGTAACGTGGTTGGCGGCGTGGTCTGAAGCATCTCTAACAAGCGGGGACCGCCTACATAGACGCTTTGTCCATCGACTGTCGCCTTTGCCCCGCGCCCTTTGATTGCTTCAAATGCACTAATTTTTGGTAAAACAAGCGCGCGTTCGGTTGCTGCTTGACGAATGGCTTTGGCGATGATATGTTCGGAATCGCCCTCGATAGCCGCAGCCAAGGCAACCGCCCGTTCCGGTGTCCAACCTTCCACAACGGCCAGGTCAACCATGCCCTGTTCCCCTTTGGTGAGCGTCCCTGTTTTGTCAAAGATGATGGTGTCAACTGTACGCGCCTCTTCCAACGCTAGCCGATCGCGCACGAGAATGCCGTTGCGCGCTGCTAACGAAGTGCTAATCGCCACAACCAGCGGCACTGCCAGCCCCAATGCATGGGGACAGGCAATGACCAAGACTGTGGCCACGCGCTGTACCACATCAACATTGAAACCTGTCGCTACTGTCCAGGCAATGGCCGTGATGAGGGCCGCCGCCAAGGCGATATAAAAGAGCCAACCAGCAGCGCGATCGGCTAACACCTGGGTAGCGGATTTGCTGTTTTGCGCTTCCTGCACCAGGCGCATAATGCCGGAAAGCGCAGTGTCGGCGCCGGTAGCTGTAACCCGTACCCGCAGACTGCCATCGCCATTGACTGTACCGGCAATCACCTTGCTGCCCGGCTCTTTGCGCACTGGTCGGGATTCACCCGTGATCATGGCCTCGTTGACTTCGGAAACGCCTTCGCACACTTCCCCATCGGCTGGGGTGCTGGCGCCCGGTCGCACCAAGACAAGATCACCCACCCGCAATTCACTACTTGCTACCCGCATGATGCTACCATCAGGCTGAACACGTTCAGCCTCATCAGGCATCAATCGCGCAAGCTCATTGAGGGCGCCGGAGGCTTGGCGCACGCTGCGCATCTCCAGCCAGTGACCCAGCAACATCACATCGATGAGCAGCGCCATCTCCCAGAAGAAGCCAGCCATCGGATCGATCCAGAGGGTGGCAAGACTATAAACAAACGCTACCGTGATCGCCAGGGAAATCAGGGTCATCATGCCCGGTTGGCGGTTGCGCAACTCCGGTACGGCCATTTGCAGAAAAGGTACGCCGCCATAGACAAAGATAATACCGGCAAAGAGCGGGCCAATCCACTGGCTGCCGGGAAAGGCAGGCATGGTGAAGCCAAACCACATCTGTAACATATGACTGTAAAGCAGTACGGGGATCGTTAGCAACAGACAGACCCAGAAGCGGTTGCGGAACATCAACTCATGGCCGCTGTGATCGACACGCTGATCGACCCTGTGACCGGCATGAGCATTATGGCTGGCGTGACCGGTTGCGGCCTGATCTCGAACTTCGTATAGGGTTTGGGGGTGCGCTTCTGCGGTGACATAGTTACCGTGCATCGCGTGCGGTTGGGCTGCGGCCACTGGCACTTGATCGGTCCCCTGTTCATATCCAGCGTGTTGATGCTGGCGCGGCTTCTGATCGGGGTGATCGGCGGTTGCCTGATGCGGGTGAGCCGTGTGGGCATTGTGATCGGCCATGAGTTGTTCCCTTCTAAGGACTGGCGCCTTCTGCCTCTCTTCAAACACCTCTTCGCTTTTCATGGGCAGTAGTCCGCATCGCATAGCCTAGAGTCGGTTTATTGCTATCTCGGCTGCGTTGCGGTCTACTGACAATTATCTTTTCATGATCGTTTCCCATTGACTGGATGATACCCCACAAAGCGAGGAAATTGATCCCGCTGCGCCGAAGCCCCTTCCAGGAAGAGGCGAGAATGGTTTGACTTAATCAAACCACTCTTTGAGCCACATTTGCATCTGCTCAATTTCGGCCTGCTGGGCTGCAATGATGGCATCGGCTAAAGTTTTGATCTCCTCATGTTCGGCCATCTGCTGTGCCATCTGTGCCATATCAATCGCGCCCTGGTGATGGGAGATCATGGCTTCGAGGAAGCGCTGGTCGAAGGGTTTACTTTCGTCGGCGCTAATTGTCATCTCCCCCATGCTCATGCCCATTCCGCTGGTAGCGGGTAGATCGGGATACCAGCTCTCCCGCCAGGCCGTCATCTGCTCAATCTCCTGCGTTTGGGCGGCGATGATCGCTTCGGCCAAGGTGCGCAGCTCCTCCCGTTCCGATTCCGCTAACACCTGCTGCGCCATGACGACAGCGCCCTGATGATGTTCGAGCATACTGTCAATAAATTGAGCGTCAAAGGGCTTGGATGGGTCAACTTCCATCATGCTGTGATCCATGCCGCTGTGGGTCCCAGTCATGGTGGTGGTGTCGGTCATGGCCTGGCCGTGCATAGCACCATGATCCATCGCAGCCATCGGGGTATTGGTCATGGCGCCGTGATCCATGTTGCCCATATGGTCGCCGGATACAATGCCAGCGCAACCGGCGACAGTCAGGACAAAGAGGCCGATCAAGGTTAGTTTGCCGATTCGTCGCATAGTTTAACTCCTTTGTTATCACAAGAATCCATTAAGAACTTGTCTCCCAATTCGGTTGTAGCCCAACAGGAATAGAGAATTTTCGAGCGAATCCTTTCGTCTGTCCCAGCTTGCGCTGGTGGGCTATCAATAGGCTTGATCTTGCCACAGGATTGTGAAGAAAATATGAACGAAGTATGAATAGAATACAGGGGCGCCAGCGCGAATTCAGGTACTGCGGATTGCTTTTCTGCACGGAAAAACCGCAGCACTTGAAGCGGCGTTGCTATTTCCGTGGTAATTCGAGGATAAACGCACTGCCTTGTGACTGCCCAGCGGGTGGGCTTTCGGCCCAGATGCGTCCGTTATGGGCCTGAATGATTTGACGGGCAATGGCGAGACCTAAACCGGAGCCGCCGGTCAGGCGGTTGCGCGAACGGTCGCCGCGATAGAAGCGGTCAAAAAGGTGGGGCATTGCTTCGGCGGTGATGCCTTCACCGTTATCAAGGACCGTAAGGCGCGCCACCGTATTTGTTGCCGCAAGGTTAACCTGGATCGCGCCCCCGGCAGGTGTATGGCGGAGGGCGTTATGCAGCAAATTATTCAATACCTGACCGAGCCGTTGGTCATCGCCACAAACAGAAAGCGGCGAGGGCACGCTCTCTAGTGTCAGCGTGATCCGTTTGGCAACCGCTTGAGGGTGAAAAGCGGCGATCTGGCGTTGACAAAGGTCGATCAGGTTAAGCGGCAACAAGTCGAGCGAGAGCTGACCTGCTTCAGCGTTGGCCAATGTGCGTAAATCCTCGACCAAACGATTCAGCAGCATCACTTGATCATGCACCGCTTGCAGATTTTCGGTGGTCACTGGGAAGATCCCATCTTGCAGCGCCTCGACTGTGCCTTGAATACCGGCCAAGGGCGTGCGCAGCTCGTGGGCTACGTCAGCCATAAGGTTGCGCCGCAGCTTTTCTTGTGTTTCCAGGCTACCGGCCATTTGATTAAAGGTGGTTGCTAGATCACCTAACTCATCGTTGCTTTGCACCGGTACGCGCACACTCAAATCACCATCGGCAATTTGGCTGGCGGCTTGGGTGAGGGACCCGAGTGGGCGCGTAATCTGGCGGACCAACAACAATGCCAACATCAACCCAACTACACCAGCAGTCATCCCGGCAATCAACACGGCACGCGTCACCCCGGCGACCAGAGTACTGCTACGCATACTCGAACCGACCATCAACCCGCCTTCCGCCAGCAACTCGCCCACTTGGGTATCGTTCACCAACAGCGGCCACCGTTGTACATCCGTGGCAAGGGGACGGCCCAACCGTCTTGGACCCCCCGGCAGATCGCGACTATCAGCAACGACCGCGCCGGCTGCGTCGACGATCTGGATGCGGTTGTTGTTCATGCCCATCATGTTGCCCATCATATCGCTCATGGTGCCGTCAGTAGAGAGTTCAATAATGGCGGCGAGTTGGGTGTCCAGCCCGTCCCAACTCCCATGCTCCACATAGTAGGCAACGAGGGTGGATTGGAGTTGTTCGGGGCGCACCATGTGATGGTTGAGCATAAAGTGAGCAAAGCGCGAAGCCGCACCCTGGCGCGCCACCACCACTGTCACCAAAACGCCGACCACAATCACCAGGGCAAAGGCGCTGGTCAGCCGAAACCAAAGACGGTTAATCATTCCGCCTCCGGTACAAAGCGGTAGCCAATGCCATGCACCGTCTCAATAAAGCGACTATGGCGACCGCCGGCGCCCAACTTCTGGCGCAGATTTTTGACATGGACATCAATCGTTCGCTCATAGGCTGAAATGTCACCAGCGGCATCGGGCTGGGTGACATCTAACAAATCCCCGCGACTAAAGGGGCGACCGGGGTGGAGCATAAAATGGTGGAGCAGATCAAACTCGGTGCTGGTCAATTCGACCGCTTTGCCCTCAAGCGTAATGGTGCGGTAGCTGGGGTCGAGACGCAACGCCCCGGCGTGTAAGACCTGGATTTCACCGGCGTTGGGTACGGTCTCCAAACGGCGCAAGGCGGCGCGCACGCGCGCAACTAGTTCGCGGGGACTAAAGGGTTTGGTTACGTAATCATCTGCCCCCAGTTCCAGACCAACGATCCGATCCGTCTCCTCGACGCGTGCGGTGAGCATGATGATATAAACGCCCGCTATACCCGGATCACTATGGGAGCGCAAACGCCGCGCAAGCTCCAACCCATCCAAACCGGGCAACATAAGATCGAGGATGAGGAGATGCGGTTTCGTCTGCTGTGCTAGTGCCAACCCTGTAATACCGTCCCCCGCCGTGAGAATATGGTAGCCGGCCTGTTTGAGGTAGCCTTCGACAACGCGCCGGATCTGGGCGTCATCCTCAATCACCAAAATGGTTGTATTCATAGATCAACGAGTTCGTATTGTAGCAAAGAAGCGTTTCTCAGGGAGAAAGACTTTAGTCTTCGGGCGCTGGGGAAGCGTAAAATCTTTCCTCCTGGTTAAAATCAATCAATGAGAAAATTGCGCATCATACCGCCGGTTTCGTGTTCCAAGTTATGACAGTGTACCAGATAGCGTCCGGGATAGTCCACAAAGCGTAGCCCCAGTTGCACTCGTTCTCCAGGCATCACCAGTACCGTGTCTTTCCACCCCTCATCGACAACATCCTGCTCCCAAGAAGAGTGCTGTACAAGTTGTCGACGCCCGCAAAAAGGTGCGTCGACTCAGAATTGGTGATGAGGGTTGATCGGTTGACACGATTATTCCTCTGCGATTTCACCGGCTTACAAACGGCTGCCTTGCCCCCAGTATGGCAAAAAAGTATGAAGAAATTATGAACAAATTGCGTGGGGAATATGGCTAGTAGTCGGCGGTGGACCTATACAATTTACCTATCATTTCTTCATATTTTTTTTATCTTAGCGCTGTAGACTGAAAGTACAAGCGGTCAACAAAGGGTGATCCAGTCAGTATTGGTTTAGCATAATTTGTTTAGCATAAGAGGAGGGGGTATGTGGCGCTATGGCTTGCTGAGCACCCCCGTTGCAGGCTTGATTCTGTTCTATCTTGTACCATTTGAGTATGCGCTCCTGGTCTATTTACCAGGGGTTTGTCTGGCTTGTTGGCTCTATGATTGGTTGGCTACCCGCCGATGGGTCAAGCGGTAAACCAGGGCAGTTGAACCGGAAAAGTTGCTCCTTGTGAAATCCAACTGGGTACCATAGGTTGCGTATTCCTGCGGTAGCCAGCAGGGATTACGCCAAGGCCTGTTGCAGATCCCTGATCAAATCCTGTTCATCTTCCAGCCCAACCGAGAAACGCACTAGGTTGGGCTGGATGCCGGCCTCGATCAACCCCGCTTCGCCCAGCGTCCCTTCCCACATTGCTGCGGCATGGACAACCAAGGATTCATAGCCGCCAAGACTAACGGCCTGGGTTGGCAACTTCAACGCAGAAATAAAGCGTTGCGTTGCCCCGTACCCCCCTTTGACTGCAAAGCTTAAGACGCCGCCAAAGCCTTTCATTTGGCGCTGCGCTAGTTCATATTGAGGATGGCTGGGTAAGCCCGGGTAGTAGACCTGTTCAATAGCTGGGTGGCGTTCCAAGAATTGGGCAATGGTAAGTGCGGTCTGGTTTTGTTGTTTCACCCGCACTGCCAATGTGCGCAAACCGCGCAGCAACAACCAACCATCAATCGGCCCCAACACAGATCCGACGACCATGTGCGCATCCCAAATCTTTGTCAGCAGCGCCTGTGGCCCTGCCACCACCCCCGCCGACAGATCGTGATGGCCGCCCAGATATTTGGTGGCGCTGTGCATCACGAGATCGATGCCATGCGCCAGCGGGCGTTGATTGTAGGGGGAGGCAAAGGTATTGTCGCAAAAGGTGAGAATGTTGCGCGTCCGCGCCAGATCCGCAACTGCCCGCAAATCGGTCAGTTGCATCGTCGGGTTAGAAGGCGTTTCAACCAGGATTACTTTGGTCTCTGGCCGCAAGGCGTCGGCAAAGGCGGCGCCATCGGTCTGGTCAACCAGCGTTGCTGTCACACCGAACCGGGGCAGGATTTCAGTCAGTAACTTGGTGGTTCCCATATAGTGATTGCGTTGGGCAACAATGTGATCGCCGCTCTGCACCAGCGCCAGGATTGTTGTGGTAATTGCGCCCATGCCGGAGCCGGTGACAAGCGCCGCTTCGGCCCCTTCCAACTGGGCGATAATGGTTTCGGCCCGTTCCAACGTCGGGTTGCCATAGCGGGTATAGTAGCGCGGGTGGCGGGGTTGCGTCGCCATTGCGGCAAAGTCGGCGGCCGACTCGGCACGAAAGGTTGAGGTTTGGTGAATGGGTGGCGCAATGGCCGAGTCGGTGGCAAAGTCGTCGTCGGCATGGATGACAAGGGAGGCCAGCGACCAGTCGTTCATAGACAAAGCGTCGCTATCAATTGAATTAGATGGGTGCATGGTATCCTCATTTCTTGTGTTTGCTGTCATTATCCTATTATAATCAGCAAGGTAAGATAGTCCATAGCTGGCGCTCACGTTTGGCACTGAAACAAACAGGGGTTTAACTTTTTTGCGATTTCCGTGTAAAATGGCTGTATCGCGTCCTGAAAAAGCGAGGTGTGGCCGATGGCATTGGCAATTGAAACTTTTGAGGACTTGGTTTACATTATTGAAACGCATCCAGAGTGGCGGCGACGGTTAAAACGTGCCCTCTTTGATATTGATATTGAAGCAGCGCTTACACGGCTCGAAAAGGCAGTTACCGAACTAGTAGAGGTGCAACGACAGCAGTCGGACAACGTTCAAAGTATTAAAAAGGATTTAACACAATTAAATGGGCGGGTAGCTCGGATTGAAACGGACCTATCAACTCTAAAAGGCAAAGCCTATGAACAGGAATATCGCTTAAAGGCCAGTAGGATCTTTGGCAATTTCCTCCGGCGCGGGCGAGAGCGCACGGATGACATTGGTGAACAACTATATGAGGCTGCCATGAGTGGGAAAATTTCCAAAGCTGATCAAACACAGGTGCTAGCCGCTGATTTGCTCTGGGGGGGTAAGTCATACATTGATGGAGCGGAAATTGTTGTGGTCTTAGAAGCCTCTTGGCGCGCCGAAGTGACTGATGTGGAGCGCACACACCGCCGTGCCGAAATTTTGCGTCGCACCGGATTCCAAGCGGTTCCTGTTGTTGCCGGGACAGAATGGGCTGGACAGGCGCTCCAGCAGGCGCAAGCACTTGGTGTCGTCATCGCCTCGAATGGGCAAGTAAATGAGGATTCTTGGAACGCTGCTGTGGCATCCTTGCCACGTCAAGCAGTTTGATGGGATCAACTGTGATACAACCGCCGCCACTCCGGCCCTAAATAGCGTTCATGAATGGCATCGCTAGCTTGTTCATAGTGATCCAATTCCATGCTAAAGACCCCGCGCCCGCTGGTCATGGAGCGGAGCGCCGTTGCGTAGCCGATCATCTCTGTCAGCGGCGTCATGGCGGCGATGGTGCGGGTGCCGTCACCGCTCATATCCATCTGCTGGACAGCGCCTCGGCGGGCGCCAAAATCGTTAACTACACTGCCGACATATTCATCAGGGACATAGGTCTCGACCCGCATGACTGGCTCCAGCAAAATGGGGTGCGCCTTCTGCATCGCGCTGCGAAAGGCCATATGGGCTGCCACCTCAAAATCTTCAGGCGTTGAATCCGTTTCATGAAAGACGCCATCTAGCAACGTCACTTTGAGATCGATCACTGGGAAGCCGGCCAGCGTGCCGCCATGCAAGGCATTGGTCACACTTCGCTCAACCGCTGCAACAAAGGCAGCCAGCAATTTGTCAGCCGGCGCACGGTTGGTAAAGGCAAAGCCGCCATTGGTTTCGTTCGGCGCCAGATCCAGCGTTACTACTGCATAGTGGTGATGACCGCCGATCTCACGAATATAGCGCTCTTCGACCTGGGTGCGACGAGTAATGCCTTCACGATAGGCGACCTGTGGCGCGCCAATGCGACATTGTACGCCAAATTCGCGGCGCAACCGCTCAGTGATAATCTCCAGATGTAGCTCGCCCATGCCGCTAATGACTGTTTGGCCAGTCTGCGCATCAACCTCCCGGCGGAAGGTAGGATCTTCCTCACCAAGTTTAGCCAATGCCTCGGTCAGTTTCTCCTGGTCGGCAGTGGAGCGCGGTTCAATTGCCACTTTGATCACCGGGGCCGGAAAGTCAATCGCCTCCAGTACGATTTCATGGGTAGCGTCACTCAAGGTTTCGCCGGTGGTCGATTCCTTGAAACCGACAATGGCCACAATATCGCCGGCATGGCACTCTTGAATTTCCGTCCGCTTGTTGGCTTGCATCTGTAAGAGCTTTTGCGCTCGTTCGCGACGCTGACGGTTGGCGTTGTAGATAGCCGCACCGGCTTTCAAAGAACCGGAGTAGATCCGGGTATAGGCCAGCCGCCCGGCATAGGGATCGACCACAATTTTGAAGACCAGGGCACTCAACGGTTCATCAATGCGGGCATGACGGTGGGCTAATGCGCCGCTTTGGGGGTTTGTTCCTTCCACCGGCGGCACATCAAGTGGGCTGGGTAAGTAACGTACAATAGCGTCAAGCAGTGGTTGCACCCCCTTATTGCGCAATGATGTGCCGACCAACACGGGCGTCAACTTGTTGGCAATCACTGCCTTGCGCATGGCGCCATACAGATCCTCATTGCTAATGGTTTCGCCAGAGAGATATTTTAGCGTCAATTCATCATCAGTTTCAGCAATTTTTTCGATCAGTTGGTCACGCGCCAGCGTCGCCGCATCGGTTAACTCTGCGGGGATTACGTCGATGGTTGGGTGCGCGCCCAATTCATCACTAAAGAGAAGCGCTTGCATGGTAAAGAGATCGATGATGCCAGCAAAGCTGTTTTCAATGCCGATCGGCAATTGCACCAATACGGGGTTAGCGCGTAGCCGCTGGTGGATCATTTCGATGGTGCGGGGCAAATTGGCGCCAAGGCGATCCATTTTGTTGACATAGCAGAGGCGTGGCACGCGATATTTGTCTGCCTGACGCCAAACGGTTTCCGACTGTGGTTCAACGCCGTTGACGGCGTCAAAAATTACCACGCCACCATCGAGAACGCGTAGACTCCGTTGCACCTCGGCCGTGAAGTCGATGTGTCCCGGCGTGTCGATAATGTTTATCCGCGCTTCCTGGTTTGTGAGGGTGTCACGCCAGGCGGTGGTAATGGCCGCGGCTTTGATGGTAATGCCGCGCTCCCGCTCCTGTTCCCACCAATCGGTGACAGTATTGCCATCATCCACATCCCCCGGTCGATGGATGCGACCGGAATAAAAGAGGATGCGTTCTGTGGTGGTAGTTTTGCCGGCGTCAATGTGGGCGATGATCCCGATGTTGCGAATGTTGGCTAATGCGGCTTCCATAGGCGTAACCTTGCCTTTTTTAATGAGAGAGAGGTAGACAGGTAGACAGGTACACAGGTACACAGGTACACAGGTACACAGGGAATAAGACCTATTTACCTATTTACCTGTCTACCTGTTTACCTGTCTACCTACCCCCAAATTTTTCCAGGAAACAGGCGAAGACGGGGGGTGGCACATATTGTTCGACAATCGCTTGCCAGCCTTCCGGCCCGACAAAACCCTTGACCAAACTGGAACTGACTTCCGCAATGGCGCGCGGCGGCATGAGAAAAACCGTGGTGATCTCTGGGCGTTGGTCGCTATTCAAGTGGCGTAGCACTCGTTCATATTCGTAATCGCCTTCATTGCGAATGCCCCGCAAAATGTAACTGGCGCCAACCGCATTGGCATAATGAACCAGGAATTGATTGGTAAAGTGATCAATGCGAATGTTGGGCAAACCGCGGGTTGATTGCGCGATCAAACGCAAGCGTTCTTCCAGTGTGAAGGTGTAGCGCTTGTCGGGGTTGGTGCCGATAGCAACCACCAGTTGATCAAATAATTTGACGCCCTGCTCAATCATCCAGAGATGACCATTGGTGATGGGGTCAAAACTACCGGCGTAGACTGCAATTCTCATGGTCATAAAGTTGCCTGTTCGTACAGCACGATAAATGGTTATACTACGATTTTACCACTATTGCGCGTAAAGGGCGAAGAGGCGAATAAACAAATAGATAGTCAAAGGAGTTGCTGCTTTTCTTGATTGATGTGCTTGACATCCAAAATATGGCGTGATACGATATGTCGTGAAACGGCATATATAAATAATCATACAATGAGATACACAAACAAAAGTCTTCTATCATGCCAAATCAACTTGATCCGAATTCTACACCACCGCTGACGGAAGCGGCCTTTTTTATCCTGCTCAGTTTGGCGCCCAAGCCCAAGCATGGCTATGCCATTATGAAAGAGGTAGAAACTTTAAGCCAACAACGGGTCATCCTTAGCACCGGTACGCTCTACGGAGCGATCAAACGGTTGCTGGAGCAGGGTTGGATTGAACCAGTAGCGGAAACCGATAGCCTCGCGCCTCACCTTGTCGAATCCAAGCGAGTGCGCAAAGCCTATGGACTTACGGATTTGGGGCGTAGCATTCTACAAGCGGAGACGGCGCGGCTGCAAAGTTTGGTTGCCGTTGCTCAGTTACAACTAGCGTGAGAGCAACTAGCGTGAGAGGAGGTGGATATGGATCGCAAACTTTCCTGGGTATGTTATGGTTATAGTTGGCTATTGCGACTCTACCCGTCTCCTCATCGCAACCACTTTGCCGATGAGATGCAAGCTGTCTTTGCCCAAGCGCTGGTTGACGCTGCGGCGCACGGATGGATGGCGGTACTGAGGCTATGCAGCCGCGAACTGTGCGATTTGCCCCCTGCCCTTCTGACCGAATACTGGCGCCTGTTCCAGCACTGGTGTACAAACTGTGCGCTGACGAGTGAACCATTGCGCAGCGATCTACCGGGGGTCGTTCCTGTCAGCGATGGCACTGTCCCGCATCTGCTCTTTGTTGTCACGGGGTGCAATCCACATCTGCGGCGTCTGTTCGATGTGGTCGTCGCCCTGTGCGGTCTGGTGCTGACTGCGCCATTGTTTCTCCTCTTGCCAATTTTGATCAAATTGGATTCGCCTGGACCAATCCTCTACTGCGCCCCGCGTATCGGGAAAAACGGCCAGCCCTACACGCTCTACAAATTCCGTTCTATGTACACAAATCATAGATCCTCAACCCAGAGCTGCGTTGCCATACCAACAGCTTTACGCCAAACGCGAGTGGGACAACTGGCACGCCGCTATTGTCTGGATGAATTACCGCAATTGGTCAATGTCCTCAAAGGGGAGATGAGCATTTTAGGACCACGCCCCGGCACACCTGCACAATAGGAGAAGCCACAATGGTTGTCTATGATCTGCAAGCGGTGACGAAACAATACCCCAAACAACCACAACCCGCCAATCAGAACGTCACACTGCAAATTCATGCTGGCGAAATTTTTGGTCTACTGGGCGATAATGGCGCCGGCAAGACGACCCTGGTGCGCCAGATGGTCAATTTGCTCCAACCTACTAGCGGCTTGATCAAACTCTTTGACAAGCCCATTGCCCACGATCCGCGCTACACCGCAACGACAGTTGGCTATATGCCCCAAGATGCCAACGCGCTCAATAACCTGACCGTGGGGGAGGCGCTTTATTTCACAGCGCACCTACGGGGCCTCAGTCGCCGTGATGCCCAACAGGAGCGGGATACGCTGTTGGCAACGTGGCAGATTGGTGAGTTGCGGGACAAGTACAGTTCGCGACTATCCGGCGGGCAACGGCGCTTATTGCGCTTGGTGGTGGCGATGGCGGGGCGATTACCTGTCTTGATTCTGGACGAACCTACCAATGATCTCGACCCGCAGCGGCGGCGTATGGTCTGGGATAACTTAAAGCAACTCAACCAGACTCAGGGGACGACCATCATCTTTATCACCCATGACGCCATTGAAGCGGAGAAGATCATTCAACGGGTCGGTATTCTACATAAGGGCGAGTTGGTCGCGGTTGGTCGTCCTAGCGAATTGAAAAAACGGGTAGCGCAACAGTTGCGGCTGGAACTCTTCTTCCCACCCGAAACGCCGCCCCACTTACCCACCTATCTCACGCCGCACCAACTGCAACCTGGACGTTGGCTCGCCTGGGTGGAGCGCAGTGAAGTGAGTCATGTACTCAACGGTCTAAATCTGGAACAGCTTGACGATTTTCGCCTCTATTCGGCCACGCTGGAGGATCTCTATGTCCACTATGCCAATCAATCCCGCTCTTGAGCGGCGGCAGCAATCGCTAGTAGTGCAAGGGTGGGATCTCTTTTTGATGGAGCTGACCAACTGGCGCTGGAGTTGGCGCTTGACCCTTATCGCCGGTTCGCTTATGCCAGTCTTTTTGATAATTCTGCTGGGGGTCTTTGCCAACACTGGTGACAAGCGTGCCCTGGTCTATATCTTGACCGGCAACATGGTGATTGGTTTGCTCTTTGGCACGATGACGCGTATCCTCCACCGCGTCGAATTTCTGCGCTTTGGCGGCGGTCTTGATTTTTTCGCCACGCTGCCGGTGCGACGCGCACTCTTTGTCTTTGCAATGGTCGCCTCCTTTTTGGTCTTCTCCTTACCTTCCCTGCTCATCACCCTGGCAGTCGGGGCGCTCTGGCTGGCATTACCACTGGCTCTACATCCTTTGCTCTTGCTGGTGATTCCCTTGGGTGCGATTCCCCTGGCTTGTGTGGGCGTCCTTTTGGGGTTGCTGGGCCGCAGTTGGGGCGAGGCTTCATCGTGGGGGTTTGTCGTCTCGATCCTGCTCTCGGTGCTGGGGCCAGTCATGATTCCAACAGAACGCTTGCCGACCATCCTCATTTGGCTCGGTTATCTCAACCCGGCCACTTATGCTGCATCAGCTTTACGCCAAGTGGTGATCGGGCCGATCACGGCTTACCTGCTGGTGGATCTGGCTGTGTTAGCCGGCATGTCGGCCTTTTTGCTCTGGTTGGTGGAACGCAAGATGAGTTGGCGTGAGAACTAATGGCGCTAAGTCTTTTTACGGATGGCGGCATGAGTAATCTTACGCTTGTGGAGATTGCCAAATTGTCAGAAGATTGACAGACACAACTGGCAAAAGTTGTGGTATAGTACAGCTTGTTGTGCCACCCGGCGGCAATGGCGCCGCCGGGAAATTTTTACTTCGATGATGAAGGGAAAATCCAATCATGAATCACGCCAGTCTGCATCGCGAATTTGCGTCTACTAACGAGGCCAGCGAAATGGCGTATGCGGCTTCTATGCACTACAGCGCCGCCTACCTGCCCAGTGGCTCAAGTCCTTCGCTCGATGTGGAACCCGAACCGGTTGCCGCACCCGCCCATACGGAAACACCCCCGTCCTATACGCGGCATTTGGTGATTGAACAGAGACCCGTTTTGTTTGCCTTTTAGGCGTATCAAGCCACACCGATAAGCGGCAACACATACCCCTCGTCAGTGTGACGAGGGGTACTTGTTTCTCCAACTTATTCTTGACTGCTGGTTGGCGACGCTGGCAAGAGCGCTTGCACCTTGGTTATAAAATCGGGCAGGACCAGCACATCCAACGCCAGATCGACCAATTGACTCAAGACGGCCTCCTGCCGAATTTGGGTTAGTTGCTGGGTAATGGCTTGGATCGTCTCTTCACTTGGTTGGAAGCGGCGGCGTAACAGGCGTACAATTAGGTCAATACGCTCGTCTTTGCGCCCCTTCTTTACACCAATCGTCTTCCCTTCCTCGATCCAAGCTTCCGCCATTGTTTGCATAAGAACGCCTCCCTCTTTGGGTAATACTTCCAACAACTTTCGGGCCACGGTTTCCTTTTCTACCCCTTTAGCCGAGCGGGCAATGTAGCGTAAGAGAGCCGCCACCATTTCCATACCGCTAGAAAGGTTCATGACCTCTGCCACCAACGCTAGAATTTCATCTAATCGGCCACCCAACGCCGGCTCAAAGATATGCTTGAGTACCAGAACGAACAGTCGGGTAAGCACCGCACCCCGAATTTCTGCATCCGAAAGTTGCGTCAGGTTGACCAAATGATATTCGAAATCAGGCGTGTAACGCCCAACTATCTGGTTTAGCGCAGCATTGGGATCTTTTAGCCCTTCCAACTTGCGGGCAAACTGAGTGGCAACCGTCCAAGTCTCAACGCCATGATAGACCACAATCGGCATAACCGGCGAAAGTTTGCCGCTTTCCTGTAACTCATGTTCCCAGTAGCGTTCGATATATTTCAGCACTTGAAAACCGACCCACTGGTCAACATAGCTTTTGTGTTCCAGCAATAGCGCGATGGCGACCGGCGTACCATCCTTTGTCACCGTGCGGTAGAGCAAGTCACTAAAGTTGCTACGCAAGCTTTCATCAACGAACGAGTCTTTTTCCAACCGTAATTGATCCAGGTCAAGCAAGGTTGCCATAGCCGGCGGCAGGTGATGACGCAGGAAATCGGCAGCGGCGACCGCATGGCCCATGTATTGCTTAAAAAACGCATCGTGCGGGTTGATAATCTTTTCGCTCATCTTGGTACAAATTATAGCACAACTTTGCTGTTATGAACACCATCAAATCGGCAAAATTTTGCGCAAATAGTGTTCAATTGGTCGATCGACCACCCGCTGTTTGGGATAGCCAAAGGAGACTTCTTCAAAGCGGATGGCATCGCGCCAACGGGTGCCGGGGATGTGGAGATGACCGTAGATTACCGCTTGCGCGTTGAAACGTAGATGCCAGTCATCGGTGCGCCGGGTGCCGCACCAAAGCGAGAAGCGAGGAATGCGGGGTAACACGGCCAGATCGTGCCGCAGTGGAAAATGGTTGATGAGAATGAGCGGGGCGCCGTTTAGGGCCAGTAAACGCGCTTCAGTATAAGCGCAACGCGCCGCACACCAGTCGATCCGGGTGAGATAGGGGTCAGGGTGCAACAACAGTTCATCGGCGCAGACAATGCCTTCTTCTTCCGCCCAGGCCAGTGCCCCTTCCAACGGAATGTTATCAGGACGATAGCTGTAGTCATAGAGCAGGAAAAGCGGCGCCAACAGACAAGGCGTGCCATCTCCCGGCCAGGCAACATAGGGATCCTCCGGCGTCAACACCCCATAGTCATGACAAATTGCCACCATCTGGCGATATTTGGCCTCACCCCGCAGATCCCCCGCCACATTCGGCAACGTCCACAAGTCATGGTTGCCTGGCGTCCAGAGGAGACGGGCAAAACGGCGGGTTAAAAGATCCAGGGCATAGCGTAAATGGGTTTCGCTTTCGCCAATATCACCGGCGACAATCAACCAGTCATCGGGATGGGGTGGCATGGCCGCCAACGCCTGACGGTTCTCAGGATAGGCCAGGTGGAGATCGCTGATGGCGTAGAGGTGCATAGGAATTCCAATGATCTATTCAAGATTGGCAACGTAGCAATGTTGTTGATGAGATAAAGAGATTGAGTCGTTTAATCTCTCAATCTCTTTATCTCTCAATCTCTCATTTAGACTACGAATTCTTACCAGAACGTTCTTGTAACTGTTGAATCAATTGGGGCAACATGTCATACCGCCGCAAGCGCACGCCCACAGCGCCGCCGCCAGGGTGCGGTTCGACAAAGGCTGGTGTTGGCGACAGACCAAAGCGCCGGTAGAAGGCTTTGTGGATAAATTCTTTCACTTCCGTTGGGCTGGCTTGTTGCGTATCGACATGCACCTGAAAGTAACCGCCCTGACCGGCGGCGTTGATACGTACTGCGACAGCACCCTGACCAAAGGCGCGCTTGAGCATTGCCTCGGCCAGGTCGATCAAGGCCAACCCACGAAAAAAGCTGGAACCAGCTAGGCGGTGAAAGTGGGGTGGTTCAGCGGCAGTAAGCATTTCATCAGCCAACCCCTGGTTATAATCGAAGGGCAAAGCGCCGACCTGTTCCAACCAGCGTTGTAACCGTTCCGGTCCTGTCACTGCTTGTTCCCAAGGTAATTCCATTACCAGTGCGGCGCGATCCGGCAGGTGTTGCGGATCAATTTCGACCGAACGATCCCCACGCTGCGACAAGGTCACGGTGGCAATCCACTCGTTTGGGTGGTGGATTAAATAGAAATTTTTCGCCACCTCGCCAAAAAGATAGGCGACCATTGCCCGCAATGGTACGCCCGTTTCTTCAACAACGGCGCCGGTGGCCGTAGTACGTCGCAGACGCGGTTCGCGCCAACCGGTGAAGAGGTTGACCAGGGTATTCTCAGCTTTGTAACTTGCCGCCGCTTCACTAAGTGGCTCAACTTGCATCAACTGGTCAATATACCAGCCACGCTGGCTGGCGATTGCTTCTCGTAGCGTCTCACGCGGAATCAGCAACGGCAACTGTCGCAAAAGCGAGCAAATCCACCGGCAACTGTCAAGGCTTACCAACCCATCGGCCACCAAATCGGCTTCAATCACTTTGAAGAAACTGGTGTCAAGGGGCAGTTGGGTCAACAATGCCGCCATTTCGGCAGCCTTGCCGGTGAGGCTACGCATCTCACCAGCAGTCAACGGGGCGCCTTCAGCGACGGTGGCAGCATACGCGCCTCCTGACCAACGCCACGCCTCACGATCCCGCTCAACACTATAGGGGAAAAGAATCTGAAAGCGGTCGGTCGGCGCCGGGTAGTTGCCCAGCGTGCGGTAGTTGTCCTGCGGATTGGAGGAGAGCAACGTTCCTTGCCCGGCGCGTCCTTTTTGTTCCGTGGCCTGGTCGAGTGAACCGGCGCGCACGCCAGTGCCATACTCGGCTTGACAGGCCAATTGCACCAACAGATCTGCTTCAAGACCAAAGGCAAAGAGGGCATTCAGGGCATTCTTGGTCGCAACCGTTACAGCCGACGAACTGGAAAAACCGCCTTGTGGGATATTGCCGGTAGAGATGATTCGTAGCCCGCGAAAGTTTTCACGGCCCAGTGCGGCTTGTACTTTGGCGCCGACTGAGCCGTGCTGTAGGGTGCGCAAGGAGGCCAAGGCATTGCTCACCAGGGCAAAAGGGCGACGCATATTATTGCGTACCCAAAGCGAAGCGGGCGGCAAGGGTAATCCCTGTTGCTGTCGCCGCGCGATCTCCTCATCGCTGAAGTAGCCCAGGGTGAGCAAGAGCGTTTCGCTCATACGGGTGCCAAAGGTTTCGTATTGATGGAGATCGGTAATTGCGTTGTCCGGGTACATAACCTCATTATCAGCCGGCAAGAAGTTCAGCCGTTCTCGATAGTGTGGATTCAGTGGGTATAAATGGAGCCGTTCATCGTTGGCTGGTTGCATCAGCAGGACAATCTGCTCATCCCCAGACGGATCGCCGGCGCCGATGGGCATCTGCCAGGCCGGCCCGAAAAAACGGGCCATGTCGGGGTGCATAAAGGCAATACGCAGGCGCCCCCCGGCAATCCCCAAAGCAACAGGCTGATCCGGCTGGTAGTCAAGTCCCTCTTGGCTGGCAGCAGCAACTAGCTCTGCCAACTGGCGAGCAATGGCAGCGACCTGGACAGCAGGGCGATCCGTCGTGATCAACCGAACAGCGGCAGCGATTTCATCCTGTGCAGGAAAAAGCAACTGGGGGGCAGCCGCCACAATCGCCTCTACTTTTGCCAGATCAGGCGGACGGGTCACGTCAGCGGTGAGCAAGGCATATTCCGGTTCGGCGGGTTGCGTTGTCACCGTGCGAATCGTCCCCCCTTCCCGATGAAGAGCTGCAACGATGTCAGTCAGATAATATTGTTGCTGGGCGTTGGCATTGGTAAGCGGTTGGAGCAGGCGCAACAAAGTCTGCGCCCGAATCATATAAAGTGGACAATTGCCTTCTGTCAGGCTGGTCAATGCCTGACGCACGGCTTCACTCGGTTCGGCGGCAATCTCCTTTTCCTCAACAATGCGCACCACCTGACCCTGTTCGTTGCGCAAAATGCGTCCCTTACCAGTGTGACCAGGTGGTGTATAGTGGGCGGTCAACAGGGTCAAATCAGCTTCACGGTCCCCGGCACAGTGGGTTTGCCACAACCGCTCATAGATGACAGGTGGCGCAATGCGGTCGCCCATGGTAATAAAGAGCAAAGGATTGCGGGTGGTCAAGGCTGGGACACAAAAGGCTTCGTAGGTGGCGTACGCGGTGCCACCCGTGGGATTATCGGAAAGGACCGAGAGATTGTCAGGGCCAAGTGCAGCCGTCACGTCCTCATGACGATAACCGACAATAACAATTACCGGTGCGGCCCGCCAACGTTGAAAGGCCGCAATCGAATGGCCGGCTAACGGCGTCCCTTGCACAAGTTGGATGCACTTTGGCTCTTGCCCGAAGCGAGTGCCTTTGCCGGCGGCGAGGACGACCAGCACCGGCATTTGTGCGTTTAGATTATCAAAACGAGTCAACTGCTCTGGATTCAGCAACTTTTCAGGAGCAAGGTGGGCGGCTTGTTGCAGGAGCAATCCCGGTTGCAACAGATTAGCCATAACCATTGACAACCTTTCCGATAAAATCATTTAAGCAGGCCACCAGCCGGGGATCGTGGGCGCGGACGGCAAAGCGTAGTTCTTCCGGTTGCGCCATCGTATGGAGGTCGGTCAGCGCCAGTAGCGGCTGGCCTTGTTCATCCAGTGTATGGTCCATCAGATAAGGCTCACTCATTGCAGGCATAGCATCATTTTCTACTGGCTCTTGCCCAGCACATCTTCCGGTGTGTACAGATGAATATCGCCTTCCAACTCGGCCTGTTCTTGTAGCGCCGGCCCAAACTCACGGGCAAAGAGCGCATAATGCACCTGCCAGTCAGGATCGCGGCCCAACCAGGCGCGGGCGCGACTCATTAAGCCTTCCAACGTCTGGACAGTTGCCGGCTGGCGTCGCCACTTGACTTCACCAAAGACCACCCGATGTTCTTTGCGATTCAAACCAACCAGGTCAATTTGTGCCTGAGCCGAGAACCAGGAACCCACGTCTTCCAGATAAAAGGGAAATTGGCGGCGGGCGCTCAAACGCCAGAGATGGGTGCGAGCAATCGCTTCCCAAGCGGGAGCCACCATCTGCGCCCACTGTTCGCGCAGTTGCTCCAACACCAATGCTTCCCCTTCGCGCAGTTCCAGCAAGCGAACATGGGGTTTGATGTATTGGAACCAGAAATGTAAATAGTGGTCAGCAATATAGTAAGTGGCCTGGCGTTGGCGTCCCCGGTCGCGTTCCAATGGTTCACGGGCTTCGATCAGCCCAACTTCCAGGAGACGCAACAATGTGCGGCGGACTTGGTTCCGGTCACGGATAGCAGCCAGTCGCCCAATTTCTTCTGGTTTGTGGGCGCCGGCAGCAATAACTTCCAGCACTTTCAAGTGTAACCCCGGATCGGCTAGTTCTTCAAAAACCGTCAAACGCGCCGCCCCAAAGAGGGAGCCACTGACCGCAACGATCTGCTGGGCAACGTTATTGAGTACCGGTCGGCGATCATCAAATTGCTGAATGTAGCCAGGCATCCCCCCCAGAATCGCATAGGTTTCCACCAATTGGGTAGGGGTATAGTTTGGCAGAAAGGCTGGCAGATCGTAAATCAGCAGCGGCTTTAGTTCAAAAGCCCAGGTGTGCCGACCATAGAGGGGCGAAGCGGCGTCCAGCACATGATGGGACATGACACTCAAGGTCGAGCCGGTCAGGACAAGCATAATCCGGCTTGTCGAAAGATGGAGATCCCAGGCTTTCTGTAAGGCCGTCGCCACACCGGGGACGCTTTCCGCCAGATAGGGAAATTCATCGATGACAACCAGAAAGCGTTCTTGTTCCGCCAACAGGGCCAGTTCGCGAAACGCCGTATACCAATCAGGGTAGGTAAAATCGGCAGGTACAGTTGCTGTTGGTTGGCGTGCAGCCGCTATCGTGCGCGAAAATTCCCGCAAGAGATAATCACCGGAGGCGCGTTCACTGAAATAGAACAGGTGTGGTTTTTCCTGGCAAAAGGACCAGATCAAGCTGGTCTTCCCGACCCGCCGTCGCCCCCACAAGACGATAAATTCGGCTCGCGGCGCTTGATAGCGGCGCTGTAAGTCAGCCAGTTCGTTGGTGCGATTTAGAAACATAGCCCCCTCCCCTGCGCTAAGAATAGCACATGCAGAAGCGCACGTAAAAATGTAGCATGAAAGAGCGCATTTTCAGCTTCGCACCACTGGCCTGCCCTCAATGCGCCCCTTTGATCGACACGCCGCCATCGATCACCAATCCATGACCGGTGATAAAGGAAGCTTCGTCGGACGCCAGAAAGACGGCGCCATTGGCAATCTCTACACATTCACCAATGCGGCCCAAGAGGTGCCAGGAGCCGATCTGTTTTTCTGCCTCCGGCGTGATGCTCTCCGGGTAGGAGCGAATGGTGCCGGGCAGGATGGCGTTGACCCGAATTTGCGGCGCTAGATCGCTGGCAAGCTGGCGCATCAAACTGAGTTGACCGCCTTTGCTAGTGGCATAGGCGGCCGCGCTTTTGAACCCTTGAATGGCCTGCACCGAACTGATGATCACAATCGATGCACCCGGTTGTTGGCGTAGATGGGGCGCAGCGTGGTGAACGAGGTGGTAAGTGGCGGATAAGTTGACGCCAATGACTTGTTCCCACAGTTCCGGCGGCGTCTCCTCAATATGACCATATTTGTGGAGGCAGGCGTTGCTAACCACACAATCCAGGCGGCCAAAGTCACGCACCGTCTGGGCGATCAGTTCACCCACGGCGGCATGATTGGACACATCCGTCGGGACAAAGGTGGCGCCCCAACGTTCGGCCACGGACGCGCCCCCTTCCCGGTTGACATCGACCAGCACCACACGGGCGCCCTCTTCACAAAAGCGCTGGACAATTGCCGCGCCAATGCCATGTGCGCCACCGGTGATGATGGCGACTTTGTTTTGTAAACGGTTCACGAATTGTTCGCTTTCTTTATTTGAGCGGCCAAGCCCGGAACAAATTTTGCTGCGCCACCGTCAACCGCGCCCGTGTCGCGTCCGTCAGATAGGGCGGCTCGTCCATGGTGGCGATGTTTTGCGACATCATCCAGTGCGGACCATAGCCGATGTGCAACGTTTTGCGCGTCTGTTGCGAACGGTTGGTGAGGCCGCCGTGACGCAGGTTTTCTGTAAAGAGGATGGCATCGCCCGCCTCCACCGGTAGCCCGATCATCCCCGGCTCCTCGTCGGGGTTGTTACCATAGGGCGACTTGTAGTTGGTTTTGTGGGTGGCTGGCACCACACAGAACGGCCCCTGATCCGGCCCGACATCGTGGAGAAAGTAGACCATGCGCACCATCATACAGTCGATGCGCCCGCCGGTGAAAGCATAGCGATATTTGTGGTCAATCGGCCCGCCCATGTGCGTGCCGGAGGCGTTGCCGGCGTAGCGAATGCGAATTTCCGAATTGTTGATCGTATAGCGCCCCAGGATAATATTACTAATGTACGCTAGGGTGCGGGGATGATCGAGCAAACTGTCAAAGGCGGGATGAGCATTCCAAAAATCCTCGATCATCAAGGTCTTGCCTTCCGCTCGTTGCCCCCAGGCGTGATAATACCGTTCGTCATCGGCATGGTAATCATGGCCCCAAGCAGCTTTCTTACGCGGCGGGGCGTCGATGCGCGCCAGGGCATGTTCTTCTAGCTCGTTGACTGCATCCAACAACGTTGCGGCTTCCGCTTTAGTCAACATTTCTTTAATCACAATATAGCCTAGCCGGTCAAATTCATATTTTTCAATGTCGTTCATGGGTTCTCTCCTTTGGGTTGACACGGGAACACTACAGCGGATTTGGGTGGGAACGGATTTACGTCTTTGATCGAGCTGATCGCGGAAAAATCAGCTCCCACCTAAATCCGCTGTAGTGTTGTACGCGATTCGCTTGTTTAATACTCCGCCACCACACACGCCCGAAAACGTTCTTCATCCCACTCGGCGCCCCAACCGGGGCCATCGGGCGGGGCGATGTGACCATCGACGATCAGCGGGCCGTTGAGGATACCCCAGAGTTCGCCGCCGGTGCGGTTGCCATCGGCGGTCATCGCGAAGTATTCGTAAAAATCGGTGTTGTCGATACAGCAGCCGAGATGCGCATGAACCAGACCAGCCAGACCCCCTTGGGCATTCATCTCAATATTCGTGCCATAGAGTTCGGCAAAGTGCGCCATCTTGAGGACTTGGGTTGTGCCGTTGCGGGCGTTGGCGCGTAGGCGGTCGGTGCCGCCCTGAATCAGCCACTGGCTGGACAGACCAATGTCGTGCATCAACATCTCATTCGCCATCACCGGCATGGTCAGTTCTCGACAGAGAATTTGGTATTGGTTGAGCTTTTGTTCATGGAATGGCTCCTCCAGCCAGATAAAGCCCAGTTCTTCCATGACATGGCCCACCTCAATCGCTTCGCGCAAGTCATAGGAGCAGACCGGGTCGTTAATCAGTGCATAATCCGGCCCCACTTCCTGGCGCACCTGCTGGAAGATTGGGATGTCCGCCTTGCCGCCTTTGTAGGAGTGGAATTTGTAGGCGTTGACGCCCATCGCTTTGCCTAATTCAATATGGCGCAGGTAATCATTCACCGTGCCATCGCCGCTGGTGAGATAGACCGGGAAGCGGTCGCGCACCTTGCCGACCAGCGCATAGACTGGCAGCCCCGCTGCTTTGCCCAGAATATCCCACAGGCAGTTGTCAAAGTCGCCAAACCAGCCGGGGGGTTGATAGAGCCAGCGCGTCCCCTTTTGCAACATCTGGTAGAGCCGTTCCCGATGGCGGACGTCTTCGCCCAACACTTGATTGCGCAGAATTTCCACCTGGTGAGGCAGCATAGTGGTCGTACAGCGACCAACAATCCCTTCCTCCGTGACAACCTCGATAAAATTTTGGCGCAAAGGTTGGTTGGCCGGCTTACCACCGGTATGGGTGTATTGGATGCGCAACAAGTTGGGCACCTGCATCAGTTTCAGACTCGACCCTGTCCGTTTGTCCGGCGCTTCGAGTACATAGAGACGAACGGCGGCAATTTTCATCCTAAACTCCTCCCCAAGGTTTTATGGTTCATCAAAAGCGGAATATGGTTCATGTACTCCTGTAGGTATAAAACAACAAAACGGCAAAAAACGCAAAGTCAAAAAACAGAACCCAGGTCCAACAGATTCGGTAGTTTCGCGCGTCCGATGGTATGATAGCAGGCTCATAATCTTACAGAAAACAAAGGAATTAAACTTTTTTCGTACACAAAGGATCCAGTTATGCCAAGTCGACGTGATTTTTTACAGGCAAGTGTACTGCTGGCAACCGGTAGCTCGCTGCTCAACGCCATGCGGGCCGAAGCCCAGTCAATTTTTCTTCCCATTGTTACCAGTAGCGCCGACCAGACACCGGTGAATCAACCAGATGAATCAGCCGTTGATCTGGAAGAGCAGGTGGATACAACCGCACAAGGGGATGTCACGCTGGTCATTGGCGCCGGCATCGCCGGGTTGGCAGCGGCGCGGATGCTGACCAACAGTGGGCGCAAAGTCATTGTGGTGGAAGCCCGCAACCGTATCGGCGGACGGCTCTGGAGCGAGCGTTCCTGGCCTAATGCCCCCGTAGATCTGGGCGCTTCTTGGATTCATGGCGTGCGTGGCAACCCACTTACTAAACTGGCCAATGAGCTAAATTTGCCGCGCAAATCAACCGATTTTGACAATAGTGCATCCTATGCTGCTGATGGCCGCGCCCTCAGCGATGAAGAGGTGCAAACGATTAGTGATAACTTTGACGACGTGATGGAGCAAATGGAAACCGTTCGTGGTGCCAGGGAAGCCGATGATCTTGCCGACCTCCCGTTGAAGACGGTGTTTGAGCAGATTCTTACCAAGCGGCGCGACCCGGCGACCATGCAACGAGCGCTGCGTTGGTCAATCAACACGAATATTGAGCATGAATACGCCGCCGACAGCAGCGATCTCTCGCTCTACTACTGGGACGATCAGAACGAGTCGTTACCCGGCGGTGATGTTGTCTTTCCGCAGGGCTATGACCAAATTTTGACCAATCTGGCTAAGGAGCTGGATATTCGCCTGGGCCAGGTTGTACAGCGCATTGCCTACGGCACGAGCGGCGTCACTGTCACCACCAACCAAGGGCGAGTCAGTGGCACGCGCGCCATCATCACGCTACCGTTGGGCGTCCTCAAGCGCGGTTCCGTCATCTTTGCCCCGGCGTTGCCGGCGGCCAAAGTCAACGCCATCAAGCGGCTCAACATGGGTGTTCTCAACAAAACCTACCTACGCTTCCCTTATGTCTTCTGGGATCAGGAAGTGGAGTGGCTGGATTATGTTGGTGAACGTATTGGCGAATGGGCGGAATGGCTGAATGTCTACTACTACACCAAACAGCCGATCCTGATGGGCTTTAACGCCGGCGCTTATGGCGCCCAAATCGAAAGTCTCACCGATGAAGCAATTGTCGCCGGCGCGATGAAGGTCTTGCGCACCATCTACGGCGCCAGCATTCCCAACCCGGACGCCTGGCAGATCACCCGCTGGGGTTCCGATCCCTTTGCCTACGGCTCCTACGCCCACATCCCGCCGGGCGCCAGCCCCGCCGACTATGTGACCTTGGCTAAACCAGTCAGCAATCGGCTCTACTTTGCCGGGGAAGCGACTCATCGCCAATACCCATCGACCGTGCATGGCGCGTTTCTGTCCGGTCAACGCGCTGCCCAACAGATTCTTGGGTAAGCAATAGTCTGTACAACGAAGGTGATGGATAAATCGTAGTAAAGACTTTAGTCTTCCGGTAGCGTCTCAAAGACTAAAGTCTTTACTACAAGTCATTGAACGGGTGGGTTACTCGGCAAAGGGGAAGGTGCCACGATAGCCTAACGTCTCCAGCGTAAACTGTGGGTCGCTGACAAAGCGAATGCCAGGGAACATGGGATTTTGCTGGTAGTGCAGCACAATGTTGGCGCGCATCTGACCAGCCGGATCGATGCCAAACTTGGCCCCCTGATGCGGAATGTGGCTGAAAAAGATCACCGCGTCACCAGCCAGCGGGTGGAGATCTTCCCGCTCCTGTTCATCACACCAGCGCTGGAAGGGATCATTGCGATCTTCGGTGTAGCGCAGGTTGGGGCGCAGATATTCCGGTACAGGTCGGCTCAGATACCCTTTGACAAAGGTCAGCCGGCCATGTTCCGGTGTGTTATCGGTGAGGTAAAAGGTGGCGTTCATGCATAAGCCCACCACTGGTTGCTCGGCACCGGCTTTCTCAGCCTGGTAGTAGTAATCATAAAAATCCATGTGCCACTCTTGCGTATACGCCCCCGGATTGACATGGGCGCGCAAACTGCGTAATTGGCACTGCTTGCCCAAAATCGCCTTCAAATAGGGGGACGTGCTGGGATGACTCATCAAACCTTTCGCCAGTTCCGGCTGGAGCAACAGCAGTTTTTCAAAGGCGACGTTGCCCACGCCATTGCTGATCTCATACTGCTTATGCTCATAAAGATCGTATAGCACTTCTTTCCAGCGGTTGACCAGCGCCGGGTCGAGCGCCTGCGGAATGAGCAGATAACCATCTCGTTTTAACTGTGCCAGCTTTTGTTCAAGTGTCGTTGTATCCATCATCTTCTCCTTGTCACTACACAACACTACAACGGATTTAGGAAGGAGCGGATTTGCACCTGCGGGGTAAAAATCCGCTCCTTCCTAAATCCGTTGTAGTGTCTCCACATACCCATCCTGCTTCTGTTTGCGCCAGTCGGGGTGATAGCCGTGAGTGCTGCCGTAGCCATAGGAGCGACCAATTTGATTGGGGCTGGACCAGGGCCACGCCTGCCCGCCAATGATGCGGTAGTCGTCACCTTTGCCACAGAGCCAGTAAAACATATGCGCCACATAGCGCGCCTGGTTGTGACCGCCGTAATAGGCGGTTTGGAAATCAAAGTCCGGTTCGATGATCCAATCCCGCTGGGGAGCGACGGTGCGCCAGTAGTTATACTTGAGCATATGACGAATGCCGGTGGCGGTTGAGACGCCACGCCGATGGAGGATGCTCTGGTGGTGAATGCCAATGGTGCCGGCGGGGCCATCGGTGAAGACGCCGGCCTCTTCTTCTTTGCGCTGGCTGGGGCCAATATGGGTGCCGGGCATCAGTTCGGTGGGGCCGAGTTCGATGGGCGTGTCCTGGGGAAAATAGAAGACCTCAACAAAGTTAAGTTCCGGGCCAAAGACATGGTCGGCGTCATGGTGCCAGCGTTGTGGCGGCGACGGACAGACGATGCGGTGATGACTCGCCAGGATCGGCAAGCCCACGTTGCGCCCCAAGAGCGAACGCATAATGCCCGTCAGTTGCGGATTGAGCAACACATGTTCCAGAAACCAATCTTCCAAGAAAATGGTGCTGGGTTCATGCGAGGCGCGAATCCGTTCTAGATCGGCTTGGGTCATGCCGGCGGGGATATAACTGGGGTTGGCGGGGATTCTTCCCTCCAGGTAGTCACAGGCGCGCTGGTTGATCTCTGGCGGTACAACCCCGCGTAACAGGATGTACCCTTGTCGGCAAAATTCCAACACCTGACTGTCCGTCAAGCCGGGTTCACAATCAAACGTGCGATTGACAGGATCGTAGTGCATCACGCGCTCCTTGTTCATGGTCGAATCGTTCCAACAGTAGTCAACTATTTCAGGTTACACAGATAGGAAGAAGCACGGGTATGGTCAAAATATCCGTGCTTCTTCCTATCTGTGTAAACTTTTTGTTGCGGGATTGTCCTGGTTAGGAATTAAACTGCGATTGCTACTTGCGCACCACTCTGCGCAGAACGTAACATCGCTTCGATCACTGCGACATCCAGCAAACCCTCTTCCGGTGTGTTGATGTGGGGTTGCCCGGTGGTGATGGCGGCAGCGAAGGCGGCAAATTCGTTTTGTACACCGTCAAATTTAGGACAGGAGATCACTTCGGTCTCATTGCCGCGCGTCAACTCGATTTCGCCCCGTTGCACCCGCATGGCGCCGCCATCGCCCACTAGATGAAGATAGCCCGACCAGGGAGCGCCGACAGCATAGGTAACCAGGTAGGAGCCAATGACGCCATTGGCAAAGCGCAGTGTGGCGCTGAGGGTGTCTGCCGTGGCAAAAGTGGTGGAGGCATGGGTTGTCATTGCCGTCACTGCCGCAATTTCGCCAACCACCAACCGGAGGGCGGACATATGATGCACCCCGCCATCCACCAAAGTGCCACCGGGAAACTCGCCAGCGCGCCGCCAGTGGGTGTGGAAATATTTGCTATTGGGTGGCATGGGCAGATAGAGCGCCATCTGACAAGTGATGGGACGACCAATGGCGCCATTCTTCACCAATTCAGCGGCTTTGATATAGGCCGACTCATAGCGCCAATTTTCTGCCACCATCCAGACCTGGCGCTCTTGTTGGTAAGCGGCCAGCAGTTGGCGACAGGTGGCGACATCAGGCGCCAGCGGCTTTTCGCTGATGACATGCTTGCCGCTGGCCAACGCCTGCGCCACTACCGGCGGCATTACCGGAATGGGTAGCACCACATCGACGGCATCAATATCGGGCGCCATCAAGAGGGCCGTCAGATCGGTGTAGATTTTGACATCGGAGCCGATCTTAGCAGCCAGCGCTTGGGCGGTGGCCGCGGTGCGGCTGTAGACGGCGGTGATGACAAAGCGGTCGCTCAGGTTACGCAACGACGGCAGGTGCGCATCCTGCGCAAAGATGCCGGCGCCCAATAAAGCCAGTCGAATTGGTTGCATACGGTTACTCTCATCAAACTGGTTGCAACGCCACTCCGGTAGGTTGGTTGGCGTGCTGTAGGGAAAAGTGATGGTGGTTGTGATCAGCGTTGACCGCTGCTTCATAGATCGCCGCCCGATTCAACGCTGGCGCGTCCCAGTCGCGTTCGGCCGCCGAACCATGATAGATCGGCCACTGGCGCGCCCAATCCCGGTGATTGATGACCTGCCCTTGTTGGCGCACTTCGTCAATGCGCGCCAAGTCGAGTTCGGCGATGAGCCATTGTGCCTGGTTCATCTCGCCTTGGGCCAAAATGCCGTCGCTAGGAAAGCCATAATCAACTGGTGTAAAGAAGCTGGCGGCCCCAACATTGATGTCGATCGCCTCTGACCAATCCACGGCGCCGACCAGCGGCGACATGACCACATAACATTGGTTTTCCAGCGCGCGCGCCTGGCAACCGATGCGCACGCGATTGAAGCCGGCCACGGTGTCGGTGCAACTGGGCGCCAGAAGCAGTTTCGCCCCCATCTCCACCTGCCGCCGGGCGATGAGCGGAAATTCACTGTCATAACAGATCGAAATGCCGATCAAGCCGTGGGGCGTCGAAATGACTTTCACGATGTCGCCAGGCGAGATCTCCCATAACTCGTTCTCAAAGCGGGTCATGATCAATTTGTCTTGAAAATCAATGGCGCCATCCGGTGTACAGACATAGGCGCGATTGCGGTAGCTGCCATTGGGCAACATCACTGGAAAGCTGGCGGCAACAATGGTCACGCCAAAGCGTTGCGCCAGTTGACTATGGAGGGTGCGATAGCCAGGCAGCAATGACTGCAACGCTTGAAGCTGCCCGGACAAACTTTTATAAATCGTCGGCGAAAAGAGCGAAGCCAGTTCCAGACAGCCATACTCTGGAAAGAGTAGCAACTGGGCATTTTCCTCAACGGCTTCGCTCACCATCGTTGTAATCTTCTGTTCAAACTTCTCCCACCGTCCCAAAAACTCAACCGGATACTGGGCTGCCGCCACCGTCACCAGAGAACTCTTCTGCATTCCGTTTTACTGACACCTCACTTTATCGATGAACGTTGCTTCTACTGAAATTGGTTCGTTAGTTAGTTGGTTAGGTGGTTGGTTGAGCTTGTCGAAACCAACCACCTAACCAACTAACTAACGAACAATAAATAAGACACAGGCACATAGGTTTGCTGCCCCTATTATACCTGTGTCTCGCTTTTCCTGTCTACCGCCAGTTGCACTCTATACAAAAATGATTGCTACAAGGCGAACGTGTGAACGGTAGTAAATTCGCCAGGCGACGCGGAATTCGCAACTTATCCTGCGCGTCCACTGGCTCCAAAGAGGCGCAGACGATGTTGAGCCACCTCACGCACGCGTGTCATCGCTTGCGTCAAGACGCCGTAATGGTTTTCGCCGGCAGTCAAGCCTTCCTGCGATCCCTGGTTCCACGCCCGCGCCAGGGCGGCGCCAATGTTAATCTTCACCACCCCCATCTGAATCGCTGCCCGTGCATCCTCTTCGTGAATGCCGCTGCCGCCATGCAAGACGAGGGGGCCATGCGCCTGCTCGGCAATCGCCCGCAGCAGATCCAGTTGTAAGCGGCTGGCTTGCCCATGCTCAGAACCAACCGAAACTGCCAGCATATCGACCTGGCCTTCGGCAAACATCAGCGGCACTTCCTGTGGATTGGTAAACTCTTGGCTGCCCTGCCCACCGCCAAAGGTGCCTAATTCTCCTTCGACGGCGGCGTTAAACGCATGGGCGACCCGGGCAATGACGGCCGTTTCGGCCACCGCTTCCGCCAGCGGCAACGCATGACCATCAAACATGACCGAGCTATAGCCCTCATGGAGACAGCGCAGGTTGTACGCCAACCCCGGCCCATGATCAAGATGGAGAAAGACCGGCACATCCGTCTGCGCCGCCAGCGTTTTGATGATGCCCGGCAGTGCGCCCAACCCATTGCCAAAGTTCATATGGGCGATGTCGCCGGGATAGGTCTGCACAATGACGGGGGCGCGTTCGATGGTGGCGGCTTCGATCACCGCTTTGACCATCTCCAAGTTGCAGACATTAAAGGCGGGCATGGCAAAGCGTTGCTCATAGACATAGCGCAAATATTGGCGTGGATTGGTGACGAGCATAAGCTTCTTTCTTTGACAAATAAATTTAAACAAAGCGTAGGGGCGCACCCTTGCGGTCGCCCTCCGGTCGCTGGAAAGCCGGGGGCGACCGCAAGGGTGCGCCCCTACGGCTTACATGACTTTGGTCAGTTTCAACCAGCCGTTGCGTTCCTGATTGACCGCTTCCAGCGTCTTTTGCGGCCCCATGACGACAACAGTGCCGTGAGTTTTCACTTCATCTAATACATCGGCGAAGGCGTGGAAATCAGCCGGGGTAGTGCCCAACACCTCATTGCGGATCTGTTGCCGTTCAGCGTCGCTTTCGCCCAGCAGATAGCGCACCATCGACGTATAGCCCTTGGCATCAGGCAGTTGGTACGCATCCATGGCACTAATGGCGCCGATGATGTTGCGGGTCAACTCCTGTGGCGACAGATCGGCGTTGCGCAAGATTTGCGCCGTCTGGTCATAAACCGCCAGGGTGTTGAGCAGATTCGGGTCGCGGTAGGAGAGGAAGGTCAACAAGCCCGACTGGCGACCAAAATTGCAATAGGCGCCATAGGCCCCACCTTGCATCCGAATTTTGTCCCACAACCAACTGGTGCGAATAAAGTTGGTAATCACGCTGCTCGACCCATGATAGCGGTAGCCCAACTCATAGAGATTGGCCCCCTTACCCACATAGTTGACCTGGGCCGGTGCGACCAAGCCTTCGTTGCTGCGGTCAAAAACGGGGCGCCAGCCCGGCTGGGGAAGGGTCGCCGCCGGCAGTGCGCTCAGGAATTCCTGCAACTGGGGCTGGACTTGCCGCCAGTTATCACCATCGAGCGTTACGTTGCAGATCATGCCGGTGCGGTTGATCAATGCGCTGCGGGTTTCTTCCAGCTTGGTCAACACCGCCGGCCAATCTTCCTCAATTTGGTTCACAAGTTGGCGCAAGAAGAAGAGGTAGGTAAGCCCCCCCATCTCCTCATCCAGCCAATCAGACTCAGTGAAAGCCGCCCGCAGCCGCCCGCTCACCACACTGTGGCCGGAGGGAATCAGCCCCGACTCGTTGCGCGCTTTGGCCTTGAGCGCAATCTGGCGGAAGCGTTCGCGATCATCGAGCTTGACTGTCAGCAGAATATCCCGCAGAATTGCCAGCAGATCGCCGGTCTGCCCCACGGTCGCCTTACCGCTGACCAGGAACCAGGCGTTGGTGGTTGCCCGTTGCTTGGATTCCCCCAACAGGGCCGAATGCCAAATGCCGCCGGTCTTACGCCCGATACGCTGTTGCAATTTCACGAAATCGTCCTGCATTGTGCCCATCTCGGTCAAGGCGCGGCCGAAGAGATGGACATAGGGCAGCAATTCCTGGGGCACGGTGTGCAGATCGAAGCCCAGGTTTAAGTAGACAATGCCATTGGTAAAGAGATCATGATAGAGCAGTTGACCGTTATCGGCGGCGCCTGTCCCCAAAGCGCTCACTTCAATCGGAATGGTCTTGACATTCTTTTCCAGATCATTGAGGGTCAACATGGGCAGGGCAGCCAATGCTTCCGGTGGATCTTGCCGTTCCTGGAATTCCTTTAAGGTTTGCGCCGTCGTCTGCACCTGTTGTAGATCGGCTTCACTCATCGTGGTGCGCACCTGGGCCAGCCGCTCTTTTTCTGCGGCCTCTAATCGCTGGTTGTACTCAGCATCCGGCTCCAATGTCACCGTGGTGCGGTGGGTATTATCCAGCAAATATTGTTGAATCAGCTTTTGCCAATAGCCGCTGTCCGCCGCCATACGGGTGCGCAACGCGGCCAACGGCGCTTCATAGGCCAACATCATCAATGGGTCGCGTTCATAGAGCCAGGTGGTGAGGGTGCGGAAAAAGAGGCTCAACCCACGCGGGTAGGAGCCAGTGTTATTTTCGCGCAGGCTAAACTCAATCGTATTGAGCGCCGCCTCAACCATTTCGAGGTCAATGCCATTTTGCACCAGTTCGGTCAGGGTGTTGAGAATCAACGGCTCGACCTGTCCCACCGCTGCCGGATCAACCCCTTTGAGACCGACAGCAAAGGTCATCTGGCGGCGGGCGCTACTCATACCACCACCGGTCACATCTTCACCCAAGCCACTGTCCATCAAGGTTTTACGTAGCGGTGCGGCGGCCATCCCCAACAAGGCGAAAGAAAGCACGCTCAGATCCATCATCAGATCTGGGTCGGCGCTTTCGGGCAATAGCCAGTTGAGCTGCACCATACTCTTGGGTTTGGTTTGCGTCTCCGCGGCCACGCCATAGGGGTAGACAAAGCGCTTGGGTGCGGCAAAAGGCGCCTGTAACGCCACCGCGCCGTTGACATGAATCGGCTGGAAAGGGCGCAACCGCTCATCCAACAGGCGCAATCGTTCGGTTACATCATCATCGCCATAGAAGAAGATGCGGGCGTTAGAGGGATGATAGTAGGTGGCGTGAAAGTTCTTGAACTGCTCATACGTTAAATTCGGAATCTCCACCGGGTCGCCGCCGGAGTCAAAGCCATAGGCGTTGTCGGGGAAGAGGGAGCGCGCCGCCTGGCGGTAGAGCAGGTTATCCGGCGACGAGTAGGCGCCCTTCATTTCGTTAAAGACGACGCCTTTGTAGGTCAAAGGCGCGTCCAGGCTTTCCAGTTCATAGTGCCACCCCTCCTGCGCCAGGTGATTGGGCGTGATCAACGGGTGGAAGACGGCATCCAGATAGACATCAACCAGATTGTAAAAATCCTGTAAATTGGTGCTGGCGACCGGGTAGACGGTTTTGTCCGGGTAAGTCATGGCATTGAGGAAGGTCTTGAGCGAACCTTTGAGCAATTGGACAAACGGCTCTTTAAGCGGATATTTTTGCGATCCGCCCAGCACAGCGTGTTCCATAATATGGGCAATCCCCGTCGAGTCGGTCGGGGGGGTGCGGAAGGCAATGCCAAAGACCTTATTCTCATCGTCGTTCGTCATCGACAACAATTCGGCGCCCGTTTGGACATGGCGATAGATACGGGCGACCGTTTGCAACTCGGCAATCGTCTCTTCACGACACAATTCAAACCCGTGGGTTACTGACATGATTCTCTCCTCGGCAGATGACAAGGTGACAGGGTGATTGGGTGATTGGGTGACAAAACACCCTTGGGGTTCGTAACGTATAAGTTGTTACACCCTCTCCCCGCGCCTATAAGGCAACCAGTGATCCGCCCTAGCACGTTGCGAGTCACGGACTAGCGGAGAGCGGTATAATTTGGTAACTACTAAGCCTGCTCCGAGCCGGTCCGTGACCGGCGTCCCAATCGCCGGTCACGGACCGGCTTGGAGCTTAGTAGGTACATAATTTGTTAATTGACAGGCCCTCATTCGCCCAAAGCACAGTTACAAGTTGGTAGCGCGCCCAGCAAATTGACATAGGTCGGCAGCGCTCCAATGGTCTGTTCCAGACCGGCGCGCATTTTGCCGGGGCCATGCTGGGGCGCCTGATCGGCGCTGCGGTCACCAATCGTGACTAGACCGGCATAACAGAGGCCGGCAGATCGGGCTAACGCCACTTCCGGTACCAAATTCTGCCCTAGCACGTCGGCGCCCCAAGTGCGAAAGAGACGCGCCTCCGCGGGCGTCTCGCGGCGGGGGCCATCGATTCCTAAATAAACTACGTATGGCGCCGCCGGCAAGACCTGATAGAGCGCGCCGACCATGTGGGGGCAAAAGGGGGGCAGCCGCAAGCGTCGCTCAAACGAGCGTTCATCGGTGAAATGATCATCAAAGGTCTGCGGTTGGTGCCGCGTCCAGTCAATATAATCAACCGGGATCACAGTTTGGCCCCGTTCCAACACAGAATTGATGGCAACACCGGTGTCCCAATTCAGCACGTAATGAACACCGAGTTGGTGCGCGGCATAGATAATAGCACGCGGATCGGTGCGGGTCGGTAAGCCCGTATAAGGTTCAACCCAAATCGCCGGTCCCGCAGAGGGGGTGCGCAAAGCCAACGGCCCGACGACGCCATAGGGCGTTTCCACCGTACGTTCTGCCGCCACATGCCCCAAAATATCCAACACTGTTGGCGGCAAGAGAACGGCGATCAGGAGTAAAATATCTGCTTTTGGGGCATGTCGTTCAACCATACAGTCACTTTTTGTAAGATTTCCCAGCGCGTATATACTGTTGTCAGTCCGTAGTCCAGAGTCTGTAGTCCAGAGTCTGTAGTCCAGAGTCTGTAGCCCAAAATCCTGAGGCGTCTCTAGCCTGCACATAAGGTGTAGATTATACAATCCAGTAGACTGCTACGTAGCTGAGCGTGTAATGACTAGACTCTGGACTGCGGACGCTGGACGCCTAGTAACCAGGAGCAATTTCTTTATGCCAACAATAGCACTAATTGCCCACGATGGCAAAAAAGATGATATGGTGCATTTCGCCAGCAGCCAGCGCGCCCTGCTGGAACAATTTCACTTGATTGCCACGGGAACAACTGGCGCTCGCATTGCCCAGGCAACGGGGCTGCCAGTGGAACGAATGTTAAGCGGCCCCTATGGCGGCGACGCGCAAATTGCGACGCGTGTTGCCGAAGGTCGCGTCGCCGGGGTGATCTTTCTGGTGGATCCGTTATATGCCCATCCTCATGAACCTGATATTCAAGGGCTGTTGCGCATCTGCAATGTCTACAACATTCCCCTAGCGACCAACGCCGCCAGCGCCCGTCTGATCCTCCAGGCGTTGGTTGCTGATCTAGCAGCTACAGGAGCGGGATCAACGCCGGCAGCCAGTTAAGCCTCAGCGCTCCAGGGTAAGCGGCAAGGTGATAATGAACCGGCTGCCGGCGCCGACTGCACTTTCAACCGCAATTGTTCCACCCAGCACTTTGGCCAGCCGGGCGGCAATGGACAAGCCGACGCCGGCGCCTTCGTAACGGCGGGTCAGGCTCTGTTCAATCTGGACAAAGGGCTGAAAGAGCCGCTTAATATCTTCGGCTGCAATGCCAATGCCCGTATCCCAAACGATGATCCGCATCAAGTCGGCTTGCTGGTCCGATTCAACCGTAATGCCGATTTGGGCGCCCTCAGCGGAAAATTTAACGGCGTTTTTTAGAAGTTTCTCCAAAATTTGGCCCAAGCGCCGTTCATCCGAATAGATAAAAAGCCCTTCGTCGATGTCAATGGGGTTAATGGTAATTGCTTTGCGTTGGGCCACCTCGTAAATCATCTGGAGACTTTGTCGGCAAAGTGTGCGCAGGGAAACCCGCCGGACAATCGGCTTGATCCGCCCATTTTCGATTCCTACCAGATCCAAAATATCGTCGATAATCGCCAGCAGTTGATGACCGCTGCGCAAAATCAAGTCAATGGAACTCTTTTGTTTGGGGGTGAGGGCGCCGTAAATTTCACTTTGGACAATCTCGGCGCGCATCAGAATGACATTAAGCGGGGTGCGCAACTCGTGATTCATGACGGCCAAAAATTCATCTTTGGCGCGATTGGCCGCCTCGGCAGCATTTTTGGCCCGCTGGAGTTCCAGATTCTGCTCTTCCAGAATCCGATTCAGCTTTTCCAGTTCACGGCGGTTCTCTTCGGCCTGTAACAGGTGTTGATAGACTCGGAGCGAAATCAAGAGCGTGGCCGCCAGCCGCTGCCGGGTCAGCTCGGTTTTGGTCTTGTAATCGTTGATATCATAGAGGCGAATGACCGCCTCTTCAGGCGCTTCTCCCGGTTGACCAGTGCGCAAAATAATGCGCACCACACGATTGCCCAGCTCATCCCGAATATATTTGACCAGATCCAAGCCAGCCTGCATACTTTCCATGATCACATCTAGCAGGATCACGGCAACATCAGGATGTTCTGCCAACACTTGTTTTGCTTCCTGAGCTGAATGTGCGGCGAGAAAGGTCAAGCCACGGTCCGCATAGGTAAAGCGGTGGAGCGCCAGATGGGTGACTTGATGAATTTCGACTTCATCATCCACCACTAAAATTTTCCAGGGCGCAGGCGCCTCTTCGATGGTGATTTTACGACCGGTATGTTGGTCGGGCCGGCTTTCTGCAAAGAGGAGGTCACTCTCATGTTGTGATATGGTTGATACATAACCGTTGGTATGATACAGATCGGTCATTACGACTGGAAGATTCATGAATTCACCTTGCCGCATCGGCGCTTGCCTACCAGATTTTGTGAATGCAACCGGCCCAAGTAAGGCTCGCATGTATAGAATTAAGTACCTCATCATAGCCAAAAAACCTGTAGAAATGATCATACAGAAGCGCCAAAACCTTACAGTAAAATGACTAAAATTTAAGCTACCAAAAGAGGAAGCTTGGTAGGTACTCTCATCCAGTTGTACCGGCTAGCCTCAGTCGAAAGCGCGAGCGGCAAGTCAATCATGCTACGGTTGTACTACTGCAAGTAAGGATTTGTGTAAGGCATTTTCAAGGAAATAAATATCCCGTAGACGCCTAGGAGGCAACTGCAAGGGGCGGTTGCCCCAAGCTCTATGGTTACTCAAGCCGGAGGGCACCCGCAAGCGGATGCCCCTACGAGTGTACCTTTTATTTTGAATACGCCTAAGTGATAGGAAGCGGGCGCGCAACTTTTGCCGAAGCGCTGTGTTATCTTCATCATATTATTGATCGAATCACTCATTACACTGTTTACTAAGAATCTGTCTGAAAAGGAAAAGCTGTCAGTTGAGAAGGTGGTATAAGCTGAAGTTGTGAACAAACAACTTTA
>JAPKMW010000009.1 GCA_026645575.1 Caldilineaceae bacterium
ACACACTTTGATCCTACACAGCCTCTTTGAACAAGCGCCTTTGTTTTGATCTAATCTGTCAGGCGGTCTCGTGGACTCAGGTCTTTCACAGATTCTTAGCCTAGTTTATCATCCCCTTTTTCCTAAGGGGTCTTTCGTTTCCTTGTCATCGAGGTTTCCCCCGATGACAAGGTGTTCACACTTTTCGTCGATGAGACAAGAATTTTTACCGCAAAGGCGCGAAGAATGCAAAGAAAAAATCGAAAAATTGCGTTGCGGCTGACCAAGTGGTAGCGCGGTTGACTCGTGGCAAATCCGCAACAGGCGCGAGCGGACGTTGCTACCAGTTAGACTTTTTATTTTCCCAGCGGTGGGCGCGGGCCACTTCTTCATTTAGCTCAGTCCCCCAACCGGGGCTGGTGGGGATTTGCATAGAGCCATCGGTGATCACCGGTAAGTTGGTCACTAACTCTTCACGCCAGGGGACATCATCGACATCAATCTCCATGATACGTACATTCGGCACAACGGCGCAAAGGCTGGCGCCGATAAAGGTCGCCAGGTGGCTGTAATAATTGTGGGGCGCCACATTGAGTTGGTAGACCTCGGCCAGGTCGGCGATCTTTTTGGATTGGGCAAAGCCGTTCCAGGCAATGTCGATCATAAAGATGTCGGCGGCGCGCTGCTCGAAATAGGGGATAAACTCACGCATATAGAAGAGATTTTCGCCGGTGCAGATTTTGGTGCGGGTACTCTCCTTGATCTGGCGAATGGCGGCGGGATCATACATATCGATCTCCAGCCAGAGCAGGTCAAATTGTTCCAACACCTGGGCAATGCGCATACACGATTCGGGTTTGAAATTGAAGTTCAAGTCGAGATTAATGTCCACTTCCGGCCCGACGGCGTCACGAAAGGTGCCGATGAGCGTTTCGATGTGGCGTAACAACTGGCGCGACACCACCTGATCGGTCGTGCCAGGGCCGCCGCCAAAGCCGCCAAAGACTACATCCGGCGCACCGGCCGGAAGCAAAATGTTGGTCTTCAAGGCGGTGTAGCCACGCGCGACCACTTCTTTGCCCAGCGCCGTCACATCCGCCATTGTCCGCAACGGCGGCACGCCCATCAGGTCGGCATAACGGACACGGGTCGTGCCACAGTGCGACCAATAGAGCCGGACGCTGTCACGCGTCGGGCCGCCAAAAAGCTCCACCACCGAAATCCCCAGCGCTTTGGCTTTGATGTCGATCAGCGCCAGTTCAATGCCGGCGATGGCTTTGGCCGCAATCCCACCCGGACTTTGTCGGCTGCCGCGGATGAGATCCCAGAAACGCATTTCATAGGCTCGCGGGTCAGCGCCCAAGAGCAGCGGTTTAAAGTCTTCAATGGCGCCAGTGACGGCATAGGGATTGCGCCCGTCGCTGCACTCGCCATAGCCGGTGACGCCTTCGTCGGTCTCGACTTTGACAAAGATCCACGGTCGCCAACCGGCATCGACAAGAAAGGTTTCAATGTTGGTGATCTTCATGGGTATTTCCTCCTCTGTTGCGCTATAATCAGTAGTCCGTAGTCGCGTAGTCGCGTGGTCTGTTCGTCGATATTAACCCGACCTTGTGGCGCGGCCTACTGATAATTGTTCTCTTGCAGCCATGTACCTATGCAGTGTAGCAAAGGATAGCGAATTGGGAAAGGAGCGAAAGTATCTCATGTTGCGCATCGTCGCTCTCTTTCGCCAGCGCTAATTGACCAACCATAACCAACAGACAAGGAATCGCATGACGCAGTCGAAAGCCCAAACAATACCCTCAACGACCTACCCGGATCTGATCCAGCGCATCTTGGGCATTCTCCTGGTGGCCGGGTCGGCGGCGGCCTTTGGCACGCTGGCGATCTTTGGTCGCTATGCCTATGCAGCGAAGATGGACGCCATCACCATCCTGTTTCTCCGTTTCTCGCTGGCGGCATTGGTGCTTCTGGTGTTGCTCTTCCTGCGGCGCGAGCCATTGCCCCGTGGCCGACCGCTGGCGCCCTTGATCGGCATGGGGGCGATTGGCTATGTCGGGCAGGCGTTTTGTTATCTGGCGGCGTTGAACTACGCCTCATCGGGGTTGGTGGCGCTCCTGTTATATCTCTACCCGGCCTTTGTCACGGTGTTGTCGGTTGTAGTTTTGCAGGAACGAATGACGCGTCTCAAACTGCTGGCCTTGGTGCTGGCGCTGGTCGGCACGGGACTGACCATCGGCCCGGCAGGCGGACAATTGCTGGGTATTTTGTTGGCGTTGGGGGCGGCGGCCATCTACTCCATCTATATCATTGTCGGCGTCCAGGTGATGAAGCAGGTTTCCGCCGTACAATCCTCCACGGTGATCATGGCCGCGGCCGGCGTCATGGCCTGCCTGCTGATGACGATCAACGGGCCGCACTGGCCGGCGACTATGGCTGGTTGGTGGGCGGTGGCCGGCATCGTTATTGTGGCGACCGTGCTGCCGGCCATCACCTTTTTGATTGGCTTACGCCGCGTTGGTCCAACCACGGCGGCCATGATCTCGACGTTGGAGCCGGTTGTGACCGTCTTACTGGCGGCGTGGTTGGAACAGGAACGGCTGCAACCGGTTACTTTGATCGGCGGCGCTTTGATTCTGGGGGCTGTGTTGTTGTTGACCCAAAGTGAGTTGCGGCGTAGGGCCAATGTGGCTTATCCATAGGCGCCTACGAGAGGACTGGGGGCGACCGCAAGGGTCGGTGGCCTTGTAGGCGCCTACAAGAGGATACTTTACGTTTTCGGTAGTAATATTTCGGAGAGCGTTACAAAGGTGTAGCCGTTGTCTACCAGAAAATCGAGGATACGGGGCAGGGCGTCGGCGACGATGGGACTCATATCGTGCATAACGATGATGGCGCCGGGACAGACATGGCGCGTGACCCGGTTGTAGACGCCGTCGGCTGTGATGCCTTCGACCCAATCACTGCTGTCCACCGTCCAGCCGATAAGGTGGTAGCCTGCTTCTTTGCTGACGCGAATAATCGTCTCATCCAGCGCGCCAAAGGGGGCGCGGAAGTAGGGTTTGGTGGTGGAACCGGGGGCCGCTTTTTGCACGGTCTCTTCGGTACGGTTGAGTTCATAGCGCACCGACTCCTCGTTCATGCCCTGCATGTTTTCGTGGCTCCACGAGTGATTCGCCAGTTCATGGCCGTTGGCAAGAATGTCGGTGATAATCTCCGGTTTGCGCAGCACGCTAAAGCCGACGACAAAGAAGGTGGCGCGGATGCCACGCTGGGCGAGCATCTCCATCATTCCTTTGTTCTCCGGCACATAGCCGACATCAAAGGTGAGCGCCACCCGTTTCTGCCGGTTATCATGCCCCAGATAGATGCCGGAGACGCCAAAGGGTAGATCGTCCAGCGTATTGACCGTGGGTAACGGCTGCGTCCATTGTGCCGGCGGGATGCTGCCGGGCGGCAGGTGGATAGTGCTGCCGGCGAAGAGGGGGTTCTCTTTGTTAAGCGCTTCCAGCGTTGCCACATCTATGCCGCTATATTGGGCAATATCAAAGAGGGTATCGTTGGGCCACAGACAGTACGATTCCCGCGTTTGGCCTTGGCCGGCAGTGCTGCCGCGGTTAGCAACCGTGGCGCTTAGGTTGGCTGAGGTGGTAATCGTGTTATTTGTTAGATTGTCGGATACGGTCATTGCCTCGACGGGGGTGGTGTCACGCCACAAGACGGCGATAGCTTCGACGGCCAGAAAGCCAAGCATCCCAATTCCGAGCAAAATCAAGGCGACGCCAATGATGCTTTTTGACAAGGAAAACTCCGGTTTTATGTGGGCTGATGGTTGGTTGTCATGCAGAACATGATGGGTTTTATTGTATCAGAAGGCTGACTGGAAAACAAAGTTGCCGACTGGTGCGCGAAAAGGGGGGCATTGCCTGGGATCTGAGCGTCCTTGCGGCAGGACCATCCTTTACCCCAGGCAACGCACACGCTTCACTGATAGGGCTGCTTGACGCTCCGGTCGGTGGAGAGGGAACGGGTGGTGCGTTCCGTCAAGCGCAGAATGGCGTCGGCCAGGTGGGCATCCTGGATATTATAATCACCCTGTTCAACGCGCCGGCGATGCGCTTCCAGTAGCACCTCGGCGTGGGTCACGCCCAGCGGTGGCTCAAATTTGTAACAAGCCAGTTCCAGCAATTGCCCCAGCGGGTCACGGAAATAGATCGAATCCATAAAGCCGCGATCCTTGTTGCCGCTGTGGGGAATGCCTCGTTCATCCAGTCGTTTGGCGACCTGTGTGTAGGTGGCGCGGGAGACGTTGAAGGCGATATGGTGCAGATTGCCAATGCCTTCGGGATTGGGCGTTGGGTCGGGCTGGCGATTTTCATTGGTAAAGACGGTGATCGTGGTGCGCCCATCGCCGGCATCAAAGTAGAGATGATTTTCGGCGGGGACATCCAGGTTGGGCTGCTCAAAGATAAAGGGCATCCCTAGTACCCCTTCCCAAAAGTCGATGGAGCTCTGACGGTCGGCGCCGACCAGGGTGATGTGATGGACACCTTGGGTTTGAATTTTTTGCATAAGTCACGCTTCCTTTGTGGTTATCTGGTTTGGTGCAAGCACGGACTACATGAATGTTGGCTCACAGAGAAGCTGATAAACGGTATGATACACTATATGCTACACTATATGCTATAGTAAAGATAGCGGCGGTTGTCTCCCATTCAATTTTATCGCTTCACCTAAAATCAATTCTTGCGTTGGGCCGTGGCGAGTCACGGACTCGCTGGGAGCGGAGGTGGATCGATCTGTGGCGAGTCACGGACTCGCTGGGAGCGGAGGTGGGGCGAACTGTGGCGAGTCACGGACTCGCCGGGAGCGGAGTGTGTAGGTGTGATTGGTTATGGAGGTGCAGAATGGCAACGAAATTCAATCGGCGAACTTTGTTACAATTTTCAGCGCTGGCCGGCGTCGGTAGCGTGCTGGCGGCTTGTTCCTCTCCCTTGGTCGAAGACGCGGTCTATCAGGGGACAGAGAAAGCGCCGGTCGCCGCGAATCCCGCCGCCAGCACTGCCGCCACCAGCCAGGAACTCGTGACCCAAATCGCCGACGCCGCCACCCAGTTTTTGGACGGATTGACGGATGAACAACGCGCCACCGCCGCCTATGCCATCACCGACCCCGAATATCTGCGCTGGCATTGGACAACCCCCCGCACCTTCCCGCGCAATGGCGTCGCCTTGCATGATCTGGATGCCGGTCAGCAGGAGGCCGCCTACGCGCTGTTGCGCGCCAGCCTCTCCGAAGTTGGTTTCCAAAAATCGCTGGACATCGTGGGATTGCAACCGGAGATTGGCGGCGACCCCCTCAATTACTACGTGACGATCTTCGGATCCCCCGGCGATGCCACCTGGGGCTGGCGCTTTGAGGGCCATCATCTTTCCCGTCGTTTCACTATGGCCGGCGACAAGATTACCATTACGCCCTTCTTCCATGGCGTCTGGCCTTCCGTCAGCGAAGCTGGCAAGGTGATTATGCAGCGCGAAGAGTGGGCGGCGCGTGAGTTGATGCGTTCGCTTGATGATAAAACCCGCAACGAGGTCATCTTCCAGGAACAGTCGCTTACCCGCCATGTCACCTGGGATCAGAACTATGTCCAGCCGCTGGAGCCGGTGGGGGCGCCGTTGGCCGCGCTTAACACTGACCAACAAGCGCTGGCAATGGAAATCTTGCAAGCGTGGATGGCAACGCAGGCCGACCCAATCGCCCAGGTTCATCTTGCGCGCATTCAGCATGCCGGACCGGAAAATTTACGCTTTGGCTGGGCAGGATCGTTGGAAGAGCGGCGCCCCCACTACTATCGCATCCAAGGGCCAACCTTCCTGCTGGAATATGACAACACCCGCAACGGCAGCACCCACATCCATAGCGTCTGGCGCGTTTTTGATGAAGATTTTGGGCAGGGGTTGGTCTAGTGTAGAGATAAAGAGATTGAGAGATTCAGGCAGGTAATCTCTCAATCTCTTTATCTCTTTATCTCCCAATTGGAGAAGACACACGCCGATGAGACATCCCTGGTTGCGTATCATTGTTCATGCTGTCGGTCTGCTGCTGCTGGTCTGGATGGTGGGCGATTTTTTACTCAACCTAGCAAGTTATAGCGCCAATCGGGCGTTGATGTTGCGGTCAGGGTCGGCAGGGTTGCTCCTGCTGGTGGCAGCCTTTGCGGTTTCGCCGCTGGCGTGGTGGTTGCGGCAGCCCATGTTGGTGCAGCCGCGGCGCGCCTTGGGGTTGTATGGCTTTCTCTTTGTCTGCATCCACTTGCTGGTCTACGCCTGGCTGGACAATAACTTTATGCTCGACCTCATGATTCGCGACCTGGGCGAACGGCAGGCGATGAGCGTTGGTCTGTTGGCCTTTGTGTTGCTCATTCCGCTGGCAATCACCTCGACCGATGGCTGGCAACGGCGGTTGGGGAAACGCTGGCGGCGTTTGCACCAGTTGGTTTACCTGGCGCTGCCGCTGAGTGTACTACACTATTTCTGGCTGGACCGCGACATTGTCACCTGGCCGGTGATTTTTGCGGGAATTGTGGGGGGATTGCTGCTCTTGCGGTTGCCGTGGTTGCGACAACAATTTAGGAAGACATATAGAATATGAATGACTATTAACCCGAATCTCATCATTCCCGTCGGCACCCAGGTGGTGATAACGGTCGAAATCACCAAAAGCAACGGCGATCTGCGCTTTACCCGTGGCGCTGTCGGCGTCGTGGTCAATGCCCCGGCGTATCCGACCCACGCCTATCGGATTCGCTTTATCGATGGCACGGAAGCCTCGCTCAACCGCAGCGACTTTGCCATTCGTAGCCATTTCACCGACCCGCAAGCGCCGGTGGATCGGTTGGCTGATTATGATCTCAACCGCTATGTGATCTATCGCTGTGTGGTCGGTTCACGCGCCTACGGCCTGGCCCACGATGCCTCGGACACCGACCGGCGGGGGATCTATTTGCCGCCGGCGGATCTCCACTGGTCGCTCTATGGCGTGCCGGAACAACTGGAAAACGCCGCCACCCAGGAATGCTACTGGGAGTTGCAGAAGTTTCTGGTGCTGGCGCTCAAAGCCAACCCGAACATCTTGGAATGTCTCTACACACCGCTGGTCGAAGAGGCGACGCCGTTGGCGCAGGAATTGCTGGCGCTGCGCACTGGTTTTCTCTCCAAGCTGATCTACCAGACTTACAACGGCTATGTCACCTCGCAATTTCACAAGCTGCAACAGCACTGGAAAAATGCGGGCGAAATCCGCTGGAAACATGCTATGCACCTGATTCGTCTGCTGCTGGCTGGGGTGACGGCGCTGCGTGAAGGCTACATCCCGGTCGATGTGGGTGCGCAGCGGGAATCGTTGCTGGCGATCCGGCGGGGCGAACTGATTTGGGATGAGGTCAATGCGTGGCGCTTGCGGCTCCACCAGGAGTTTGACGCGGCCTTTCAAACGACCACTTTACCGGAACGGCCCGATTATGAAGCCGCCAACGCCTTTTTGATTAAAGCGCGCAGGAGTATGGTCTCATGATGAACATTGACCCGCGACTACAACAAGTCGTGGCGGAACAGCCCTACCCCTTTCTCTTTGTCACCATCAGTGGCGCCCACCTCTATGGTTTCCCGTCACCAGATTCGGACTATGATCTGCGCGGCGTTCACATCCTGCCGCTGAATACTATCGTCAGTTTAGACCCCGAACCACAGACGATTGAGCATTCAGCAATCAGAGAGGGGCTGGAACTGGATGTTGTGTCGCACGAGGTCAAAAAGTTCTTTGAGATGATGCTCAAGCGCAACGGCTATGTGCTTGAACAACTCTACTCGCCGCTGGTCATCAGCACCACACCCTTCCATGAAGAACTGAAGGTGATTGCCCGTGATTGTATCACCCGCCATCATGCCCACCACTACTTGGGTTTTGTGCAAACCCAGTGGCGGCTTTTTGAGAAAGAAGAACCCCGGCGCATCAAGCCGTTGCTTTATGTCTACCGGGTTCTCCTCACCGGCATCCATCTAATGCAGACCGGCGTAGTCGAAGCCAATTTGTTGACTTTGAACGAACAGTTCCGCTTGTCCTACATTCCTGATTTGGTGGCGCGCAAAGTCAACAGTGTCGAACAAGCTACCCTGCCCGATGCGGATGTTGCCTTTCACCAGCGGGAGTATGAACGGTTGGTTGATGATCTGGTCAGAGCGCGTGATGCCAGCGCCTTGCCTGATACCCCAAGTGGCAAAGGGGCATTGAATGATCTGTTGGTGCGGATCAGGCTGCAAGCGTAGGGGTAGAGGCGCGGATTCTGATTACGCGGATTGTCGCTTCACCTGTAGCAATCCGCGTAATCAGAATCCGCGCCTCTTTTCCATCTGCCTGCTGATCAGCTACAATAGGCGTATCAATCAACTTGTGCTGAACTGGAAAGGCTGACCATGAGCATTTTTGGCAAGCAGGCGGTCATTGACTGCGATCTTCACAATGAAGTTCCCTCCCTGGAAACCCTCTACCCCTATCTGCCCGACCACTGGGTGGACTATTGTCGGGAATCCGCCTTTCGTGGGCCGGACGCCAACGATTATCCAAAGAACGCCCCGATCACTGCGCGACCCGGGTCGAAGCCAGAGAAGGGATTGCCGGGAACGGATCTCGATTTGCTACGTCAACAGGCACTGGATACAACTGACTGGCAAGTGGAAATCGGCATTCTCAACTGCGCCTATCGGGTTGCCAGCGTCCATAATCCGGATTTAGCTGCCTCCTTAGCCACAGCGGTCAATCAATGGCAAGTGGAACATTGGCTGGACAAAGAGCCACGCCTGCGCGCCTCTATCGTCGTCCCCAGCCAGACGCCGGAACGGGCCGCGCGGGAAATTGAACGCTGGGGCGATCATCCTGGCTTTGTCCAGGTGGTGCTGCCCGTGCGCGCTGATGCCCCTTATGGCAACCTGCGCTATGACCCGATCTACGCCGCGGCGACCAAACATGATTTGGTGATTGGCATTCAATATGGCGGCGCCCCCGGCCACCCTTCTACCGCCACCGGTTGGGCAGTTAGTTACCTGGAAGAATATGCCGGCATGGCTTCGGTCTTTCAATCGCAGGTGATCAGCTTGATTGTGGAAGGGGTCTTTGATCGCTTCCCGGCGCTGCGAGTGACGTTAATCGAAGGGGGCTTCACCTGGCTGCCGTCGCTGATGTGGCGCATCGACAAGGAGTGGAAGGGCTTGCGCCATAACACGCCGTGGGTCAAACGGCCCCCGTCCGAATACATGCGCGAACACATCCGCCTCACCACCCAGCCCATCGACGGCCCCGCCGAAGAGCGTTATCTGCGCCAGATCATCGAACAGATGGATTCGGACGACATGTTACTCTTTGCCAGCGACTATCCCCATTGGCACTATGATTCTGCCGCGGAAGCGTTGCCGGTACAGTTGGCAGAAGGGGTGCTACAGAAGATTCTGGCGGAGAATGCACGGAAATGGTATCGCCTATCACCATCATGAGCAACCCAAAACGGTTACAAGCGCCGCGTTTGCCGCCGCGTTTTATACCTGACGACAATGAAAATAAGTTTCTCCAGGATTTCGCCGAGTTTTCCGGCGTATTGTTGAACGGTGCTGACTTTACCGCACAAGACGCTGATCATCTCACCCTTACGGGTGTTCACTGTAAACAAGTTCGCTGGGCCGAGAGCCGGTTACGTGGCGTGCGTTGCACCGATACGCGGTTGGAGGGGTGTGATCTTGCCAATGCCACTTGGGAACAGTTGACCGCTCATCGCATCGAGTTTCTCACCTCACAACTCGTCGGTTTCACCGCTTTGGAAGCGCATCTCCAACATGTGCGCTTCCAAGGTTGCAACGCGCAATTTGCCGGTTTCCGCTTTGCCACCTTTAAGCACGTCCGTTTTGAACAGTGCGACTTGCGTCATGCCGATTTTCAACGAGCCGATCTCGCCGGCGTTGTCTTCCACCAATGTGACCTGAGCCATGCCCAGTTATCGGGGGCAACCCTGAAAGGGGCGGATTTTCGCGGCGCCAAGATCGATGAGATGCAGGTCGGTTTACAGGAACTGCCCGGCGCCATTGTCGATCATTTCCAGGCGGCTTATCTTGCCGGGCTACTGGGGGTGGTGATTAAAGAGGTAGATGATGAGTAGTCTTGAGCTAACGCCAACGCAATGGTTATTTGAAGAATGCCAGCGCCAAATCGCACGCTATTTGCATGGTCAGGCGGATGAGCAAAGCTTGAGTTGTGTAGAAATTTTGCGCCAGGCCGCAACCGGCCATACGGAGGCCCTCGCCTATATGGTTGAGCTGGTGATTGCCATTGCGCACCGTAAATGTGTCCCGATCGATGCCGCTTTGCGCGAAGAGGTGATCCAGGAAACCTGTCGGCGTCTGCTTGAAAAATTCCGCAGCACAACTACGCCTTTTCAAGTGACGACCTTTGCGGCCTTTACCCAATATGTCACCGTTGTCACCACCAATCTCCTTCGCCTCTGGCAGAAAAAAGCCGCCCCGCTCTCCGTCGAAGCCCTTCAAGAGCGCTGGGGGATTGAACCAATCGCTGACCAGAAGCTGGATCGTGTGGAACAACGACTATTGGCCAATGAGATTCTGGCCGTGTTGACCGATGAGCTTGAACGCGAGGTTGTGCGTCGGCGCTTTCTGCTTGGCGAAAGCCCGGATGAGATTGTTCTTTCTCTACGGGAACATTACCCGGATCTAGAGAAAGCGCAGGTTTATCGTTTGATTGAATATGGCCTACGCCGGGTGCGTAAACAGCCCAAGTTTCAACGGCTGCTGCATGACTTTTATAGCTGAAGCAATTGGTTGCGGAAAATTGTCGCAACATCGCTTTATTTAAACAGCGGGTTGGTTGCAAGACCAACACGGGGAAATAAAAACATATGGCAACTGAACAGTTTCAGGAAGGCGAACGCATAGCGTATCTACATGGTGAACCAAATCCGGTTTTAGCGGCGGCCCTCGCCCGCTCGCCGGCTTTACGCCAGGAAATGCAGGAATTGGCGCAAGCGTTGGGAATGCTGACCTACCTCATCGGCGGTTTGGATCAGCCTGATTTCCAAGAGTTGATCGATGTCGCTCTCGGTCAAGCATCCCCGCTTCAACAGTTGCGGGTGGCAGCTTATGTGCGTAACAGCGTGCGCGGCCAACGTGAAATGACCGCCATTGAACAAGATATTGCGGCTGATGCTGTGGTGGCGCGCCCCGGTTGGCGGCTTCCCCTCTTGCTGGCTGCGCCGTTGGTTGGTCTTACAGGAGTGCGTTCGGTGGATGATGATGAAAGCACAGCCATGTTTCAGGTCGTCGATATTCAATTACAGGTGACGCTGCGGATAACACCGCCGTTGGATGGCCGTTGGGCTGTAGAGGGCTATCTCACCCAAAACTTTGTGCCCGTGAATCAGGTTACGGTAGCCTTACATAGCGGTCCGGCTACGATCACAACCGCGGTGACCAATGCTATGGGATTCTTCCGGATGGCCGATCTGCCGGCGGGCAGCTATGCGCTTGGCATTCATCTGACCACCGCCATTGTCCAGGTCGATGGTGTTCGTCTTCAGTCAACAGCAACAGACCGGTAAAGGAAAATGCGTGGCGAACCTATCCTTCGAGCAGCTACTTGCGCAACACAACGCAATATCACCGTTTTCTACCACAAATCATTCTGCTGTTCTGCAAAGCGTGACGGAGTGGCAAGTTGCAGGCCACAGCGCTGACTTATTTGATCAAGCAAAACAGTATATTCAGCGTGCTATCAAAAATGCTGATTTGCCGGCTGCCGAACGGGCCGTTACGCTGGCCTGGTTGATTGCCAATCATACCCAAGCGGCGGCCGATCGCGCCCAAGCCCATTGGTGCGCCGGCATGTTCCATGCCAACCGCCATGTACAGCAGGCGCTTGACCATGCCCAAGCCGCCCTCGCCTTTTTCCAAGAAAGTGGCGATGCCGAAAACCAGGGCCGGATTCTGATTGGCATTGCCAGTCAGTTGAATTTGCTGGGACGCTTGTCAGAAGCAGAAAAGAGCATCAAGGCTGCCGCGTCTTTGCTGTCTACCCATGACACCTATCGCGATTGGCCGGTCATCTACATTAACCTCAGCTACATTCAGTGTCAACAAGGCAACTACCAATCGGCGGTTGCCAGTGCTGCGCAGGCGATCCAACTGGCGCAACGCTTGCTCAACCATTATCCTGAGCGCCGGTCAATTTACCTATGGCAGGAAGCGCAGGCGCTGGTTAATCAAGGGCGCGCCTTGCTCCATCTCGCTGATTTTGCTACCGCCCAAGTCTGCCTACAGCAAGCCTTTCTCCTGGCCGATGAACAAGCTGCCGGCTGGATTGCCGGACGGGCGGCGATTCATCTAGCTCGCTTGCACGGCGCACTGGGGCAGTTAGTTGTGGGGTTACAGTGGGCGCAGCGCGCACAACAGCGGTTTCAAGCGGCTGACATTCAGATTGATTTAGCTACTGCTGCCATTGAAGAGGCGCATTTATACACGCGCCTTAAAATGTTGCATTTGGCGCGGCAGGCGGCCAGGTATGCCGCCGACGCCTTTGCCCAAGCTGACATCCCCACGGAAAGTGTTGAAGCGCGCTTGCTGGCCGTGCGCCTTTCTCTGTTGCTTCGGGAGCCGCGACAAGCCAAACTGGAACTGTTGGCAGCGCAACCGCTGTTACCCCACACGCCGCCACTGCTACAACATGTATGGCGCGCCTATCAGGTGCATTATCGCTTGCTGCCGGACACCAGTACTTTAGTGCAAGCGTATGCACAAGTGACACACGCGGCATCTGCGTTGCTTGACCTGGGCGCCGAGCAAGAAGCCTTGGAAGTGGAAATCATCGCCGCCGAGCTTTCCGCCGCGCTACAGCCATTGCAAGCTGTCTGCCACTTTGCCCACGTAGCCGAACGTGCGTACAAATTAGGCATACCCCATGTAGAACAGCACTGCTATGAACTATGGGCGGCTTGTCTGCCGCCGGCTGAGGCGATTGCGCCTTTACAAAAAGCTGTTCAAATCGTCAATCGACTGCAACAAGCCATTTCTTTTGAAGAATTAAAAGCCAATCTGCTCACCGGTCACACTCACTTATACAGCCGCTTGGCTGAAACCCAACTGGCGGTTGGGCAACCGCTGGCCGCATTACAGACTTTGCTGGCGGCCAAAGGCGCCATCTGGGCAGAAGTGGGGCGCAAGCGCATGGATCCCCAACCCTTACCAGATTGGCAGCAGGCGCGTGCTGAGCTTGATTTCTGGCAAGATGAATTGCGCGAAGCCGTTGAACCGGACTTTATTGCGTTATGCAAGACGAAGATTGGGCAGAGTCAACAAGCCCTGGCGGCAGCGGCTCGTACGCGACTTGCGGCTGAACCGCCAACCATTACGGCTGACTTGCCTGAGGTTGCTACACTGCTTTGGCGGTTGCCGGCTGAGGCTGTGGCGATTGAATTTCTCTGTGGCGCCGAAAGGATCTGGGCTTGTGTCATTGACGCACAACAACCGCCCCAGTGGATTGCGCTAGGCGCCCATGCGGTGGTGCAGCCGCTTTTGTCTGCGTTGGGGCTGCTGTTGGCGACTATGCAGCGCTGCCCAGTTGCGCTCCGTGGGCAGACCGCTGCCGGTCAGCAGGCGACAATAATGTCACTATTGCAACAACTCCATGCCCTGCTCTGGCAACCGTTAACCGCAGCAGTGCAGCAGGCCGAAGTAATCTATCTGGCGCCCCATGATTACTTGTTCGAGCTGCCTTGGAGTGCGCTTTGGGATGGGACAGCTTATTTGGGGCAGACGCAAACGCTCTGTTTACTGCCTTCGGTCAGCGTTATGGCAACTCCGCCGACCGTCGCCCATGCCGATGCGCACACGGTTGGCACGACTGATATGCTGCTGCTGGGCCATTGTGGCGAACCACCGCTCCAATTTGTTGAGGCGGAACTACAGGCGATTGCACAAATCTATCCAACCGCAGCCCTGGAGCCGACGGCCACCACCACCGCCTTTGCTTGGGCGTCTCCACCGCATTATCTCCATCTGGCTGTCCATGGCGCGGTTAATCGGCGTGAACCACTCTTTTCGCGTTTGCACTTTGCCGATGGTGACTATCTGTTGGTCGATGTACTCCACTTGAATTTGCGGGGGACACGGCTGGTGACGTTGAGCGCCTGTGAAACCAGTACGGTGCCTGAGCAGGGGGGCGTCTTGCTGGCTTTGGCCGGCGCCTTTCTCAGCGCCGGCGCCCAAAGCACGGTCGCCACCCTTTGGCAAGTCGATGATCAGGCCACCCAACTTTTGATGCAACAATTCTATCAAGGACTCCGTGCGGGCCTGTCGATTCCCCATGCCTTACGGGGCGCACAACAAACCGTCTATCACGCCGGGTATCAACATCCCTATTACTGGGCGGCTTTTCAACCATTAAGCCGAGAGCTTGACCAACCTGTACCATACGCAAAGGATCGTCAATCGACCACAACACGGCCAGAAACCTAATCGACCGCCCAAACGACAACGCGGCTACACGGCGGCAGACTGCTGATCATGTACAATCCGATCATGTACGACTGATCATATACGACTGATCATATACGAGAGGTGAAATGATGTGCTACCTTCGGCTTGCTATCTTGTTCCTGTTGCTCAGTTTCATGCTGTTTTGCCCAGTCACCCAACACAACGCCATTGCCGACCGTGCGGATGCCCGCCAGCCGTATCAATCAGAAGAGGCGCCGCCACCTTTGCCCGGTGGCTGTGGCGATTTTGGGACGCCCGTTTCTTATGAAAATCCGGTCTGCTGTGTCAGCGGTTATGTTTATGCCGATGGGGCGCCAGTGGCAGGGGCTACGATCACCGTTAGCAGCAATGAGAAGACACGCACTGCTGTAACCAGCCAACAGGATGATGTTGCTAATCCCCACTATAGAATTCAACTGGATAACGCGCCGTTGTTGGTGCGACCGGGAAGTATCGTCACCGTCACGGCAACGTATGGTGAACTTTCGACAACCAAAACCTTTACCGCGGCGAGTGGCGGTCAACAAGTTGATCTTGTGCTGCCTGTTCTTGCCCCCGATTCAAGCTGGCAGCCGATCATTGCTGATCCCACAACGCCGGCTCCCCCTTTTCTACAAAGGGCCGGCTATGCGATTGCACCGGAAGGAGGAGAGCAATATTTGATCTTTGGCGGCTCGCTGAATGGTACAGGGCTAGGTGCACCTGTGGCGGACACCTACCGCTGGCGTCGTGACGGCTGGGTAAAATTAACCCCAAACCCAGCGCCGCCGGCGCGTACAGGCCATCGCTTAGCGCCACGCAGAACCGACAATACGCTGCTCCTCTTTGGTGGCCTGGGCAAGGGGGAGACCTTTCTGGCAGACACCTGGCTCTGGCACGCTGACCAGTGGCGCCAGGTTGTTTCAGAACCGGTCAGCCTGGGATTGACAACCGCGATAACACCAACCGCACCCGCCCCGCGGGCTTGGTACGCGCTGACCTACGATGAAACCCGCCAGCATTGGCTCCTCTTTGGCGGCGGCACAACCACCGAAACTTTTGGTGACACCTGGCTCTTCAAAGAGGGACAGTGGCTTGAACAGCATCCTGCCACTGCCCCGCCGCCGCGCAAGATGGCAACACTAACCTACAACGAGGAGACCGGTCTCCTCTATCTCTTTGGCGGACACGCCGAAGGGCAGATCTTGGATGATTTCTGGCAGTGGGATGGTGAACGGTGGCAGGAAATCGCATCTGCCGTGCGCCCGCTTGGCCGGTATGGTCATGCGGCTGCCTACCATTCCCCCACCCGCTCCTTATTGATTGTCGGTGGCGCCGCTGCCGGTGTCTTGCGCGATACTTGGGCATGGGATGGCGTTCGTTGGCGTCCGCGCGTTGCCGTACCGCCGCTAATGCCTTACCAACGGGCGACCATGTATGCGGAAGGGACGACCGAAACCATGATTCTCTTTGGCGAGCTTGCCGGCGGCAATGACGCGGGCGACGGGATCGCACATTATATCGTTCAACAGGCGCCCAGTGATGCCATGCCGATTGCCACGATTCGCTATGCCGATCACCTCGATCTTCGTCAAGGGCGCGACCATGCAACTCTCTTGGGTGATGGCAGTGATGGCGATGCAACCGATGTTATTGTCGGCTATCGCTGGACGCACGGCGATGTACTCCTGAGCAACCAGCGTCAGCTTACCATTGCCGCCGAACAATTGCCGCTTGGCTTGCAAACACTCTCCTTCACTGTGCAGGATGATGAAGGAAATTGGTCGCTCGCAGTCAAACGTAAACTTTGGGTGCGCAGTGCGCAAACCGGTGCATTGGATCTGTTTCAACCGAAGTGGACGCTCTTACTCTATCTCAGCGCCGATAACGCCTGGGGTCTTACCGGCGCCGGCGCATCAACCATCGCCGCACTTATCCAACAGTTGCAAGCAGCCGGCCCGCAAGCCGGTGTTGAGATCGCACTCCTCGTAGACGGGCCACAGCCGGGTGATTCGCGCATCTACCACTTATCAGCGCAAGGGGAATGGCGGACGCTGCCGCTGACCGCCATTCAAGTGAACAGCGCTGAGGTCAATATGGGCCACGCCGAAACATTGGGCCAGTTTATTCGCTGGGGCCAACGGGCCTTGCCCAACGATTACCTGGCGCTATTTCTGATCGGCCCCGCCAACGCACTGGTTGGCTTTGGCGCCGATGTTGATCCGGCAACCCAACGAACGCCAATGCACACGGATGGCAGCGTGTTGACGCCGGCGGCTTTGCGCACGGCCCTGGAGATCGGCGCTGGTGGCGGTACGCGGCAGATCGATCTGCTCTACCTCGACGGCAGTTCCTTCGGCTTGCTGGAAAATGCTGCTTCCGTTTATGGTCTGGCGCACTATGTCATTGCCTCGCCTGGTACGCGTGCCGGGGGGTACAGTTATCCCACGTATCGGCAACTCGCCGGCGCCGCCCAAAGCCCGCGCACCTATGCGACAGCCGTGGCGCAAGCCTACACGGCCCAGGGGCAGGCCGCTCGCTTGCCGACAACCGTTGCCGTGTGGGACATGGCCTATTTTGCGCCGGTGGCCGCCGCAGTCGATCAGCTTGGCGCCGCGCTGACCGCCTATGCCGGCCAATCTGCCGACAATCAAGCACAGGTGGCGCAAATTCGCCGGCAACTTCAGCTTTATGATTCCGGTGGGCAAAGCACCTATCAATTGGATGCCGAGGATGCTTACGTTGATTTGTTGCACCTGGCCGCAACCTCGATCGCCACACGCACGAACGGCGCGATTCTGGATGCTGCCCTTCAGGTACGGGAGAAAGCGCAGAACTTTGTGGTTTGGGCCGAAGCAACCAACGGCGACTTGCGCTTGAACGGCAACACTGTGCGCCTGGATTATCCTAATCATCATGGCCTGGGCATCTTCTATCCGCCAACCGGTTACGCCCTGGCGGGTAGTGCCAACCTGGCGTACAGCACGCATCAACTTTTTCCGCTGACCGTACAGTGGGGCTGGACCCATTTCATTTTGCCCGACGAGCTGCCGCCACTGCCGCCCGGTTATCAACCACCGCAGACCGACAGTAAGCTGCTCTTAGCACCGCTCGATAGCGGCGCCACATCATCGTCCCTTTACCTACCGTTCATCGTTCGTTGAATTTGCGGCGGTATGCCCAATGCAGCCAATCCTCGATAGATACAATCAGTCGTCCGCAGTCCTAAGTCCAGAGTCCGATGTCAGGCTCGACAGCATTGCGGTCTATTGACAATCGGTGCTATACCGCCATTAAAAAATGTCATAGGAGTATATCATGTGTAAATCATTTCCCCGACGCCACTCATTACGGTTGACAACAGTGCTATTGCCGATCCTGGTTCTGTGGATGATGGGGCAGACTTCGCTTTTGTCCACTGGTTACGCAGACCACTCTACGCAACGGGGCGAGCAAACCGTTGCGGATACCCAATCGTGTGAGAATCCGCCGCCGGATCGCAGCGTGGCCTATCTCTTTGACAACGTTGACTGCGTTAATCCGTGGAATTGGTTTAGCGGTCATCCCAGTGGTGGCGCCAACCGTAATGCCAAATCCGCCTGGCTACCACCGGGCAAGGTTTTGTTGCTGAGTGGACAGAATGATGGCAGCGCACCGACGATCTGCCTCTACTCACCGGTGCCGGATCTGGCCGCGATTGGGTGGAGCGATCGGGTCGAGTGGGCTGCCTTGTTGGATGAATGTCCGGTCACTCCCCCAACGGCAACGCCGGCGGGGCCGCAACATCCGGCGCGGTTTTATGAGGAGCCCAATTTTACCAAGCTCACCTTTACACTGGACAGCCCCGGCATCTATGATCATAGTGATCTGAATCATGTGGATCAATTTCATCAGTTTTCTTCGGTTGATCTCTGTAGCGGTTGCTCAATTGTATTGACCAATATCCGCGGCGATTCCAGATGTTGGGGTTGGGATGAAAGTAATCTTGGCGATCATGGTGATTGGCCGCTGGTGACAACCCAAATCAAATTTTCCTATCAAAACGAGTGTCCGCCGCGCCCCGTGCAAATCACGGCGCCGGAGGAAAACGCCCAATTCTGGTCCGGTGATAGCATCCAGGTCAGTTGGCGTGACAATGATGATCCGACCAGCAGTTATTTTACCGTCACGGTGAAACTGGGGGAGAGCCTCATTGCTCAGGCAGAGCGGACAACAGTGCGGACCATGCGCCTCGCCGATCTCGCTGCCGGCAATTACACCATCCAAGGGCAAGCCTGTTCCGCTTTGCACTGTAGTGAGTGGCAGCAGCGTACCTTCACGGTTCGCGCCCGATCAACCCCAACAGCTACCCCATTGCCCACGCCAACCGCTACATTCACCTCCACCCCTGTTCCCGTTCGTTGTTATCAGTTATCTCTTGCCCATCAGGGCGAAGGCGCGCCACTGGTGGCTGACCCTCCGCGTTCGCCAGGCTGTGACAGCGGACATTATACGGCGGGAACGGCGATTACGGTGTGGGCTACCCCGGCGACCGGCTGGACCATTGCTGCATGGAATGGCGATGATGCCCTTGACAATGGCAATGACAATGGCAATGACAATGGCGCTCTTCCCGCCAACGTCATTGTCACCATGCCCCAGCACCCCCATACGGTCAGGGTGATCTACGCCGAACCGGCGCCGGTGAGCTGGACTATTCTCATCTATGCTGTGGGTGACAACAACCTGGGTAGCTATCTGGGGTGGGGGCCAAAGGGGATGTTAACGCGGCTCAAAGATGCTGGGGCGCAAAGGAATGTCCAGGTGGGGATTTTATACGATGGCCCGCAAAATGGCGATTCCAGGCGCTATATCCTCAATGCCCTGGGTGATTGGAGCGGCCCCAATGATCAGGGTGAACTACGCATGGATGATCCCGATACCCTGGAGGCATTTTTGCGCTGGGGCTATCGCGAACTGCCAGCAAGCCATTACTATCTTGCGATTCTGGATCATGCCAATGGGGTGTTGGGCATTGGCGAAGATCTAACGACAGCGACCGATGGGCTGGCCTACTTAACCCCCGAAGAGCTACGCCAGGCCATCGACGCCGGTAAGCAAGGCAATCCGCTCGACATTTTGCAGATTGACGGCTGTTCCTTTGGCCTGTTGGAAGATGCGTCGATCATTCACGGGCGGGCTGATTATATGATTGTGTCACCCAATACCGGTTGGGGGGTCTTCGCCTATGAGCGTTACCGCCAAGTGGTGGGACAGGCGCCGAATCCGCCATCTGTGGTTGCCGGTCGAGTCGCAACGACCTATGCTCAATTGGTTGAGGAGTATGAGCGACCCTATACGATTGCAGTCTTTGATATGGCCCACTTCGAGCCGCTTTCCCAAGCCGTAGACCAGCTTGGCAGTGCGCTTGTGAACTATACGGCGAAGATGGAAACCCGTCAGCAGGAACTCCGTACACTGCGTAAAGGCGTCCAACGCTATGATGCCGGTGACTTTGTGATCGAAGAGGTCGATAGCTTTGTTGATCTGCCGGGGCTGGCATCGGCGCTGACCACGCACGCTGATCCAGCCATTGCGGTGGCGGCAACAACAGTCTTGAGCAAGACCCAGCCTTTTATCTTAACAGAACGGCACTCTGCAGAGGTGCGCACCTTCTTTAGTCACGAACGTGGTGAAGTGATCACCGTCGATCTTAGCCAGAGCCGTGGCCTTGCCATCTACTATCCCTACTCCCAACGCGCCGAAGCGGGCGCCTATCGCCGCTATGTGGGAAATGAACTTTTCTACTGGATTACCCCGAACTGGGGGTGGCGCACCTTTTTAGATGAGGGGCTGCCTTCTCAACAGTTCGGTGATCCGCGTCCCAATGAGGATCGCCTGATTCAGGTGCTGGGCGTAGAAGCGCCACAAAGCGCGCGGCTATACCTGCCGCTCTTGCAAAGAGAATAAGCAGCCTGCATCGAGTAAAGGGGGTGGTTCCCAAGCGTGAACCACCCCCTTTTTTGTTGGAACAAGCTGGCCAGGCCAAATTGCTTGCGGAAAGGGCAGTCGTTGTTGCTTTATTGATAGTGTAGGTCTAGATCAGGGTAAACCATCTTGCTCAACGAGGAATCACGCGTGAACTAGCGGCTGTCACCGTCGTGGCGAGGTTGCTAGTAGGGTCCTTTAACTCAATGAGCCTTTCCATCCCAAGGGGAGGTACATTGATATGAACGCAAGGTTTTTGTCCGTCACCACTGGTCGCCGTTGGCTACTTGTCTTGGTAACGATTGCGGCGCTGGTCGGCGCCTTGGCCATGCCGGCGCCGACGACAACCCCATCGGTACGCGCTGATCCTGAACTCATGCACTTGGCAGGGCCACAGGAAGGCTTTGGCGGTTAGGTGTGTGAAAATATGACGTGAGACAGCGCTCTCTGCGAGTCCGTGACTCGCAATAGGCTGGGCGAGTCACGGACTCGCAGAGAGCAGTAACTTATATTCTCACGGATCATTGGTTGTTTCTGGTCGGCGGGAAAGCCGCAACAGTGCATCCGCCAACCGGAAGTGTGTCGGCTTGTGCAGCCATTTGCCAGGCTGCTTGGCGATGACGACTTAAATTTTCATAATGGGTTGCATAGGCCGGGTCTTGCCCCATCTGTGACAAGCGGTCAAACCCCTGCTGCAATACAAGGAGGGCCGCGGGGGCGTCCCCTTGCGCCAGATAGGTGCAGGCCAGTTCATCCAGCGCATTGACCTGTGACTCGATACTGCCGAGCCGTGTCCAAAGCGCTAACGCCGTTTCAAAGCAGGATCTGGCTTGCGCCCATTGCCTGTCCAGGCGATAGGCCAGCCCCTGGTTGGTATAAAGCATGGCAAGATGCCAATAATCTTGCGCCTCGCGCAAAACCGCTTCGGCTGCGCTAAAACAAGCCAGCGCCAACGGTGGCTGTTCTGTCATCAAATAGACTACGCCCAGGTTCATACGCGTCACCGCCTGTTGGACCGGATCGTAGACTTCGCCAAAGAGGGCAATGGCGCGTTCGTAACAAGCAATTGCTTCGGCATAGCCGCCCATAGCGCGCAGCGCCGGCCCTAGATTGCGCAGGCGACGGGCAATGGTGACTTTGTCGCCCTGCTGCTCGCTCAAGGTCAGGGAGGCTTGTAGATAGCTCACGGCGCTGGACCAATCGGCTTTGTCAAAGGCCAATACGCCTTGAACGAAATAACTGAAGGAGCGTTCGGGGGCTGCGGACGGCAGCAATTGTAGCGCGGCTGTCACCAACGTTTCGCCATCAGCATGGCGGCGCTCTAAGCGGGCCAGGTAGGCGAGCCGGTTGAGGGTTTTGGCTTGATTGGGCGCATCGCCCAGCGCGGCAAAGAGCTTGACCGCCGCTTCCCACTGGGTTTGCGCGGCGGCAAATTCGCTCCGGTTTTGATGAAGCTGGCCCAACCAGAAGCGCCAATCAGCTTCTGCCCGCTGATCCTGTTGCCCTTGCGCTTGTGTAATGGCCCGCTGGAGGAGCAACAGCCAGCTTTCCCAGAGGCCGGCCTGCTCCATGAGCGGGGTCAGGCGTTGCACCATTTCGCGCACCATGTTGTAAACCGGGGGGGATTCCAGGGCAAAGCTCAGGATATGCAACACAGTTTCACGCGCCATCCTCTCTTGCACCAAGTGGGGCTGGGTGCGCACTTGCCGCAGCGCCTCTTCGACACTGTTATGCAGATAGGCGCGAAAGAGGGCCGGAAAATCGGTGCGCGCGGGGGAGTCGGTGGGTAAACTTGCTGTTAGCGCATCCATTGCACCACCTGTTCCAGTAAAAAGGTGCGGGTCAGGCTGTGAATCGTGTAGCGGCTTTCGCTCAATGCGCCGGTATGGTTGACCAGATTGAGCGTGACCAATTGTTGTAAGGCCGCACGCAATTCAGTGGCCGGCAAGCGGCTGACGCCGACAAGATGGTCCAGCGTGGCGCCTTGGGATGGGGCAAAGGGCATGGCGATCAGGGCGCGCCGGCTGCGGTCATCGAGATGATCCCAGGCGTAGCGATAGAGATAGCTGTATAGCTCTGTCACCGCCTGTCCGCGCGCCGCTTTGAGATCGGCCAAAATGAGATCAAGCGTATGGATACGCGTCTGTCCCACAATCAAGCGCAGCGCCAGCGGGTTGCCGCCCACGGTGGCATAGATCGGCTGTAATACCGTCGTGGGCGCAGCGGCCAGTTCGCCCTGATTGCGTAACTGGGCTTCGTGCCGCACCAGCGCCAGGGCGTCGGCTTCGCTTAATTCGGGGATGGGAAACGGGTAGGTGGCTGTTTCGCTGTAAATGCCTGTGCGCGAGGTAAGCAAAAACTTGGTCGGGTTCATGAGCCGTTGTAAGGTCGGCAACAGTGCTTCCAGATCCGTCACCGTCTCCAAGTTGTCGATCACAATCAGGTGGGGCGTCTGTTTCAGATGCGCGGTCAGGCGCGCTAGGGTGGCCTCGCCGGCGACCGTCGGTAGGCGTAGCCCTGAGGCAGTAGTCGTGAGCAACTGATCGGCCAACTGTTCGATTAACTGGTCCGCCGTCAGCGTCGGTTCTGGCAGTGGGTGGATGGCGCCGCTCAATTGAAAGCGCTGTTGACGGGCGCTGACCCAGCCGTAGCCGGTAAAGTCGTGTTGGGCGATCGCCTGACGCATGACAGCGTCGGCCAGCGCAGTTTTGCCAATGCCGCCCATGCCTTCGATAGAGACCAACCACGGTTGCGTCGGGGTCGTCAACAAATGGCGCAGTTGATCGGTAAGCGGCGCCACGCCAAAGAGACGGTCATAGGTAGGCGCTTCCAGTCGCGCAAGAAAACGTGCGGCCTGCGCTGTGCGGGCTGCTTGCTCTTGGCGCCAGATGAGGTCACTCAAGCTCTGGAGCGCTTTCCGCTGCTTCTTATGGAGATTGGGGGCGGACATGCCCAGACGGTAAGCGACTGCTTCGGCGGTCAGGTCGTCCAGGTAGCGCAGCCGCAACAGGTGGGCATCCTCGCTGTGTAGGCGCGCCAGCTCTTCCAGGGCGCACAACAAACGATGATTGAGCGCGTGGCGAATATTCCCTTGTTCGTCAGCCCGTTGAAAGGTCACGAGATGCGCCAATGGGTTCTCGTCCCCGGCTTCATGCCAAAGCTGTAAGGCGCGTCGGACCGCTTCGTAGAGGGGCGCCGCTGGTGCGGTCGTGTAGATGGGTTGGTTTGCTGCTTGCATAACGCTTTCTCGAATGTGTCAACCGCAGACAAATTGTCGAGTCGTCAGGATCTGGTGTGGGCAGCAGTGGTTGCGACTATTGTACTATAGCTATCTTGTAATGACGAATAGCGGAAGGGCAAGGTAACGAAATTGTTACTCAACCCCAAAAACGGATTGCCGGTTGATAGAGTTTGGATAGGAACAGCCGCTTTGGGGATAGGCGTCGATTGCTTTCGTCACCCTACGGCGCAGACACGGCATAAAGTGGATAGAGAATGGATAGGCGTGACTGGGTCAATTGGGTGTAGAGTGAAAGCAAACGTTCGATCCGCCATTGCGCCATCGCTTCACTGTACTACAGCCCAAACGATTCACAGGAATTTGTGCCATGCCAACCTGTTTGCCGACCCAAAAACGTAAAGCTGGGCGCGGTTGCACCTATGTTCTCTGGGGCGACGGCTTTGATGAAGTGCTGACTGTCGCCGTTGTTGCTGAGTTGCGCAAGATCGGCTGGCAGGTCAAATTGGTTGGGCGGCGGCGTCAACCAATGGTAGGCGCTTACGACGTAACCCTCGTACCGGAGGTCGGGTTGGATGAGGTGTTGGCAGAACAGGAACGGTTGTCTTGCCTGGCAGTTCCCTATGATGACATAGGGTGGCAACGCTTGCAGCAGGAGCAGTGCCTGTGTCAGTTGCTGATACAGTGCATGTCTAGCCCAATTCCCCTGCTGTTGCGCCAATATGAGGTAATCTCATTGATCAAACGGAAAGTGTTTTGCGTATAAAACTAAGACATGAAGAGGGGGTAACGATGAATAATACACCAGGACCGGTAGAAATTCTTGTGGTTGTTGGGGTACTCGCTGTAATTATAGGAATTGCGTTTGCCATCACCAAAGCTTCGACTCCTTCTACCCCTAAACGGTGTAATGTATGTGGCAATAACGTAACGCCTAAAAAAGATTTCAACTGGATCGTCTTTATCTTTTTATGCGGCCTCTGTTATCTGCCGATCTATTGGTCTAAGTCACCATACTGCCCGATGTGCAATAGTAACAGCTTTTCAGAGTTGAGATAGGATAGAGCGCTCATGAATCATACAACAGGGGTAGTGGTTGTCGCACTTATTCTTGCGACCGTCTTGCTCGTTGCCCTCTACAAATTATGGTATGTAGAAGGTGAAATACGAACGCCCTTCGGCAGTAGTCGCTTGCGTGGACAAAAATCTACACAAACCTATAAAGAAGGCATTGCCCAGGTAGATTCTATCAGAGGTGGCAACGTAACAATTGGTGATATCAAAGGTGCAGTTGGCTCTGACGTACGCAAAGGCAAGGTAAGCGTGACCAATATTACCAGCGAAAATAATATCGAAATTGGCAACCTTACTGGTCTTGAACAGCGTGAATCAGGAAAGTAGCGCTATGGTGGATGAAAGCGTTGCACTGCCGCCTGACGGTTATTTTTGGGTAGAAGAATTATCCCGCCACACACAAAAAGACTTGAATACAATTATCTGGCTTTGTGAACGACAAATGATCGACAGCCAAAACCTCAATGGTCGTTGGGCAGTTCGCATTGTTCGTACTACTTCGCCCAAAGCCGGTGCAGTGATTGTACGCGACCTCAAAGCGGGGCGGGATCTGTCGATTGGCAGTGTCATCGGTCAATATATTACACTGGATAAGAAAGAGGATCAAACTGTTAAAAAGGAACGGATTGCACAAATGCCAATCCGTCAAAAAATTGAAGCAGCGCGTCAATTCATACGCTGGACTTGGTATGTTCTTGGCGCAGGCGCGCTTTTTTTTCTGATCGGTATTGTACTGAGTTGGTTACTTGCGGCTTTTATGATCATCCCTGCCCTATCGCTTGCAAGCCAAGCCGTTCAGTTGGCGCAAGCGCATGGTGATAGCGCGTTGTTGGATGAAGCAAAAGCAGTTTGGCGTCATGCGATAGGGAGCGCAGTTTTGTTATGGGCTGTGGTTATTACTTTTATCGGCATCATTGCGGCGGTTCAAGGATAGCAAAGATCGCGATCAACCAGCGGATCGAGGATAAAAGAGGGATTAAAGCATGAAGTTTTACTGTAAGGTGGTAGATAGAAATCGAATCACACCATCAATTTTTTACCTCATTACCTCACACCATCCTCCTTGTCAGCTAAACCGCACCTGGGAAATTTTTCTGGGTGGACATCGCATCTTTATCTGTACACGTTGCTTGGGTCAATACTTGGGGCTACTCGTTGCATTTTTACTGACCCTCTTTCAATACCTACACGTTACTGCTTATGGGGAGGCGCTTCTCTATTTCGGTCTTTTTCCCTTGCCGGCAACCTTAGACTGGTTCAGCCAGACTATGCGGTGGCGTGAGAGCATTAACTCGATTCGCTTCTTCACAGGGTGTGGATATGGTGTAAGCTTGGGTGTTTGTTTTGGTTCCATTTGGATGTTCAATCTGTATGGGCTTCTTTTTGCTTTGCTTATCTATAGCTGTTATCTGCTGATCATTTTTTATCTTTTACGCCATTTTGATGTACTTGATGATTATCTTGCACCCTACGAACAATTCGTGTCCGATTCTGCGTAAGCTAAAGTTACAAGCATCATGATGTGCAATAAATGGATAGGGACATTGAAGATGAGTAACATTGGTTGCGGAAAGTTGTGACTTGGTGACTTTATAGAGATGGCAGGGTAAATTACGACCGCTCTCTTGTATTGAAGTAGCGCTGTTTACACAGGATAATTAAGTTACAAACCTTTGGAGGATAATCATGGTTACAGTACGAGTTGTCAATCGCTTTGGTGACGGCGTTGCCGGCGCCGAGGTGCATATTAGCTGGCGCGGCAGTTGGACGCATTCCCGCGGGCGGACCAACAGCCGGGGCGAGGTTTCTTTTGATGTCTCATCGGGCAGCGGGGAAATTCTGGTCGACGGGCGTCGCGTTTTTGACGATTATATTAGCGGCACAGTGACGGTGCCGGTGTAGTCGGTTTAGGGCATCCCAGTGGTTTCGACCAGGGGATGCCTATTTTATTTCCAAAGATTCGATAGCGTGTACAAAGCTAGGGAGGATACGATGCCAATCGTTAGATGGTCTCAAGCTTGCCATACAATCGCATTCCAGCCTACGTGATGCTGTCGCCATCGAACACCCGGAGGTCGGTTATCTGCGTCTTGAAGGTGTTTTTACAGGTCACAATGGGGAAATTGTCAAAATGGTTCGCGCCGCACAGAAAGAATTTCACCGACAAGAACAGCAGGAAATGACCCAGATGTTAGCCGATAACTTGGCCGGTACCGAGTTGGGTAAAGAAGTCGCAGCCCTGGCGGCTCTGCGTGAGCTAAACCCGGAAGCTTATGAGATTGCGGTGCAGGCGATTATGAAGAAGTATACCGGTAAGCAATGAGGGTATAGGAGTGGTAATCCCATTTGTGCAAGTAGCTGCCGAACAACACAAACTGTCTGACTTCGTGCCGGCGTCTTCTGATGGTGCGCTCTGGTGTACTGATGGTGCGATGGAGGAGTGTAGCGCACAAGATGAATATTTTCTCAACCTGGCCGTTGCTGAAGCCCGGCAAGCCTGGGCAGCGGGCAATGCGCCCATCGGCGCGGTCTTAACTGGCCCTGACGGGCAGGTGCTGGCCCGCAATCACAATCAGACCGTAACCAATGGCGGTTTGCTCTATCATGCCGAAATGATGCTTTTCCTGCAAAATCAAGCTCTCTTTCTCAACCAGCGCTGGACGACGACCCTTTATACAACGTTGGAACCCTGTTTGATGTGTATGAGTACCGCCATTGTCCATCATGTGCGGCGCGTCGTTTGGCTGGTAAACGATTATTGGTCCGGCGGCACCCGCTGTCATGACGATGATTCGGCTTATTTACGCCAAAGTCAGTGTGAACTGATCTATAAGCCAATTCCGCATCTCAATGCACAAGTTATGCCGCTATTGGTCGCTTTCTATGCTCGTAAGTGGCCGGCGGAACGAGTTGCGGCTATGTTGCGGGAGCAGTGAACTATACAGTGAGAACATGCGGTATGGAAACCGCATCTACGATTTTACCGATTTATTTTCGGAACTCCCACTATTTATCTGGCTGTGCTTTACAGTATGGAACTTGGAGGCTCTAGTTTTATGCTTATTATCAATAATAAACGCATACTTGGCATGATATTGATCATCTGCTGTATTATCCCGCTAAGTGCTTCAGCACAAGGCGAAAACACCACAATATTTCTCCCTATCATCAATACAGTAGGCAATACAAACCTCTCCAGGAGTGAATTAACTACAGTGTATGTAGATCAGTTATATGGATTCTCGATAGATCTTCCATCAAATTGGAGCGCGATACCATCACAGAACCCCGGCGATATCACGCAAATCATGACATGGGATAGGTCAATCAAGATTGAATTTGGTGTTTATCTAAGTGATAAACCAAGTTCCGTGGATTTGCAAACATGGAGCAATGATGGAGAATCTAATACTAGGCTGCTTCATAGCGCCTATGTAACACATCCTAATGGATTTCGTATACTTAGGCAGGATTTTTCGCCTCTTCATCCGAACCCTACAAATGAGTCAATGACAAGTTTTCTAATCGATCGAGATGGGAAGATTTTTTTTATCTTTGTTCCTCAAACATCTTTTATTGATGAACCCAATGTTGCAGCAATCTTACGTTCTCTGCAGTATATTAAAGAATATACTTATCGGCAACCCCTAGTCCAGCACTTATATATAGATGGTGGTACTAATGCGTCTAGATTTTTTTCTAATGCAGGCATCGCTGCCCGCTATCTATACAGACTCCCATTTGTCGGCTCGTTTGACATATCGCAAGGTCCTAATGGCAATGGCTGTAGTCCCTACTCCCATACCGGTGGTGATTCAGAGGCGTTAGATTTTTCAATGGATGAAGGTACACCGATTTATGCAGCGCGGGGAGGAACCGCACACCTTAAGTCTTCAAGCACTGGATATGGTAATAGCATTGAGATTCTGCATCCTGATGGGCAAGTGAGTCGTTACGCTCATTTACGCGCTCAAAATGGATTTGTCATTGCTGACGGGGCTAATGTATATTCGGGGCAGCCAATCGGGTATTCAGGGAATACTGGACGATCTGACAGCCCACACCTACATTTCCAAGTCGAAGATTCATCGGCTGCTGACACCCATGTATGGATTCGCGATTTATTTGGAATGGCTTGGATATCTGGAAACCCTTATGCTCCATGTCAGCCTTACCCTAATGACGACGGTATGGCGTATGGACTACCTACTAATACTATCTTTCCTAATCCGGGATGTCCAGATGATATAGAGGGACCTACAGACAGAGTTATCTTATTTAGAGACTCACAATGTACTGACATAGTAGCAACGTATACATCCCCAGGCTCGCACCTTATTGGTGATTTCAGAAGCATTTATGTGCCTCCTGCATGGAATGTAAAAATTTCAGATGATATCAATTTTTCGATAGATTCCAATGTCACATGTACGTATATAAGTATTTCCGACCTTGAGCAATATGCATATCCCCGAACATGGCAACCGTTACTTGGCAGAATTAATGCGATTCAAATCAGCAACACTGAAATTTGTGATCAACCTCCTCCTCTTATCTATCAGTGTTCAGAAGGGGTATCTGCCGCTTCAACTAACGGTCCTTGTAATCCTAATCCGCCAACACTTCAACCCACCGCAACTGTGCGCTCGCCTACTGCGACCCCAACACCGCGCTTTACGGCAACACCCTATCCCCCTACAGTAACATCAGTTCCAACTAATACACCGCGCCCAGCCACAGCTACCCCTATTCCCCAATCCTGCACCAATCCGCCGCCGGATCGCAATGTGGCCTACCTTTTCGACAATACCAACTGCGTTAATCCATGGAATTGGTCCAGCGGTCATCCAAGTGACAGTGCTAACCGTAATGCTAAATCTGCCTGGATGCCTTCGGGTAAAGTACTCGTATTGAGCGAAAATAACAGTGGGAGCGAACCAACTGTTTGTCTACGGTCGCCAGTACAAAACCTGGCTGATATTGGATGGGGAAATCGCGTTGAATGGGCTTCTTTACAAACGAATTGCCCTGTGATTCAGCCGACATCAACCCCATCTGGCCCCAAACATGAAGCAAAGTTCTATGAAGAGCCTAATTTTCAAAATCTCACCTTTACGTTACGAAATCCAGGCACCTATTATCCGGCAAATCTTGGACATGTCGATCAATTCCGTAAATTCTACTCGGTTGACCTATGTAGTGGTTGTTCCATCGAACTGACCAACAAGCGTGGTGATTCCATTTGTTGGGGCTGGGATGAAAATAATATCGGTGATCATGGGGATTGGCCTTTGGTCACGACACGCATTAAATTTTCACATGAAAACGATTGTCCGCCACGTCAACCTGAACTCACAGTGCCGGAACAATCTGCCCAATATTGGCAAGGTGATTCGTTACAAATTGCATGGAAAGACAACGATGATCCAACGAGCATGTATTTTACAGTGCAAGTTAAACTAGGTGTTATTGTTGTTGCTGAGGTGAACCGTACTACTAGTCGGACAATGACCCTCACCAATCTGGCTGCTGGAAGCTACACAATCCTAGCCCAATCCTGTTCAAATATTCGTTGCAGTAATTGGCAAACCCGTTTATTCTCGGTTCGTACACAACCGACCGCTACCCCAACGGCAACGTTTACACCACAACCTACGCAGACATCAACACCAACCGCAACGTCAACGCAATGCCCACCACCACCGCCGTCACCGTCCAATCTAATTGGCGATGTAGACGGTGATGGGGATGTAGATGATGATGATTTAAAGAGGATTATTGCTGATTTTTATAGGACTGGCTGTCCTGGTTGGCTTTCAACTGATATTGACTTAGATGGGCTGGTTGATATTATGGATTGGAGTGCCGCAAATCTCTACTATGGTCAAACTTTGCCGACTGCGACACCGACAGCAACGGCCACATCAAAGGTCAGTTACCCTGTCATACCCGCCATTCCTAATATTCAATTCCCACAGACTGATATTACTCTTGCGATAGGTGAAATAGTTACCTTTCGTTGGGAAATGTTATCCTATCCTGTTGATTATTTGATTTACGTTTACAACGATTCGAACATTCGTGTCGGTGATTCAGGTAAACTCAATGGGACAACCTGGCAGTATACTTTTTCTCGAAGAGGGATTTATTACTGGACCATTTCTTCGCTTTGCAGTGGATGTCAGAATTATTTTAGCGGCTATAGTCGGACTTATCGGATCGTTGTTGGCGCTGATGTAGCTACTGCGACGCCAACACCAATACCAACACCGACCATTATCATCACCCCCACCGCCACCGTTGCGCCAAACCCTGTCTGCTCGGTTAGCATTGGGGATGGCCGGCTCTATACCAACCAACGGGAGATCACGATTTATGCTCATGCGCCGGGTGCGGCAGAGGTGCAATTGAGCAATGACGGCGGTTTTGGCGGTGCAACCTGGCAACCGTACGCCCCTACCCTGGCATGGACATTGAGCGAGCCGCCGCAAAAGGTGGCAACGTTGTTGATTTTTGCCCGCTTCCGCGATCAACAGGCCAATCTACTCTGCAGCAGCGGCGCCATCATCGACGACATCATTTATGACGCGCAACCACCTGTTGTGCAGGACATCCGTTTTACACTGGATGAACATGACGCAGCACGGGCCGCCCATACACCGATCCGCGGCAAGCTGACTATTACGGCGACCGACCAAGCGGGGGGCAGCGGTGTGCCGGAGATGCGCTTTGGCGTGCAGCCTGATCTGGCTGATGCCAATTGGCAACCCTTTACCGCCGCAGAGATTGCCATTACGCTTCAGGATGGGCAAACCCTCTATGCCCAAGTGCGTGATGGCGCCGGTAACCCATCGGCGCTGCTGAGTCACCAGGTCAGCAGCCGCATCAAGCTCTTTCTGCCACTGGTGGAGCGGTAGGTGTAACCACTTGGTTACCTGGCTCGCATAGGCCGTAGCGAAGGAAATCGCTATTGTATATGATTAATTATATGTAAAGTTATTTGTGTTATTGCGATATAGATAGCTTACACACCCAATCCGACTTTGTAGCTTTATAGTCTTTACCGCTAGTTCAAGGTATATTCTTGCTATCTTTTGAGGAGCATACTTGTGAGCCGAAAAACAAATTTGTATTATAAAGCAAGTAGTCTGTTTCTGATCGTGTTCTCTTGTATCATCATGTACAGCCTACCCAGTATGGCAGCCCCACCGCAAGTTGGGCTGGGCCAACTTGCGGTCCCCACCTGGGATCGCACCTATCACGGTGCGGCTTTTGACTCTTTTAGCGCGATCACTGCCACCGCCGATGGCGGCATGATTGCGACAGGGCCAACCTATTCCGGCAGTGCCGGGTAAGATGACATTTGGGTGGTCAAGCTCACTGCCATCGGCGAAATTACCTGGCAGAAGCGATATGGCGGGGTCGCCAGAGACTATGCCAGAGCCATTATCCCCGCCAACGATGGCGGCTATGTCGTCGCCGGGTACACTGAATCTTTTGGCGCTGGTAGCGCCGATGGTTGGCTCCTCAAATTAGATAGCGGCGGCAAGCTTATTTGGCAAAAGACCTTTGGCAGTGGCGGTTTTGAACACGCTGTGAGTTTGATTCCAGCCAGCGGTGGCGGTTATCTGGTGGCTGCCGAGGGTTCTTCGTTTGGCCTCGGCAGCAGTGATGTTTGGCTCTTCAAAGTGGATGAACTGGGCAACATCGTTTGGCAAAAAGTGTATGGCGGCAGCCGTGAAGACTGGGTTTATGACGTTCTACGCAACGCCATACTTGGCGTCGCTTTGGCCGCCCAACCACCAGTTCGCTACGATCCATATCAATGGCGTCACCGATGTGGAGGGGGATCCGCTTACGATTGCTATCACCAGCGTCCGCCAAGATGAGCCGACCAGCGGTACGGGGAACAGTGATCTTAGTCCCGATGGTCAGGGTATTGGCACAGCCACCGCCCAAGTGCGCGCCGAACGGGTCGGCAACGGCAATGGCCGTTACTATTACATCAGTTTTACAGCCAAGGATGGTCAGGTGAATGAACCCGCTGGTAGTTGTTCAGGTGTCGTGCAGATCAGCATTCCCAAACACATGAGCGCCACCGGTGCTGCCGGCAATGACAACTACAACGCGGCGAGCAGCCTTGCGCAAAGCTTTGTAGTGCGTAACCCCACGCTGACCAATCAGGCGATCACCTTCGATCCGCTGCCGGATATGCGGCTGGGGGACGCACCGTTCACGCTTACTGCCACCGCATCCTCCGGGTTGACCGTCACTTTTGTCACCCAAACCCCAGCCGTTTGTACTGTCGAAGGCGAAACTGTGACCTTGCTGGCCGCCGGCTTTTGTACCATTCAGGCCACTCAAGCCGGCAATGATCGCTTCAATCCAGCGACGCCGGTGACACGCACGTTTCAGGTGGCGCCTGGGGTTGCTGAAAATCATAGACTTTATTTGCCAGTGGTTGAACGATAGGTGTAGCGCGCCTATGCCCTGCGCTAGAAGCTTACTAACGAGAACGCCACAGGAGGAGTCCTTTTATGCTTACCTCTGCTATCACCCATCGGCGGCTGGGCTGGTTTTGGGCCGCTGTACTGCTTTTGGGAGTTATATTCACGTTGTGGCTGCAAGCCACCGCCGCGCAGAGTTCGCCATCGGTTGCGCCGCTAGTCGTCGCCCCTGGCGAGCCGCCGCTTGATTATGCGCCAGGGCAGGTGATCGTCAAACTCAACCCAGGGATCCGCTTGGCAGCAAAGCGTGATGTGACAACTGCCAATGCGGCGGTGAGTACGAACAACGCTGACCTACAGCAGGCTTTGTCGGCCCTTGGTGTCAGCGCTGCTGATCCCGTTTTTACCGCTGGCCAGGCCAGCGTGGGACGCACTGTCAATGCCAACGCCCCGCTGGCGCGCCTCTATCGATTGTCCTTAATGGTACGCTGACCACCATCAGCGCCCAATGGCACACGGACAGCCCTGATGTCGATCACTATCGCTATGCCATCGGCACGACGCTGGGTATACGAAACGTGGTCGGCTGGACCTATCTCACGACCAACAGGATGGCGCACAACGATCATGCACCCATTGGCGCAGTCCTCATCAGTCAGGATGGGCAGGTACTGGCTCAAAATCATAATCAAGCCTTTACGAACCCTGGTCTGATCTATCATGCCGAAATGATGATCTTTCTGCAAAATCAAGACTTCTTCCTACAGAATCGCTGGACAACAACGCTTTACACGACTTTAGAGCCATGTGTTATGTGTTTGAATACAGCGCTTGTCCATCACGTCAAGTGTGTCGTTTGGCTGATTGATGACTACGGGTCCGGTGGTACACGTTGTTACAATTATGATTCGTCTTATCTCTATCATCATCAGTGCGAACTTGTCCATCAATCGATTCCTCATCTCAAAGAACAAGTCATTCCTTGGTTGGTCAACTTTTATTCGCACAAATGGACGCCAGAACGTATTGCCATAATGCTAGGGCCTCAGTACTACAGATAAAACGTCATTGAATGTTGCATCTCTCTTCGAATATCGGTAAACTGTAGCTATCGACACAATCATGTCCACCGGTCGCTGACCAGTACAAATTTATAGAGGTGCAACTTATGCCAAACAAGACTCCTGCCCAACCCATCATCCAAATCTCCCTCGATGTCACCACCATCGACGAAGCGTTGGCGCTGGCCCAAGGGGCCGTCAACGCCGGTGTCGATTGGCTGGAGGCCGGCACGCCGCTGATCTTGGCCGAGGGGCTACATGGCGTGCGGGCCTTGCGCAAAGCCTTCCCCAATCACCCCATTGTCGCCGACCTAAAGACGATGGACGGCGCCGGGTTGGAAGCGGAGATGATGTTCAAAGCCGGCGCCAACATGGTGGTGGTCATGGGCCAGGCCCACGACGCCAGCATTATCGAACAGGTGAAGATGGCGAAACAGTATGGCGGCAAGGTGATGTGCGATGTCATGCTCTGCCCGGACAAACCAGGCCGTGCGCGTGAAGCTGAGGCAATGGGCGTCGATTATATCATTGTCCACACTGGTTTCGATGAGCGCAACATGATCAAAGGGCTGAGTCCGTTGGATGATCTACCGGCCATTTTGGAAGCCGTCACCATTCCGGTCCAAGCGGTCGGCGGCTTGAGCATTGATCAAGCGATTCAAACCCTGGCGATGGGTGCGGAGATTGTGGTCTTTGGCGCGCCACTGGTCATCAGTGGCACCGAATTCAAGGCGGCTGATCCTGACTTTGAACGCGTCATGCGCGAAATTGTGACCCGTGTCAAGGGCGCATAGGAGCAAATTCATGGCACAAATCAAAGCCCAACTGATCGACCTCAGCCACACGGTCGAAGCGGGGATGATCACCTACAAGGGCTTGCCTGCGCCGATTATCTGTGACTTCTTGACACGGGAAGCGTCGCGCAAGCTCTACGCCGAAGGCACAGAGTTTCACATTGGCAAGATCGAAATGGTCGCCAACACCGGCACCTATGTTGATTCGCCCTTCCACCGCTTCGCCGAAGGCATCGACCTGGCCGAATTGCCGCTGGAATCGCTGGTCAATTTGCCGGCGGTGGTGGTGCGGGTGGCGACTGTCGGCCGCGCCATTACTGCAAGCTGTTTTCATGGCCTTGACCTGACCGGCAAAGCGGTGCTGGTGCATACGGGCTGGTCGCGGCACTGGCGCACCGACCAATATTTTGAGGGTCACACTTACCTCACCGAAGACGCCGCCATCTACTTGCGTGACCAAGGCGCGGCATTGGTCGGTATTGATTCATACAACATCGACGACATTCGCGACGGGCGGCGCCCCGTCCACACCACCTTGTTGGGCGCCAACATTCCGATTGTTGAACACATGACCAATCTGGAGCATCTGCCGGCTGGCGGCTTTCGGTTTCACGCCGCACCGGTTAAAGTGAAAAACTTTGGCACGTTTCCTGTCCGTGCCTATGCTGTGGTAGAATAACGAAGACTAAAGTCTTTACTACCGAGGAGGAGGTCATCGTGTCAACACTGACCCTGGAACGAACCGCAACGGAAATTGATGTTGCATCCAACGGCACGAATGGTATTGATCAGCATGAAATTAAATTCCAATTTCCACGGCAAGGGGAATCGCTAATATGAGGACGCCGGGGTGCTGGAATATTGGATCATCAACCCCTGGGACGAAACGGTTGCCGTCTACAATCTGGTTGATCAGCGTTATCACTTAATCGGCACCTTTCGACGGGTTGAAACGGCTGTCTCGCAGGTGATGAACGGGTTTCAGGTTGCGGTTGCGGACTTGTTTGACCTTGCTTAAGCGTACTCTCATCTGTCCAAATTGTAACGAATTGAGGAAACAACGAAAGTCTATTGGCACGCGTCAACCAATTCGTTATTTCCCAATTCGTTGTAGTTTGTCTGCCCTATGATCTCCGCACTGCTTTACGCAACAGATCCAATACCAACGGAAACGCCTCGCGATAGGCTTGATAGAGCGTCGGCATCACCGGAAAATCCCACGCCCCAATGTGGGGTTGAAATTCTGCTTCAAAGCCCTGTTTGAACTGCCACACGCCCTGCATCTGATCCTGCTCATCCGCAAGCTGGGTCGGCGCGCCCCACCAATCATAAACCGTGCAACCCTGGGCCAACGACCAACACAAAGCCGACCATTGTAACAAATAGTTGGGCATGTCACGCCGGCGCCGCTCGCTGCTGGCGCCATAGAAATACCAGGCGCGTTGTCCATAGCGGAAGAGAAAAACACCTGCTACAGGCGCCTGCTCTTCGTTGTGTTCGGCCAACAATAGGACGCCGCCGGCCGGGTTATTGCGATCCTTTTGGGCGTTGAGAAAGGTTTCCCAGGTAGTGCGATAATAGGCAAAGGGACGAACGAGAAACCCGTCGCGTTGACCAGTTTCGGCATAGAGCTGGTAAAAGGCCGATAGGTCGGCGGCGGTTCCCTGCCGGATGTGGATACCGCGCCGTTCCGCCAGACGCACATTATAGCGCCACTTGCTCTTTAACCCATCCAGTAGGGCCTCTTCGCCAATGCTGAGGTTTGTGAAGGCTGTATTCTTAAATTGAATCTGGTCATCGCTAAAATACCAACCCCGCCGTCCCAACGTATGTAGAATCGTGCGGCCAAGCGTCGTGTCCTCGCGCACATCGGGGTCGATCTTGACAAAGATGCACTTTCGCCAGCGGGCATGGGCTTCGATTTTCGCCAGCGTTGCTTCGACCAGATCCAAATCAGTCCAATCCACCACCGGCCCTTTGGGCAGATAGCCGATGCGTAACGGCAGGCCAGGGATCGGTTGTCGCCACAAAAACTGGAACGCGGCGCTGGTTTTGTCCCCGCGCTGCACGGCAAAGCGTTCGGCCACCCATTCGGTCTGCCCCTTGATGGCGCCCCATTCCCAGCTTTGCAAAACATGAGGATTGGGGAGGGCAGCCAGCGTCTTTTGCCATTCACTTTGAGTGCGGATGGGATGGAGATGGAGAGATGGAGAGATGGAGAGGTTGTTTTCCGCTACGGGTTTGTTGACTAGAGGGCGAGCATCTCTTAATCTCTTAATCTCTCTAATCTTCTCCCGTACCATCAACCCAAAATCATAAACCTTGTAACCGACCGGATGGATCGGCAGATCCCACGCGCCGACATAACGCACGACCTTGCCGCCAAAGCCCTGTTTGAAACGGTAGACGCCCCACAATTCGCCGGCAGGAACGACTTCTAGATCGAGCGGCAGATCATCGACCGGTGTGCCACTGCCGTCGCCATTGGCAACCCCCAGCGCCACCTTGCCGATGTCATCGGGGATGCCCCAGAAATCATAGCAAGTGGCGCCCCGTTGCCGCGCCCACTGGATGCCGGCCCATTGCAAGGCATGATTGGGCATTCGATTGCGCTCCCGATCACTGCTGGCGCCCCAGAGATACCAAGCGGTTTTGCCAACAGCAGCGATGACAATGGCAGCCAGCGGTTGACCAGCGTACTCGGCCAACAGAAAAACGGCATGGTGGGGGACAAGCAGTTCATAGGCGGCGGCATAATAAGCGGCGCTGTGAACGGCAAAGCCATCCCGTTCCCCTGTAACCCCCATCAATTCGTTGAAGGCCGGCAGATCGCCGGCAGTGGCCTCTCGCACAGTCACCTCTTTGCGCTTGGCGAGGCGGATGTTGTAACGCCACTTGCTCTTCATGGCATCCAAAATTGCCTCTTCTGCGCCGCTAATGTCGATCATCGTGGTGCTGCGCGGTTGGATCGTCTGGCGACTGGGCTGACACCCATAGCTGGCAAGAAGCGCCCGATTGGCCGGCGTGTCGGCCAGTTCCGGTTCCAACTTCAAAACCGTTGCGCCCAGCCGCCGACTTTGGGCCACCATTGCCGCCAGTAATTCTTGGGTCAGCGCCCGATCTTGCCAGTTGGTTAGCGGTCCTTTGGGTGTATAAGCAATGGTCAGCCCCGCAACCCGGCGTAGCAAGAGCAAGGCGCCGGCTTGCACCTGCCCGGCGCCATCCAATAGGGCAACCCCTTCGTTACGCCAGCCGAATGGTTGCTTCAAGCGTCCCCAGCCACTGGTTTGGAGTAAATGGGCCGCCGGATGGGTATCAACAAAGTGATCCCAAGCGGCGGCTGGCACTACGGTTGGCTGCGGCTGTTGCTCTGTCGGTAAGAGTGCATTTTCGATAGAATGAATGGTCATGTGATTTTCTGCTTATGCTGGATTGCCAAGTTTTTCCGGTCGGCGTATGATCGTAGTCCGTAGTCTAGAGTCCGCAGATGCGAGTGACCCATGATTAAACGATTACGGACTTTGGCCTAATTATCACCATTTCGCATGGCGAGCGTATTATAATAACAGGCAAACGTCATGAATCTTACACCAGAATCAGCTATTATCATAGAATCGGCGCCCAATTTTTCCGAAGGACGGCGACCGGAAGTTGTCAGTGCCCTGGTTGAGGCGATCCAAGCGCCGGGCGTACTGCTGTTAAATACCAGTAGCGACTGGGATCATAACCGAAGCGTCATCACCATCGCCGGCCCGCCGTCGGCGGTTGTCGAAGGGGTATTTCGCGCCGTGGCGCAGGCAGCGCAAACGATTGATCTCTTTACCCACCAAGGGGTGCATCCACGCTTAGGTGCTGCTGATGTCGTGCCGTTGATTCCGATCCAAAATTGCACATTGGCCGATTGTGTTGAACTGGCGCAGCAGTTAGGCCAGCGCATTGGTACGGAGCTGGGCTTGCCGGTCTATCTTTACGAAGCCGCTGCCACCCGACCAGAACGGCGCAACCTGGCTGATGTGCGCCGGGGGGAATTTGAACAGTTATTGCAAGAGATTCATCTGCCTCAGCGCACCCCCGACTATGGCCCGGCCCAGATTGGTCCCGCCGGCGCGGTGATTGTCGGCGCCCGCCAATTTCTGATCGCCTATAATGTTTTCTTGAACACCGATGATGTTACCATTGCTAAACGCATTAGCAAAGCCATCCGTGCCAGCAGCGGCGGTTTTCCAGCCGTGAAAGCCATCGGTCTGCTGGTCAATGGCCAGGCGCAAGTCAGTATGAACCTGGTAGACTATACCCAAACACCGCTTCATACCGTTTTTGATGCTATTGTTCAATTCGCACAGAGCGAAGGGGTCACCGTGGATCGCAGCGAATTAATCGGCTTAATCCCACAAGCCGCTGTCGTGCAAGCTGCGGCCCATTATCTCAAGTTGCCGGAGTTGACAACGTTGCATATGGTGGAGCCGGCGATTAGTGCGGCAAGTGGCAGGTAGCAGGCGTGCAGGTGCGTCTATGCCACTTGCCACCTGCGCGCCTGAACAATTGCTTAAACGGGTGTTGAATCAGACAGAATTGCCGGTTACTTTGACCATTGCGTCCCCTTTGTGTTAAAATTGACAGAAGTATAACCTTTGAGCGTTTATTGACATTATAGAGCAGCTATGCAACAAACCTTGAGCGAAGCACCCGCTTATCAGGAGTATGTGTCGAGCCGCGTCAAACGGCCCACCTTGATGAAACGCCCCCAGTTTCTCTTTATCATTGCCCTGGTTGTGTTGGATATTGGCAGCGTTTGGCTGGCCTATTACCTGGCTTATGGCCTGGTTTGGCGTAGTTTGGATAATCCTGTTGCCGAACTTAGCCCCTTCTGGCAGGAGACTTGGCTGTTGCCGGCTGTGCTGACGATCGTGCTGGTCGTCAGCTTTTTTGTCCAGCGTATGTACCAACGGCGGCGACCCACCAGCCACCTGGATGAGCTTTTCAAAATTTTCATTTTTACGCTCTTTGCTTCCCTGCTTACCGTGGCGATCCTGGAACTGAGCATCCGGTTTGATTATCACCGCTGGTTACTCTTGTATGGCTCGATACTCACCGTTACCTTCCTGGCGGTTGCGCGTACGTTTCATGCCCAAGTTCAATGGCAGGCGCAAGCGCGTGGCGTAGGTGGCGACCGGGTGCTGATTATCGGCGGTGGCGAAATTGGTCAAATGGTCTACCGCAAGATCATCCAGAACCCGCAACTGGGCTATCAGGTCATCGGTTTTGTCGACCACGAGAAAAATTACCGCACCCAGACGCTCACCGAAGCGCCGTTGTTAGGGGGCTTGTTGGATATCCCGCGCATTATCGATCAACAGATCATTGATGAAGTGATCATCGGTTTGCCGGAAAGCAATCACCAGGATATCGTTAATATCATCAGTCTGTGCGAACGCGAAAAAGTCGGCATTCGCGTCTTCCCCGATGTCTTTCAGATCATGGCGAGTGAAGTGGGCATTGGTGATCTGGGTGGGTTGCCATTGTTGACCATTCGCGATGTCGCCCTGCAAGGCTGGAAACTCACCCTCAAGCGCAGCATGGATGTCCTCCTCAGCACCCTTGCCCTGATCGCGGTTAGCCCTGTCATGTTGATTACGGCGATCTTGATCAAGCTCGATAGCCCCGGCCCGGTCTTTTTCACCCAAGAACGGATGGGGCTGGATGCCCGCCCCTTTAAGATTCTCAAATTCCGCTCTATGCGCCAGGACGCGGAGGCGGCAGGGCCGGGCTGGACCGTCGAGGATGACCCGCGACGCACCAAGCTGGGAACCATGTTGCGCCGTTCAAGTCTGGATGAACTGCCGCAACTGGTTAATGTCTTAATCGGCGACATGAGCCTTGTCGGCCCGCGACCGGAGCAACCGGTTTACGTAGAACAATTTCGACAGAGCATCCCGCGCTATATGGATCGCCACCGCGAAAAGGCCGGCATCACCGGCTGGGCGCAGGTCAACGGCTTACGCGGCGACACCTCCATTGCCGAGCGCACGAAATATGATCTCTGGTATATTGAAAACTGGTCACTTGCTCTAGATTTCAAAATCCTGATCCGTACGGTAATTCAGTGGATTTTGGGGATTAATCATAATGCGTATTAGGATGGTAGGTAGACAGGTGGATACGTCATAAATCCTTGTGTACCTATCTACCTATCTACCTATCTACCTGTCTACCTGTTTACCTGTTTACCTGTTTACCTGTTTACCTGTTTACCTGTTTACCTATCTACCAAAATGTAACCAGTCACATTGACACAGGTGTTCGTTCCTGTTATGATCGGTATAGTTAATGTCATGGTAGTGTAATCAAGTTGAATGAGGTTATGAGCGTAACGAATGAGTTAGCCGAGCGGCGTCGCCGCATTCTCAATATTGTGATTCAAGAGTATGTGCAAACCGCGCAGCCGGTAGGCAGCGGCACCATCGCGCAGAATTACGATCTGGGCGTGAGTCCGGCCACGATTCGCAACGACCTGGCTTTCTTAGAAGAAGAGGGGTTACTCACCCATCCGCACACTAGCGCTGGGCGCATCCCGACCGATGCCGGCTATCGCTACTTTGTGCAGCATCTGCTCACCGAATCGGAATTGCCCCATGATGAACGACGGGCGATCCGTTCCCAATTCCAGCAGGCGCGCCAGGAACTGGATCAATGGCTGCGACTCAGTACGTCAGTGCTGGCCCGCACTTCGCAAAGCGCGGCACTGGCAACGGCGCCGCGCGCGGCCCGCAGTCATTTCAAACATCTGGAACTAGTGGGCATTCACGACACGAAAGTGTTACTGGTCCTGGTCTTGCAGGATGGCACGGTGAAACAGCAGTTGCTTGACCTGGATCAGCCGATGGAGCAGCGCGAATTGAGTCTGGCAAGCAACGAGTTGAACGAGGAGTTGGCTCGCGCCGATGCCGAAGCAATTACCAGCAAGGCTGTGCTGTTGGCCCCCTTTGCCCGCCAGGTCGCCTTGCTCATCAGCGAAGTGATGGAACGCATTGACAACCACATCAGCGGCCAAATCTATCGTGATGGACTGGTGCAGATTTTGGAAGCGCCCGATTTTGCCGGCGGCGAACATGTGCGTAAAATTGTTCGCGTCTTTGAACAGCGCACCTTGCTGGAGCAGGTGTTGGGTGAATACCCCGACAATGCCACCGGCATCCAGGTGATGATTGCCGGCGAAGGGCGCTACGCCGAGTTACAAGACATTAGTTTGGTTATTGGCCGCTATGGCGTCAGTGATCGCGCCACGGGCGTGGTCGGGGTCATTGGCCCGTTGCGGATGCCTTATGGCCGCACCATCAGCGCCGTGCGTTTTGTTTCCGGCCTGATGAGCGAGATGGTCGAAGATATTTACGCCGATTAGCGTGATTACCCTGCTCGTAACCAGTCCGTGACTGGCGATTTGGACGCCAGTCACGGACTGGTTACGAGCAGCGGCTTCGTCGTTTTATCAAATAATCTAGAGTAAGTGCTATGACAGAAGTGAAAAACAACGAAATGTACAATGAGCAGCCGACCAATCCTACCACCACCGACACAGCAACCGCGGCGCCGGTGGTTGAGCAATCCGGCGACAACATTCCCTACACCAATGGCACAGCCCCTGATAACACAGCCCCCGATGGTGTTACCGTTGCGGAAAGCGCTTCTGCCCCGGCGACGCCCAGCGACGCCGAGATTATCGAGCAGTTGCGCACCGAGCTGGCTGCCGCCCAGGCCAAGGCCGATGATCTGTTGGATAAACTACAGCGCACGGCTGCCGAATTTCAGAACAGCCGGCGCCGCCAGGAAAAACAACTGGCCGATGAGATCGATCGTGCCGGTACACAGGTGATTAATCGCCTGTTGCCTGTGATTGATGATCTGGATCTAGCCTTTCAAAATGTGCCAGCCGAGGTGGAGCAACAGGGCGGCGCCTGGCTTGACGGGCTACGGCAAATCCAGAAGAAGTTGATGCAATTATTAGAAGATCGTGGCGTCAAGGTCATTGCCAAAGACGGCCCCTTTGATCCCAATCGTCACGAAGCTGTTTCCAGCGAACCGAGCGAGACGGTCGAGAGTGGTCATATCATTCAGACCCTACGCACCGGTTATGAGTACAAAGATCGTGTGTTGCGTCCGGCCCTGGTGCGGGTCGCTGCATAAAGTCCAAGGTCCGTAGTCCAAAGTCCGTAGTCCAAAACCTGTACACTACTGGACTCTAGACTGTGGACTGTGGACTGTGGACTCTGGACTAACCCAACATGACCGCCTTTCCCGCCGCCACAACCCGCGTCAATAAACGCCTGGAAACGGGGATTCGTCCCTTTGATATTGGCTGTGACTTGCGCCCGGTGGCTGAATTGATTGCTGACGCCTTTGCCCACGAGATCGACCCGCGTGGGAGTGCGGCGCTGCGCGAAATGCGGATTATGAGCCATATCGGCGCCTTGCTCAAATTGCTCAACCGCAGCACCGGCGAATTCAATGACCTCTTTGGCGGCTTTGTCTGGGTGGAAGCGGGCAAGGTTGTCGGCAATGTCACTGTGCAAAAAGCGGATTCGACCGGCAACCGTTGGCAAATCGCCAATGTCGCCGTGGCGCCGGCCTATCGCGGGCGGGGAATCTCACGCCAGTTGATGGCGCGTGCGCTGGCGCACATTGACGAAAATCATGGCGAATGGGCGGTCTTACAGGTCTATGCTCAGAACACTATCGCCCGCACTCTCTATAACCATCTCGACTTTGAGGAGGTGGGGGGAAGTGTTGATCTCACGCTGAAGCGGCTGCCCAAGGTGGCGCCGCCGCCGGAGCTACGCCACTTTCACTCCTTTTCCAGTGATCAATGGCAAGCGCTCTATGAATTGGTGAGCAACCAACAGAACGGCCAGATGCGCTGGTGGCGCCCGCCCCGCCGCACTGACTACCAGATCACCTTTGAACAGATGATCGGCGAGTGGTTCTGGCGGACGGTCGGGCGTAACCATATCTACCGGCGCTGTATTCAGACAACCCAGCGCTTTGACGCTGCCCTGGTCTTGACTGCGGCGCGTTGGCGGGGTTCCCATCAGTTACAACTTTGGGTGCAGCCAGCCTTGTACGGCCACCATGAAGAAACCTTGCTGCAATGGTCACTAGCAACGTTACAAGAGTACCCGCGTTGGCCGGTGACCTTAAATCTTAGCGTGAGCCATACCGCAGCGATCGAATGCGCCCAACGCTACGGCTTTCAGGAGCAGCAAACGCTCTTAACCATGCGGCGCAAAATTTAGAGTACCTATCAAGCTGCTAGCCGGTCACGGACCGGCTAGCAGCAGGCTTCGTAGTACAATTTAGAGACATTACCCTATGACAAACTTACTCATTCGCTTAGTCATCAATGCCGTTGCTCTTTGGGTCGCCGGTTACTTTGTACCCGGCATTCTCCTCACCAATGACGTTGTCGGTCTACTGATTGTGGCCGCCATCTTCGGTGTCATCAACGCGCTGATCAAACCAATTGTTGACTTTTTTACCTGTCCTTTCTATGTTATTACCCTGGGCCTCTTTACCTTCATTGTCAATGCCTTGATGCTCCTTCTCACTAGCGCACTAAGTGGAGGCCGGCTGGTGGTTGACGGCTTTTGGCCGGCATTGTTGGGAGGCATTGTCATTGGCATCGTCAGCATGTTACTCAGTCTCTTTCTTGGGGAAGGGGAGTAATGCAAGCCCGCTTTTTACATTTGGCCGATTGTCACCTGGGCAAGTGGCAGTATAACCACCGGGAACGCTATAACGACTTTGGTCGCGCCTTTTTTCATATTATGGATGAGGCGATTCGCAATCAGGTCGATTTTGTGATTCTGGCCGGCGACCTTTTTGAGAAACGTTCGATTGACGCCTTGACCCTAAATCAAGCTATGCGTGGCCTGGAAAAGCTCAAGGCGCGCAATATTCCCTGCCTTGCCATTGAAGGCAACCATGAACGGGTCTTCTACAGTGAGCAGGTGGGCTGGCTCAAGTTTCTGGCTTTGCACGATCTGATCATTCTGCTTGACGCCCCCTATGAGAATGGCCTTGCCCAGTTATCGCCCTACACCAACCGCAACGGCTCCTACTTCAATCCTCTGCCCGGTTTGCGGGTGCATGGCTTGCGTTATGTCGGCGCCGGCACGGCAACGGCGATTGAAGGCTATGCCAAAGCGTTGGAACAACAGCCCAACGATAGCATCGAGTATACCATCTTCATGGCCCATGCCGGCGTGGAAGGGGTCTTGCCGGATCAGGGTGGGTTGAGTCATCGGCAGTGGTCGGTCTTACGCCCCTATGTGGACTATCTGGCGCTCGGTCATATCCACAAACCCTACTCGTTTGACCATTGGATCTACAACCCCGGCAGCCCGGAAAGCTGTAGCGTCACCGAGGCGGTTTGGGAAGAGCGGGGCTATTTTCTGGTCAACATCGATACGGCCTGCCCTGAAGAGGCCAATCTGAAGCACAGCGCCACCTTACACGCCAATCCGCGCCGCACCTTTCATCGCTTTACGATGAAGACTGACCTGCTCCAATCACCGGCTGAACTTTATGAGCACTGTCGAGAATTTTTGCAACGCAAGGCGCGCGATCTCGGTGTGCGTCAGGTTGCGTCAGGCCAACGCCCAGTGGTCGAATTGCAATTGAGCGGCGTCTTGCCCTTTGAACGGAGAGCGCTTGACCTCGAAGCACTAGAAAAACTGGTGGAAGAAGCATTTAGTCCCTTGGTTGGCCTGGTCAAAAACTTTACCCGCTCCCCCGAACTGGCCGTCGAGAGCAGCGAACTCCTCAGCCGTGTCGAATTAGAGCGCAAAGTGTTGATCGACTTGCTCGAACGGGATGTGCGCTACCGCCCTCAAAGCGAGCAATGGGCCGGGCTGACCTTGACCCTGAAACAACTAGCGCTCAACGGCGCCGATCCCAACGCCATTCTGACCGAACTGGATCATCAGCTTCGGGCTATCAATCAACCGCAGTCCGCAGTCGTATAGTCCTTAGTCCAGAGTCAATCAAAAACTACGCGACTACGGACTACGGACTCAGGACTACCCGGCTTTCAGAGAAGACCCGCATGCGCATTGTTTCGCTTGAGCTAGAAAACACCAAAAGTTATCATAAGAGCCGGATCGGCTTTACCGATGGCGTCAATGCCATTGTCGGCCATAACGGCGCCGGCAAAAGCACCATTTTGGAAGCCATCGGCTTTGCTCTCTTCGATTCCCTCAATGGTTACAAACATAGTGATTTTGTGCGCGAGGGCGCCAAAAGCGCCACCGTGATCGTGACCTTTATCAGCAACCTGGATGAACGGCACTATCAGGTTACTCGTCGCTGTGGTTCCAGCAATCAATATACGGTCTATGACCCGGATCTGGGTGTCAAGCTCTGTGACGGCAAGGCCGATGTCAGCGACTTTTTGCGCCGCCACATGGGGGTCGATCCCATGGCTGATCTCAGCCGGCTCTTTAGCGATGCCGTCGGCGTGCCCCAAGGCACCTTTACTGCCGCCTTTTTGCAGACGCCGGCACAACGCAAAGCGATCTTCGATCCCCTGTTGCAAGTAGAAGAATATAAGCAGGCGTTTGACAAGTTGCTCCTGCCCCTAAACACACTCAAGGATCGCCGGAAAGATTTGGCCGTTGAGATGGCCCGGCTAGAGGCGCGCCTGGAAGCGCTGCCGGGGTTGGAAAGCGCCATTGCCCAACGCACTCAGGATCTGGCCGCTGCCGAAACCCAAAGCGCCCAAGTCGCCATTGAGTTGCAAAGCATCACCAAAGAACGGACGGCGCTCGATGCCATTCAGCAAGAGGTGACAAAACTACAACAACAACAGCAACAGGCCACTCAACAATTGGCTGTGTTGACCGAACAGGTGAAGAGCGCTGAAACTGCCTATGCCGAGGCGACGGGAGCGCAAACAATTGTCCAGAACAACCGAGCGGGCCACGCGCTCTATCTGGAAATGCAGGCTACCCAGCTGAAATTGGAAACGGAACAACGGGCGCGCCAGCAACAAGAACGGCAAGTTGCCGCCTTGGAAAAACAGGTGAGCGCCAAGGAAACTGAACAGCAAACCTTGACACGTGAACTGGTCGCCGTTGCCACTGCCGAGGATCTGGTGCAAACGTTGGCGCCGGCGGTGGCTGAACAGATCGAACTTGAGACGGCACTGACTGCCGCTCAACAACAAAGCGCTCGATTGGCCGATGCGCGTGCGTTGTTGGCGCGTCAACAGGCCGACTACCAACGGCTGCAGGAGCGCCTTGCTGCTGTGAAGATGCAGTTAGCAGAAGCGGGCCAGATCGAAACGACACGCACACAACTAGAAAGTACAATTGAAAAGCTGCGTAACGTCATTGACGGCAACAAAGAGGCCCTGGCCCGTTACAAGGTGGAAGCGGACGCGGTCAAAGAGCAAAGCACCCTACTGCAACAGGTGGCGGTGGCCCAATGTCCTGTCTGTGAACAGCCGCTCACGGAAGCGCATCGCCAGCAACTCTTGCAACGCAATGAAGAACGCTTGATCGGCTTACGCGCTCAATACAAAGCACAACAACAGCAGATCAAGCTGGATGAACAACAACTGCAAACCCATCAAACCGAGGCCAAGACGATTCAACAGCGCCTGCTGAGTTTGCCCCGTCCCGAAGAGCAAAGCCGTCTGCAACAAGAGGTAAGGACGGCGCAGGATGCTTTGGTGAACAGTCAACAACAGGTGGAAACATTGGCAACCGCCCCCGCCCAAGTCGAGAGCCTGAAAGCCCGGTTGGCTACGTTGGGTGATCCACGTCAACGCAGCGCCATTGCCACGGCCACTGCCCAACGCCGGCCGACCTTGATGCAACAGCAAAGTCAGGTGATGACAGCGCTCGAACAACTGCGTGGACAACTGACTACTACCCAACAAGCGTTGAGCGCTTTTCAACATCTGGACGTCGAACTAGCGCGCGTCGGCAGCGCCTTAAAAGAAAACCTTGCTGCCTATCAGGCTGTTCTCAGTCACCAACGGATTGCCGATACCTTACCCCAACGTATGGCAGACGTTAGCCGTTTACAAGAACTACAGGCGAGCGCTACCCAAACCTTGCACCGGCAGACAGAAGCTGTCGCCACCATGCGCACCCAATTTGACCAGGAGCGCTACACAACGTTGGTTGGCGCCGAGCAGATGCTACGCAAGCAACAAGGCGGCTTACAGACGCAGATCACCATGTTGCAAAACGACCAACGCCGCGCCCGTGCGGAATTGGTAGAACTGCAAGGCCAAGCTGTCAATCTGAACACCGTGCGCCAACAGGCCGCCCAAACTGATGAGCAAGCCTCTACGCTAGAGACATTGCGCGGTCTATTGCGACAAGCGGGACCTTACATCACCAAAGCGTTGATCAAACAGATCAGTGATGGCGCCGCCCAAATTTTTAGCGATCTCATGCAAGATTACACCCGCCATCTGCGCTGGGGCGAAGATTATGGCATCACTTTAGAGGTAGATGGACGGGAACGGCAATTTGCTCAGCTTTCCGGCGGCGAGCAAATGAGCGCTGCCTTGGCGGTCCGTTTGGCGCTTTTACGAGAAATGAGTAATATTGATGTCGCCTTCTTTGACGAGCCGACGACTAATCTCGATGAGACGCGGCGCGATTCATTGGCACGGCAGATTTTAGATGTTAGAGGCTTTCGTCAGCTTTTTGTCATTAGCCATGACGATACCTTTGAGCAGGTGACCCAAAATCTTATTCGGGTTGCCCGTGTCGATGGGGCAAGTGCGATCGTACAGCCATCGGATTAGCAGTTATAAGCGTTATTTGAAATCATCAATCTTGCATGAACGTTGTTCTTATGTAATGATGATGGTTACTTGAACATTTTGTAATTTTGTGAAGTTTAAGGTATCATGACAACGGATAGGAAGCAGCCAGTGGAGCCGCAACGACTTTTATACGTAGAAGATAACCATACCGCGGCGCGTCTCTTTCAGATTAAGTTACAACAAGAAGGCTATGTTGTCGATTTAGCAAAGAGCGGCTCTGAGGGACTGGCGATGTTGGAGCGCAATGAATATGACCTGATTGCGCTAGACCAAAATATTCCTGACCGCAGCGGCTTGGAGATTCTACAGACCTTGACGGCGCGCCGTTCAACGCCACCAATTATTATGATCACGGCGCAAAACGACACAAAGACGGCGGTAGAGGCCATGAAGCTTGGGGCAAGCGACTATGTGGTCAAGGGACTACATAACGAATATTTACAATTATTGCCCGCAGTTGTTCGACAAACGTTGGATAAGCGTAAGTTGGAACACGAACGCGATAAAACCTTAGAAGAGTTACAGCAAAATAATCGCCGGTTGCTCCTTTTAAATCGCGTGGCGCAATTGCTTACTTCCACACTTGATTTAGAGCAAGTGATCCAACAACTGGTACGCACTATCAGCGAATTGCTTGACACCGAGGGCAGTTCGGTTTGGCTTTGGGACGAAACGCACGGCAACTCGTTGATTTGTGTTGGCATCTACTCGCACGGCCAAAATATTACGCCCGACAGCATTTTGCGCTTAAAGCCGGGACAGGGCATCGCCGGCTGGGTGGCCCAACATGGGAAAAGTGTTCACACTGGCAATGTCAAGACTGATTCGCGCTTTACCCGCGATGTCGACGATAGCACCGGCTTTGAAACCCATTCCCTATTGGCCGTGCCACTCCAATCACAGAATAAGACCATTGGCGTCTTAGAGTTGGTTAACAAACGTTACGGCCCGTTTGACGAAAGCGACAGTGTGATTGCCGAGACGTTGGCGGCCTCAGCAGCGATTGCCATTGAAAACGCCCGTCTGATGAAGGACATCCGTCAACATCGCGATGAACTACAAGCGCGTAACGAAGAGCTGGACGCCTTTGCCCACACTGTCGCCCATGATCTTAAAAATCCGCTCACGTTAGTCGTTGGCTTTGCCGATATGCTGCGTGACCTCTTCCCTTCCATGCCGCAGTCCGAGGTGGAACAATACCTTGGCATCATCATTGAGCATGGCAAAAAGATGGGCCACATTATTGAGGCGTTGCTGCTATTGGCCGTTGTGCGCGGCACCAAAGAGGTGGAGATCGACGAGATCGACATGGGCTTTATCGTTTCTGAAACGCTCCGGCGCATTGAATTCATGGTGAAAGAGTACAACGCCGAGGTAATTGTACCCACCAGTTGGCCAACGGTCTATGGCTATGGGCAATGGCTGGAAGAGGTTTGGTATAACTACTTGACGAACGGCCTGAAGTATGGCGGTCGCCCACCCCGCCTGGAACTGGGTTGTGACATGATCAGCGGGAAGATGGTGCGCTTCTGGGTAAAGGACAACGGCGCCGGCTTTAGCATCGATCAACCGGAGAAGCTCTTTACGCCACTCTCCAAACTGACGCCCAGCGATTATCAAACCGGCCACGGTTTGGGCCTATCGATTGTACGCCGTATTGTCGAACGCCTGGGGGGCAAAGTTGGCGTCGAGAGCAAACTGGGGGAAGGCAGCAAATTCTACTTCACTCTACCGACCGAGTCAGGAGCAGCCAATACGGCATAAAGCCATAGTACCAGGCCAGCCAAAGCGCCAGGCGCAATCCCGGCCAGCCATCACGCCAGCCGGCCAGGGTGATTAAGCGACGGCGAAATTCGCGTAGTGGTTGCAAAACAAAATTATGGGGACGAGGCCGAATGCCCCGCTTTTGCAGAATCTGCGCCTCATAAGCGGCATAAAAGCGCTGTTTACGGTGAAATTGCGACCATGACTCGTAATTGATATGAATCAACGGCGCTTGCAACCACCCTTCCGCCCCGCCGACATCCACCAATTCATGAACCGCCCGTCCAACATCATAGCGCGCCGCTGCCCGCCGTAGCAGCCGCAACTGATAATCGGGAAAATAACCACCTCCCTGCATCTCATGGCCGACAATAAAATTGCGCCGCGGCACCCAATACCCGTTCTGCTCATCCTGGGCAATCACTCGCTGCACTTCTTGCCCTAATTCTGGCGTCACCCGTTCATCAGCGTCTATAAACAGCACCCACTCTGCCGCCACCGTATCCAACACTGCCTGCCGTTGCGCCGCAAAATTATCCCACGGCCGCTGCACCACCAACGCCCCTGCTTGGCGCGCTAATGCCGGCGTCGCATCCTCACTCACCGCGTCCCAAACCAGCACTTGTTCCACCCACGGCGCCACCGCAGCGATACACGCTGAAATATGGCGCGCTTCATTCTTTGTCAAAATTACCGCAACCAGCCGCATTAACCTTGACTGCTTTCCGTCTTTGGAGATGTACCGTAGTAAAGACTTTAGTCTTTCTCCCACCGGTACAAAGACTAAAGTCTTTACTACGGTAATTACTAATTACAACCGCTTCAACAGCGCATAGGCCGCCAACTCTTCCGCCAACTGTTCTCCAGTAATCTCGCCACGAGCAAAGCGTTGGTGGGCCTGACTCGTCCGTCGCCACAACCCTACCCGCACCAACCGGCGCACCCACTCGACATATTGGGGTGAATAGAGCCGTTCATGCTTCGTATAGAAACGAAAGCGACTCCGCCACAGTTGAATATAAGCTGGCCAGCGCACCTGCTTGCTGCTCTGCGCCTCGTGGTGGGTTACATGGGCTGTTGGCACAGCAAAAACGCCCCAGCCCGCCTCTTCCATGCGCAGACACCAATCCATCTCCTCGCAATACATAAAGAAGGCGTCATCCAACCCGCCCACTTGGAGGATCACCTCGCGCCGCACCATCAACGCCGCACCCAGCACAAAATCGACGGGAAAGGGATCTTTCCCCTCCCAAAGGAAAGCCGGATAACGTCCGTTGAGCAGACTGTTATGTAGCCGGTGCGCCCCCGGCACGCCCGTCAACGGGAAGAAATCGAGCGCAACCTGAAAAAAGGTCGGCAGCGCAAAGGCCCCATGTTGAAAAGCCCCGTTCCCATACGTTAGATGAGCGCCACACGCACCGGCGCTGGGGTAATTCGCCAGAAAATTCGCCATCTGCCAGAGCGCATCGCCCACCACTTCGGCATCGGCATTGAGCAGCAGCACAAAGTCGGGCAGATTCATCAGAAAGCGCGCCGGTGTCAGATCGCGCAGATTGGGCCGCGCGGCCGTATCAAAGCCCAGCCGCGCCATGCCCAGGTTGTTGCCCCCCGTATAGCCCAAATTCTTCTCTGACGCCACCAGATAGACCTGGGGAAACTCTGCCGCCACCATCGCTGCACTGCCATCATGGCTGGCATTATCAACCACCACCACATCGACGGCCAGCCGATTGGCCGTCAACGCGGCCGATGCCAGCACACTGCTGATCGCCTGGCGCAAGAGCGCTTGGGTGTTGTAACTTAGGATGATCACGGCTAGTCTCATGGGACAACCTTACTTTTTCTCTGCCGGTGTCTCCACCTGGACGGTAATGCGATCAATGTTATTATTGACAACGGCGACCGATTCGTGAATCAACCCGCCCCACCAAATGTTGGTGTTTAGCGGCGGCGCTTCGTCGAATTCAATACAACCTTCGACCAAAGCGCTTTTCTTTGGTAACAGATACCACTGCTCATGCCCATCGATCACACGTCGTTCCAGATCTTCCTGGCGCCCCACAGCCCAGCGGAAAGGAAAATCTAACCCGGCTGCTTCGTAGTTGATGCCAAAGCGCCAAACGCCGGCCTGTTGCAACCAGGCGCCATCGCCTTTGGGCAGTTCCGCGCTCTTGGTCTCTTCCATGTGACGCAGTGCGATGGTATTACGATTTTCTGTGAATTTATATGTTTGACCCGGCCACGGTCCATCGGTGCGAATAGGCGTCACGCCATCGTTACGGACATACGCTTCAAAGCAAAGCTGATCGCCCAATGTTAAAACCACCAATCGGTTGCTCTCCAGTGTGCGTTGCCCACCGGCAACGGCCGACCACTCGATTTCCCCGCCACTAACTTCGGCTCGCGGCTTGCCCCCCTCGGCAATGGTCAATTCTCGCACCACGCGCACCGCATTGCCGGCGCGATCACGTGCCTCGCCCACAATCTGGTAGGTGCCATCAGGTGGCGGCTCGGCGTTGTTGTCTACATCCCCTTCGTAGCGATATTCGCGATAGCCCTCTTCATTCGGTTTAGTCAGCCCAGGCGTGGCAGCAATATAGCGTTTGAGCGCTGGTCTGGCGGGATCGACGACATACAGTACCTCTGATTCAACATTTTTGGTGAGATAGTAGCTGATGCTCACCCAGTCGTCGCGCAGACCGTCCTGATTGGGTTTGAAGAGTTGCGGCACCACGGCAAAATTATGGAGTTCGGGCACTTGGGTGTCGCCGTCCTCCAAGGTGATCGAGCCGGTCACTTCAGTGGTCTCGCCATTATCATCGGTGGCGGTAATTGTCCACTGGTAGACGCCATCGGGTAGTACCTGGCTCAGAATTTCCTGGGGGCCATAGCCGGTGTCAACCGTGCGGGTTTCGTCGGTGGCCCCGCCCCACAGCACGCGGTAGTCCCCCGGTGAACGACGGCGCTCCTGGCGAAAATAGTAGCGGTCACCGGCGCTGTTGGTAAAGTAGATACTGACGCTGGCCGTGCGGCGCAAGCTGTAGGAAATCTGGGTCACATCGGCATTGCCATCCGCATTCGGCGTGATCGCTTCCGGCGTTACTGTCACATTGTAGAGCAGCGTTCCCCACCCCGGCTCAAGCTGACCACAAGCGGGTAGCAGGAGTAACACAAGCAAAAGCCCCAGCCATAACCGAGTCGTTGAACGAAAATGATGATTGTTTTGCATAGCTACAGTCTAGCAGAGCGTTTGGGAAAGTCAAAAGTAGCAGCGACGCTACAACAGATTCGGGAAAGGAGCGGATTTGTCACGGGGTACAACAACGAATTTGGGAAGCAACGGATGTACGGTGAAGTGACGAAAATACGGAAGCGCCAAAGCTCACTATCCTTACGGCGGCTATTGTTTGATGACGTATTGCTTGTCTGGTGACCAATCTGTTCCTTTCCCGAATCCGTTGTTGTGTTCTTTTACGGCGTCACGGTGATGATCCCCAACGCGACAAAATCATTCCCTTCATTCGTCACCAGCCGCGGAAAGCCCGCCTGTTCCGGGTGATAGAGTGCCAGAATGAGCCGATAACGACCCGGTGTGGCTGGTGTGCGCAGGGTCAACGATTGCGTCTCGACCTGCCCAGGCAACCAAGCGGCAGCGCCACCCGGCAAAGATTCATCTACCTGAGCGACAGGTGGTCCTTCGCTTTCTAAGAGTTGCACGGTCACTCGATAGTTGGCCGCCGGCGGTGTCGCCCCCGCTTGCCAGACCAATGCCAGGGTAATCGGGGCATTGACTGGCGCTGTGGTCGAAAAAGGGTGCTGCAACCCGAGTAGCCGTATTTCTGCGTTTGTCGCCTCAATGGCGCCGGCTGGCTGCCCAAAGGCAGTATCAGTGACTAACGCTACCGGCGGCGGCGTAAAGTTGCGCGTGCTGGGCAGAATGGTAAACCCACGCCGCGCCGGGTTCTCGCGGCCAGCCCCCACTACCTCCAACAGATACTCCCCTGGCGGCAAGTTTCCCGGCGGCTGGAGGGGGATGATCTGCCGCAGCCACTGTTCGACCGGCCAAGCCGTCATCGGCGCCACCGCCGTCATGCTGAGCGGCGCGCTTGCCAATACTGGTTCGCCCTTGGCTGTCCGCCAACGTACTGTCAGTGCTGGCGCGCGGGTTAACTTCTGTTCCAAAAACCAGTCGAGACGCAAGGGCGCCTTTTGTCCCAGCTCGGCGGCGATGGCATCAAGTCCAAAGGCCAGCCGCACGCCGGTAATAATTTCCGTGTCATCAATCGCTCCGGCTGGTGGTTCGGCGGGGGTGGTCTGTGGTAGATCTACTGCCAGGGTGGCAAATTTACCCAGTTGATTGCCTCTGTCATCCAACAGATCCAACCCGGCCAGGTCGCCCGCCGGATCATAGACCCCCAGTTGCACCTTGTATTGACCGGGGAGCGCGCCCGGTCCGGCCCAGTCGGCGGCGGGTATGCGACCCATCACCGTCTGTCCCGGCTGCCAACGCATCACCGGAAAATCGTAGGCAGCGGGCCGGCGGTCACTGGGGAAGGCATAGGCAAAACCGGCGGCAGTCGCCGTCTGGAGATGGATTTGCAGATCGGGCAGGGGCGTGGACGGCGTCTTGCCCAATTGCCAGAAGAGCAACAGGTCGCCTTCCGGTGTAACGCGATAGCCCCGTAGCTCAATCTGATTGCCAAAGTTGGCGGCCAACCGTTTGTCCATCAATGGCGTGGCCTGGATGGCAGCGGGATCCAGCTTTACAAAGTGGCGCAGCCGCAATTGCCAAAACTCGGCCTCCACCGGCTTTTCCTGCGCGGCGGCCAGGAGTTGATTGGGCGTTACCCCATTGGGATCGACCACCTCATCCTGCCAGTTGACGAGCCAGGCGCCCTGTTTCCCTTGTAATGCTCTGTGCAACGTCTCCCCAACGTCGGCAAAATTTAACACCTGATCAACGTCTAGAATCGCCAGATCGGGCAGTCGAATGGCCGGCAGATCGGGCGCGTAATAGTCCCAGACCGGCCAGGCATGACCACTGACCAGGATGACTGCTTCGTTTGGTTGCTTGTGTGTACGCACATAGGCAGCCAATTGTCGCCATTCGGCTTTGGTAAAGGCCATATCAGTAAACCAGTTGCGATTCGCACCCCCAAAACCGGCCACCAGCAAAATGACCGCTACCCAACCCATCACGCGTGACGCCGATGCTCGCACCGTCGGCCACTCGGCCGCCGTGAACAGCGCGCCGATACCCCCGCTCCAGAGCAGAAGCAACCCCGGTAAGGCAACCATAACATAGCGGGCATTAAATTTGGGAATGAATGCTGCCAGGGTCAGCACGCCAACCAGGGGGATGAGGAGCCAGCAGAGTGCATAGCGCAAGGGGCGGCGCCAGGTCGGTTGCCAACGGGCTTGCCAGAGCAAAGCAACCAGAAGGAAGAGCGTCACCCCACCATAGAGCAGCAACGTTGGGCCGGCGTCGCGCTCCAGCACGGTTTCGCCTTGTGTAAAGCGCAAGAGGACGCTCTGAAACGCTTCCCAGACTTTTAATTGTCCCTGCCAATAGCTACGATCCACGCGTAGTTGGTAGAAAAGGGCGCCACTCCATGCCAGATAGATCAGGAGGATCGCCAGATGCGCGCTGAGGAAGACCCAGATCTGACGGTAATGTTTCAGGAGAAAGGCAATACCCAACGCCAGCAACAAAAAGAAGGCGAAGTAGTGGGTGTAGACGGCCAGGATTGCCGTTGCCGTATAACCCACCCAAGTAGGCCAGTGGGCCTCGCCGTCATCGATGCGCAACAGCAGATAGCCGGCCAGCAGACCGAGCGCTACCAACATCGTGTACATGCGCGCTTCCTGGCTATAGTAGACCAGCAACGGATGCAACGCGGCCAACACCGCCGCCGTTACCGCCGCTGCGCGCGAACGGGTCAGCCGCTGGGCCAGCACAGCCAACAGCGGGACGGATAGCACCCCCCACCAGACCGAGACAAAGCGCACACTCCACTCGCCCCACCCTGCCAGCCGTCCCCAGCCCCAGACGACATAATAGTAGAGCGGCGGTTGGATGTCGCGTGCTGTCCACGTCGTCAGGTCAACCAGGCTGCGTTGGGCCAGAGTCGTCGTGACTCCTTCATCATACCAGAGACTCTGGGCGTCCAGCCGATAAAGGCGCAACCCCCAGGCCAGCAGCGTGAGGGCGAGTAAGCAGAGCAGATCAAGCGAACGGCGACGGAAAACAGACATGCGGATGGCGTCAACTTGATTTTTCGAGGGTCATTTCGACTTGTGTTGTGGTCATGGGCAGGCCGATGCGGCGTTCAACCACAAAGGCGATCAACGCCATCACCACTTCCCCCACAATCGTCCACAAGCGCATGGCCAACGCTGCCACCGTGATCAATCCACCGCCCACCACTGGCGCCAGCAGCAGGTAAAACGCACCTTCGCGCACGCCCAAACCGCTGGGGGTAATGGCGCTGAGTAGCCCAATCGCGCTGGCAATGGGGTAAACGGCAATAAGATGAAAGAGGAAGAGGGGCAGTGGCATTTGGGTAAAGTGGCCCAGGGCGAGGGTCAATGTTGCAAACGAAGCGCCCCAAAGCGCCCAGTCAAAGATGGCAATGGCAAGGAGCAGCAACAGGGCTGAACTGGTCAGCCGCGCTTCGATGGCAAAGCGGCCAATCTTCTGCAAGAGCCAGTTCATGATGCCGATCAGCCAACCCGGCTTGAGCAGGAAGATCAGCACCGGCAAGAGCGCCGCCCAAATCAACCACTCGGCTGCACCGCCAACCAGCGCCGTGAAGACGCCCCAATTGCCGGTGAATTGAAAATAGAAGGCGGCAATTGGCGCTGTCGCCAGGAGAACGATCACCTGATAGAGAACAATGCTCGCCAGCGTCACCTCCGGGCGAATCTGGCGCTGTTGACAGTAGAGGGTCAACGAAAGCGGTTGCCAGACGTTGCCGGGGATATAGCGCACCAATGCCGTCAAAAACCACATGCGAAAAGCCGCGCCATAGGCCAACCGGCTGCCCAACAAGTAAATGAGCAGATACCAGATATAGACCTCCACCACCCAACTCGCCAGCATGAGTAGCGCCGAAAGGGTCAACCAACGGGGGTCGAGGCGCCAATCGTAGCTGCGCAAGGTGTCCCACTGATTGCGCAGAATCGCCGCAATAAAGAGAACGGCCAATAAGAGAAAGAGGGGTTGTAAACGGTCAAACCAACGTCGCCACATAATTTTATCATTCACTTTGTCAGGATGGCATCGACTACCGAGCAAGATTATACCACAACAGGGTTGCCGTGGGTCTAGTTTCAGAATATGAGCGATGCTATTTTCGTGACTGTGTATTGTGTATCGTTTGATGGGCGCTTTATGCTATACTTATAGAGAAATCCGACTTTTGCCAAAAGTCGGATTTCTGTGTGTTGCGTAAGCCCTATCTCATCAAAAGAGGGAACGAATGGTATCCTTGCCCGCATTTTTTCAACTACCGGCAGAAGCCCTACCCAGTCATAGTCCGGTTGCCGTCAGCGTGTTGCCGGATGTGGCGATGCTCAATCATCATTTTGCACGGAGCATTGCCGATGAAATTGCCGCCAACAATGGCGCTGGTCGTCCCACGCGCCTGATTCTACCGGTGGGGCCGGTGGGCTACTTTCCGCTGCTGGCCGAATTTTGTAATCAGGAACGGATCACTTGGGCCAATGTTTACGCCTTCTTTATGGACGAATATTGCGACTGGCAGGGCCGGCTGGTGAGCCGTGACCACCCACTGAGCTTTGCCGGTTTTGCCCAGCGCACCCTTTTTGCCCGGCTTTCCCCTGACTTGGCTCTCCCGACGGCGCAACTCCAGTTCCCTGATCCACGCCAAATCGACTGCATCAGCGAGGAGATTGCCCGCGTCGGCGGTATCGACACCTGCTATGGTGGCATCGGCATCCACGGTCACATTGCCTTTAATGAACCACCCATCAGTCGTTGGTTTACCGTGACGCCAGCCGAGTTCAAAGCCAGCCAAACGCGCCTGGTCCAACTGGCGCCGGAGACGGTGGTGATGAATGCCAGTCGCGCGGCCAGCGGCAACTTTGCCGCCCTGCCACCAATGGCCGTGACCCTGGGCATGGCCGATATTCTGGCCGCCAGGCGCATCCGTCTCTACTGTCAAGGCGGCGTCTGGCAGCGCACCGTCTTGCGCATCGCCCTTTTCGGCAGCCCTGACACGGCGGACGGTGAAGATGTCAACTACCCAGTAACATTACTCCGCAGTCACCCCAACCTGGCAATTATCACCACCAGCGACACTGCCCAACCGCCGATCCCACAAATGGCAGCATGAGGTGACACAGGGCGCCGGTTATGCTACAATAGCATACACATTGCGTGCTACGTGATTCGTGCTGCGTGAATTTTCTCGGCACGAATCACGCAACACGAATCACTCTTGCCGAACAGCCAAACAAGACAGGAACAACTCATGGCACTCACTGACCTAACCCACCTCTGGGTGGAAGCTCCTTTTCTCTCGAACGCGTTGGCGCAGATTCCAGCGCATGTGCAGATTACTGTCTCCGACCCGCCCAGTCAGCAACCACAGGCCGGCGCGCCCTATCAGGCGATTCTGGCCTCGTCGTTGGTGCAATATGACAGCGCACTGATGGCGACCCTGCCCAATCTGCGCATGATCGCCCGCACCGGCATTGGCTATGACAATGTCAACCTGGCCGACGCCACGGCCCACGGTATTGTCGTCACTAACACCCCTGACGGCCCCACTGAATCGACAGCAGAACATACCGTCGCCATGTTGATGGCGCTGGCGAAACGGCTCAAGCAGGGGGACGCCAACATGGCTGCCGGCAAGTGGGGGCCGCGCACGGGGTCGATTATCGGCGTCGAAGTACGGGGGCGCACGCTGGGGCTGGTGGGCTTGGGGCGCATCGGCAAGCGGGTGGCGCAGATCTGTAGCCAGGGGCTGTTGATGAAGGTCGTCGCCTATGATCCCTACGTCAGCGCCGAACAGGCCGCCGCGTTGGGCGTCACCATGACCGATCTGGATAGCGTTCTCGCCCAGGCCGATTTCCTGAGCGTCCATGTGCCGGCCACGCCGGAGACGCGCCACCTGATCAACCGGGCCGGCATTGCCAAGATGAAAGATGGCGCCTTTGTCCTCAACCTGGCGCGCGGGCCACTGGTGGATGAAGATGCGCTACTGGAAGCCATTGACAGCGGTAAACTGGCCGGCGCCGGTCTCGATGTCTTTGACCCGGAGCCGCTCAAGGTCGATTCACGCCTGCGCAATCACCCGCTGATCATCGTCACGCCGCACGCCGCTGGTGTCACGGTGGAAGGGCGCGAGCGGATCGAAGTAATGGCGGTGGAAAGGGTGCTGGCCTTCTTCCGTGGCGAAACCCCGCCGGATGTGGTGAATCGCGATGTGTTGAAGTAACGTTGCAAAGCGCCTGGCTTGACAACTTTGCCGCCCGTGATCCCGCTGGTCTTTTACCAGGGTGAAGAAAGTTGAAATTATTCGACCGAACTGGCTGATCTGTTGCCGGAGTTCGCACGTAATTGGAGCTTTGTGCCGCACTTCTCGCACATTCTGATCGATCAATCCGGTTTGAATCCGCAACAGGTGGCCGGCGGCTTACGCGCCCAGGTAATGCAATTGCTGATGTTTGCTGCCTATCATAAGCCGATTCAGGAAGCATTGGTCCTGGCGGCAAGCTTGTTAGTGCAAATGCCGGAAACCGATGGTATTAACTATGTCCGCGTCTTTGTTCGTTACTTGTTAGCGACCCAACCACATGAAACTGTGACCGAATTTGTAGATACGGTGGAGCAGTTTGCGACGGAGCGAGGAGAGAAGATTATGACTTATGCAGAAGAATTGTTGCGCGAGGGTGAACTACGTGGTGAACTACGTGGTGAACTACGTGGCGAACTAAAGGGGCAGATCGAAACTATCGAAAAACTGTTACAGGCCGGTGTCCACTGGAAAACAATCGAACAAGCTACTGGGATCGATGCACAGAAATTTACTGATTTGAAGCAAGAGTTAGGTCGGTTACGGGCGTACAGTCTGCTTGGTAAACCAGGACGTATGCCAGTGGAGAGCAATTAACGACAGCGTGCTTTCATTGGTAGTAAAGACTTTAGTCTTCGTTTCACATATCAAAGACTGAAGTCTTTACTACTGAATCCCTTCTTACCGATACGCCGGCAGCATATCCCCATGCGCAGCGATTAGGTCATCGACCAGATTCCAGATCTGCTCCAGACTCAACTCGGCGGCGGTGTGGGGGTCGAGCATGGCGGCATGATAGATGTGTTCACGCTTCTGCGTCAGCGCAGCTTCCACCGTCAGCCCCTGGACGTTGAGATTGGTCTGCATGAGCGCAGCCAGGTGGGGCGGCAACTGCCCAATCGCCACCGGCTGCACCCCGTTTTTGTCCACCACACAAGGCACCTCAACGCAACACCCTTCGGGCAGATTGCTAATCAAATTTTTGTTCGGCACATTGCCATAGATCACGCGCAATTCGCCCGTTTCCATGCTGTGGATGATGCCGGAGCCATATTCGTGGCTGCGGCGCACCGGCACCGTGGTGTTGGGATCTTCCATCTGGGCGCGCATCTGTTCCCAGCGGGCGATCTGCAATTCACAGCGGCGAATATATTCATCAATCGGAATGTGGAACTCTTCAATCAAATCAGGCCGATCGCGCTTGATAAACCACGGCACATATTCACTGAAATGTTCGCTTGACTCGGTGACAAAGTAGCCCAAGCGGCGGAACATCTCATAGCGCACGGCGTCGCTCAGGCCGATAACGCCGCCGTCGGTGCGGGCGGTATGACCGCGAAGCGGCATTTCCTTGCGCTTGGCGACTTCGGCAATGCGCGGATAGAGATCTTCAACGCCATTCTTGGTCTTGCGCTCAAATTTCAGGTAGAAGGCCATGTGGTTGATGCCGGCGCAGACGTAGTTGATGTCTTCAATCGGTACGCCAATGTCGCTCGCCAAGTGGGATGCCGTCCCTTGCACGCTGTGACAGAGACCCACCGTCTTGATCTTGCTGGCACGGCTGATGGCCCAACAGTTCATCACCATCGGGTTGACATATTGCAACAAGGTGGCGTCCGGGCAAAGTTCTTCCATGTCACGACAGAGGTCGAGCAGGACGGGGATGGTGCGCAGGCCGCGCATAATGCCGCCAATGCCCAGGGTGTCGGCAATGGTCTGGCGCAGACCGTACTTTTTCGGGATCTCAAAATCGATGACAGTGCTGGGACGGTAGCCACCAATCTGGAACATGGTGATGACATAACCAGCGCCATCAATCGCTTGACGGCGATCGGTGGTTGTTTCGATGGTCGGGTTGACGCCCAGTTGTTTGGCAATCTTGTGGGCGACAATTTCCGAGGTATGGAGACGTGGTTTGTCAATGTCGTGCAGTGAGAGGGTGCAATTTTGCAATTCGGGATAACTTAAAATATCCCCCATCAAATTCTTGGCAAAAACCGTGCTGCCGGCGCCAATAAAGGCGATTTTCGTAGCCATAAAGAATCCTTTTTTACTCTACTGACCACGCCGACAGAGGCAAACGCACAAACTGATCCAAACGAATAAAGCGTTCACTACCAGTCCGCTATCTTTGTCGTCGTGGATTTTAATTGATTGTATACCCACTCATTGTACTGCGTAGTCAGGCCGCATACAACTATCTTGCTGGCTTATCAACAAAATTTTACTGATTGCGCTCAAGTACGAAAAGTGTGAACACCTGTCAGGTTTTGCAAACCTGACAGGTGTGACGGGATGGAACCTCACGCTTTCCGTACTTGAACCTACCGATTGTCACCATCGCCACGGATAGCATTGCGTTCCAGACGTGAGAAGAGCTTCGTCAAGTTTGCTTCGGCTACTTCTTGTAGCGAAAGATCAAGTTCAGTGCAAATTTGGGCGAGATACCAAAGCACATCGCCCAATTCTTGTTTGAGGGCTTCGCGGTCGGCGTCGCTGATCACGCCAGCTCGGTCGCGAAAAATCTTCTTTACCTTGCCGGCTACTTCGCCGGCTTCATTCGCCAGCCCCAGTGTGGGATAGACAATCGCATGGTCGGTATGGATCAGCGACCAGGTCTTGCGCGACTCGCGCTGATAGGTGTTGAAATCGTCAATGTGCATTTGGCTGCTTTCTGTTTGTTTCGCGCACTGATTGCAGGTGAACTCACGCTGCCCTAACGGGCGCCAATAGGGATTCCACCCATGCGGCTTGTTCCTCATCTAGCGCCGGCGGTGGCGGCGGCTGGCGGTAGTCGATACGGGCAATGTAACCGCATTGCTCATAGACTGAGCGCATAACGGCGCCTAAGTCAAGCGGTACATCAGCATCAGGTTCCTGCAGCGGGATGGGCAACACCGGCAAACGTGTTTCTAATTGAATGGGCCAAACATCCACATAGGGTCGGTTGTCGGCATGGGCCAGAGTAACATAATAGGGCGCCGTCGGTGGTGTGATTTCGAGCGGCGTGCGTTGACCGCCCCGTAACAGGTCGATTTCCATCACATGGACTTCCGAACGCAACAATTCGCGGCGTTTGCGTAGATATTTTTGCCGTTCAGCGCCAGTGCGTTTATTTACAGGTGAAAGAATTTCAATCGCCGTTACCAGCACATCTGTCCCAGCTTCCCGTACTTCGACATTGACTAAGCGTACAGAAACTTCCAACTTGACCATGCTTTGTGCTTGGGGTTGGTCAATCACCGCCTCGACCGTAGCGGTTGTACCTGCCATCAACGGACGCCCCGTTGTCTGCCATATCCCGACATCTGGATAGATCGACTGCGTTTTTGTGCGCGCGATTTCAATAACGTCATAAGCCGCATAGGTAACAGTGGTGGCATAGTAGGCAGGTAAAATGTGCTGGTTTAACTGGGTGCGTATTTCATTACCTAGACTATTATGAAAATCAGCCCAGTTGCGTGGCGCTTCAATATATGGATCCATTCCCGGAAAGGGTGACGGCATTTTGCACCTCCGTGCTTGACATGTTATTCCGTACGTGCAGGGACAACTGATGATCAACCGCTCCGCTTTGTATAATCATACCACCTGTTACCTGTGCTGACAACCTTCTATGGCAACTGCAACGGTGCCAGTTCCAGCCCTACGTACTAGGCATCAGCCCGCCTGTAACCTGGCCTACAGCGCGACAGCTTTGACGGCTGTAGAGTTCTATGGTATAATGGCACTATAGAAAATATAGTGCAAGCAACGGCACAATATGCGCTTGTGCGGAATGATCCAACTCATAGTTTGCAGCGGCGATTTGCTCCTTTGGGTGCAACGTCTGTCGGCGCTTTTGCGAAAAGCGTAGCTATGAACAATTCAATAAGGGGCAATCCATGATGACAAATGGTCAAATTTATACCAATGGCGCCAGTGGGCATGGTCATGATACGCACGAAGGGGTGGAAAATGTGATCATCATTGGCAGCGGGCCGGCCGGCTTTACCGCCGGTTTGTATACGGCGCGCGCCAACCTCAACCCGTTGCTGATCACCGGCAATGAATATGGCGGCCAGGTGAGCATCACCTATGAAGTAGAAAATTACCCCGGCTTCCCGGAGAGCCTAAGCGGACCAGAATTGGTCGAGAAGATGAAAACCCAGGCCGAAAAGTTTGGCTGTCGCGTCGAGTTTGATTATGTGTCGGAACTTGTCACTGATCAACATCCCTTTGTGGTGCGCACAACCAACGGCAAGGAATACAAGGCCAAGTCGGTCATCTTAGCCACCGGCGCCCGTCCCCGGTATCTCAACATCCCCGGCGAGAAGCAGTACACAGGCAAAGGGGTCAGCTATTGCGGAACCTGTGACGGCTTCTTCTTCCGCGGCAAGGATGTGATTGTGGTCGGCGGCGGCGATAGCGCAGTGGAAGAAGGGCTTTTCCTGACCAAGTTTGCCACCCGTGTCCGTGTCTTGCACCGCCGCGACCAATTGCGCGCCAGCAAGATTTTGCAGCAGCGCGCCTTCCAGAATGAGAAGATGGAGTTCATCTGGAACACCGTGCCGACCGAAATTGTAGGTAACGCCGAAGGCAAGGTGGTTGGCGTCAAGACGCGCGATACCGTAACTGGCGCAGAGAATTACCTGGAAACCGACGGCGTCTTTATCTTTGTCGGCCACATTCCCAACAACGACCTGCTCAAGGATAAATTTGAGTTGGATGAAGATGGGCATCTGGTGACTGATCGCTACATGCGCACCAACGTCCCTGGCATCTTTGCTGGCGGTGAGATCATGGACAAGGTCTTCAAGCAGGTGGCGACGAGCGTGGGCCAGGGCTGTTCCGCCGCCATGCAGACCACCCGCTGGCTGGAAGAATTTGAATCCAACCCCGATATTGATTTGCATGTCGATCCCCGCCAGTTCCCGCAGCCGAAGAACCTGGCTCCGGCATATTGATTCCCACTGGCTACAACTTGTTTCTGCCATTTCGTCCCGTAGGGACGCATAAGTTTAGGGTGAGAAAATAACACCTGAACCTAAACTCATGTGTCCCTACGGGACAAACCATGACTGCCTTACTTGGATCTTCGCTTTACCCAATCCAGACCGCCTCATGCTACAATCAGTGTTATGATTGTAGAGAAAACAGCACAAGAAACTGAAACCCAATTGACCAGTCGCCCTAGTTTTGCGCGTAGCGCCCTCTTGCTCTCCATCGGGAATATTGCCAGCCGAGTTCTTGGTCTGGTGCGCGAGATGGTGATCGCCCGCACCTTTGAGCCGAGATTGGTTGGCGTCTTCACCGTGGCCAGCCAAGTGCCGACGCTGCTCTATGATCTGCTGATCGGCGGCATGTTGAGCGCGGCCCTGGTGCCTGTCTTGAGCGCCTACACCCAGCAAGATCGACGGGAATTTATTCGGCTGGTCAATTTGTTGCTTACCTTGTTTGCGGCACTACTGGCGCTGTTGGTGCTGCTGTTGCTCTGGACGGCGCCTACAATCACTTGGCTGCTGGCTGGCGGTTTTGATGCAACTGATCCCCAACTGCTCGCCCTCACCACAACCTTAATTCGATTGATAACGCCGTCCATCTGGCTCTTTGGCATAGCCGGGGTGCTGACTGCGATCCTCTATGCGTTGCAACGTTTTACCTGGCCGGCACTCGCCACTGCGCTCTACAATCTGGGCATTGTTCTCGCCGCGCCGCTGTTGGCGCAACGATTGGGCATCCACAGTTTGATTGTTGGCATTCTCATTGGCAGCGGATTCCAATGCCTGTTAATGGGCTGGGACTTACGTCAAGCCGGCCTGCCGTTCCGCCCTGATTTCGATTGGCGCCATCCGGCGTTGCGTAAAATTCTTGCCCTCTACTTGCCGATCGCGGCCGGTCTGGTAGTCACACTTTTTCAAGTGGGGTTGGATCGGCGGTTAGCCAGCGGCATCAGCGCCGAAAGTATTGCTTGGATGCGCTATGCCACCACCTTGCAACAACTTCCACTGGGGTTGATCAGTGTTGCCATCTCGTTGGCCGCGCTACCTCGGTTGAGCCAATACTTTGCTGCCCGGCAGGAGGACGAATATCGTCAGACGTTGGGGCGCGGTCTGCGTATGGTGCTGCTATTGATTGCGCCGGCGGCGGTGGCTCTCTGGCTGCTGGCGGCGCCGGTGACGCGCCTCATCTTTCAGCATGGGCCGTCATCCCTGCGGGATACTGAGCAGATTGTGCAGGCATTACACATTTACCTGATCGGGATGCTCTTTGCCGCCATCGATTTTCCGCTAAATTACGCATTTTACGCGCGCAATAACACCTTACTTCCGGCCATTGTCGGCGTGATTAGCGTCGGTGTTTACATTGTAACGGCTTTTACCCTGCTGCAATCTTGGGGCTATTTGGGGTTGGTCTGGGCCGATACGGCCAAACAAGCCAGCCATGCCTTAATTATGATTGGGTTACTGCGCTGGCGCGTAGGGCCGCTGGCGGCACAGGTCAGTCGTGGATTGTTCTATGTCACAGGTGGGGCAAGCGCAATGGCTTTAACGATTTTTCTCCTGGTGCAATTGGTTGGCACAGCGAACAACCCTACCTTCTGGGCAGATCTACTGACATTGGGTGTGATTGGTGGGGCCGGTTTTGTGGTCTATATTGTGGTAATGGCTGTGCTGCCATCTACTGAAATGCGTCAGTTATGGACAGCTTTTCGTGGGCGCCTGACATAGGGATTACGCTTATTTTCCAACCAGCCGCCGTCAAACTGTATCTTTTTGCCAAGTGAGCGTATAATAGGTTGCGCTGGGTAACTTTTAAGCGCGCTCCGTTGCTCATGGTTCAGCAAGGAGTGAGCGCTTTGTAATTTTTGTGGTAAGAGCAGTCCAGATTTTCATTTGAGTGAACTATTATAAGGTTAGTATCATGGCAACGACTAAGAAAAAGACCAATATTTCCAAGAAGAGTGTGAGCAGTGCGCGCCCGCGGAGCTACAGTGAGCTTTATAAGAATGACAAGTCCTCCGCCCCCCAAGTCTATAACGCACCGGCTCAAAACACCGCATCGCGCGAAGTCGCTGCACCGGCGCAGGCGGTAAACTGGCGTGAAGAATATGCCCATGTTGTGCGCGACCTGCGGACGCTGTTGATCGTCTCTGCCGCGCTCTTTGGGATTATTATCATTACGGGCATCTTTGTCTAAAGGGCAACCGCTCCTACGGCAGCGCTTTTGTCTGGGCTGAAGGTGCTAAGAGGATCCACCCCAGTAGATGCAAGAGCCAGCAGAGCCAGAAGTTACGGGTAAAAATAAATAGCACCGTCGTGGCGACCAACAAGGCGCCCTTACAGAGACGTTCTGTAACAGTCGCAGGATAGTATACTGCTTCCGGCAGTGCAAGCATTAGGGCGGCCCAGGCTGCCCAGTAACCAGCTTGCACCGGCGCAACAAAAAAGGTTAGCAATATTTCCCAGATCGCACTGCGCAGAAATGTGAGATGAAACTCTTCGGCGCCAATGGTGAGAACCGAAATGGAAAATGCTGTTGCATACCGTTTTTGTCGTTCCGCTTTTCCCAATAGTTGTGGCGACGAGGCGCGACTGAGCGAGGCCGCGGCAACTGCTGTTGAAACTGTGGGCGCTGCCGAAGCGGAAAAAGCCATGACACTACGGACAAGGGCTAAGACAGCAAGGATACTGGCAATCAACACCAGCCCAAAACCAAAGCTGGCAAACCAGTTGATCCCGGTTAACCCCATAAAACGGGGTGAAATGCTGCCTGTGAGTAACCCTAGGTAAGGAATCACAAGCCAGCGTATCGTATGCAGCGGGTGTCGATAGATGGCTGGCGTCTGTCGATAGATGAGCAGGAGAGCAAGCCCACACAATAGGGTTGCGCCTAGCCAACCAATAGGCGCTTGCCACAGCGCCTTGACAGGAAATGATAACTCGCTCATCGTTGTTCTAAGGCAATCATGTATACCCATGAGCGCCAGGAAGGTACACTTTTACACGGGTAATGGGTTACTTCCTGTGCTGCTTGTGAGTATAGTAAAGAAGCTTTTCCACTATGAATGTTCGCCGCCTGGTTATCTTTCTAATAATTATACTACTATTAGCTGCCTTTCGTCCATCCGGCGTCTGGCGTGAATTGAAACGGATCTGGGAACAACGGGAAACCATTACGCGGATTCTCACGGTTTTGGTGCTTGCCTACCTGGCCTATGGCATTTACCGCCTGTACACCGATGGCTGGTTTGATCAGTGGTTTAGCGCCTTATAAGTAAGGTATAAAGGTGTTGAACAACCACGCTGACCAAACAACTTCTCCGCTCCGTCAGGTTCCTGCCAAAGCAATATTTACCTCTTCACACCACTGTAAACTGCAAATCGGTACTCCTTAAACCAACAGTCCACGTTCATAAAACCAGCATCCATCAGCCAGGTTAACTGATGCGTCAGCGGCGCCGTGCGATCAGCTTTCATCCGCTCCATCGCCAGGGTCACTTCTTCCTCAGTACAACCTAATTCCCGAATCCGTCGCTGCCAGTGCGCTTCATAGCGCGCTTCGTTGGCCGGCGTTGCTCCCAGCACCTGATCGGCATTAATAAAGATGCCACCGGGGTGCAGCACAGCATAGATCCGTTTGAAGACCTCTGGCAGATCTGACCATGCCGTATGATGCAAAGAGAGTGCTGAAACAACAACATCATATTGCCCGGCCAGCGGTTCCGTCACATAATCAAACACTTGGTAGTGAAAACGGGTTGGCTCGTCGGCAAAACGAGTGCGCGCTCGCGTCAGCATCTCAGCGGAAATATCTGTCAGGGTGAAGTGTGCATGAGGAAACGCACCGGCCAGCAGGGCGGTCAACAGCCCCGTGCCTGCGCCAAGATCCAATACACGGATGGCAGCGTCGGCAGGGTAGGGAATCAGTTCTACCACCGTGCCATAGAATTGATCGAAACAGGGAATATACCGACGACGGGTCTGATCGTAAATCTGGGCTGCTTGGTCAAAAAGCGCTTTCACATCCATATTAAAAAATCCTGTCTTGTGGTGTGGGGATGTCGTCCTGTGTTGGTCGCGGATTGTGGGGCCAGTGACCGCTGGGGTCGCTGCCACGCGTAATGATGGCGTTGCGCCGCCAGCCTTTCAACTCACGCACCTCTGGTGAGACAAAGCGCATGGTCAACCCACAGCGGCGGCGATTGGACAGATTTGGTTCAGAGCCGTGTAGCAGCAGATCGGAGTGCAGCGACATCTGGCCGGCCTTCATGGTAAAGGGCACCGGCGCCTCGCCATAACTCTCCGGGGCGCGCACACTCTGGTTCAGCACATTATTTTCCTCGCTGGTACTCTCTTCAAAATCAAGCTGCCCATGCGTGTGGGAGCCGGGAATCACCGTCATGGGGCCATTTTCCTGATCAACATCATCAATCGCCAGCCAGACGGTAACGGTTTTGCTGGGGGTGAGGGGCCAGTAGGAGGCATCCTGGTGCCAACTGACCCGTTTGCCGTCGCCGGGGAGTTTGGCAAAGTAGTGGGTGGCCCAACAGATGAGATTTTCACCCAGCAAATCCTGTACGTAATCAAGAACCCGCGGGTGATTGACCAGATCATAGATACCGGGACAGCGGGTCTGCCAGCCGTTGATCGCGTAGTTGTTCCAGCCCTTGGCCAACGTTTTTGCCAGCAACTGCTCAAAATAGGTGCGATGCTCAATGACTTCTGCTGGGGTCAATACGTCGAGCGGGAAGATGTAGCCCTTGCGGTTGTACTGGTCGATCTGGGCGGGGGTCAACACCTTGGGCGACGGATTGTAAACAGGGTGAAAGCTCAGATCGCGTTGCAGATCGGGAAAGGCAGTATGAGACATGGCGGTTCCTCCTGGGCAATTCAATATGGTTGGCTTTGCTGAACAATTCGGGTATACTATAGCTATCATTGTATGCGCAAGGCTGCAATTTTGCCAAAGTGGTGCAAAGGAGGACAGATGCCATCACCGTTTCCTGGCATGGATCCGTCCCGTAGGGACGATTGAGTTTAGGAGGGAAGAGGAGCTTCTTTCTTCATCTCTAAATTCAGGCGTCCCTACGGGACAGGTTACTCGACAAAGCTTTTTTACGACATTGCTTCACCCAAGAACGCCAACACGATGTATATACAGTAGACCGCAACGCTATCAAGCCTGACTTTGGACTCTGGACTTAGGACTGCGGACTACTGATATAGGAAGAAGAGCATTGTGTTGACAATCGCTTCTCCCTCATATACCATTACCCTCACACCTAACAGATCATCGAAACGAAGGAGTAGAGCAATGCAGTTTGCTGACTTTCATGGCCCACTGCGCCGTAATCCCACCAACCCCCGCTATTTCACTGACGACACCGGCAACGCGATCTACCTCACTGGCTCGCACACTTGGGCAACCTGGGTCGATCTCAAGCTAGAAAATGACCCACCCTTCGACTGGCTGGGCTTTCTTAATATGGCGCAGCAGCACGGGCACAACTTTATGCGCCTCTGGTCCTGGGATCACCCCAAGTTTGCGCCGTGGACCGACGATGTGGTCTACTTTGACCCCATGCCCTATCTGCGCACCGGGCCAGGGCTGGCGAATGATGGGCTGCCCAAGTTTGACCTGACCCAGTTCAATCCAGTCTACTTTGACACCCTGCGCCAGCGGGTGATCGAAGCGGGTAAGCGGGGCATCTATCTAGCCGTGATGCTCTTCGAGGGCTGGTGTTTGAAGTGGAGCGTGCCGACCAGCGACGCTTGGAGTAGCCATCCCTTCCACTATGCCAACAACATTAACGGCGTCGATGGTGATACCAACCATGACGGCAAGGCCGATGTCTATGCGCTCGAAGCGCCGCTGGTTTGGGCGCATCAACAGGCGTATGTGCGCAAGGTGATTGAAACGGTCAATGAGTTTGACCATATCCTCTACGAAATTATCAACGAGGTGGAAAACAGCGAACGCGGCTTTCAGTGGCAGGTCAAGATGGTCGACTTTGTCCGCGAAGTGGAGGCGACGCTGCCTAAACAGCACCCGGTTGGCATCACCGCCGAGGGGGGTGGCCAGTTCAACCCGGTTGTCTTTGCCAGCAACGCCGACTGGATCTCGCCCGGTAATGGCCCCAACCGTGAATATCGCTATGACCCACCGGTGGCCGACGGTAGCAAAGTGATTTTGGTGGATACCGATCACATGTGGGGGCATGGCGGCAACTACCGCTGGGCCTGGAAATCCTTCTTGCGCGGCCACAACCCGCTCTTTATGGACCCGTGGGGGCCGGTGCCGGGGCGTACCCGCAAGGGCTACGCTGGCGCCATTCTCAACGTGCGCGACTACCCGACATACGAACCGTTACGCATCGCGTTGGGGCAAGCGCGGCGCTTTGCCCAACGACTCGACCTCAACATCGCGCTCCCGCGCCCTGAATTTGCCTCGTCACGTTACTGTCTTGCCAATCCTGGTTATGAGTATTTGGTCTATATTCCCGATGATGACCGAGTCGATGTTTATCTGGGCATCGAGCCAAAGCTATACACGGTTGAGTGGTTTGACACGCGCAGCGGTGAGACCATTGTCGGGGACGCGGTACAAGGCGGTGGCAATCGCCATTTCACCTCCCCCTTCGGCCTGGAATCCATCCTTTATTTACGGAGTGAAGCCAATGCGACTGCAAGCTAAAGTTTGTCTCGTCACCGGTGGTGGTTCGGGGATTGGGCGCGCCGCGGCGTTACACATGGCGCGCGAAGGAGCTGCCGTGGTCATTGCCGACTGGAACGTCGCCAATGGCGCTGCTGTCACCCAGGAAATTATTCAACAGGGCGGACGCGCCCACTTCCAACAGACTGATGTTGCGAAGAGCGCTGATTGTGAAGCTATGGTCGCCGCAGCGGTCAGCCACTTTGGACGGCTGGATGTGATCTTTGCCAACGCCGGCATTGAGATGTGGCAGCAAGATAGCTTCGCCCATGACACGCCGGAAGAGGTGTGGGATCGCATTCACAGTGTCAACTTGCGCGGGCTGTGGCTCAGTTGCAAATATGCCGCCCAGCAGATGTTAGCCCAAGGCAGCGGCTCGATCATCGTCACCGGCTCACCCACCGGCATTACTGGTTGTGCCCCCGATGAGATAGCCTACAGCGCCAGCAAAGGGGGCGTCATGGCGTTGGCGCGGGCGATGGCGATTGGCTATGCCGACAAGGGGATTCGCGTCAACATTGTGGTGCCGGGTAACATCGACACGCCGCTCAATGCCGCCGCCCTGGCGACGGCAGAGTTACGCGCGACGGCGGTCACGTCGATCCCCATGCGCCGGCTCGGCACGGCGGAGGATATTTCCGGCGTGGTCGTCTTCCTGGCCTCCGATGATGCCCGCTATTGCACCGGTGGCTATTTTATGGCCGACGGCGGCTTGCTGGCGATCTGAGTTTGAGGAAAAGTGTTTCCTCGCGCTACTATAACGATATAGCAATATTTTCCATGATCCAACAACCGACATGATGGTTTGGTTACACAGAGTACGCAGAGGTAGCACAAAGAGCTTTCTCCGTGAATCTCTGTGTTCCCTCTGCGTACTCTGTGTAACCAAAACGTTGCCAACCAGAAAGAGACAATCAATGAAACTCTATACCTTTGAAGTGCAGAAGCAGCAGAAGGTAGGTGTGGAGCGGGATGGTAAGTTGATTGAAACGTCCTATGCCTCCATGCTCGATCTGATCAAGGCTGGCCGTAATGGGCTGGCTGCTGCCAAGAAGGCCGCCGGCGCCGCCCATGATCTCAAGAAGGCCAAGATCCTCGCCCCCATTCCGCGACCAGGGAAGATCTGGTGCAGCGGCTTGAACTATCGGAGCCACATCGAAGAAAATCCTGGCGCCAAGATGCTCGACGACCCGCGCTTTTTCGCTAAATTCCCTGATAACGTCATCGGCCCCAAGCAACCGATCAAATATCCGGGTGAAAAGTATCAAATGGACTATGAAGTGGAACTGGCCGTGGTCATCGGCAAGACGTTGAAGCAAGGGTCGGGCGAAGATGCGGTCATGGACGCCATCTTTGGTTACACCATCTTGCATGATGTGTCGGCGCGCTGGATGCAATTCAAAGACGCCAACGAAATGTTGGGCAAAAACTTCGACACCTTTGCGCCGATGGGGCCGTGCCTTGTCACCAAAGATGAGATCCCCGACCCCAGCAAGTTGCGTCTCACTCTCAAGTTAAACGGGCAGATCATGCAGGATCGCACCAACGAGGATTGGTGCTTCCCCCTGCCCCGCCTGATCGCCTGGTTGACGCAGGCCATCACGCTCAATCCCGGCGATGTAATTTCCACCGGAACACCCGCCGGCGTCGGTCTTTTCCGCAAACCGCAGCTCTGGCTCAAACCGGGAGATCTGTGTGAATTGGAGATTAGCGGGATTGGGAAATTGATCAATACCGTGAAGTGACGGCGCCTGTTGCTTTTACGCCCGTCCCGTAGGGACGTTTGAGTTTAGGAAGAAAAAGATGATTACCCTTTTCTAAACTCAGGTGTCCCTACTGGACAAAAGATCACATCGGTGAATCAATAGTTACCAGAACCGCTTGCCGCATCACTTCCTCCGAATCGAGCAGGTGGTCGAGCATGGCTTGCCGGGCGCCCTCCACACTGCCGGCCTTTACTTGTTCGTAAATGTTGGTATGAAAACGCAACGCTTTCTCTAGCGAACCGGGGACAGCAAACCCCAGCTCGCGTACCTCCATCATCACATCGACCAGTGAATTCAGCATCACCGGAAAGAGGTCGTTGCCGGTAGCATAGGCAAGCGCTGTGTGAAAGGCGACATCGGCTTGGACATGGCGGGTGCGATGCAGTTGACGGTCGCCGGTGGCCTGGACAATGGCAGCCATTTCCGCCAAGAGGGTTTGGAGCTGAGCTAAATCTTGCTCTGTCCGTTGCTGAGCGGCGCAACCAGCAATTTCAATTTCGAGAACGCGCCGGACATGGCTCACTTTGGCAATGTCGAGCGCTGTGCGCCCGCGCAGATAGTGGCTCATCGACTGCGCCACCGTTTCCGCCGACGGGCGGCTGACCACCGTGCGGCTGCCATGTCGCACTTCGAGTAACCCTCTGGCCGCCAGTGCGCCGATGGCTTCGCGGATGACGGTGCGGCTGACACCAAATTGTTGGGTCAGTTCGTTGATGGCCGGCAAGCGGTCGCCAGGTTGCAGCCGCTGGTCAACAATCAGCGCTTCTAGTTGATTGACGACGCGCCCGGTTAAGGTCGGCTCGCGCGTTAAGGTTTCAAACATGCCTATCCTTTAGGTTGCCCAAACGTCAATTTGTGGTGTGATCTAATCATGTGATATGATCAGTATACCTCTAGCAGGCTTCTCATAACAAGTTACTTAAAAGTAGTTATCTAATCGTTCTTGCCAACCTTGTTGCTGTTGGTTGTGGCGCTGTTTTTGCTGTGGTTGTAACGGCAGTTGCCGTATCAGATCTGTGGATAGTGGAGAGAATGAACGTGCAGTACTTACCTGAATTACGCAATGTCGGCTTGCTCCTTTGTTTGGGGCTTGGTTGTCTTTGGGGTGCGGCGAATCTAGCGCAACCCTTTGTTCATGCTGATGTCGTCATCTTTTATCGTGCCATTCATCAAAACCGGGCGCGTTACTGGCGGATGAATCTATTATTCACCGCAGCGGTGCTTGCGCTGATCGGTGGATTTGGCCTCCTGGCACGCCAGACCTGGCACGCCAATCCAGCGTTAACGATGCTGGGACTAGGATTATTGATCGCCGCCGTTTTCTTTTGGTTGGCGCAGTTTACGCTACGTTTGACAGCGACAACGACGGTGGCCAATCAAGTCTATCGTGGTGATAAACCCCCTGTCACCTTTCCGGCAAACATCGGCGTCGGTTTTGATTACATCTTTCTCGCCTTCCAAATTTGTTTGTTGGTCGGCATGGCCGCGCTCCTGGCTAGTTTGGGGGACGCTGGGATGATTTCGCCGCTGATGACAAGAGCGGGCATTGTGGTGCTGGTTGCCAGTGGTGTCTTTGCCACACGGCAATATCCGTGGCTGGGTGGGGTGGAACGGGCATTGTTTTACCCGATTGCCAGTGTCATCGTCCCATTGGGGCTTTGGTTTTTGATGGGCAAGATCTAGATCCATCTGATTCTTTCCATCATAATGCGTTACTCCCCCAAGGATCTGCTGCGCGTATTGTCGTTTCTGATTCAAGCAACCAACAGGGATACCTATGTCCACAAAAATTCGCTTTTTCGGCGTTGCAGCCTATGAGATTATCACGAGCCACGGCCAGCATATTTTGATCGATCCCTTTCTCAATGAAAACCCAGGTAGCCCAGTCAAGGCCGAAGCCCTTGATCGCGTCGATCTCATCATCGTCTCCCACGCCGCCTTTGATCACTTTGGCGACACGGAAGCCATCGCCCGGCGCACTGGCGCGCCGATCATCTGTGGTGGCGAGATCAAAGCCTATCTCATGGCGAAAGGTCTACCGGCCAGCCAAATGCGCGCCACCACCTGGGGCATTCGCGTGGAAGTCGCCGGCATTGAGGTGCAGCCGGTCGAATGCCACCACTGGTCACAGATCCAGATGCCCGACGGCACGCTGGCAACCGGCAACCCGATGGCCTTTGTCGTCTATGCCGACCCCGGCGTTCGCTTCTACCACTATGGCGACACGGCGATCTACAGCGACCTCAAACTGGCCGCCGAATTGTATCAACCCACCATCGGCTGCATCGGCATCAGCCAGCCGTGGGAGATCACCCATCGCGTCACCGGGCCGGGGCGCATGTTAACCGGCGAGATGAGTCCCCGTGAAGGCGCCCTCGCTGCCCAATGGTTGGGGCTGGAGACCGTGCTGCCTTGTCATTACATTAATCCTGACAACGACGATGTTCGTGAATTTGAACGCCATCTGGCCGAAGCCGCGACGCGTGGGGCGAAAGTCCCCAAGTCCATTGTCATGGCGCCGGGGGAAGTGCTGGAAGTATAACAAGCACCGGATCAACGGATGAGGGACAGGAACGGATTTGTCCCCGGTTCCCTTGGTAGATGAGGGTAAATCGGTTCCTGTCTTGAATCCGCTGTTTTGGTGTGGTTTCACAAAGGAGAGTACCATGCGTGCCGTCATCATGGACGCACCAGGCCAGATCAGAGTGGCGGAGTGGCAGACGCAACGACCGGGCGCCGGCGAAGTGATGGTCCAAGTCAACGCCACAGGGATCTGTGCTGGCGATATGTATATTTATCAGGGGAAGAACCCCTATGTGATTTTTCCCGCCATTGGCGGACATGAGATTACTGGTGTTGTCGCTGAGGTGGGCGCTGGCGTCAACGGCATTACCACCGGTACACAAGTGGTGGTTGAACCCTTTATCGGTTGTGGGCGCTGTTACCCCTGTCGCGTTGGCAAGTCGAATTGCTGCGCCAACTTGCGGATTATCGGGGTTCACATGCCGGGCGGTTTTGCCGAATATGTAACAGCGCCGGCCAGTTATATCCATCAAGTGCCACAAGGCTTATCACCTGTGTGGGCCTCCTTCACCGAGCCGGTGGCGATTGGTGTGCAAGCCTGTCGGCGCGGAGAAGTGACGTCGGCTGATTATGTACTGGTGTTAGGCTGTGGCCCCATCGGGTTGGCGATCATTGAAGTTGCCAGGGCGCGGGGGGCGCAAGTGGCCGCGACCGACATTGATCCCAAGCGCACTGAATTTGCCGCTTCCTTAGGCGCAACCATTTTACCAGGCGGCGATGCTTTGCTTGAAGCGGTCATGGCGGCAACCAATGGCGAAGGCGCACCCGTGGTGATCGAAGCGACGGGCAATGTCAAAGCAATGGAGTCCACGGTTGATTTAGTGGCCGCTGGCGGGCGAATTGTCATTGTCGGGCTGCTGCCCAAGGGCAAGATGGTCAGCTTTCCTGGTCTCGACTTCACCCGCAAAGAGATGACCGTGGTCGGTTCCCGTGCGTCAGTCAACTGTTTCCCGGAAGCGATGGACCTGCTTGCCAGTGGCGCCATCACCTACCCCCGCGTCGCCACTGAATTCAGCATGTGGGATGCACCGGATGTCTTTGTCGAAGAGAACAGCAATCCGGGCATGGTGCACAAGGGCGTTTTGGTAATCTAAAATTTAGTATACACGGATAGGAAAGAACACGGATATAAAATTAAAAACAGTGTTCCTTCCTATCCGTGTATACTCCTGATTTTCAAGGACAGAGACCATGCAAAGAACCATTCTCGTAACCGGCGGCTCTGGCTTTATCAGCAGTTATATTCTTCGCTTGTTGGCCGAACGGGGCGATACCGTCATCAATTTGGATGTACGTGAGCCGGGGCCGGAAGCGGCGTGGTTGCTCAAAGAGTACCTGCCGGCAATTCACTTTGTGCAAGGCGGCGTTGACAACTGGGCGGCCATTGTCAACGCTATTGAAAAATATCGCCCCACAGCCATTATCCACACGGCGGCGATCACCAACCCGGTCTTGCTCAGTCGCCAACCGAGCCTGGCGCTCAAGGTGATGGTCGAAGGCACCTACAATGTCTTGGAAGCGGCACGCCTCTTTGGCATCGGGCGGGTGGTCTACCTCTCCAGCATTGGCGTCTTGCCGGCGGTGCAGTATCAGCCAATTGATGTCAATCATCCGGTTTTGTTAGCAACCGAGGGGCCAGGCTCCAGCTTCTATGGCGCGGCCAAAGTCGGCGCCGAAGCCTTCTGTTGGGCCTATCACCAATCCTTTGGCCTGGACTTTATCACCATTCGCCCCTCGGCGGTTTACGGCTTTGGGATGCAATGGCCGCTCTTTGTCAAGCCGATGGTCGAAAACGCAGTGCAGGGTTTACCGACCCACTTTGAAAAGGGGCGCGAATTTCCTCGTGATTACACCCATGCCGCTGATGTGGCCCAACTAGCGGTGAAAGCCGCCGACCTTCCGGCGGATCAGGTAAAGGATCGGGTCTTCTACGGTGCGACTGGTCGCCCATTGGTGACCGCTGGTCAAGTGGCCGAGGTTGTCAAAGACCTCATTCCCGGCGCTGCCATTGAAATTGGTTCGGGGCTGTCAGAAAATGACTTGTTGGAAATTCGTTACCGCGGCATCCTGAGCATCCAAAATGCCCAGGAACAATTAGGCTACACCCCCCAGTTTGACGACATTCGGGACGGGGTGGCGAATTATATTGAACTGTATCGGCACTACCGGGCGGGTTGATGAGAGACAGAGATTGCGAGATTGAGAGATTATGGCTCTGACAGGCAAAGTCGCACTGATTACGGGGGCGAGTCGGGGAATTGGCGAGGGGATTGCACAAGTGCTGGCGGCGCAAGGGATGGCCGTGGCCGTCAATGGCCGCTCAGAACAGGTCGAAACCGTTGCCGCTACGCTCCGGCAGGCTGGGCATCAAGCGCTTGCTGTGCGTGGTGATATTAGCCGCAAAGCCGATGTCACCGCAATGGTTGAGCGGGTTGAGCAGGAACTTGGCCCCCTCTGGCTCTTGGTCAACAATGCCGGCGTCTTGCGCACCGGCCCCACAGCCGAGTTGAGCGAAGAAGCCTGGGATGAAGCCTACGCCGTTGACGCCAAAGGGGTCTTTCTCTGCTCACAGGCGGCCATTCAACGCATGATCCCGCGGCGGGCTGGTCGCATTGTCAATATCTCGTCCATCGCTGGCGTCATTGTGCGCACCGGGCAGATTGCCTATAGCTCGGCCAAGGCGGCGGTCAACCATTTCACCCGTTGTCTGGCCGTGGAGATGGCCCCCTATGGCATCACCGTGAACTGTCTCTGTCCCGGCATGACACGGACGGAGATGCTCGTCTCCTCCTTTGAAGAACGGGGGCTGAGTCTGGATGCCATGCTCGGCATGATCCCGGACGGACGCATGGCAACGGCGGAAGATCATGCCCATCTGGTCGCCTACCTGGCAGCGGAAGAAGCGGCCCATGTCACCGGCCAGATCATCTGTGTCGATGGCGGGCAGAGCAATTTCTTCCCTTTTGTGAAGCGGTAGGTAGGTAGACAGGTCATGACGGCGATCTGGGAACGGCTCTTTTCACTCGAAGGCAAAGTTGCCCTCATCACCGGCGCCGGGGGTGGGCTTGGGCGTGTGCTAGCCAGCGCCTTAGCCGAAGCCGGCGCTGATGTCGCGCTGCATGACCTAACTTTGGCTCCCCTGGAAGAAGTGAAGGATGCCGTGACCGCGACTGGTCGGCGGGCGCTCCCGATTACTGCCGACTTACGTGAGGTGACGGCTTGCCGACAGTTGATCAGCGAAGTACAGAACAAGTTGGGCCGGCTCGACATTTTGATCAACTGTGCCGCCACCAACCGGCGCAAACCGATCGCTGCCGTCACCGAGGATGATTTTGATACGATTGTGGCGGTCAATGTCAAGAGTATCTATTTTCTCTGTCAGGCTGTCCAACCCGTCATGGCCGTGCAGGGGGGCGGCAAGATCATCAACATCGGCTCGATCAACAGCTTTTACGGACTGGACACGGTTTCCGTCTATGGCCTGACCAAAGGCGCGCTCACCCAGTTGACCAGAGTCATGGCCGTCGAGTGGGCCGGCCAGAACATCCAGGTCAACGGTATCGCTCCCGGCTTTCTATGGACACCGCTCTCCCAACCCGTCTGGGCCGATGAGCAACGAGCGACGTGGTTGCGCAGTCGCATTCCCACCCGTCGCCCCGGCCAACCGGAAGAACTGGTCGGCACCGTGTTGCTGCTCTCCTCAGCGGCATCATCGTATATCACGGGCCAAACACTGGTGGTCGATGGCGGTTTTCTGGCCGGCGGGTCGTGGGAGAAGGATTGATGTATCACCGCACACACAACAGCGGATTCAGGACGGGAGCGGATTTTTCAAAGGTCGGGTAATTTTCAACAACGAATAGGATTGGTGGCAAGAATTACCCATCTGATCAAGGATGTTCTCATAGCATAAAGCAAATCCGCTCCCGTCCTGAATCCGCTGTTGTGTCCCGTGTTTTTTCAGCAATCAACAAGGAGGAACCAGTATGCAGTTGCGTTTGATGAAATGGGGTAGTTTGTTGGCGGTACTGAGCTTGTTGCTGGCCGCCTGCGCGGGCGCACCAGCCCCGGCCGCGCCCGCCGCCAGTGACAGCGCCGCCCAACCGGCCAGCAGCAGCGACGCGGCCGCCACCGGCTCATCCGCCGACCGCGCCGTCGAAGCGGCCAAGCAGTACAGTGGCATTACACTCAATGTCACCTGGGAATCGGGGTTGCAGGCGCAAGACCCGCTGCTCTTCTCTGGCCCCAAGTGGGAAGAGTTGACCGGCATCAAGATCAACGTGATCGAAGTACCCTTCCCCGAACTCTATTCCAAAGCGGTGGCCGAGCATCTGGGGGGGACAGGCGCCTTTGATGTGATCAACTACTCCCCGGCCTGGACCGGTGACCTGGCCGAGAGTGGTGTGCTGGAACCGCTGGATGAGTACATTGCCAAATATGGCGCCGAACTGGATGATGTGTTGCCCACCTATCGCGGGCTGATGTATTGGAAGGGGGTCAACTACGGCCTCTTTGATGATGGCGACACCTTTGTCATGTACTATCGCAAAGATTGGTTTGAGGATCAGGCCAACAAAGACGAGTTCAAGGCCGCGTTCGGCCATGATCTGGTCGTCCCCACCACCTGGCAGGAGTGGGATGAAGCGTGTCAATTCTTCACTGAAAAGTTCTCGGCAGATGGCGCCTATGGCTGTGGCATCCAACGCGCCGAAGGGCAAGCCTATCTCTGGTTCATGGATCACTTCCGCGCCAATGGCGGCAAGTTCTTTGATGACGCCATGAGCGCCACCATCAACGATGAGATTGGCGTACAGACCCTCACCGAAATGGTCAACTCCAACCAGTTTATGCCGCCCGGTATCGAGAAATGGGGCTTTATCGAAATTCTGAGCGCTTGGATGGATGGCAAGCTGGGCATGATCATCACCTGGCCGCCGATTGGTCGCTGGTCGGCTGGCTATGGCACGGATACCGAGCAACTGAGCTGGGTGCCGAAGAACCAGATTGCGGGCAAGGTTGGCTATGCCGTGCCGCCGGGCGGTCATCCCGAACTGGCTGGTGGTTTCAACCTGGGTGTCTCTGCCGATAGCCAGAACAAAGAAGCGGCCTATCTCTTTGTCCAGTGGTTACAAAGCCCGGAAATCAGCGGCGAACGGGTCAAGCTACAATATGCCCTGCGCGACCCCTATCGCGAATCCCATTTCAATGATGAAGGCTATCAGAGCCTCTGGCCGGAAGCCGCCCAATATTTGGATGTCTTGCGCCAAGGCGCCGAAACGGGCGTTCACGATTTGGGCATCCCCGGCGCCCGTGAATATGAAGAAGCGCTCGATCGGGCGATCACTGCCGCTTATGCTGGTGGCGATCCCAAGGAAGCGCTCGACAAAGCCGCCGAAGAGTGGAATGCCATCACCGAGCGCATTGGCAAGGATGCCCAGCAAGCCGCCTACGATGAGTATGTGAGCAGCCGCGCCCCGAATGTTTATCCGGAGTAATTCGTGCGACGTGCTGCATGATTCGTCCCCTGAGCCTGTCGAAGGGGACGAATCATGCAGCACGTCGCATTGGTATGTTTGTCGGGATTGTGGTCATTGGGTTACGATTCTGCTATCAGAACCGGGCTGGTACTAGCTTATCGACGTCGGTTCCGACTTGGTTCGCGTTGCTGTATAGGAGAAAGTTAGAACCAACTTGACTACCGCAATGACCATATTCGCCACCCGTTGGCAGCGTCTGGAACTTAGCTTTACCAGCACTGTCATCTATAACAACCCAGTGCAAGATGTCACCCTGCACGCCCGCTTTACTGCGCCTTCCGGTCGGGAATATACCGTTCCCGGCTTTTGGGACGGTGACAACGTGTGGCGGGTACGCTTTGCCCCGGACGAGGAAGATTGGTGGCGCTACACCACCGTCTGTTCTGACCCCGACAATGATGGCTTGCATGACCAACAGGGCGCCTTTGAATGTAATGAAGGCGAAGGGCTGACCGCCTTTGAAAATCATGGGCCGGTGCGCTTGGCGGCCAACCGGCGCTACTTGGCCCACGCCGACGGCAAGCCCTTTTTCTGGCTCGCCGACACCGGCTGGTATGGCTCGCTGCTTGCCACCGATGAGGAATGGGTCTACTACTGTTGGACGCGCGCCCGCCAGGGTTATACTGCTATCCAGATTCAGACCACCCAGTGGGCCGCCCTCCCCAATGGCGACCGCTTGGGCGAACACGCCTTCACCGGCAATGACCGCATTGCCATCAACCCGGCCTTTTTCCAACGGCTTGACCAGCGGTTGGATACGCTCAATCGCTTTGGCTTATTGGCCGTACCCGTCTTGCTCTGGACCGCGGTTTGGATGGACCCGGCCATGAATGCGCTCAACCCCGGCAATGCGTTGCCCGAAGATCAGGCGATTGTGTTGGCAAAGTATATGGTGGCACGCTGGCAGGCCCACGATGTCGCCTGGATTCTCAACGGCGACGGTCGCTATGAAGGGGACGTGGCGGCGCGTTGGCGGCGCATCGGGCAGGCCGTCTTTGGCGAAGACCCCCATGCGCCCGTTACCATGCACCCCTGTGGGACGCACTGGCCCTATGCGGACTTTCAAGAGGAAGCGTGGCTCGACATTGTCGGCTACCAGAGCGGCCACAGTATCAGCGATGAAGCGTTACGCTGGATCACGAGTGGCCCACCAGCCACCGATTGGCGAAAGCTACCGGCGCGGCCCTTTATCAACCTGGAGCCGCCCTATGAAAATCACATGGCCTTTCCGTCCAGTGAGCGCTTCCGTCCGCAAGAAGTACGCCGCGCCATCTATTGGAGTTTGCTCAACGCCCCGACGGCTGGTGTCACCTACGGCGGACATGGCGTCTGGGGTTGGGATGATGGCAGCGCACCGCCGCTAGGGCATCCTAAGACCGGCATTCCCTACCCGTGGCAGGATGCGCTGCACATGGCCGCCGGCGAACAGATGGCCCATCTGGCAAAGTTGATGCGCACCATTCCCTGGTATGAGTTGCGTCCGGCGCCGGAATTGGTGACGGTGCAACCGGGCGACCAGGAACCGCGCCGTTATATTGCCGCTGCGCAAAGCGCTGATCGGAGTCTGGCGCTGGTCTATATCCCCGAAGATGATCAAGTGACGCTTGATCTCTCCGGCTGGCGTGTACGACCAACGGCTGAGTGGTTCAATCCGCGCAATGGTGAGCGGCAACTGGCATATGGTTCGACGCAGCAATTCACCACCCCGACGCCGGGTGATTGGGTTTTGCTGCTGCAAACAAAATAGAGATAATCAATCAAAAACCAAAGGAGTCATTGCAATGAAATCAAAGGTTTTCTTAACGCTGGCCCTCATCCTTGCGTTGAGCCTGGCGGCATGTGTGGCCCCAGCCGCGCCAGCCGGTGGTGGTGAATCGGCTGGCGCACCGGCTGCCGAAGGGGGCGCCGTCACCATCGGCTATGGTGCGCCGGAATTGAGCGGCGGCCAGGGCGTCATCCTCTCTGGCATGGAGAATGGCGCCAAGGGCAAGGGCTGGGAATTTGTCAGCAACAATGCCAATTTTGACGCCTCGGCCCAGGCCAACCAGATCGATGACTTTATCGCCTCCGGCGTGAGTGCGATTGTCACTGTGCCGGTTGACAGCCAGGCGATCTGCGCCGCGGCCAAGAAGGCCAAGGACAACGGCATCCCCTTCTTCACCATCGATCGCGCCCCCATTGGTTGCGAAATCGACATGACCGTGCAGTCGGACAACTATCTGGCCGGCAAGCAGGCTGGGGAAGCGATGGTGGCGCTGTTGACTGAAAAGTATGGCGAGGCCAAAGGCACCGTGTTGGAACTGCAAGGCGACCTGGGCCAGAATGTGGCGCAGTTGCGCGGCGGCGGCTTCAATGATGTGATGAAGGAATACCCCAACATCACCGTCGTCTCCAAGCCGACTGAGTGGAAGGCCGAAAACTTCTCCCAGGCCACGCTCGACGTGGTGGCGGCCCAGGCGATCGACGGCATCTACCTGCACTCGGACTGTGTCGGCACCAAGGTTGTCACCGCCGCGCTGGAACAGTTGGGCAAGAAAGTGGCGCGCGGCGAAGAGGGTCACATCTTCATCACCGGCGTCGATGGCTGCCCGGATGCGCTCCAGTCGATCCGCGACGGCTTCTCCGATCAGGCATCCAGCCAACCGCTGCCTGACTTCGGTGTGGTCATTGCCGATTACATTGAAACTATTCTGGGCGGCGGCACGGTCGCCGAAGGCACCGTGACCAAGGACGGCGCGCCCTGGTCGCCGGCCACCATCGTCAAGAGCGACACCGGTTTGATGCTCAACCTGGCCACCACCTCCGTCACCGCCGACAACGTCGATGACGCCGCGTTGTGGGGCAACCAAGCCAAGTAACGGTTACTTGTCAGTAAGCAACGATTAATTGCTAATGAAACTTGCTCGTGACGACGCTCGGCGGCGTCATGTAGTCTGGACGCTCCGCTTCCCCAGTGTTGTCACGAGCAAACCAGCCGGCTTTTTATGAACAAAAATCAATCGAACGGCCTTTTTCTTTTCTTGATTGAAAATCTAATTTGGGTGCTGGTGCTGGTGGCGCTGGTGGTCTTTTCGCTCCTGTCGCCCAACTTTCTGACGCCCCACAATCTGGTCAATATTTTAGTCCGGGTGGCGGCGTTGGGGTTGTTGGTGATTGGGCAATCCTTTACGCTGATTACCGGCAACTTTGACCTTTCGTCCGAATCGACAATGGGCTTGACAGCGATGGTCGCCGGCTTGTTGATCGCTGCGCCGGAGCAGGGCGGGCTGGGCTGGCAGACCAATGCTTTTGTGGCGATTGGGGTGATGCTGGCCTTGGGCGTGGCGATTGGCTGGTTCAACGGCTTTCTCATCACCCGGCTGAAGATGAACAACTTTATTGTCACCGTCGCCATGCTCATGACGCTGCGCGGATTGACCTATGTCGTCTCGCCGGGGCAGAGTACTAGCTTTTTCCCGCCGGAATTTACCTTTCTGGGCAGCGGTTCGCTCTTTCGCTTCATTCTGCCCAATGGGCGCTTTTTGCCCGTGCCGGCGGCGGCGCTCTTTTTGCTGCTGGCCTTTGCCGTGGCCTTTGTCATCACCCGTTATCGCCGTTTTGGGCGCAATATGTATGCCGTGGGCGCGAACCGAGCCGCGGCAGAAGCAGCCGGGATTGACACTAATAAGCTGATCATGCGCGTCTACATCATCAGCGGTCTCTTTGCCGCGCTGGCCGGGCTGCTGGAAGCGGGACGGCTTGACAGCGCAACGCCCCGCACCGGCGCCGGCATGATCTTTCCGGTGCAGGCAGCGGCGGTCATTGGCGGCATCAGCCTCTTTGGCGGACGGGGGAGCATGATCGGCGCGTTGGGTGGGGTGCTGCTCTGGGGGATTCTGGATACGGGTCTCAATATCATGCAGGTGTCGCCCTTCTGGATCGAAGTGAGTCGCGGCGGGTTGTTACTCTTTGCCATGTTCCTGGATGCGCTCAAGGTGCGCTATTTGGGGCGGATTGCGACACAGAAGGCATTGGCGAAAAATCCGATTGGGTTGCAGGATCAGACGGCGTACTGACATGCTGCTATGTGCATGGTATAATGTGTACTGTAGCAGATGCATGATATTATGTCTTAGGGGGTGAATCATGTTAGCAACGGTTGAAGGCGTCTACCGCAATGGCAAAATTGAATTAACGGAAGTTCCGCAAGGCTTAAGTGAAAATACGCCCGTGATTGTCACTTTTATGCACAAACGGCATGTAGATCTGCAAGACTATGATATAAGCGAAGCCGAGGCAGCAGAACTGCGCGCTCGTTTACTACCTTTCGCCCAAGAATGGGACTCACCTGAAATGGATCTTTACGATGACTACGACCGGATCAAGAGCGAGTTATAAACGCGGCGATGTCGTATTAGTCCTTTTTCCTAATTCCGATCTGCGAACAGCCAAGCTACGTCCAGCGCTCATTGTGCAAGCAGACAGGCTCAATACCGGGTTAGGGCAAGTGATAACGGCGATGATCACTAGTAGATTGCAACGTGCTACCCACCCAAGCCGAGTAACCGTTTTACTCAATTCACCAGAAGGTAAACAATCTGGTTTGCTCTCTGATTCTGTCGTGATGAGAGACAACTTAGCAACGGTGATCGAATCAGCGCTTGATCGCGTCATCGGCTCATTGCCTATGGGTCAGGTTGAAACAGCCTTGCGCCATACTCTTGACCTGTAAACGCAGGAATGAACTCTTATCGGCATGTCCATTGTTACCTTTCTGGTTTCGACTCACCCTCATTATAAACATGTGCCGCCGAATATCAAGCGCAATCGCATTCCTGAACCGGGACGCAGTTTTTCAGCGCCAAGCTTGCCGCAAATAGTCAGAGAAATTGAAGAATTGATCTTATATCTTCGGTTACCATAAACATATCGAATCTTCATGGCAAATCAAACTGTACCTTCTGTTCTAGAAATGCACGCCATCACCAAAAGCTTCCCTGGCGTACAGGCGCTCACCGACGTGGATCTCACCGTCGCCGCCGGGGAAATTCATGGGGTGATCGGCAAGAATGGCGCGGGCAAATCGACGCTCATGGCGATCCTCATGGGCATCCAGCAGGCCGACACGGGGACGATCACCATTCAGGGCCAAAGTTTTACGACGCTCACGCCGGGGGCGGCGTTGGCGGCCGGGGTGGCCTATGTGCCGCAGCGCATCAACATGATGACCGCGCTCACCGTGGCCGAAAACATTCTGGCGGGCGATATGCCGGTCAACCGGCTGGGCTTTGTCCAGTGGCGTACGGTTTATCGCGAGGCGGCGGAGCGCTTGACCAAACTGGGGCTGGATCTGGATGTCTATGCCCGTGTCGAGGGGTTGAGCGTGGCCGAGCAGACCATGTTGGCAATTGCCAAGGCGCTCTTTAGTAACGCCCGCCTCATCATCCTCGACGAGCCAACTGCGGCCCTGCCCCGCCCAGATATTGACCGCCTCTTTGCCTTTGTCCGCTCTTTGAAGGCGCAGGGGGTGGCCTTTATCTACATTTCGCACCACCTGGAAGAGGTCTTTGAACTGTGCGACCGGGTGACGGTTTTGCGCAATGGTCGGCGGGTGGAGACCTGCCCGGTCGAACAACTCGACATTCCCGGCTTGATCCGCTTGATGGTGGGTGAAGCGGTCGATGAATTTACCCGTTCCCATACGCAAGCACAGGTTGACAAATCAGTCCTGGGGGTCAATAAGCTGGTGCGTCGCGGTCACTACGAAGACATCACCTTCACCCTTCATGCCGGCGAGGTGATCGGTATTGCCGGCTTGGAAGGCTGTGGCGCATCGACGTTGGCAAAGGGGCTGTTTGGCTTGCAGCCACGGGGAACGGGCGATGTGCAGGTCAACGGCCAACCCTTCACCGCCGCCACACCGACCGACGCTTTTGACCAGGGGGTCGCCTATCTACCGCAAGATCGCTATCAACTAGGCATTGTCGGGGCGCGCCCCGTGCGGGAAAATGTTACCTACGCCATGCTTGACCGCTTGAGTCAACGTCTGGGGTTGATCAACCAGCGGGAGGAGCGGCGACTGGTGGCCGACTATATTCAACGCTTGGGCATTATCACCCCTGGTCAAGAGCAGGCGGTCAGTTTGCTCAGCGGCGGCAACCAGCAGAAGGTGGTCTTTGCCAAGCTGGCCTCCACCCAGCCCAAAGTCTTGATTCTGCATGAGCCGACCCAAGGCGTTGATGTGCAGGCCAAAGTGGACATTTATCGCATCATCAGCGAGTTAAGCAGCCAGGGCGTCGGTATCTTGATCATCTCCAGCGAGGTGCGCGAATTGATCGGCGTTTGCGATTCGATCCTGGTCATGTATCGCGGCCGCATCACCGACAAATTTGTCATGGGCGACGCCAGGGCGACGCCGGAAAATATTTTGATTGCCATCGAAGGCGGTAGTAAAGACTTCAGTCTTTTTACCGGCGGGGAAGAAGCCTGAAGTCTTTACTACGAAAAGGAGGCGTCCCATGAGCGGGCGTAATTGGCTGCAATTTGTGCTGGATCGCATGATCTGGTTCATCCTGATCCTGGTCATTCTCTTTTTTACGGTGCGAGTGGATAATTACCTGGCCCCCTCCAATCTGGTGAACATTTTGCTCCACGCCAGCGTGCTGGGCGTCCTGACCATTGGGCAGACCATTTGTCTTCTGAGCGGTAACTTTGACCTCTCGGCGGAAGGGACGCTCTCGTTGGTGACGGTGTTGGCCGCGTGGTTGATGTTGCCGGCTTCTGCCGGTGAACTGGCGCAGGCTGGCGGCATTGGCTGGGAGTTACACCCTGTGATCGTGATTCCGTTGATGCTGGTGGTGGGGGCCGGTGTGGGAGGGCTTAATGGGTTGATGATTACCCGCCTGGGCATGAACAACTTTATTGTCACCTTGGCGATGCAACTGGTGCTGCGTGGGCTGGCGCTGGTCATCAGCATGGGCGCGATTATGCCGGGAACGCCGCGTCTTTTTAACTGGTTAGGCGGCGGGCGGCTCGATCTGCTGGGCGTGGGGGTGCCGGTTTCGGTGATCTTTACAATCTTGCTATTTGTCCTGGCGGCGTTTATTTTGCGCAACACCCGTTTTGGCCGCACCTTGTACGCGGTCGGCGGCAACCGGGAAGCGGCGCGCGCCTCCGGTTTTAGCCCGGAACGGTTAGTGACCAACGCCTACGTCCTCAGTGGCTTAATGGGCGGTGTGGCCGGCTGGATGCTGCTGGGTAAATTGGAAGTCTCGGTGCCGAACTTGGGTGCGGGCATGACGTTGGAAACCGTGGCGGCGGCGGTCATCGGCGGCGTGGCGCTGACGGGTGGCGTGGGCAGTATCTGGGGCGCGTTTTCGGGGGTGCTGCTGCTCTCGGTGGTCGATAATGGGTTGAATTTGATGGCGGTCGATCCGTTTTGGGTGAATGGCGTGCGTGGAATTATCATCCTGGTTGCGCTGTTGATTGAGGCGCAGAAGGTGCGCTTGAAGCCCCATCGGCTGCGGACGCGGACGGCATAGACAAATTTAGCAAAAGGAGACATTATGTTTCGCAAGCTTTTAGCAACCACCCTGTTGACAAGCTTACCCTTATTCTGCTGGCTCTATTTCTCGCCTGCAATCGCCCAAGCCGCCGATATACCGGCGCAAACCGTGACCGCGACCACCACTGCAACCGTTACCACCACCAACCGGCTGGTGGTCGCCCCCATCCTGCTGGATCGCTATCCACAACAGAACTATCTCGATTCTGTGCGCCCCAGCATCGGGCTGACCTTTGATCGCGCCATGAGCCGGGGCAGCATTGCCACCGCGCTACGGATCGAGCCGGCCTTTCCCTTTCGCTTGAGCGTCTATGGCAACAATGCTTCTATCGAACCGCGCCAATCGTTGCAGCCTGGGACAACCTACCGCTTTACCCTGGCTGCCACGGCGACCGACGTGGACGGCGTCGCGCTGGCCGAAGAGTACACCTGGGCCTACTACCTGCCACCGCTGATCAACACCGTCACCGGCCCAACGCCCAACGATCCAGGCGAACCGATCCGAATCTACTTGAATTACGCTCTGCCACCGGAGCGGGTTCAGGACGCGCTGACCATTGAACCGGCGCTCCCCGGCAACGTGACGTGGAACGAAACCAATAGCATCTTCACCTTCACCCCAGTCACGCCGTTGGACCCCACAACCGACTATACAATCAGCTTTCAGGGCGAGCTACGCGACTTTGGCGACAACGTCTTCGCCCAGCCGCCGCCCCACCGGTTGAATCTGGCCTTGCCCATTCTTCGCGTTGTCCCCATTGGCGCGCCCGACTATGGCGCCGGCGCTCATCCGGCCACCCCCATCGCGGTCAACTTTGATCGCGCAATGGATCAAGCCCAAGTCGCCACCGCCCTGCACCTGACACCCACCATTGCCGGCAGCATCACTTGGGAAGGCAACACCCTGCGCTTTCTGCCCGACCGTGGCTACTTTGACCCGACGACTGAGTACCTAGTTACTCTGGATGCTGGTTTGCAAGATGCAACGGGCGCGCTGGTTTTGCCCGAAGCCTACACCTGGCGCTTCCGCACCGGCTATTTGAGTGATGTGACCGATTTTGGCTATGGCGCCAATGTCCAGGTGGTTGACGCTAATGGGCGTCGCGCCGTGCAATTTCAGGTGACAGAACCGACGCTGACAAGGGTGGCGATGAGTCTCTACCCCCTCACCGTTGACCAATTTCGGGAGCGTTACGCCGCCACGCTGCAAGTCAACGGCTGGGGCTACAAGCCGATCAACACCGACGATCTCGAAGCGTTGAGCCGCTGGCAAATTGAAACAACGCCGCCGCCTAACACAAGCGGCAACAACTACACCACCAATGCTCGCGAAGTGATCCTCCCGGACGAGGTGCAACCCGGTTTCTACGTTTTGGAAGTGAGCGCCAGTTACAGCAAAAAGCAGCTTTTCTTGTTGCTGACCAATGCTGTGATTGCGCTCAAACAGGGGCATGGTCAGGCGACGGCCTGGGTCACCGACTTTACGGGCGGTAGTCTGGCCGATGTTGCGGTTACGCTCTACGCCCAGGATGGTACAGCGTTGGCGGCAGGTCGCACCGATGGACAGGGTGTTTTCCGCACGGCGCTGCCCAAAGCCACCCAACCGTTGCTGGTCGTGGCGCAGACCGGTGATGCGGCGCACGCCGCGGTTGGCGTCAACAGCCAATGGCGCACAGAAGGCTTCTGGTGGGGTGGGACGCCGCCGGGAACGGCCCAGGATTATGCCGTCTATCTCTACACCGACCGCCCGATCTATCGCCCCGGTCAGACTGTCTATGTCAAGGGCATTGTGCGCCATGATGACGACGCTCTGCTCGGTTTGCCGGAAGCGGGAATGCCGGTCACGCTGCGGCTGCGCGATGCCAAAGACAATGTGGTGCAAACGCTGGCGCTGACTACCAATGACTTTGGCACGGTCAATGGCGCGTTTGCCGTGGCCGCCGGCGCCGTGCTGGGCGACTATGCCGTAGAACTGCGCGTTAACCAGGCGAGCCATCGCCAAAGCTTTAAGGTGGAAGAGTATCGCAAGCCTGACTTTACGGTCGCCGTCACGACTGATGCCGCCACCTATGTCCAGGGCAGCAAGATTGCCGTGGCGCTGGAGAGTCGCTATCTCTTTGATGAGCCGGTCGCCGGCGGTCAGTTTACCGTGACCAAGTTTTTCCTCCAACCACGCAATTGGGTTGACGAAAGCGACGGCTATGTTTGGGCCAACGCCCATGAGACGGTGCAAAACGGCGTTACCGATGACGCGGGTCGCTACCACTTTACCCTCTCCACGGCCAACGTGGCCGAAAGCGGCCGCACGGTGCGCCCCGACTGGCAGAGTAGTCTGCTCTATCAAAACTTAGGGCTGGAAGTGACGGTGGATGATGGCAGCCATCAGACCGTGAGCAATTTTGCTGCGGTCAAAGTCTATAATGCCGCCGAAAAGGTGCGCTTTACCACCGACGGCTTTGCCAAAGCGCCCTACGAAGCGTTTACCGTGGCCGCCCAAGTCACTACGCTGGCTGATGAACCAGTAGTCGGGCGGGAATTGACCCTGACGGTTGATCAGATCAGTTGGGAGCAGGGTACAGGCGAAAAGATCACCAATGTCTACACCGATCTGTTGATCACCGATGATCAGGGGCAGGCCACGGCGCCGCTGGTTGCTGATCAGCCAGGGTACTACCGCTTGACCCTGCGCGGTGGCGACGCCTTCGGCAATCCCATCAGCTACGAAAGCTGGCTTTACGTTTTCCAAGAGACTGTGGATGGCTGGTTCTTTACCAGCGACAAGGATCTGCGCATTGCCGCCGACCGCACTGCCTACGCGCCTGGTGATGCGGCGCAACTGGTCATCGAGTCGAGCTTTAGCGGTCCGGCGTTGCTCACCTTTGAACGGGGAACCACCCGCCGCGAGCAACTGATTCGACTCCAGGCGCCGTTGACCAAAGTCAGTGTCCCGCTCCAGAGCGACGACGCGCCCAACCTTTTTATCAGCGTCAACGCCTGGCAGCCGCAAGATACCACGCTGACCGATCAAACCTGGTCGAGTCAGCCGGACAGTCGTCTGCGCACGGCCAAAGTTGAGGTCGCGGTGGCGGTCATCAACAAGCGGCTGACGGTAGCGATTACGCCTGATCAACCCCGCTATGCCCCACGTGAGGAGGCCACTTTTACACTCAAAGTCACCGATGAAACGGGGCAGCCGGTGGTGGCGGAACTCTCGCTGGCGCTGGTCGATGAGGCGATCTTTAGCCTGAGTGACGAATTGGTCGGCCCAATCTTTGACGCTTTTTACCACCGGCGTGACCATCTGGTGCAAACCTATGACAGCATGGCGCCTATCCGCTGGTTTACTGGCGGCGGCGGCGGTGGCGGTGGTGGCCTGACGGGTGGCCCGCGCAGCGATTTCCCCGACACGGCGTTCTGGATTCCGGTCCTGACCACCGATGCCAATGGCGAAGCGACCATTACCATCCCGCTGCCCGATAGCCTGACCACTTGGCGCTTGACGGCCAAAGCGGTCACGGCCCAGGAAACCCAGGCTGGCGAGGCGATCAGCAAAATTGTCACCCAACAACCGCTGGTGGTGCGTCCGCTGCTGCCCCGCATCTTGACAGCGGGCGATCAGGTGGCGCTTTCGGCGTTGGTTCATAACTACAGTGACACTGCCCAAGAACTTTCCGTCACGTTGGCCTTTTCGGATACTGCACAGGCCGACTTGCTGCAAATTCTGGATGAGGTGACGCAGACCATTCAAATTGAACCGGGCGCAGCGCAAATTGTCGGCTGGGCAGTGGCGGCGACGAGTGCCGGTGAAGTCCAGTTGATCTTTGCCGCTGGTGGTGACGCTGTGGCTGACGCTGTGGCTGACGCTGTGCGCTTGCCGCTGACCATTCGACCATTGGCGATTCCCGATGTGCAGAGCCAGGTGGGCGAGTTTACAACGACCCTGACAACCGCCATCACCATGCCGGTTGATGCGCTCCCCCAGAGTCATGTCACCGTTGAACTCAACCGCTCGATTGCCGGCAGCGTGTTGAGCGGGCTGGAATATCTCACCGGTTATCCCTATGGCTGTGTCGAGCAGATCATGAGCCGTGCGTTGCCCAACGCCGTGGTGGGACGGGCATTGGCCGAGCTTGGGCTTGACAACCCGGCTCTCCAAGCGAGCTTGCCCGCCCAGATCAATACCGGGGTGCAACAGCTTGCCGCCATGCAACATGAAGATGGCGGCTGGGGTTGGTGGTATGACGATGAGAGTGACAGTTACCAGACGGCTTGGGTTGTCTTTGGCCTAGCGTTGACCCGTGCAAGCGGCGCGGTCGTCACCGATGATGTGCTGGATTTAGGGGTCGGCTGGCTGCAACAGAATCTGGCCGAGATGGATCTGCGTACCCGCGCCTTTGCCCTCTATAGCATCGCCCTCGCTGGTCACGGTGATCTGGTCGCGACCCAAGCGCTGCTTGCCGAAAGTGACAAACTGGATCCCTTTAGTCTGGCTGCCCTTGCACTGGCCTTACATGAATTAGGCGACCAGGCCGCTGCTGAACAACTGGTGGCGCGCCTGATGACATTCGCCCAGCGCGAGGCCGGTAAAACCTACTGGCCGACCAGCGATCTGGATGGTCACTATGCCGATAAGGTGATGTCCTCGACCACGCGCACGACGGCGTTGGCCTTGAGTGCGCTGGTGCAGATTACGCCAGGGAATGCGCTGGAACCGGATGTGGTGCGCTGGCTGATGAGTCAACGGCGGCAGAATGGTTGGGGCAGCACCAACGAAACCACTTTTGCCATTCTCGCCCTGACCGACCACCTCCGCGCTGCTCAAGAGCAGGCCGCGCCCAGCGACTATACCGTACTGCTCAATGATTCCGAAATCGCCCGGGGTACGCTGGATCATGACCAGCCGCAGGCGCGGGTCGACATTCCGCTACAACAACTCCAAGGTGGGGTCAACCAACTGCGCATCGAGCAGAGCGGCGACGGGATCCTCTATTACCAGATCAACAGTCACAGCTATGTGGCGCAGACGGAGATTCCCGCCGCTGGGAAGGTGCAAGTCAGCCGCATCTATCGCGACAGCCGCACCGGCGCACCACTTGACCAACTGCGCCCCGGTCAACTGGTGCGCGTTGATCTAACGGTGGAGCTACCGGAAGACGCAATGTATATGCTGGTCGAGGACAAACTGCCGGGCGGGCTGGAGGCGCTTAACACGGAATTGAATACGACCAGTCGCGTCGCCACCGCCTATGAGCAGACGACCTTCTACTGGCGCACCTATGGCTATAACAACAAAGAAGTGCGCGGTGACCGTGTCAGCTTCTTCATCACCGAGATGAAGGCTGGCCGCTATACCTATCGCTACTTCGCCCGCGCCACCCACACTGGCACATTCACTGCCATCCCCGCCGAGGCGTATGCCATGTATGATGCGACGACTTGGGGCCGGTCGAGCAGTCAGGCGTTGACGGTGGCGGCGGAATAGGTCGATTCAACTGGAGATTGAGAGATTGAGAGATACAGAGATTAGGCATGACAGAATCTCTGTATCTCTCAATCTCTCAATCTCTCAATCTCTGCATCTCTCAACCATAAAGCAGGCAACAATGATCAGCAAGTCATTCATCAGCAAACAAAGTCGGCGCAATCATTGGTGGGAACACAATTTGCGCTATGTTTTCGTGCTGCCGACGGTCTTGATGATTGCGGGGTTGAGCCTCTTTCCGCTGCTCTACTCGCTCTGGGTGAGCTTTTTGCAATGGGATCTACAACGGCCCCAGACCCGCTTTATCTGGTTGCAGAACTACGCCGATGTGCTGCGTGATACGCGCATGTGGGAGGCGTTGGGCAATACGCTGTTTATCATCGTCGTAGCCGTGACCGCCGAACTGTTGATTGGTCTGCTCCTGGCGCAAACCTTGAGCGGTGATCTGCCGGGGAAGCGCTTTATCATGCCCTTGCTCCTGTTACCAGTGGTAATGGCCCCGTTAATTGTCGGCTACACCTGGCGCATGTTATGGGATACGCAGTATGGGCCGATCAACCAGGTGTTAAGTTGGGTCACCGGTCAGCCGGTGGAGTTGGTTTGGTTGATTAACCCTAGCACGGTCTATCCGGCGATTCTGATCACTGAAATCTGGCAGTGGACCCCCTTTATGTTTCTGATTCTGCTGGCCGGGCTGGCGTCTGTCAACCCTGAACTTTACGAAGCGGCGGCGATGGATGGCGCGGCGGCCTGGTCGATCTTCTGGCACATCACCCTGCCACTGGTCTGGCCGGTGATGGCGCTGGCGATCCTCTTCCGGTCGTTGGATGTCTTCAAGATTTTTGACATCATCTTCTCCCTCACCGGTGGTGGTCCCGGCACCTATACGGAGACGGCGTCACTCTATGTCTATATCTTGGGTTTCAAAAATTTCCGGCTGGGGTACACGGCGGCCATGTCCTATGTATTGATTGTCATTGTATCGATTGCGATTACGCTATTGTGGCGACAGTTGGCCCGCGAAGAGGTAAAGTAGTATGATGGGGAAAGGGTTCGGGTTAGTTGATGATGGAGGTCACAATGTCCGTTAAAGAGCTGTTCCCTTTGGTGGAATCTTTACCAAGCGCCGAAAAATTTCAATTACTCCAATTTCTGGTTGCCGAACTGGGCAAAGATGCCGGCTTTATTCCGCTTAGCGCCGATGAGGTTTACGAAGTTTGGACACCTTATGATGTGCCGGACGAAACTGTTTCAAAGCTAGCTACCATGTTAGCGGAGGATCGTGTCAGTTATGACGCTTAGACCGGTTCGTTTTCAATATCAGCCAGGACGTTCTAGCAATAAGGACGGTGTTCTGCCTTATTTACCAGTTACTTTGCGCAATCAAAGCCGTTCGCTGTCAGTTGTTGGCTTGGTTGATTCTGGCGCCAGTGTCAATGTGCTGCCCTACTCAAAAGGTGTTGAACTCGGCGCCGTTTGGGAGCAACAAACAGTTCAATTGGAACTAAGCGGTAACCTGGCCGCCGTAGAAGCACAGGGTTTATTGCTTACAGTTACTGTTGCACGTTTCAACCCTGTACGGTTAGCCTTTGCTTGGGCGCAGTCAGATAATATACCACTGGTTCTTGGGCAAATGAATTTCTTTCAAGAATTCGACATCTGTTTCTTTCGAGCAGATATGACCTTTGAAATTACCCCGCGTCGTTCAAATCATAATTGACTAACAAATTATCATATTATGACCAGCACATCAACCCGTTCGTACAAAGCAATTGGCTACTTTGTTCGCTACTTGATTATTCTAATCGCGCTCATCTTCTTTCTCTTCCCCATCTACTGGATCGCGACCATGTCAATCAAGACGCCCGACGAATATTTTCACAACCCGCCGATCTGGTGGCCCTCTACCCTGGAATTGGGCAACTTTCAACGCTTGTTCACCAACAAGTCGATCAACGCGTTGGGGCGCAGTTTGGTTATCACTGGATTGAGTACGTTGTTGGCGCTGGTGGTGGCTTGTCCGGCGGCCTATAGCCTGGCGCGCTTTCGCACGGGGGGACATAACTTTGCCTTTTGGATTCTCTCGCAACGCTTTTTGCCGCCCGTGGCGGTGATCATCCCGATCTTTTTGCTCTTCCGGGTGTTGAAATGGGTGGATACCTATCACGGGATGATCTTGCTCTATGCCACCTTCAACCTGCCCTTTGGCGTCTGGATGATGCGCGGCTACTTTCAAGAGATCCCCATTGAAATTGAGGAGAGCGCCTTGGTCGATGGTGCGTCGCGCTGGATGGTCCTCTGGCGGATGGTTCTGCCATTGGCCGTGCCGGGATTGATTGCCACGGCGGTCTTTACCTTTATCTTTACCTGGAATGAGTTTCTCTTTGCGCTGGTGTTGACCCGCATCAACGCCGTGACGCTGCCGGTGGCATTGACCAGTTACTTTGGCGCCCAATCAGCGTTTTGGGGAGAAGCGTCAGCACTGTCGTTGATCGCGACATTGCCGGTGGTGATCTTGACTTTGTTAGTGCAACGGCATCTGGCTGCGGGGTTGACACTGGGTGCGGTCAAGTAACTTCATTGCCGCAATGGACTGTTTTGTCAGCGAAGTTTAGATAGGTGAACCTGTCCCGTAGGGACGCTTGAGTTTAGTCAGGGTATAATCATGTTCTCATCCCTAAACTAAACTCAGCCGTCCCTACGGGACAAAAGCACATGACGGTCGGTGTGAACTAACTTATCAAACCTTATTTCATAAAATAGTGCAATGAATTCACTAAATTACTGTGAAAGGGATAGCAAAATTTATAGCGTGAGTAAGGAGTAGGGTACACGTTTTCAGCCGAAGGCGCTTGCGTCTATTTTGTGCTGCCGGTGTTGTTGAAACACCAACAAAACTGCCTACTCGCTTCTCTTGAGAATTATATCATCACTTGCCGAAATCGCATAGGCTTTTGTAAAACGTTGAATAAGCACATAAAGGGGTTAGGTTTATGAGAATTGCAATTTTGGGTGGCGCCGGCGCGATGGGCGGCATCTTTGGGGCGCTGCTGGCGAAGGGGGGCTATGATGTCACTCTGGTCGATGTGGCGCAGGCGGCGGTGGACAAGATCAACGCCGAGGGCATTTATGTTGAGTTGAAGTCGGGCGTAGCGGAGCATGTACGGGTGCCAGCCACGACTACGCCGGCCACGTTGGGGACAGTCGATACGGTGATCAACTTTGTCAAGTGTTATCACACCGATGCCGCGATCCGTAGTGTCCTGCCGGTGATCAATGACCAGACGGCGGTGCTTTCGTTGCAGAACGGTTGGGGCAACGCGCCTCGCATTGCCTCGATTGTGGGCGAGGACAAAGTGTTGGCCGGCGTTACCTATCACAGTGGGACGTTGGTGGGGCCGGGGCATGTCAAGCAGACCGGTGTGGGCATGACCTTTATGGGCGAACTCAACGGCGTGATGAGTGACCGGCTCAATGCCATTGCCACGGCGTTCCAACAGTCGGGGATTGAAGTCACGGCCAGCGATAATGTGCTTTTCCAGATTTGGTCAAAGTTGGCGTTGAATTGCTGCACCCTGCCGGCCTCGGCGCTGCTGCGCTTCTATGCCCATCAAATGGTCGAGCATGACGGCAGTCTCAACACCATGCACGAAATTCTACGTGAGGTGATTGCCGTCGCCAACGCCCAGAACATCCCACTGAACTTTGATGAGCGCTGGGAAGCGATCACCGGGCTGTTAAAGCGGGCGGTCGGTGGCAAGGCGTCCATGTTGCAAGATGTGGAAAACCGCCGTCGCACGGAGATTGATGTAGTCAACGGCGCGATTGTGGACGCCGGGAAGCGACTGGGCATTCCCACACCCTACAACCAGACGATGGTTTGGATGATAAAGGCGTTGGAAGAGACGTTTTGATCAATAAGGGTAAGATATAACTCTATACGCTGCTCACCGCGAGTCCGTGACTCGCAACCAGCCCCGGCGAGTCACGGACTCGCGGTGAGCAGCAACTTATTCCTTGTCGGCATTTATGTCGTTGTAAATGTCGCGTAGATTTTCTTTTAGTTCCTCAAGGGTCTATCCTTGCATCATGTAATCAGGATGCTGTTCTAAGTACCCTAGCCACATCGCATCGGCTTCTTGCCAGTAAACGATCTTCACGACTTGCATAATAGTTCTACCTAAATCCAACAGACACCTCGCTTTCCCACGAGCCTTATTTACCACGAATTTAGGTGGTTGGCACCCCTATTTTGCTAAAGTCATAGCAACTCTCTTTACACTGACGCTGCCACGGCCCGCTCAAACGCCGTCAACCCCGTATTGATCTGCGCTTCATTCACCACCAGCGGCGGAATCCAGCGGATCACATTGCTATAGGTGCCACAGGAGAGCATGAGTACCTTGCTCTCGTTGAGCATGTGGCCGACGACTTTCTTGGTGATCGCCGCGTCCGGTTCACCAGTGGCGGGGTTGGCAAATTCGCAGCCGACCATCAACCCCATGCCGCGCACATCGCCGATGACGGGGAAGCGACTCTGGATTTCGGCCAGCCCGTCGAGCAACTGCTGACCACGGGCGGCGGCATTCTCCACCAGCTTTTCTTCTTGGAGTACCTGAATCGTGGTTGCCGCAGCAGCGCAGCCCATGGCGTTGCCACCGTAGGTGCCGCCGTGGGAGCCGGTCTGCCACTTGTTCATGATTTCGCGCGGGGCGGCAATTCCGGAAATGGGGAAGCCGCTGCCCAACCCTTTCGCCATGATCATAATATCGGCTTTGACATCCGACGCTTCATGGGCAAAGAAGCGACCGGTGCGCCCAAAGCCGCTCTGGACTTCATCAATGACCAGCAGAATGCCATATTTGTCACAAATCCGCCGTAAGCCTTGCAGGAAGGTTGCCGGCGCCGGGATATAACCACCTTCGCCCAAAACCGGTTCGATGACCATTGCTGCGGTCTCTTCGGGCGCGGTTTGTGTGTAGATCAGATGTTCAAGTTGTCCCAAAGCCCAAGCGACGGCCTGTTCTTCACTCATTTTAAGACGGTAGGCATAAGGGAAGGGCGCGACAAAGACGCCGCCCGGCAAGGGTTGATAGTTAATGCGGTAGACCGTCTTGGAGGTGGTCATGGCCATTGTCTGCGCCGTGCGACCATGAAAGCTACCTTGGAAAACGATAATGTTGGGGCGCTTGGTGGCATGACGCGCCAGTTTCACCGCCGCCTCGGTCGCCTCGGCGCCGGAGTTGGCAAAAAAGAAGGTATCCAGGTGCGCGGGCGTCACTTCGTTGACGGCATGGCTCAAGCGGATCAACGGCTCGTGGAGGTAGCAGTTGACTTGGGCGTGCATGATTTTGGCCGCCTGCTCCTGCACCGCTTTGACCACCTTCGGGTGGGCGTGACCGGTGTTGGTGACGCCAATGCCGCTGGTGAAATCCAGGTATTGCTCTCCCTCGGTGGTGTAGACATAACAGCCTTCGCCCCGCTCAACGACAAAGTCGGTGGAGCGGCTCCAAACAGGTGAAATGTGTGATAGATCGTAGGTCATAGGTGATTGCTCCATAGGTTTGATAAGCACAGGTCGTACACGGTGTGGCAACTTTATCACGGCGGTCGCTTTTGCCGCAAACGCGAACCGGATCGCTGACAAATGTCCGTTGACAAGCCCTGTTACGCGTGGTAGGTTGGACGCCGGCCTTAAAAGACCGGCTTACCATCAGCCGTCGCTACGCGACTATGACTATGACCATAGTCGCGTAGCGACGGCTGATGGTAGACGTGGGATTCATCCCACGTTTCGGGGACATCCCCATATCATCAACCAATCAACCAAACGGATAGCATCATGGCCAACACCTACACCGCACTCCATTACCACCTTGTCTTCAGTACCAAGCACCGCTACCCCTGGATTACCGCCGACATCGAAGAGCGTATCTGGGCCTATATCGGCGGCATTGCGCGGGAACATAACATGAAAGCCCTCCAAGTTGGCGGTATGGCCGATCATGCCCATGTGCTGTTTGGCGCCCCACCCACCATGAATATCAGCAAAGCCGCCCAATTGGTCAAAGGCGGCTCCTCGAAATGGATTCACGACACCTTCCCCGACCTGCAAGAGTTTCGTTGGCAAGACGGCTACGGCGCCTTCTCTGTCAGCAAATCCAACCTGGACATCGTCATCGCCTACATCCAAAACCAACGGGAACATCACCAAAACCTCACCTTCAAAACCGAATTCCTCACTCTCCTCGAACGCCACGAAGTCGACTACGACGAACGCTATCTCTGGGACTAACCGAGTCGCGTAGCGACGACTGACGGTAGACGTGGGATTCATCCCACGCACCGGGACATCCCACATACCGGGACATCCCGCATTTGCTCTCACAGTAAACAAAATGTGTATTAACCCAATCCCTAAGTTGCATGTACCCACAGCCATGATACAATTTTATCGAGCGCAGCCACGCTGCGCTTTTTATTTGCCTCCCGTTGTCCAAACGCACCCGAAAGGTCTAACACGAAACAGTTATGCGTATCTGCATCCTGGAAAGTTCTTACGAACGCTCAGAGTCAGTCTTCAAAGAAGTCGATATACCCGTCGATCCCCAGCGTTACATCGGGGATCATGAATGTGAAAAACACGATCTACACAAAGCCACCGCTGTGCAACAAGTCTTTGACCTCGCCAAACAGGGCTTTGACCTCTTTATCAACCTCTGTGACGGCGAATGGGAAGAGGATCGCGCCGGCATCGAAGTCGCTCAGGCTCTGGAACGAGTAGGCGTCCCCTTCACTGGCGCCAACGCCGCCTTCTACGCCACCAACCGTGAAAAACTGAAGATGGCCTGCGCCTATTGGGGGATCAAGACCCCTGCCTCCGTCTTTGTCTATGATGAGGAGGGCATTGCCCTCGCCGCCCGCAACCTGCGCTATCCCATGCTGGTGAAACATTACAACGGCTACGGCAGCATCGGCCTGACCCGTGATTCCCGCGTTACTGACGAAGCGGCCCTTTACCGCCAGACCCGCCAGATGCTCGACACCTATGGCGGCGCACTGATCGAAGAGTTTATCGATGGTCGCGAATTTACTGTGCTGGTGGCCGAAAACCCGGATGATCCCCATGATCCGGTTGCCTACCTGCCAGTGGAGTTTCAATTTCCCCCCGGCGAAACCTTCAAACACTTTGGCATGAAGTGGGAGACCTACGTGGATATGAATTGCGTCCCTGTTACCGATCTGGCGCTGATCACCCGCCTGGAAGAGATGGGAAAAAAGGTCTTTCTCGGCGTGGAAGGGGTGAGCTACGGGCGTTGTGATATTCGCATGAATGAGGCGGGCGAACTTTTTATCTTGGAGATCAATCCCAACTGCGGCCTTTTCTACCCACCAGAGGCGATGGGCAGCGCTGACCTGGCCTTAGCGCACGATGCGCGCGGCCATGCCCATTTTGTTGATATGATCTTTCGTGCTGCCTTCAAACGCGCCCGCAAGCAGCGCAAGAAGTGGCAGGTGGTGCTAAACCCGGCGCAACGCTATGGCATGTATGCTAACCGTGCGATTGTGGAAGGCGAAATCATTGAAGCGCTGGAAGAGCGCCCCCAAGTCTTGGTCAGTCGCCGCCATGTTTTGCAACACTGGAATGCGCAGCAGCAACAGTGGTTTGCCCGTTATGCTTACCCCATCACCGACGCGACGTATGCCATTTGGAGCAACGAGCCGGCCCAGTGGCGCCCGCTCAACCATTCTTGCGATCCCACCGCCTGGCTGGACGGATTGAATCTGGTGGCGCGCCGTGCCATTGCATCGGGAGAGCAGATCACAATTGATTATGGCGCCTTTCGCAATGAGTTGATGGAAGTGTTTACTTGCACCTGTGGCGCACCCAATTGTCGTGGCATCATTCGGGGTGATGACTATCAGCAAGCCTTTATCGGGCGCTATGGCGCGCATGTGGCTGACTACGTGCTGAACAAACGCGGCGCTACGCCAAAGGTTGTGTAACTTTCCAATCACTGCTGGGGTAGCGTCGAAATCTACACAACCTTTGTGCTATACCGCCTAAATAAGTGAGAAGAGCGGGGGCAATGAAACTTTGCATTCTTGACGATTCGTATGAGCAATCTAATTCGGCGTTGAAGGAGTATGACCTGCCCGCTGATCCGCGTCGCTATCTGGATGGGCATACGTGTAAGGTGCATTTTCTGCACAAAGCTACGGCTGTGCAGGATGTGATCCGCTTGGCGAAACAAAATTTTGATGTTTTTATCAACCTGTGTGATGGCGCCTGGGATGAAGATCGCCCTGGCATTGAGGTGGTGCAGGCGCTGGAACGATTAGGGCTGCCCTTCACCGGCGCCGACGCTGCCTTTTATGAACCCTCGCGTGATAAGATGAAGAAGATCTGCCACTACTGGGGCATCCGCACGCCGGCCCATCGGTTTGCCTATCACCGGTGCGATGTAGAAGCCGCCGCCCAGATGCTCACCTACCCATTGATTGTCAAGCACCCCAGCAGCTACAGCAGCATTGGTCTAACCCCTGCCTCTCGCGTTATTACCGAAGCTGCTTTGTTTGAGCAGGCGCGTCTAATGATGGACGCTTTCGGCAGTGCGCTGATTGAAGAGTTTATCGAGGGGCGTGAATTCACCGTGCTGGTGGCCGAAAACCCCGATGATCCGCACAACCCGGTGGCCTATCTGCCGGTGGAGTTTCGCTTTCCGCCAGGCGAAACCTTCAAACACTTTGACATCAAGTGGCAGGACTACGCTGAGATGCAATGCGTCCCCTGTACTGACCCGGTGCTGATTGAACGCTTGCAAACGATCTCCAAGCAATTTTTTGTTGGGTTGGCCGGCGTCGGCTATGGGCGCTGTGATATTCGCATGGATGCGCAAGGTGAACTCTTTATGTTGGAGATCAACCCCAATTGCGGCCTCTTCTACCCGCCCGATGCCATGGGCAGCGCAGACTTTATCTTGCACTATGACCCGCGCGGCCATCGGCACTTTCTGGATACGATCCTGCGCACCGCCCTCAAGCGCCGCTGTACAGTAGAGAAAAAGTGGCAGTTGCTCTGTAATCGTCACCAGAACTACGGCATGTACGCAACGCAGGTCATCGCTGCTGGCGAAATCGTCGAACGTTTTGAAGAGCAACCCCATGTGTTGGTGAGCAAAAGCTACGCCATGCAGCACTGGACTGCGCAGAAGAAACAATGGTTTCACCAATACGCCTACCCCATCACCGATGAAGTCTATGTGATGTGGAGCGACGACCCGGAGCAGTGGAAACCGCTCAATCACTCCTGCGATCCCAACACCTGGCTCTCCGGTCTTGATCTGGTGGCGCGGCGCACCATCCAACCGGGCGAACAGATCACCATCGACTATGCCACCTTTTGCAATGAAACGATGGAACCCTTCCCCTGTACTTGTGGTGCACCTAATTGTCGTGGCGTCATCCGCGGCGATGATCATCGCCAGCCCTTTCTGACCCAATACGGTGATCATGTTTCTGATTATGTACGGAGTCGGCGGTAGCGTTTCGTCAAAGTAGTTGTAACCGACAAGAAAGGCTTTGCAAACTTATGGATAGCCCAAGGTTGCACCAACTCCAGACTGCGCTTGCCCTGGGCAATGAAGCTGCACTTGATGATTTTTGGGCAGAGGTTGCAACCTCTGGCGCGCCGCTCATCGAAGGGGGCGCGCCAGGTGAATCTCTGGTCACCTTTCTCTGGCGCGACCCTGGTAACACCGCCAGTGTTGTCGTCATTCAAGATTGGGGCGCTGACGGTATCTATGAACACTTCATGACCCAGTTGCCGGGCGCCGATTTGTGGTTCAAAACACGTATCATGCGCAGCGACACCCGCACGACCTATCAACTGGCGCCCATGCCGCCATCCGATCCGACCAAGCCCATTCCCTATCAGCTTGATCCGCTCAACCCCTATGTTCATACTGCCTTTTTGAGTGAAGAAGGCAATCACATTCGCTTCTCTTTACTGGAGCTACCCGATGCCCCGAAGCAACCCTGGCAGAATAGCAATGCGCCGAGCGGAACTGTACGTCTCTACCACCTACCGGCGGACGGTCGGCGGGCGTGGGTCTATCTGGCGGCGACGGTGGCGGAAACAGGGATTTACGACTTACCGGGGCGACTGGGCGGCTATCCGTTGCTTGTGGTTTTTGACGGGCGCTTGTACAAGGATATGCTGAAGGTTCCTGCCATGTTGGATCACCTGGTGGCGACCGGGCAGATTCCACCGCTTATCGCCCTTTTTGTGGACAACCCCAATCGACAAGAGTTAGTCTGTGATCCCGCCTTCGCCGACTACATGGCGCACCAGGTCATGCCCTGGCTTTATGAGCATTTCCCCGTGACCCACAACCCCGCGCAAACGGTGATCGCCGGTTCCAGCTATGGTGGTCTGGCGGCGGCCTATCTGGGGTTGCGCCACCCGCAGCGCTTCGGTAAGGTTTTATCACAGACGGGTTGGTTCCGCTGGCGACCGGAGGGGGACCCTGAATTTCACTGGTTGGCGCGCCAATACGCGCAATCGCCTACGCTGCCTTTGCGCTTTTACCTGGATGTTGGTAATCTAGAGGTCGCACAGATGCTCGATGACGGCCCCACTCAACTGGCCGCCAATCGCTACCTACGCAATGTTCTATTGGCCCAAGGTTACTCTGTACAGTATGTCGAATACAGCGGCGGTCACGACTATAGCAGCTTGGCATCACCTCTCTTTGCTGCTCTGCACCATATGTTTACCGAAAACTGATCGAAACTTACAGTAACATTGTGGCGTCATAGAACCTTACAATCGATTATTCATTCCTGTGCTTTAGCGATTCTAATGGACGAAGAACCTATGCCAACTGTGCCTTTTTTCACCAACCTTGCCCCAGAGACGGCTGCGCTGCTCACCCAATATGCGCCTGCCGACTTTGCCGTCACCGTCTACCCGGCCACAATGCCGGATAGCGAAAAGCTGCCCATCGTCGCCGCTGCCGATTTTTTGATTCTCTTTCCCGGCTATCTTAGTGAACCGGTTTTGCGCGCCGCCCATAATGTCAAGCTGATCCAACTCGTGAGCGTCGGCTTTGACCGCATGGATCTCAAACTCTGTCGCGAACTAGGCATCCCGGTCGCCAACAACGGCGGCACGAATGCACTGGATGTCACCGAACACACCGTCGCCCTCATCCTGGCCTTCTACCGGCGGTTGGTGGAGATGAACGCCACCGTGCGCGCCAACCAGTGGAGCGCCATCGATTCCGGCGCCACCACCTACTGTATTGACGGCAAAACCGTGGGCATTGTCGGTCTTGGTCAGATTGGGCAGCGCGTCGCCCGCTTGTTGGGCGCCTTTGGCGCTAAAATCCTCTACTATGATCCCTATCCACCAGCGCCATCCATTGCCCATGATCTCAAGGCGCAGCGGGTGACACTAGAAGAACTGTTCAAAAAATCTGACATTGTCACGTTGCATATGCCCTTAAATGAAGGGACGCGCAGTCTGGTCAATGAACGCCTGCTGGCTTTGATGAAACCCACGGCTCTGCTGGTCAACACTTGTCGCGGGCCGGTGGTCGATGAAGCGGCATTGACCACGGTGCTACGGGAACGGCGCATTGCTGGCGCAGCCCTTGATGTCTTAGAACAAGAACCGCCCGATCCAGCCAACCCACTCTTGCAATTGGACAACGTCATCTTCACCCCCCACACCGCCGGCGTCACCCGCGACACCTGGCCGCGGCGGGGCAAATTCATCTTTGAAAACCTGCAACGCGTTTGGCAGGGGGAAGCCCCTCTTGCCGCGATCTTATAAGCGCCGGAATTTGCCCAACTCATCAACCCTTGTTATGCTGGCGTAAGTTAACCAAAGGGTGTTGCCCACGGATAAAGACCAGGGCAACACCCTTATGCTTGTCCGCCGTTTGCCGGCTTCCCGGCAAGACGGACAATGCGACTGTAGACTAGACGACTACGGACTCTACCTTATGACCAAAGAACCAACGACGGTTGAAAAGTTGCGCGGCTTGCGCTGGAGCATCGCACTCAATGCAGCGAATACAGTGTTTGTCCAATTCACCTATTTTGGCTCAGCCTTTGTCCTCTTTCTGGATCGGCTGGGATTGAGCAAGGCCGACATTGGCTTTATCCTCTCCCTGGTGCCCTTCTCCAACCTGCTGGCAATCTGGATTGCACCCATCGCCGCCCGCTATGGCTACAAACGCACCTTTGTCCTGTTCTGGGGTATGCGCAAGCTGATCACGATTCTGCTATTGCTAACGCCCTGGGTGGTGAGTCAGTGGGGCGCCGGCGCCGCCTTTGCCTTTGTGGCGAGTGTGGTGGGTCTCTTTGCTGCCTTCCGCACCGTCGAGGAGACGGCCTATTACCCCTGGTATCAAGAATATGTCCCTAACAGTGTGCGCGGCAAATATACGGCCAATAGCACTATTGCCACGGCGTTGGTTGGCGTTATCTCGGTGGCCGTCGCCGGCTGGGTAATTGAAGTTTATGCCGATCTCTTTGGCTTTATGGCGCTGATCACCGTCGGCGTGATCTTTGGGTTGATCTCGACCTGGTGTGCTCTTTTTATCCCCGGTGGTGCGCCCATCCAGCCGGATGAAAGCCAACCTAAGGTGCAGCGGGATCTGCGCGGCGCCCTGCGCGACCCCGATTTCCTGCGCTACTTGATTGGTCTGGCTTTAATCACTTTAGGCACCGTCCCAATTGCGTCGTTCTTGCCCCTTTTTCTGGAAGAACAGGTTGGCCTGAGTTCCGGCAGCGCGATTTTGGTGCAGATGGGCAGCTTGCTCGGCACCATCTCCTCCAGCTTTCTCTGGGGGTGGGCAGCGGATCGCTACGGCGGTCGCCCTGTGATGTTGACCGGCGTCATCTCTTTTGTGATCATGCCCTTTTGCTGGTGGTTGATCCCGCGTGGGACGACGTTTGGCCTGCCGCTGGCTCTGAGTATTGCTTTTCTTCAAGGGTTAGCCAACCTGGGCTGGGGCATCGGCGCCACCCGGCTGCTCTTTGGCAGCGTCGTGCCCAAAGAAAAGAACGTGGACTATCTGGCGATCTGGTTTGCCTGGGCCGGCATCACCGCCGGGTTGAGTCAGTTGGCCGGTGGTTGGATTTTGGACGCCGGGCGCAGCATCAGTGGTGAATTTTACTTTTTTACTCTTGATCCCTATGTCCCCCTCTTTGTGCTGGCAATTGTGGCGCCGCTCTTGAGCCTCTTCCTACTGGCTGCCATTCGTGGCGACAGTGCGGTGAGCATGGGGCAATTCGCCGGTCTCTTCCTGCGTGGCAACCCCTTTATGGCCGCCACCTCGCTGGTGAAGTTCTACTCGGCCCGTGACGAATACACCACAGTGCGCACCACCGAACGGCTGGGCCAGGCGCGCAGCACCCTGGCCGTCCACGAGTTGCTGGAAGCGCTCTCGGATCCCCGTTTTAATGTCCGCTTTGAAGCGATCCAGGCGGCGGCGCGTATGAAACCGGATACGCAACTGACCGCAGCGCTGGTTAAAATTCTGCTCGGTAAAAACCCAGCGCTTAGTGTGATGGCGGCGTGGGCCATTGGGCGGATTGGTGATCGCAACGCGGCGGATGCGCTCTGGCAGGGGCTAAACTCCCCCTACAAATCGGTGCGGATGCACTGTGTTCGTTCGCTGGGGACGCTGGGGGATCGGCGCTCCGGCAAATTGTTGCTGGAACGGTTGGAGAGCGAAACCGATGAAGGCTTGCAACTGGCCTACGCCTCGGCGCTGGGCGGATTGCGGGTGAGCAAGGCCGCTTTTCGCCTGCTCGATCTGCTCTATAGTAGCAATGACGATGAGGCGCGCCTGGAACTGGCGTTGGCCCTCTCACGCATTGTGGGCGACGAACGCTTTTTTATCCAACTCTGGCGCAGTACACGGAGCGAAGCCGGCACCGCACTGGCACAAACCGTCGAAACGCTCAAGAAAAAATGGATCCGCTGGAACAAGCCAGTTGCCGACGAGAGCGAACTGAGTGCGCTCCTGACCACTTGTGCTGTTGCCTTTGCTGGTAATAACCTGGCCGAAGGCACAGCCCAGTTACATACCTTTTTAGAGACCGCACCGCTCGATACCTGCGAATTTATCAATACCGCAGTTTGTCAAGAGTGCGCCACGCGGTTGGCCGAATTTGGTGATTCGCGGCAGGAGTATCTAATTTTGGCCATTCATGCGTTGAACGAATGTCTAGGCCGGAGCAGTTAAAGGCTTCGGTGCGGTTACAGTCATAGCGCACCGATGCCTTTAACTACGCCTCAGGTTCGACCAACACCAGATCTGCGATAATGGTTTGATAAAACGCCTCAAGATCGGCATTGTCCAACGGTGAGAAGGTCAGGTCGTAGAGCCGGTCATTGTGGACAATCAACACACGACGGTTGAGATCCTGCCCCGGCACATTGTCGAGAATGACGGCCTGTTCACCGGCAATCTCAGCCGTGCTCCGTTGGAGATCGAAGCCGGCCATCTCGGCCACAATTTCGGCGGCAACCTGCTCGGCGGTGCGCCCTTCAGCGGCGGTAACGACAATGGCGAGACGCGGATCGGTCACGTTGAGCAGCGACTCTTTGGCGACGACAATCCCGGTCGGGTCAGTGTCAAAGACCGTGTAGCTGGCGGGTACCAGGAGACAAAACCCTCGGTTGAAATCCCGCACTGTTGCCAGGTCATCCTGTGCTTCCGGGCATTGACCGGCGGTGGCCTCATTCGCTGTCAGATTGCCCGCCTGCCAAAGCCTTGTCCACAGGGCAGCGGCCCAGTCGTTAACATCGGCGCCCTCGGCTTCGCTCAACGGCTGTGTGCCTTTGCCATCGATATAGTTGTCATCAACGTAGAACGGCGCCCGCTCATGGAGCCAGGTGTCAAAGGGCGTCAGTTCTTCACTGGTCAGCCAACTGCCAGTCGAATTGACCCAGTCCCCGCCTTCACACAAGCGCTCCTCGGCATAGGCATAGCCATAGCTCAACACCGTCAGGTGGCGGCAGATGTTCTTCTGGCTGTAATCCTGGCCTACATGCCAACTCAATGCCGTCGCCATCGTTGCACTGACCCGGTTGCCGGCCAGTTCGGCGTGACGGGTGCGCGCCCAGGCCAGGATCGCTCGTTGCCAATCTTCACCACTCACACTGCCCATACCTTCAAAGGTGATGCGTTCGGTTTCTGTTTCATAGACAAAGGGCGCGAAATGGTCGCGCAGATATTCCCATTCCAGATAGACCGCCTTGCCCATGTCCCGGTTGGTCATCGTACCGTCACAGGCGCCAATACCGGCTTCAATCGGCGTGCCCAATTGCAACACGGCGCACTTGCTGGTGTCATTGCTGCCAATGGCGGCGGGGCCTTCGTAGCGTAGACCGGCCAGGGACTCGCCCCCCATCGCTTCCATCGCCACCAGTTGCGCCCAGCGACCGATCATTTGCTGCTCTTCCGGCGTGGCAACAGTTGTGCCGCTACCCACCAGACGGATCGATCCGTAGTCAGTCTCGGCGTCAAAGGGGGCATAGTGGCTGACCCACTCCTGTAGCACTGTCTGGCGCGCCGGGGTGACAAAGTGACCGCTAATGCGGGGTTGATCCCCAGACAAACCAAAGGCCACCCCTTCGGCGCCGATCAGCGCTTCCATCGTCTCGCCGTTGTCCACTGTACCACCCCAAGCCAACAGATAGTCATCCACATTGACCTCCGGCGCCGCCGCGACGCGATAACGATAGCCGCCTTCGTCGCTGTGCAACACATATTCCTGACCATTCATTGCGAAGGTCATCTTGTAGCCAGGGATCAGGATCTTGGTGCAGGGTTCGTTGGGTCGAGCAACGCCCAGGCAGCCGTCAAACGTAGCCGCCTCGAACTTGATAATTTCAATGGTGGCTGGATCGATAGCCAACTGCTTGCCCAACAAGGCGCGCATGGCTTCGGCAGTCGCCGGCACAGCCATCTGTTCCACCGGCGTACTCGCTGGATTATCGGCTGGCGGCTGAATTGGCGGCATCACACAAGCGGTCAATAGCCCGGCCAACAAAAAGGCGGATAGGGGGGCTGCTAGGTTTGCCGTAAATCGGAAACGCATTGTTGTACTCCTTGATTCAAACAATTACCTGAGAATTTTGTGAAAGCCACGGAGTGGCGGCGGCTGACGGTAGACCGGTCTTTTAAGCCGGTCTATGGGTTCCGATTACGGGGGGGCGCGGTTGGGGACGAGGGTTGAAACCCTCGGCTACCCTCAGTCGTCACTCCGTGACTGGTTCCGACTACTGCGGCGATTGGGTGACCTGGGTCGAGCCGGGTTCAGCCAGTACCCAGCAACTGCCAACCGTGTCATCGGGGCAAACCACCCGCCACCATTGCTGATCCACGCTGGCGCCGGTGACACGGGCGATCATGCCGCCGGCAATGTTGCCGATCACCGGTGCGTCCGGGCGGGGGGCGTTGTGGATGGCAATGTCGGCCTGGGCCATGACAAATTGTACAGGGGTTAGCACCACCCCATCACCGGCAAGATCATCGATACTGTCATCGATACTGGGCGCCGCCAACGTAAAGCCGGTGCTGATCTGGTTGATGCGCACACTATAGGCGCCTGCCGGCAGACCGCTGGTTGCTAACACTACACGCTGCTCAAAGGGGGTCAGCACCGCCGCACAGCGGCGGTTGGCATAGCGCGCCGTGGTCAGACGCAAGCGAAAGGTATTGCCTTCTCGCACTTGCTGAACATTGGCGACATAGGTACAGGCATCGGGCAATTGACCGCGAATCACGGCTTGCACCTGCACCGGGAAGGATTCCAACGTCTCGACCGTGAGCAGTTCCAGCACCGCTTCGCCGCCATCATTGATCGGCCCGTTGCCAGGGGTAACAATCGTCACTTGCAGGGTAAAGTTGGCTGCTCCTTGCCCCGTATTGATTACCTCGACCGTGTAGTCGCCAGTGGTGGGCAGGCGCCCCGTCCAATTTTGGATGATGCCATCCGCGCCGGCCAGGTTGCCGCCGTCGGGGGTCAACACCGTGATATAGGTGAAGGCGCTGGGTGTCACCAGATTGACCGTCATCTCCTGACCAGCGGTGGCGCGCAAAACGTAGCGTTTGGGCGCGTTCGCAATGGAAAAGCCATCAACTGTGGCCGAGGTCGCACCCGGTGCAAAGCGGATCCGCTCCGGTCTGCCGGTTGCGGGGTCGCCCGGACTGCTTGCCCCTGGAATCAGCAACCGTTGCCCCACATAAATCGTGTCGGAGCGCAGGTTGTTGGCCGCTTTGATCGCCGCCACGGTGCTACCATAGCGCTGGGCAATGCGGTAGAGCGTTTCCCCCCGCTGCACGACATGGGTGATCGGAGTACCTGGATTGTTGACCACCGGCAGCAACAGGCGCTGCCCAACATAGATCCTGGTCGAAGGCAGGCTATTGTACTCGACCAACGCCGCTACCGTTGTTCCATACCGTCTGGCAATGGCAGAGAGGGTATCCCCCGGCTGTACAACGTAGACCGCTTCGCCGTCGGCTACCTGCTGTGGCGCGGCCAGGAGCGGCTCTGTTGCCCAAGTCAATCCCGGCACAGCCAGACTGATGCAGAAAAAGAAGAGCAGGGCAAGGCGCAGCGGACGAAAATAATTGTTCATTTCGTGACTCCTTATCAAAAAAAGAATATTTTGCTTTGTATGTCCATAAAAAGGACAATTGCTCAAGTAAGACGAGACAGTGATTAAAATGTTCCCGAACATTGTTTCGCTGCCGTCGTGCTTATACCCCACTTTTTGATGAGTGTTGTTGATTGATTTCGGTAAACGCAGTGTCAGACACGCCCCTTGCCAACCCGATTCCAATTACCGAAATAAGTAGATAACGCTCATTCGTTGGTTGTTGGAATCTGTTGGACTTTAATGTGGTGCTTACAGGAAGGATGAGTGATGATAATGCGTGACGGGGCTGGTTTAGGGGTTATGGATTACTGTGGTGTGGAATGGCAGAGGTCGTGGTGGGTGGCAGCGTTGATCGGGGGATCATCAACGCGACTTGTGAAGGGCAATGAGTTACTTCCTGCGCAGAGGATGGCGTTGGAGGAAGCCGTTAGTGGGTGGTTTGACGACGTAAGAGGCCGGTTCCGGCGGCGTTACTGGCGGCGTTACGGACGGCGTTACGGGTTCCGCTACCGGGCTTGCCTCGACCGGCGGCTGGGCCGGCTCTTTGCGGTAGCCATAGTAGCCATAGCCGGCGTGATAGAGCAGATTGGCGGCAGGGGCGCCATTATAGATAAAGCCGAGGAGGGGGGCTTGCACCTGGTTGAGCAGGAGCCGCACTTGTTTGGTATTGGCCCGACGAGTTTTCCCGCCCCGCACCACCAGCACCATGCCGTCGGCTTGCATACCCAACACCATGCCGTCGGTGACGATGGTTAAGGGGGGGCTGTCAATAATGACAAGCTCGGCTATCGCCTTTAATTGGGTCAGAAGCGCAGTCATCCGTTTGGAACTGAGCAACTCGGCCGGATTGGGTGGCAAGGGGCCGGTTGTTAAAAGACGGAGGTTCGGCAGGGGTGTCGGGTGTAGCAAACTTTCGAGTACGTTTTCATCACTGCGTAAAGCGGTAGTTAATCCCATGTTGTTTGGCACTTTGAAGAGCCGTTGCTGGTCGGGTTGATGAAGGTCGGCATCCAGCAGGATCACCTGTTTGCCGGCGCGGGCATAGGCGGCGGCCAAATTGGCGGCAGTCAACGATTTGCCATCCTTGGGCGAGGCGCCGGTCACCACCAATACCTGGAAGGGGTGGGCAATTGCCATAAATTCCAAATTGACGCGCAACAAGCGATAGGCTTCCATCGCCGCCATCGGTGTATTTTGTAACATGATCACTCGGTCACTGTCATCACGGCGATTGGCAATCAACGGTATGGAAGTTAAGAGGGGCACCTTGATCACCTCCTGGACTTCCTCGCCGCTTTTCAGCGTATCATCTAAAAACTCGATCACATAGGCGCCGCCAGCGGCGACGACACAGCCAAGCATGGTGGCAATCAGCAAGTTCGTGAATAAATTCGAGTCAATCGGCGCGGTTGGTAGATTGGCCGGTTCCAAAATATTCAGCGTGTTGGCGGCGCCGCTCTGGGTCGTCGCCAGCAGAGCGGCATAGTTGGCTTGGAGCGTACTCAACTTACCCTGTAAGGCTGTAATTAAAGTCTGCGCGTTGGCGATTTCGCGGGCGCTAAAGAGGTTGGCCAGATCTTGTTGCTTCTGCTGGATCTCTTTTCTGGTATCGACGATGGCGGTTTGCAGGTCAGCCAGTTCAGAATCGACAAAGTCTTGCCGTTCTTTTTCCTCGCGCCCGGCCGGACCGAGCAAGATGAGTTGTTGCGCCAACATGGCTGCCACTTCGCGTGCCGGCTCCGGCTCTTGGGCAAAGACCTGAATCTCAATGATTTGTGAATTAGGTAAGACCTGCACGGTATATTGCGGCAACCAGGCGCGCCCCAAAGCGTTCATTGTCGATAGTTGCAACGGTTCGCGTTGGGCAATCTCGGCATAGGCTTGCGCTAATTGTTGCACAAGATAAATATCCGCGCCGCTTGGGTTTGGGTTGCTGATCGTTGAACCGACAATTAGGGTGCTTCGGGAACGATAAATCGCCGGTTGGCGCAGTGAATAGACCAGCCCGGAAAAGGCGGCCAACACGGCGGCAACGAGGATCAACCACCACCAACGACGTAATGGACGTAGTAATGTACGCAGTTCGACCGTTTCCATCATCCATATACCTTTTTCGCTATGTTACTTGTCGCTCGTAGCCAGTCCATGACTGCTAGGTCGGCGCCAGTTATGGACTGGCTATGAGCGGACTTAGTAATTAATGAACCCAGATGGGATCCCAATCCTCAAACGAGTTGTTGCTGAGATTACGTTGGCCGGAGCCGTCGCTGTTCATGACCCATAGTTGCCGTCGCCCGGTATCCCGGTTGGAGAAGAAGACGATCTGGCTGCCGTCGGGTGACCAGGTTGGGTGTTTGTCCCATTCAAATTGGTTTTTCGTCAACTGCTGGACGATTGTACCATCTGTTGTCACTGTATAGATCTCATCGTTGCCGCTACTAGTGCTGACAAAGGCGATCCGATCCCCACTGGGCGACCAGGCCGGGTCATAGTTAATTGCACTTTTACCGATGTCGGCGCCGGTGAGCGCAGTCAGTTGACGGGTTGAATTGTATTGTGCGTCCACAAGATGGATCTGCAAAGTGCGATCAGCCGCCTCCTGAACCGTTGCCTGGCGCTGACCGTCGGGCGAGTAGCTCAGTTGGCTCTGCGCCAGCGGGTAGACCCAAGCTTCGTTAATGCGATAGAGTTCCCCAGTGGCCGGATCTAAGGCGTAGATCTCCTCGACGCGGTTGCGATTGGTCTTGAAGAGAATCTTGTTCGCCAACGTCGGCGGCAAGGTGTCCGGGATCACCTGCGGTCCCAGTGGCGTTGGCGTCGGGGTAAAGTCGGTGATCGACTGAATGATCGGCAATGGCGTGGCGGTGGGTGATTGGGGTGGGGGGATGGGCGTGATCAGCAGTGCGTTCCAGGGCAACGGCGTCGGGGTGCCATCGACCTTGGCGGCGGCAGTGGCAATGATGGCGTCCGCCACCGCTGTCTCCGCATTCTCCGGCGCTGGCGTGGCATAGACATAGAGCGCGATCACGGCATTATAGGGTAACGGCGTGGCCGTCGGCGCACCACTGTTGGCTGCTGCCGTGGCTGCCACCACCCGCGCCGCTTCGGTGGCGACGTTTTCTGCCGGCGGTGAGGGGGGAATCAGCACCGGCGTTACATAATTAGTCGGCACTGGCGTAAAGGTGCCGGTGGTGATGGCGACGGCGGTGGCATAGTCGGCGTTGCGCGTCGCCTGTGCTGCACTGTTAGGGACGGGCGTATTCAACACAACTGGCGGCAACTGTTGGGCCAGGGCCACCGCCTGTACTGTCGCCAAATTGGCCGGGTAGGGGGTTGGCGTCACAATGGCATAGGGGACGGGCGTGTAGGTGCCAGTGGTCACCGCCACCGCGGTCGCCGTCTGACCGATGGCGACTACGGTTAACACATTTTGTGGTACAGGGGTCATCGTCGCAACGATGAGTGGTTTGGTCGGCAGCGGCGGCGGGGTGGGTGGCGGCGGGCCAAGGTTTAACAGGAGGGCGGGCGCATTCTCTCGGTTGGCCGAACCTAAGCCGTTGTGCCAGGCAAAGAGCGCTTCTCCCCGCTCAATCGATGCCTGGATGCGCAGGATCACCGACGTTGCGCCGTCCAAGAGCTGTTTTTCTAACCAGATGCGTGTTGTCTCATCCAGATCCCATTGATTCACCCGATCCGGCGCCAAATCGGCGGCGACGAGAGGCGGAAAGAGGGTGATAGCGGCCGGGGCGCTCAACATCGTTAGAAAGTCGGCGGTATTGACTTGTGCTAACGAACTTTCCGGCACTAACTGCGCCAGCCAAATGCCGGCGGCATCGGGTTGAAACTGATCTTGCCGCAACCCGGTCAAGCGTATTTGTGCTTGACGAATGGGCGCACCGCGTGCCACCTTCTTCAAATCAAAGCGAACCGCGGCGATAAAGGTCTCCCCTTCATAGGCGCCGGCATAAAGGTAGGCATCGTCAATATGGTTACGCTGATTGTCATTGCTCTTCCACCACCCCCCATGCCCGACGCTGGGACCGATGAGAAAGACCTGGCCGCCCGGTTCAGCTGTCGGGGTGTTGAACCGCTGGTTGGCGGACGTGGGGCTGGCGGTGGCGGTTGGCGTGGCAGGCGCCGTTTGGGTCGATGTTGCCAGCGTGACGACGACTGCGGCTAACGCCGCAGTCGTCGTCACGCTGGGTGAAGCGGTTGGCTCTAGCGCGCTGTCGTCAGCGCTCAACACGGCTAAGGAAGGCGCCTGCGCCACGCCGAGGAAATGTGCCGAAATGATCAATAAGCCCAAGCCCGCTGTCATTGTCAGCGAAAGAAGCGTCACTAGCGAAAGCCAACGGCCTGCGGTAGGGCGCAGTTGCTGGCGCGCAGTTGGCGGCGCTTGTAAGAAGATCGGCTGTGTGGTTGCCCTATCCGGTGGGGGGGCGACCAGCGTTGGTGGCGCACTATAGAAGGGACAAGTAGCAAAATTGGTGGTCAGGCAGAAGCTTTCCTGCCGCCCAAAATCTGGTGCGACCGGCGCTTTTTGCGCGTAGCAACGGTGGCTGGCAGTCGCGCTATCCAGCATCACGGTCTGATCGATATCAAGCCCCAAGTGAGGGCAGTAAGTGTTGGTAACAGGATTTGTCATGGTCTTGGTTTGAGCAAGTTAGGACCGGCATTCGATAACTTACGCGTTATAGCGACTGGGCGATTGAGAGATTGGGAGATTAGCGGTAGCGATCTCCCAATCTCTCAATCGCCCGTGTAAAGTTATTTAATTTCCCTTCCTTACTGATACTGCTCGGCCTGAAAGTAGCTGGGGATAGTCGCCGCCTCGCGCAAGGCAACGGTGACAATATGCGCTAGGATCAGATGCACATCCTCGATCTGTTCGATACAACTGTTGTTAATCACAATCGCCATATCAGCCAACTGTGCCAGTTGGCCGCCTTTGTAGCCGCTCCAGCCGATGGTAAAAGCGGCGCAGCTTTGGGCAAAGGCGACCGCCTTGAGAATATTGGGCGAATTCCCGCTTGCCGAGATCGCAATGAGAATATCGTCGCGCTGGATTAAATTCGCCAGTTGTTCGGCAAAAACACTCTCATAGCCATAATCATTGGCGCAAGCGGAAAAGAAGGGCATGTTATCGGTAAGCGACTGAACTCGCAGGCGCGGCAGATGGGGGACAACAATATTCTTCCCTAAATCGCACGCAAAGTGGGAAGCGGTGGCCGCGCTGCCACCGTTACCGATAACGAAGATCTGTTTGCCGTGCAAGCGCGCATGGTGTAAATGTTCCACCATCTCGTCGATCAACCCCCAAGGCAATCCCCCTAGCGTCTGTTGTAGCTCTGCTGTATATTGGTGGTAGTGATTGATCATGATAGGCTCCTTCCGTACATCGTACGTTGCCACCGGTGTGTCACGCGCTCGTAGCCGCGCCTAAAAGGCAATCGGTGGCTGACGATGAGCGTAATCAATAGATATGGATCATTAATAGGCGCCATTCCCGCGTAGGATCGCTGGTAAAGTTTGGAAGAAGATAATTTGCAGATCGAGCCAGATGCTGTAGTTGCGAATATAGTGCATATCGATCCGCACCCGCTCATCGTAGGAGAGATCCGAACGGCCCGACACCTGCCACAAGCCGGTGATCCCCGGCTTGACGGTCAAGAGATTCTGTTTCATGACGCCATACATGGCCGCTTCAGCGGTGGTGATCATGCGCGGTCCGACCAGGCTCATCTGCCCCAACAACACATTGAAGAATTGGGGCAGTTCATCCAAACTGGTGCGGCGCAACCAGGCGCCCACTTTGGTGATGCGGGGATCTTGCTTTAGCTTATGATTGGTCTGCAGCTCAGCCAGCAAGGCGGGGTGTTGGGCTAGAATCGCATCGCCATTGATGAACATGGTACGGAATTTGAAGGCGTCAAACGGTTTGCCGCCAACCCCCAATACTCCCCGGCGGTAGAAAACCGGACCAGGTGAATCTAGTTTGATCAGGAGCGCAATGATGCCGATGAATGGCAAGAGTAGGATGGCGCCGAAGATGATAATGGTGTAATCCAGCAGCGTCTTTAAGATCAGCTCTGCCGGCTCCAACCGCAGACGGTTTAAACGCAAGAGCGGCACAGAATTTCGTGTGCTGACCCGCACGCCGGTGGTGAAAATTTCGTATAGCCCAGAGGAGAGCGCCATATTCACCGTTGGTATGGCTGACAGTTGCAGTGTTGTATCAAGTAACTGGGGCCGGGTCAGGGCGGTGGCGGCGATGATCACCTCTTCAATTCCTTTTTGTTGTAACATCGTTGGCAGAGTGGCTAATGTCCCTAGCACGGGCAGCCCCATGATACTGGGCGGTGTCTTCTCCGTTGTCGGCTCGTCGCTTTCCTCAATAAAGCCGACAAGTTTGAAACCGGAGTAGAAGCTTTCGCGCAATTGACCGGCCAGGGAGAGAGCTTCCGCATTGGTGCCAACAATGACTGCCGGGGTAACAAACCAGCCACGATGGCGCATGGCATGGGCCACCCGGCGCCAGAACCAGCGATTGGTGCAGACCAATAGGTTGGAGAGCAACCAGGCCAGGATCAACCAGCCACGGGCGATGATAAATTCCGGAATCACAAAGCTGACAACGACGACTAACATCATACCGCTGGTGCAACCATTGAGCGCTCGTGCATACTCGCTGGCGCCGCTCAAGAGCAGATGAAGATCATAGAGTTGGAGCAAGGCGAAGAGCGCCAGCCAGACTGGAATTAAGATCAAAACCAACCAGGTATAATGTTCAACCGAGGATATGCCCGGACGAAAGATGGGTATATCGGTTGTGAAGCGGACGACATAGGCTACTTCAAAGGCGATCAGTAGCATCAAAGCATCCGTTACCAACAAAACAATCGGATAGGCACGTTTCCAGGGTGATCGCGCTACTCCTAATTTGGGCAAAATTGCGGCGCTTTCAGTGATCGACAAGTCGCGGTTTGAAGTCATACGTAAAGGTCTCCTATATCGCGTGATAGCATTACGGGGTAAAGAATCGTTTGTCCGTAGTCGTGTAGTCACATCGCCTAGTGTCGGGTTATTGCGATCGCGGCTGTGTTGCGGTTTACTGAGAATAGCCTTTTAAAGCGGTGGTATCGCAGGACGGTTTTTGATAAGGTTTTGCCATAAGTGCAACGATTTATATTGTCGCCACGCAATTGAGACAATATCCAAATCGCCATCATTATCAAGATCATGAACCTGAACGCCAAGATGACTGCTATGGTCGCCGATTTCAACGGCATGGGGCAGCCACCGTCTCCCGTTTTGCTGATTTTCATACCAAACCGTTAGATTATCCGGTTGGGCTACTGGCTGCAAACGGCTTTGTAAACGACCGCGACTAATGTCGGTATGTTCCGCCGCCACGATATCGCTATCGCCATCGCCATCCATGTCGGCCACCGCCAAGCTGTTGACCGAGCGCAAGGTGTCAATGACATGGCGAGACCATTGATCGGTGTGCGGGTCTACGGGTGCTTCAAACCAATAGATGTGAGCATTATAGAAGCGATCTTGCGTTTCTTCGGTCACGATGATGTCCAAACGACCATCAGTGTTCAAATCGGCCAGGGCAATGCGATCCAGCCACTGGCTTGAGGGGCCAACCGGATGTTTTGCCCAGTCACCGGACCCATTACCAGGATTCTCAAACCAAACCGTGTGGTAGCCATCGGCAGCCTGGGCCGCCAGATCAATATCGCCATCCAAGTCAATGTCACCGGCGGCAACGCCCTCTTCTTCGTTCGTCGCCGCCACCTGGATCAGGGGCCACTCCCCTTTGGCGGGGTCGGCAACCGGAATTTCCAAATAATAAAGGTTCTTGGCCCGCGTGAACACCATTTCCGGCTTACCGCCCGGTGTGATTTGCGCCAGCGTGTATCCTTGGGTGCGTCCTTCTGGCGCCAAGCCAATCGGATGCGCATTCCAGACACGCCCCTCTTTATCGGCGGCCTCTAGCCATTCGATTGTGGCGCCACGAATGCCGATCAAGTCGCTATATTGATCGTTGTCCACCGCTGCTGCGAAATAGATGTCGATTTGATTTGGCAACTCCGTTCGTCTCCAGCGGCTGCGCACCTCCCCGCCGGGATTCAGATACAGGTATGATCCGGCAACAATGTCAGTCCAATGATCTTGGTTAACGTCGGTGAAAACCAGGCCCATTTTGCCCATTTGACTTTCCGGTCGCTTTTCATCAAGCGGGATATAGGCCCAATGCTGCAAGCTACCCGCCTCTTCAGAGAAGTTCTCCCACCATTCAATGACGCGATCGCTTCCCCCATAATTCTTGCCCACGACATCAACATCACCGTCCTGGTCAATGTCTCCAACCTGGGCATTGTGCGTGCCGGTATTAGCCAGCGTGATCTTTCGCCACGTGGCGCCGTCGCCCAAATTCTGATAAAGCAACACACGCTTGAACCAACTCGTGTGCATCTCGCCGGTAAACAGATCCGGGGCGCCATCCTGATCAAAATCCGCCACCGCCAAACTGTGCGCCCCGATGAGATTATCAGCTTCAATGGTATGTTCCATCCAACTTGGATTCTCAAACCAGGCGACACGGCCTTGCCCTTCGGCGTGGCTTAAGACAATATCGTCTTTGCCGTCACCGTTCATATCGGAGATAATGGTCCGGGTGTCCTCACCCCAAACCGCCGTAACCGAATGTTGGCGCCACTGGTTGCCATTTCCGGTCTGGTTCTCATACCAATAGCGGCTAATTGCCAAATCCAGATCACCATCCCCGTCGATATCGCCGATATCGAGACCTTCACCAGCAAAGGCGGCGATTTGATGCTCGGTCCAGGCTTGGGTGGGAGCCTCTGGCGCGGCAAACCAGGCCAGAAAATTGTCGCCACCCTTCCGCTTGACCACGACATCCAGATGACCATCGCCATTGAGATCGCCCAGCGCCGTATCGTGGGCAAAGCCGGCCCCGATTTCATGCCGTTTCCAATTCGCTTTCACGGTCGGATCGCCTGAATTTTCCCACCACTCCATGACATTGCGGGAGATCGAACTAACCACCACATCAACATCCCCATCGCGATCGAGATCAGCGGTTTCCCCGTCGGTCGTGAAATCACCATCACCGATGGCATGTCGCGACCAATCTGGGTATTGATACCAGACCAGCCCATCGGCTTCGGCGTGTTCACTGCCAATCACCACATCCAGATAGCCATCGCCATTCATGTCACCGAGCGCAGCCACATCCGTACAGCAATCAGGGCCAGTATTGGGCTGATCGTCGATGATGCGATGTTTGAACGGTATTTCTAACAGGAGCGGCGGGGTAGCCATAAAGGAGACAGCCTGATTCAGCATTGTCGAAGAAGATTCTCTAAACGTGTAGGCGAGAAGCGCAAGGGTCAGCAATAGAAGCGCCAACAAGGATAGCCAAGTCTTTGTAAGGATAGAATTAATCGGTTTCAGCACGCTTGCCTCCTATGGTTTCGGGTAGTGGTTGATCGGTGACCGTTATCGTTTACCCACTACTGGTTTCGCGGCGCGATAAACCTGCTTCCTGAGTAGTTACCTCCCTGGGTAGAGCAACGGGGGTAGAGCAACGGTGTTGCTAACTTGCCAACCAGCGCCAGGATAAGCGTTGGCCAATAGAGTGAGTTCATAGCCATGACTTTGCAAAAAAGTATCGCACTCCTGTTGTTTGCGTCGAAAGGCTTGTTCATCGCCATCATCAATCTCGTAGATGATAATCGGCCTGAACGTTTCGATGGTTTGCGCCATTCCGCGGAAAACCGCCATTTCGGCGCCTTCGACATCAACCTTGACGACTGCTGGCGGGAGCAATGCCTGCTGCCTCATCAGCTCATCAATGGCGACAAGCTCAACAGTGATGCTACCCTTTAGATCCGCGGGAACATCATCCGCTGACAGCGTCGCACCGCCGGCGTAGTGGGAAACAAAGAGTTCGCCGCGGCCTGACGCCTGGGCGACGGCCTGTTCAAAGACGGTCACATGGTGGAAACCATTGCTTGCCACATTGTTGCGCACAACTTGCGCATTCTCTGGTACAGGCTCAAACGCATAGATGTGTCCGGCTGGCCCCACCAGTTTGGCCCCGATCACGGTAAAAAAACCGACGTTGGCTCCGATATCATAAAAAACCTGGCCCGGTTGGAGGTGGCGGGCGAGCGCTTCCTGCACTGGCAATTCATTCGTGCCGAAGGCGTAATAGGGATTGGACAGCCCGGCATTGAAGCGCAGTCCGGCGCCGATCCCTTTCATGATCCTGACTTGGCGATTTTTCACCCACCAGCGCGCCAAGCGCTGAAGCGTCTGGCTCTGGCGCAAAGAGCCGATCAACCAGGGGGGCATCCTGCCGATAACATGGCCTATTCCTTGTCCGGTCATCTCTTTGTTGATCCTTTTGTCTTGGCTAAAAAACTGTGAAACGTACTGCCTGTATCATTGCCCCATTCCCAATTAGCCACAATGCCCACACGATTAATTGTGAGGCGAGACATAGCCGGATAGACATCGGTCAGCGCGCGGTATAACACGGGTTCGCCGTTGACAAAGGTGGTGTAGTGCGTGCCGTCGAAAACCATACGCAAGGTGTAGGGTCTCCCCCAAAAAATGCGTTGCCCTATGTTTGTCCAGACGGCGTCGTAAATATCTTCGAAACCCCGTAGGTAAAAGAAGGACGAAATCGAGGCGCCCGCGTACCCATCATTGAGCCAGGTATTGACAATGATATAATGATCGTCATCTTGCCAAAAGACCAATCCGGCCCGCCCTTGTTCCCCCTGCTCCCGATCTGAACCTGGGGGAGTAACCTCCACCTGGACATCGGCAAAATCGGTCACATCCCAATCAACTGTGTAGAGGAGGCGTCCTGGATTCGGCGCTTGGATACTGGCCCTGACCTTTGCCGCACCGTTCCCGGTTAGGTCAATTGCGCCGACGCCTACCGTTTTGCGCCAAACCTTTGCGCCGATCGGGGTAATACGCCCCGCCAAATCCCCAGGAGAGCCGGCAAAATCATCGCAAACCAGGATTTGCTGGCCCTCGGCGACCCAGGGCGCCCCTACCTTGAGTTCGGTCGGGATGGGTACGGCACGCGGGTGGGCTTCAAAGGATTGCAAGAAGAATGCGCCCTTGGCCTTGCCGCCACAGAGGCCGACGCCTGTCGCACTTTGCAGGCGCCCATCCGTCATCGGTTTGTTAAAAACAAGTTGACCGTTGAGGTACAGGCTAAAGCGACGACCCTCATCTAAAATCTGGACCGAGTTCGCCATTCCGGCTTGCCAATGCCACTCTTGGCTGGCGTCGAGCTTGAGCCATTGCCCTGCTTCTTTGATCCACAGATGGCAATCATGAAGCGTGATCAAGAAACGCCACAAATTGTCATGATCTTGGACTCGCCAAACCAGACCCGCCTCTGCCTCGTCGGTGGTGGACAGATCGATAACGATATGAATAAGCCCAGCAGGAACGCCTGAATCCAGCACGGCTATATTCTCCTCTGCCAGTGCGCTGACCCCTTGTTCAGTACGCTCAAAATGACCCGCAAGCATTTGCCAGCTATGTCCAGTTTCGGCGCTGCTGCCGGCCAATGACCCCCGGCCCTTGAGTCTGTCCGCCGCCTGGGCCGTGCCATACCAGGTAGCCAGTTCTTTCACCTGTGCCACCTGCGCCCCATAGACCCGCGTATCCACCCGGAAGCCAATCTGCCCTAGAACGCTTTGGTATAGGCCAGCGTAGATTTCAGGGTCAGCTTGAAACGGATCAATGGCGAGTGGTCGCATATGCGGATAAGGGGCCAGGCCATGGGCGTTGGGGACGGAAGCGGCATAATAAGCGGCGCCCTGCTCGCGCAGCATAACGACATAATAGGTCTGAACATTCTGCAAGCCCCTGATGGCCGGGAGATGCTGCGGACCGACTTGGGCCCACAACTCACCATTTTCCCCACCGGTGGCATGGACAATAAAAGCGTTACCCTCTGCCCGTGGATCGACGGGGACTGCGCTTGGGAACCAGCCCACCGCCAGATTTTCATTGATCGCCGGCAACCGAAAGTATTTTTGGTTCCAGAGCCAGTAGCGGAGCTTGCGCAGCATGGCCCGCTTATCGCCATGCTGCACCCACCGCAGCAGCCGCCGGGCGGGATGATCGGTTTCACTCGCCACCGCCCAGCGTTTTAGCCGCCCGCGAAGCCCCTCCACAGGGCCGGACTGCGAGGTGTTATGACCATTGACCATAAACACAGCAAACGCAAGCCCATTGGCGCGCGAATAGGGGCCGTAGGCGATGCCAACGCGCCCCCAGCCCGGTTTAACCAGCGGTTGAATCCGCAACGCCCCATGATCAATGGACATAACGCCCTCAACGTCGATACCTTGACGCGTGACACCGCTGGGACTGCAAGTGCCAATAACGCGGCCAACAGGTTGGCTATCTGTGTATGAATCAACAATAGAAGCGTTCACTGTAGAAGCACCTTCCGCTTGAGAAGCCAACCATAATTGCTACACTTTTGTCAGGAACGTGGTTCGTTCAGTTGATAACAGCGGAAAACCTCACCTTCTTGAAAGAAACAGTTTAGGAATTCCCCATTTGATACTTCATGGAGGGTTATCCAATCCGGGTTTGATAATAGGCGGTTCATTTGTGTTCGATGTTGATCTAACGCTTGGCGTTTTTGTGCTTTGACTGCGTTGATTTGAAGGTATGAGCGACAATCGCATAGTAAACGCAGCCCCAACCAGGCGTTAAGGCTATTGTTCAAAATCGTTTTTGTTCCCCGTCCTCGGCCAACGGGGAGGCTGACCCAGGGCCAATGTTGCCAGGCCCAAACCGGGTATTCATAAACCATCACTGGTCGCTGCCAATGGCGGACCGCTGCTAACACAATCGCATTGGTCGCCACATGGTCAGGCGTCAGATCCCGGTGATAAGGAATAAAAATCGCTTGCGGTTGTTGCTGGCGCAAGATTTCCACTACTTGGTCCGTTGCGCTCGCCTGCTGTTCCTGCAATCGGCCATCGTCGTAGGCAAGAAAAATTACATCAGTACTTGCCACGCCAAGCACCTGACAGGCCGCCAGCGCTTCATCGGCGCGCATAACCCGCAACGCATCTTTGGCAATAAGATGGCTGTGTGAGGTGCTGCCATCGGTCATGAACACAATTTTTACATTGGCGCCTGCCTGTTTTTTCTGGATGATTGCACCACCACAACCAAGCGTTTCATCATCCTGGTGGGGGGCAAAGACAATCGCCGAAGCTTTCAACTGATTTTCATCCAGTTGTGCACGTTTTGCGAAGCCAAAACGCCAGTAGAAACGGCATAGAAATTTTCTAATCAGTGGCATGATCATCAATGCTCAAAGACTTTGATAGTACTGGTCTAAGTTGCGCGTAACCTGCTCCCAAGTGAAAAGCTGGCGCACCCGTTTTTGTCCGGCCTGTCCCATTGCCTTGCCTAATGCCGGCTTTGATAAGATGGCGATGATCCCTTCCGCCAATGCTTCTGCGCTGCCTGGCTCCGTCAAAATGCCAGTTTCGCCATCTTCCACAATATCGACCATTCCCCCCACGCGGGCGGCTACCACAGGCGTTCCAACGGCCATGGCCTCAACCAGGCTCATGCCAAAAGCCTCACTAAGCGATGGATTGATCAAAACATCGGCCCTACGATAATGATCAACTAGATCAGGATGGGGTACGAAACCGAGAAAAGCGACTCGATTCGCAATATCCGGGGATAGTCTGGCTTTCAATTGGGTAAAGTAATCATCGCCATGATAGAAGGTAGCCAACGCGCGAACAGCGGCTTCGTCACTCAGGTTCACGATAAACTTCATCGGCGCGATGCCAACCGTGCCGGCAATCGCAAGCTGTGCATCAGGATAGGATTTGCTTACTTGCCGAAAGGCATCCAACAGCACATGGACCCCTTTTTCCGGTGAAATTCGCCCGGAAAATAGGAGACGCTTACCTGTATCTTGCTGACTGGCTTGGTCGCCGTTATCGCCTGTGAACTGAGCCAGGTCGACACCATTGAACACGGTCTGACAACGATGCGCATGTTCTGGAAAGCGCCGACGAATCTTGTTGGTAATGTAGTCACTACAACCAACGACTAAATCGGTCTGGTGTAACCGGCTCGCAATCAAAGCTGCATCAAGCTGTGATAACCACTCACACTCCATATGCAAAACGAACTTAGCCTTTGGATAAAAGGTGCGTATGAGGGGTACGTACTGGGAAAAGTTCATAATGTGGACAATATCGGGCTGTTTTTCTTTCAAATCGTGCGCGATTTGTAAGGCATACCACGGATAATAGAGGCGCGAAGCAAAAAATGGTCGTTGCGGGTTTCGGAATGCGCCCAAACGGTCAAGCACTCTAAGCGGTTTCAGCGATAAATCTTCTGGCTTGATCGAAATTCTGCGATATAATATTCCTTCCGGATCACGCTCTACGGTCGGTCGCGCTTGACTTTTCTTACCGTAGAAGATCACTTCGTGACCGGAACGAACCAAACAGCGCGCTAGATGATAAGCGATAATTGAAATTGAGGAATATCCACCAATACCCGGAATAACCTCGTCCCCTGGTTGCGTAACAATGGCTACTTTCATGTTTAGCTCTTCCTTACTGGCACATCGCTCAAGCAACACTTGGGCGATAAGTAACCCGAAATCGTGTTATCCCCAAAACACCTGCCATCATCGCGCTGCTGAACAAGATAGCGATGCCGACCAAGAGATTTGTTGCGCTAATCTCACTACCTCTCACAACCGCCATACTACTTTCCTGAAAGAGGGGTGGGAAGAGGATTCCACCTAGAATCAGCGTTGCTTTCAAGCGGGAATTCTGCATTCGAGTCGCAATCGCCCCTAGTAATAGACCTAAGGGAACGAAGACCAGGCTGTAGTACAGCAATGTGTAAACCCCTATCGTTGCAGAATAGAGGTGAATACGCCAGTTGCCAATCGGTAAGAAATAGCGAAAAAACATTACATCGGGCGTTAGTCTGAATTGATAAGCGTGCTGTAATCCATCGACATAGAGTCGCAAGCGCCAGCGATCGTATGATATAACCAGATGACGAGTACCCGGTTCTTTGAAAACATCAGCCACGACCAATTCTGGCGCTTGACCATTTTCTCCGCTGAGCTGCGTCCGCAGTCGAATGATGAGATCCGTTCGCTCTTGGCCCAGGGTAAAATTCCGGTGCAAGGGATCGGCCGAAATTGAGATGATCCGGGCGGGGCCTTCCTGATCTACATCGAGAGTGGTAATGAGCGCGCTCATGGTCAACTGCGAAGTCTTACGCAGCTTATCGATCAGTGGCGTAACGGCGGTTGTTGTCGCTAACCATTGTCGCGATGAAAGGGCGGCTGCCTTTTCATTCGGCAGGGGAACACCGATCCCATGCCACGCTAAATCCGGTAACAGACCAGTTCGATCTTTGTAACTTCCCGCTCCTCTCAACTGATACGAACCCATTAAAGGCTGCATCACTGCGGCTATGGCATGTTCATCGGCAAATATAAGCATCACTTCTTCTGCTGACAAAGCTCTGTGCGTCATATTTACTTCAGAGATAGATCCTTGCCAGGGCCGATCACCGGTGCGCTCATTGCCAAGGATGAGCGGAAAGGTTGAATCCCAGTTATCCAGCCCCACCCGACTTTGCAAGTAGACAGAAACGATCAAAAATAAAAAGGTGTAGCTAACAAAGAGACCTAGCAACCGCGTTACCGAGAGGTGCGCTTTCCCTTTGGCTACGAAGTCACAAAAAAATGTAATGATGCTGCTCCCCCAAAAAAGAAAGCACAGATAACCGCCGGCTGAACCAAGGCTATTCGCCAAAACATCAAAAAGTGACGGATCTCTTGCCGGTACAAATACTTGTAGCCCTTCCACCAGCAAGGATAAACTGGCGCCAATGACTACGGCGTTCAACAAAGAGCAGATTTGCCTGCTCCGTTTTTTCTGTGCCAGATAGGTGACGACAAAACCAATGGGCATGAACAGGACAATGTTTCTGAATAAGTCGAAGAGTCCGTCCGGCTTTACCAGAGAGAATTCGAAGCGCTGAACGACTTCTTTAAGCAAATTATTCTCTTTGACAACAAAACCGAACGGAAAGAGCGTAGTGTAAAATATCAGCCCCAGCCCACCTATCATGAGTAGACGAATCAATTGACCAGCTAGTCGATTATGCCTAATCTTCGTTTGCTCTGCCGTGTGAGCAGATCTCATCATCTGGGATACTTTCTTATCAAACAGGTAACTACTCAAACAGCATGATTAATCGGTGTTAGCTTCCGCTCTTAGGGTCCGTAAAAATGTAACTTAACACCTGCTCGCCGCGAGTCTGTGACTCGCAACTGGCCTGGGCGAGTCACAGACTCGCGGCGAGCGTTTTAACTTATTAATTTACGAACCCTTAATAAGACGGACGAGTCTTGAAATACGTTTCCTGTTCATGTTTCTGCACATTATGCCAATATGACCGAAAAAATAGACCGCGCCAGAAATCAGGTAAGACGAAATAATAACCGGCCAAGCGCAGCAACGCGAGCAGGCGTCGGCCAGCCATCATGAAATGATGATCCAAAAGATTCAATGCAGCGGAAAAAAGATAGGTTCGACAGGCGCGGCCGCGTAGAAAAATATTCCCTTGAACCGAATCCATCATCCGTGGCAGTGCACCCTGGGCATTTAGTGCTTTCTCACGCATCTTACGAAAGTCTAGTTTTGTACCGCTAGTCCAGTTGTGGGTCGTTCCTTTCCCGCCGGCAAGCCGTATTGTGGCCACAATTTGGTCAATACTTGCAAAGTCGCTTACTAGCGCTAATTGACATTCCAAATCAATGTCGGAGATATTAAAGACTTGTAAATCAAACCCACCCACACGGCGGAATGCCGCTCTGTTGATCACAGAGGCGCCCAAGTGCAGACACTCGCCCCCTATTAATAAAGCAAAGATATTTCCCTTGACTTTTGGCCGAACCGTAGACATAAAGTTACCGTCATCATCGACTAAGTTGTAGGAGCCAGTGACCCAAAAGCTGCCGGAAGTCTCCGCCACCCGCAAAAGCGCCTTCAAGGCGCCATGCAGCAGATAATCATCATCGTGGAGAAAATTGATATATTTCCCCGTGGCTATTTCCGCACCCATATTCGAAGCGTGATTGACATTTGAATGCGTATCAATGATTTTAACCTGGGGCGAACGCATCCAGTCCGACTCGGTTAAAAAACCCTTGCTATTGTTAAAAACTAGGATCTCGTGTAACTCAGGAGCAAGATCTTGTTGAAGTGCGCTGTTTACGGTGCGCGCCAAGGTAGAGCGGTTGACGGTTGGAATAATCGTTGAACATAGCATGATCTACCTCTTTTCGTAACGACTCAGCCCGCTCCTAGCCGGTCACGGACCGGCTAGGAGCTGAGTAGTTACCTCTTTTCTACGGTATGCTCTTTTTTACGATCGGGTTCTCTGCTACAATTTCCCGGTAGGTGTCAATGGTGATCTGCGCACATTTTTGCCAACTTAATTGCTTTGTGCGTTGCAGACTGCCATAGATCAAAGTGGCGCGCAGGTTTTGATCCATAATAACTCTGTGCAAGGCAGCAGCCCACTGGGCCGGTTCTTTCCCATCAATCAGCAAGGCCCCATTTTGCACAATCTCTGGGATCGATGATTGATTCATGGCCACTGTCGGCACACCGCACGCCATGGCTTCTAGTGGTGGCAACCCAAAGCTTTCCCGTTCCGATGGAAAAACAAAGGCTTCCGCAATGTTGTAGAGCTTGGCTAATTCTTGCGCCGGCAGCGCACCCAAAACAATCGCCCGTTCGGCAAGCCTGCGTTCGTTGATCATTACTTGGAACAGCGCTCTTTGATTTGCTTCAGCAGCGACAATCACCAGCCCTAACTCTGGATGCGTAGTGGCAATCTGGGCAAAGGTTTGGATCAACAGGGGAATATTTTTCCGCGGTTCATAACCAATCCCTAGCACAAACCGACAAGGCAAGCCATAGCGTAGAGACAATGTGTTACGCCATGCCATCTTTTCTTCCTGGCCGGCAGGTTTAAATAACAGGTTAGGCGCCAAATGGGTGACGACAATCCGTTCTGGCTCAATCTGCAGATGGCGCGCAATTTGGGCTTTTTCATGATTTGAAACCGTCATAATGCGCTTCGCACCATGCGCCGTCTGCAAGATGGCCCATCTGGAATAAGCTGTGATTGCCCAGCGTTTGTAATCGCCCCCATGCTTGGACAACGGAAAAGGATTCTTTTGTGTCACTTGAATGGTGTCATGTAAGGTCACAACATATGGCAGCGGCAGATGGACGGTGGCTGTATTGCAGAGAAAATGAATAAGATCGACTTTATCGGCAACGGCTTGCCGACGCAAGGTAATCTGCTCGCGAAGGGGCATACCCACTCCGGGCAGGATGCCATTCACGACTCGCCAGGAAAAATTCCTCCCTTGCGGCAGTTTTTCATCAGTGGGAGTGCGATCCAGGTAAAGTATATACTGATTTTCCTCATCTACCTGGCTGAGTGCATCGATCAAGCTCCTCGTATAGGTCTTAAAGCCACCCAGTTGTGGATGGGTCAAGAAGCGGGCATCTATACCAATTCTCACGATGTCACCTATTCTAATTTGTAGCACAATTTTACGACGTCAATATTGGAGCGAACTTCTTTTTGCGCTTGTATACGCCAGCGCGGCCAGGCGCCGGCGATGCCCCACCAAAGTAATTTTAAGAGGCTAAGGCCGCCCAATAACGCACGGAGCGCCGCCGCATGCAGGGGGCTGTAGTGTTTTTGGTAAAAGAGCATCTTGCCCCGGTAGACCATTTTGCGCCTGCTCCAACGATTCATACTACGCCCGCCGTAGTGAACGATCGTTGCGTCGGGCAGATAATAGATAGACCAGCCGGCCCGCTTTAGCCGATATTGCAGATCGGCTTCATCGCCATAGATGAAATACTCCTCATCAAGCAACCCGATTTGATCCAAGGCTGCACGCCGTAGCAGGAGGCAAGCCGAACTGATCCAGCCAACGGAGCGCACTTGATCATCCTTGATAATGGCCGGATACCCCTCTAGGATGAGTTCACCGAGCCGGGTGGCAATCAAGAATTCTTCCAACAGCGTCGAAAAGTTGTTATAACATGATTGAACCGTACCATCCGGGTTGAAGATTTTGCCGCCAACGGCGCCCGCTTGCGGGTTTGCATCCATAAATGCCACCATCGCATCTAGAGAAGGGCCATTCACCAGCGTGTCATTGTTCAACAGGAGGACGTAGCGGCCCCAACTGGACTCAATTCCCTGATTGCTGGCCTTGCCTAAACCAACATTCTCTTCATTCTGAATTAAGCGCACCGCCGGGAATTCGGTGCGGAGCATGAGTTGACTGCCGTCTGTAGAACCATTATCAACCACAACCACATCGAAGCAACTAGCCATTTCCGTGGCATAAAGTGACTGTAGACACTGCTTTAGGTAGCCTTTGTTATTCCAGCAGACGAGTATAATCGACATATCGGGTTCAACATCGCTGAGGTGCGATGGCCGGACGATGGCTTCCGCCAACCAAAGGCCGGAAATCAACGCTTGTTTTTCCATGATTCACTCCTGATGAAGAGTACGATCCATGGCCATAATTTCATCGTATGTGCCTAGATCAACATAGGTGCCGCAGACCATGTGCAAACTGCGGAAATTCATACCGCCAGCAATCGCCCCATTCAGGATCTGGGCGAAATCAGCAACACCATCACAAACCTGTTCGTGAAGGTACTCAGTGAAACAGGGACGCCAAATCATGCACCCCCACATTTGGGTCAGGTCAGTATGCCGCGGCTTATCCACGATCTCGACGACACGACCATTTTTGTCCGAACGCACCATGCCAAATTTCTCGGGGCGTTCGGTGGTAAACAACGCCAACACAGCATCAACACCCGATTCGGCAATCTCGTGCATGTGGCGGAAAACCTCTTCCGGCTGCATAATTGTGTCAGCCATGCCAAAAAAGACCGTCTTGCCGCGCGTCAAATGGTAGGCGGAATCGAGCGCATGGGCCAGACCAGGGGAGGTGGACCGATCACTCTGATTGGCGCCTTCTTGAACCACATAACTAATGTGACAGCCAAACCGTTGACCGTTGCCAAAATAGCCCACTAACTGATGCTTGGTTTCGTTGATGACAAAGATGACATGCCGTAACCCGGCCACGGTTAAGTTTTGCAAGACAAACTGCGCAATCGGTTTGTAGCGATTCTCCCGAATCACCGGATATAACTCCTTTGGATATGGCAACCCTAAGCGAACACCCTTCCCTGCTGCCGGAATCAGGCCAATCAATTCTTCCTTCATAACTTGTTCCTTTTGCCTATGGTGATTGCTGTGATGTCTCTGACTGACGACGAACCATCTGTTCAATACTGACTAAACCGCCCAGAAAGAGCCAGGCAAAAATGCTCGACCGAAAACCGTTAAACCCAATGTTATAGACAAAGGGGAAAAACCAATCGACCAACATTCCGGATGCTGCTGTGCCGGCCAGGCCGCCCAAAGCCGCATAGGCATAGGCGCGGGCAAAGCCTTTGGGCGCCTCGGCACAGAGCCGCCAGCCAAGCCACGCTGCTTCCGCAAAGAACCAAAGAACACAGCCCAGACCCAGGATGCCAATTTGCGCCAGAATATCCAGATATTGATTGTGTGAATTAAATTGCACCACATAACCCCGAATGCGATAGAGCGGTGTGTACCAATAGTAGTTGGCTGGACCAAAGCCCAGAATCGGATTAACCCCAAGCATCTTTACAATAATGATCCAGGCGTCAAGGCGCGTCGAATAGCTATATTCATCGGAAGCGATGGCTTGTAGGCTGACGATCTGGGCCGGCACATAGCCGAAGATCGCCAGGAAAAGTCCAAGTCGCCATGAGCGCGCCGTCAGGATCGCCCCAATTGCAATCAACGGCGGCAGCCAGGCGGATTTCCAGTCATATTGCAAGACACAGGTGACATAGAGCGACAAGAGACAGATGCCACCGGCCAGAATGCGCCAACGCCAGGCTAGGGTTTCATGAAACAAGGCCATGCTGAAGCTCAGGGCGATCAGCCACGTCCAGAAGACCGCATTAGCCGTTGCGCTGACTTGAAAGACCCGCGCCGTAACCAGCGAGAGCGGTGAGACCCACCCCAGGGCAAAGATCCCGCCCAGAATGAGCAGCAGCCAGGTCATCCATTCCAGCCACTGTAGCTCCTGCACTTCATGCGCCACCAGTAAAAAGGCGCCAACTCCCAGAACAAAGATCAACGTAGCGCCAATCTGGGTATCGATTGGCGCCTGTGGGAGGGGAAACCACGGTAGCTGCCCACTGACAAAGGCCAGCACCGTAACGCCCACCAAACAGAGCATCGGACGGATGGTTCGGGAAGGAACCAGCAGCCGTTCGCGCCGGCTGACCAACAGTTTTAAAAGCCACAAGGTTACCAGCAACCCCAATTGCAAGACGGCAAAGTTCAGCCCGCCCGGTAGCGCTGGGGATGGCGCCAGCAAGCCAGTGATCAAGAGGGTGATGATCCCCCAGTGCGGATGATAGAGCAAAAAGAGCGCACCACCCAGCGCCAGCAACAGCGCGATCAAGAGGACAATGCGGCTTGGGGCAAAGTGCATCGGCAACGCTATGCTGATCAATAACACCGCCGCCACGACTAACAGCGTCTGCCACTGCTGGAAACCAGTTGTGAGCCAGTGTGACCAGTTTGTAGATGGGGTACTCGATGTAATCGTATTCATCAGCGACAAGCAACGGTCCGCTCAATCAATTGGAGAAACTTGGGTAGGGTGGCTGACCAATCGTACTTGGTGCGCGCCAATTCATACGCCCGCGCTGTCAGCCGCTCACGTAAACCCGCTTCTTGAAAAAGTCGCAGAATGGCAGCGGCAAACGCTTGTGGGGTGTCAGCGATCAATAAATGTACCCCATCTTGCGCATCAATACCTTCGACACCTTTACTGGTCGTAATGACCGGCGTACCTAGCGCCATCGCTTCCAGAATCTTGAGCCGGGTTCCGCCGCCGCTGTGGATGGGAACAATACTGCACCAGGCGCTGGCAATGAGCGGGCGGACATCAGGGACAAGACCCGTTAGTTGCACATTGGGCACCGCCGGCAGTGGCTGATTGGCATGATCGCCAGTGATGGTGATCGTCACGTCAGGGGTCTGCGCTTGCACTTGTGGGAAAACCTCTTGCAGAAACCAGACCATAGCCTCATAGTTGGCGAAATAACGAAAAGGCCCGTTAAAAATCAGGCTGTACGGCGTGGGTTGCTTTGGAATCGTCGCATAGTCAGCCAGATTGACACAATTGGGAATGATTTCAATCGACTGATAGCCGGGAACGGCTCTACTAACCAGTTGGCGTTCCTGAGCCGAAACCACCGTACAACTGTCAAAGCGGCGGAGGACCCGCGCCAAATAGCGCCGATGCTTAAACCAGGTCAACCCATGCCGCAGGCGACGCTGGAGGGTGGTTGCCTGGCGGTAAGGTTCAATCAGCACCCCCAACTCCACCTCTTCAAAGAGCGCCGGCGTCTTACCGAAATGTTGGACATAGCCGGCTGTTGTCAATTGCGATGCAATGACCAGATCAAAGGGCTGCCGCACCATTGTCTGGGCAATGGCCTGCGCCATCGCCGGTGAATAGCTATTCACTACTGAACGCGGGGTGAGTGTAAAGAAGCCGCGGCGGCCACGCCAACTTGTGGGTACATACGGTTGCCACGGCACCGCCTGCGCAACCGTGCAAAACGAGCGTAGTTCCGGCGACGCCACTGCCTCCCCAACTTCATCAGCAAAGCTCAACAGCGTGATCTCATGGTGCGCCGCCAACCGGGCCAGGAGATGATAGATCCGCAACTTCGATCCATTGGTGATTGGATAGGGAAACCAACGCGACAAAAAGAGAATACGCATGAATCCTTGCCTGTATACAGAGTGAGTCAGTCGGGCAGTGCGTCAGTCGGTTCGCGTACTGCATCCCTGATTTACTGATTTACTGTCCTCGATGGCATCTGCCCCCAACGCCGGCGCAAAAAATCAAGCATCCCTCGCCACATTGCATCGCGATCAGCGCGCCTTGCCCGCCACTTCGGCTTGATGGTCCAACTGACTAGCGTGCGTAACAATTGGCCCCAGGCCATCACCCAGGCGCTGAAGGGAGCGTGATGTTTGGCCAGCACCAACAACCGGTTACGCGTGCTGTAATAAAAAAGAGAGGGTTTGGGCTGATAATTACGTTGCACCCCTTTATGCCAGAGCTTGGCCTGGGGGACATGCCAGATCTGCCAGCCGGCCTTGCCGGCGCGGATGCACCATTCGGTCTCTTCCCAGAAGTAAAAAAAGCGTTCATCAATCATGCCGACCTGTTCAATGACGGCGCGCCGCACGAGAATAGCGCAGCCGGAGATCCAAGCCACCTGATGGGCTACCTGTAATTGACCGCGATCCGGCTCATCCTTGGCAACATGGACCGAATTCCAACTGCGACTCAACAGCCCGCCCCCCGACTGAATCACCGTCGGCTCGTCGTGGTGATAGACCAGCGGGCCAACGATGCCGATCTGGGGATCACTTTCGCCAATGGCAATGAGTCTGGTCAAACAATCGGGCGCCAGGATTGTGTCTTCATTGAGGACAAAGACCCAATCGGCGCCCTGTTCCAACGCGGCGGCAATGCCTACATTGTTGTTGCCGGCATAGCCGCGATTGTCGCTCAGTTCCAGGATCTGAACAGCAGGGAAGGTTGCCCGAATGGCGGCAACTGAGCCATCAGTTGAGTGATTATCGAGGACGATTACTTTATGCCGATCGTACGAACTTTGCTTCAAGGAAGCTAAACATTCTAAGGTATCTGAACATCGATTGGTGTTGAGGATAATTATCAGTATATAGGGTTGCATTGTGATATATTTACCGCCAAAATTTGAGACATAGGGAAGATATTCAATGGTAGACCCCGGCGATCTCAGTCAGCTCCAGTGACCGGCTCGTATTCTGCGGTAACCATGCTTTCGGAAAATTCTTCGTCACTTCAATGTTGTTAAACCCTTGGCTGCTGCGTGCGCCAACTTGTTTGACCCAAGCGGCCATACGCGCCAGCCCCTCCTCCAGCGTGTGGAGCTTACGCTCGCCGAAGACGCAACGCACCTTGTCATGCGCTGAAAAAGCGTCCCAGACCTCATTGCGCGCCGGCATGTGGACAAGTTTGGGCGCTACACCCATCGCCCAAGCCACGGCCTCCGCTAGCTCATTGATGGTATAGGCGCGATCCGCCCCAATATTAAAGATCTGATTGTAGGCCGCCGGCACGTCAATTGCTTCGGCCAGGATGGGGGCAATATCGCCGATATAACTAAAGGCGCGCGTTTGGGTGCCATCGCCAAAGATTGTCATTGGCTTGTTTTGCAAGATCTGGTTCATGAAGATACCGACCACGTTGCGATATTTATCACCAATGTTTTGGCGTTCTCCATAGACATTGTGGGGCCGGAAGATAATATAATTGAGATCAAACATTGCTTTGCAGATTTGCAACTCCTGCTCAATGGACAACTTGGCAATCCCATAGGGATCTTCCGGGTGCGCCGGCGTCGCTTCGGTCATAGGCAATGCTGCGCTTGTGCCATAGACTGCAATGGATGAAGTGAAAACAAAACATTTGACGCCCGTGTTGACGGACGCATTGATTAAGTTAATGCTGCCGATCAGATTGTTTTCATAGTTAAAACGCTTAATAAAATGACTCAACCCTTCGGCAGCGTAAGCCGCTAAATGGTAGACATAGTCGAAGCGCTCATGTTGAAAGAGAGCGTTAATTAATGCAACATCGTTAATACTCCCTTGGAGGAAGTCAGCACCTGGTACAATATTGTCAATGAAACCGCCGCTTAGGTCGTCCAACACTGTCACTTGGTGGTTACGTTTCACCAAGTGTTCCGTTACATGTGCGCCAATGAAGCCGGCACCACCAGTGATAAGAATTTTGCTCATAGGTTTTTCGTTTCGCCTCCTAACCGTGTAAGAAGCCACTTTCAGGCCCTGTTGCCACCCGATATGCCGTAATGAGATCGGTATAGATTGCTTGTAATTCCATCACCTCTTCTTCCATCGTTTTAACAGGCTCAATCATTATGGATAGGCGTTCAAGTAAACCGGCTTCAGTGACGATTCGCCACAACTGATGCGCTAAATCCGCTACATTATTGCGCTCAAAAACCAGCCCATTGACCTCATGTTTGACAAATTCTGTAATACCGCCAACATTAGAGGCAATAACCGGCGTTTTGCTGGCGAATGCCTCCTGGATTACCCTGGGGTTGTTTTCATGCCACGCTGAGGGTACAACAAGAATATCGATTTCCGATAAGATTTCACCAAGTTGCTCATGAGGAAATGCACCGCAAAATTTGATCGATTTATCATTATCTTTTGCTAGGCTTTTTAGTTCTTCTACATAATCTGGCGCTTTGCTTATGTCACCATAAATCGACAACCCCGCTTGATCTGAGATAGAGGTGGATACAAAAGCTGACAGAAGGAGATGAACCCCTTTGACAGGAATGATTTGACCGATATAGCCGATACGGATTTTTTCGGCTAACCGCTTTTTCGGCATTGTCTCAACCCAGGCAAGATGATGACCACTGTGAACAACTTTGATCTGCTTTGCTATTCCACTAGCCTTAATGATATCGCGCAAACATGATGAAGGCGCCGTAACACAATCAGCTAAAGTAAGCATCGCAGTCAGAAAATTCTTGCGATGGGCCATATCAAGCGCCATGCCACGCAAACCCGGCAAGCGATTTATCAGGGCTTGTTTACTTGCCCAGTCTAAGATAATTGCAGTAGATTTTTCCGGCAGCGTCGCGCTAAGACCCCGATATATTTTTGTATCCCACAACATACACTGAAGACAATCCCAACTGCTTGTACGCCCATCACATAAGGTTCCATCATTTCGGACAAGGCTTAGTTTGGGACAAATAAACCAGTAATCAGTTAGCGTCAAAACTACCGGTAGCTGTTTAGACTTAATGGCTTGGATGACGCTGGCTGATAAAGTAAGACATGAGGTAATGTGGGTAATATCGGGCTGCCACTCTGATAACCACTGGCTAAAATACTTCTCTATTGTTGAATTCGCATAAAGAAATTTATTCGGGTCAGATGCCAAACTCCAGTTAAGATTAACGCGACGAATAGAGATGCCTAAATACGTTTCATCAACATAACCATTCCAATAATCTTGCCCTTCGTCCCATTTCCCGACACAAACCACCTGCACTTTATGACCTAGCTCTTGCAAACATAAAGCATAGCCCAGCGTTCGTTGCTCGGTTCCACTTGTATGTTGCGGTGGGAAAAAACTGGAAATCAGTAAGATCTTCATTGGGTTATATACCTGGCAATTCCGGTGTTCAAGACTCATCATCAACTTCAGTCACAAAATCGTCTGAGCATCATCTCATACGTGATGAGGGGTGCGATTTTGCCAATCGTCCATTCTTCTAACTTAGACAAATGGCGATCCATCAACGTGCGCAGATAAGTTGGTGCAAAAATACCACGGTCGCTTGTACGTTTATCGAATAAGATTCCTTCTGCCCAATCACGCAGATCGGTTCGTAGGTAGTCCCCGTAATCGGCATAGAGCATTCCGTACTCAGGGAAAATTGTCTTAACGCGGTGATTGAAATGATGTTTGAGCTTTACCATCATGATATGGCTTCCGCGAATGAAGGGTTTGGTGGTCGGCAAGTACCCATCACGGTCATAGGGCACATAGGCCAACTGCGGGGTTCTTTGTTGGATCACGGTTCGATGCAAGATTCTGCTTTGGCGAAGCAGGGCCGGTAAGGAGTAGATAAATTCAAATAGATCATAGTCAAAGAAGGGAAAACGTACTTCAATATGGGAACGTTTGAAGGTGGTCAAATTCTGTGTCAACCGGCGGCAATGGTTATGAAGGTAAAAATATTCACCGCGCACATCGGGCCGATAGCCCAAATAGGGTGTTATTTCATCGCGAAATGAATCAAAGGCTAAACCTTGGATTTTGCCAAAGAGCGGCTGACAATACAGTAGGCGCTCTTCGGGCTCCGTTATCGAAGGCCAGGTATATTCGTGGGTGCATAGATAGAACAAACGCGTGATCAACGCAAGCTCATCTACCGCAAATATCTGCAATGGCTCAACTGAATCAGAATGGCCCATGATTGTGCCCCCATCCCAACCTGTTAAGTTTACATCGATCAATTGGCGCGCCTGTGGCAACGTACTTATCCCATGAGCATGGATCCAGCTATGGAATCCCTCGGTCAGTTCAAGATGAAAATCAACCTGCTCTTTAACCCACGCGCCATTCGGGAGGTCGAACCAATGATGATCACTGCCAACCACACTGGCAATGCGGCGGGCGTATTGGACATCGCGACAATCGTGGTTTCCGTAGGTTAGCGAGACAATAGGGCGGCGCTCAGTCATACCCAGTATGGTCCGTGAATCAAGCCCCCCGCTTAGATAGACGCCAGGTTTATATTGATCCCCAGACAGCCGTCTAACCGCACGTTGCAAGAGCATACCTACTTCTTCGGCTGCTTCTTGGAATGTTATTTCCGCGCGATAAGGAATATCCGCGAAAGACCAGTATGGCTTTATGCTGCATGTACCAGTGCTAAGGTCGTACTGCAACAAAGAGGCGCTTGGTAGCAACTGGATATCCTCGAAGAATGTACGCGCCCCCAGTAGATGTTGAAAACGAACATATTGGGCCAATGCTGTTACGTCAACTTTCCGCGGAAAGGTCTCATCGCATAATATACCCTTCATTTCCGGCGCAAAGAGCAAGCGCCCAGAACGGCACGCATAAAAGAGCGGGTATAGACCATAGCGATCATTAGCGAGCAAAAGGCGATGACGGTGCTTATCATAAAGGGCCAGAATAAAGGCGCCATTCAAGTGATGGATAAAATCATCCTCGAAACGATCATAAAGCGCGAGGATGATTTGCTCGTCTGCATCTTCGGTCACCTTTGTTGCATCAAAATTGCGTTGATAAAGCTCACCAGCCATGACAAGAGCGACGGTCGAAGAGGCATTCCAAACTGGTTGGGCACACTGATTAAAGATACCAATCCCAATGCGTCCAATGGCTAAATTCTGCGCCGGGTGGATAAAGCTTTCGGTGACATACCAGGCTCGATGAGCCATTACATTAGCCATTTTGGTTGTCAACGTGCAAATCTCTGCTACTTTTTCGGGTGCTGCGATACCAAATATCCCACTCATCCGTATGCCTCACTGTCCATTGATTTCAAATTGACCATAACCTATTCCCTGTGTAACGCCCATCTACTGGGGTTCATAAAATGTTATATTTTTATGGCAACTACCAAGCTTGCTCGCCGCCGATCTGTGGCTGGCGTCCCCAACGCTGGTCACGGATTATGAACCCTAGGTGGAAGTCGGCATGATTTTATATAGAACGCTACGTGTAATTGTTCCCCAAAAAGCTCGCGAAAAGAGAAGATGTGGACTACAGGATGTTGCTGCCCAGAGCCAATGATATGCTGTGCGCAATTTGTTGGCGCGGCCCGCCTCATCAGCCAGTGCTAAGAAGGCGCTAGCCTGGAATCTGGCATAGTGTTTTTGCAATATATCAGATTTTGGCTTTTGAAGCGCCAGCACATTCAATAAACTTACAATATCCTGCTGTGCCGCCTCCCAATTCGGTTGGGTAGACGGATTGTTATGTTCTTCCGGTAAATGGGCGCGAATCAATCCCCGCCATAGTGCTATATTGATCCCCGTGCTTGGTGAAATTTCAACCAACTGTTGAAAATAGTGCGCACTCGTCTCCACATCCCCGTGCGCCAAATAGCGAACTGAACCAGAGCCAAAGAGTTGTTCATAGGCGCAGCGCTTTAGGCGTGGCCAAGATTGCACATTGCCCTGTGGCTCGCCGAACATCTTTACCGCCTGCTGATAACTCGCGGCGATCATCCGTTTTGGATCGTTTGACATATTGCTTTCGTGACGGCGATATTTGACCAACACTTCCGACAGGCCGGTGAATGGTTGTCGTTCAGCCATCTTGATCCATAGATCTGAATCTTCTACAGCCCCTAATGACTCATCAAAAAGGCCAACAGCTTCCGCCAGTTTTTTTCGAAAGATCACGGCCGATGGAACCAGCCAATTGCCGTTAGCAATCAAAGTATCGTAAAACACCGTGGACGCCACTACTTTGAGACTTGGTCTACCCACGTCGTCACTGTTGCTGTTGATATATTGAAAGCCACAATAGACAGCAGCGGCTTGTGGGTGTTGGTTCAGGTGGTTGAGCATTCTTTCCAAGAAGGTCGGCTTCCAAAGATCGTCCGCATCCAAAAGTGCGATCAAATCTGCACGTGCGTTGCGAATGGCAATATTACGGGCGGCTGAAAGCCCCCGGTTTGGCTGGCGAATCCAGCGAATTCGATCGGCAAATTGTTGTATGATTTGTGGTGTACGATCCGTTGAGCCGTCATCGACGACAATAAGTTCAAAGTTCTGGTATGTTTGCGCAAATACACTTGTAATGGCTTCCGCCAAATAGCGCTCAGCATTATATGCCGGCATGACTACAGAAACCAGGCTTGACATCGTCATATAGCTTCTCTTATTATCAGTAGACCGCAACACACCCAGAAGCGCATAGACTGACTCTGGACTACGCGACTACCTGACTGCGGACTACTGATTATGCATGGGTTAGTGTCTGCTGAGGATGTTAGCAAAGAGCGCTTCCAATTCGCTCACTGCTCGATCCCATGAATATTTCGTCACTGCTTCCTGGCGAGCTGCTTGCCCCAATGTCGCCCGCTGGGCTGGATTTTGCAACAATGCCAGCACTGCGGCGGCTAGTTCGGCGGGTTGGTCGGGCGGGACAAGCCGGGCGTGAACGCCATCAGTCAAAATCCGCTGCATATTAGGCACGGCCGGGGCGACAATCGCGCGACCCGCCGCCATGTATTCAAAAAGCTTCAAGGGGGTCTCGACGATTTCAGCAGCCTCGCCGCGGTGATAAATGGTAGCGACATCGGCAAGCTGCAACAGTTGCGCAACCGCTTGGTGGCTCACGCGCCCGGTGAAAATGACCCGATCCTGCAATCCATAGTCATCAACCTTCTTTTCCAACGCTGACCGTAAGCCACCATCACCGACAAAGAGCATCTGTACAGCCGGCAAAGCGGCTGCGATCTGACGAAAGCCCTCTAAGATGAGATCAACCCCATGCCAGGGTTGGAAGCTGCCGGTAAAAATAACGACCGGGCCAGCGCCAATCCCAAAGCGGCTACGTGTTTCCGGTGCTGCTGTTGTATTGAGAAAGAGATCGATTTCAGCCCCGTTCCGTACAACTGTGATCTTGCCCTCAGCCAACCCCCAGCGCTGGATCAACCGCTGCTTGATGGTTTCACCGACGGCAACAATGTGGGGGACGTTGCGATAAAAATGACGGGTGACAAAATGGATCGCCGCCCACTGCCTGCGGGTGGCCTGGAAACCAATCTGTCGCCATTCTTCAATCAGATCGCCATTCACTTCCAGCACCAACGGGATACCCAAACGCCGGGCTGCAATCAGCCCGCCATAGGACATCGTACCGTCCCGTTCATAGAGTAGATCGAAATTCCGAAAGGCAGCAACACAGGCGTCGGAGAAGCGAAAACTGTCAAAGAAACGCCAAAAGGGAAGCTGGAGTCGCCCCTGTACCCCGCGCACCAGTTTCTCGCTCAAGCGAAAGGGGAGTTGCGCCGAAACACTAAATTCTCCGGGATGCCACACCGCCACATCATCGGTCCACTGAGTTTGCTCCTGTTGCATAGCGACCATGCGCATCTGGTGGCCGCGCCGTTGCAAGCGATCATAGACTGCTTTTACATGCAATTGCGGCCCGGAGACCGTTGCCATATCGGTGGCATTGACTTGCATCACATAGCCGATTTTTAATTTGCGCTCGGCACAGGGTTGCGTCAACAAGGTCATTGGAGCCACCGCACAATCTTTTCACTGGCCTGACCGTTGCCAAAGAGGGGCGGCGGCGCGACTTGCGGCCAGCACTGTTCTGTCACCGCTTTGAGGATCGCCCCTTTCTCCGCTGGCGCCAGCACATTCCACCCGCTCGCGACCGTCTCCACCCATTCCGTCTCCGGGCGCACAGTAACACAAGGCACGGCGAAGAAGAACGCTTCTTTCTGGATGCCGCCTGAATCGGTGATGATCAAGCGGGCGTTCTGTTGCAACATCAACATATCCAGATAGCCTACCGGCTCAATAAGCTGGACATGGGGTAGCCGTGGCAGCGCCAGGGCAGCCAGTTGCTTGCGGGTGCGCGGGTGAACGGGAAAGACCACCGGCTCATCCAGCGCCGCCAGCGCGTCTAGGATATTGTATAGCTTCTCCGGCACATCGGTGTTGTAGGGACGATGGATGGTCGCCAGCAGAAAGCGCTTTGGTTGAAGTTGCAACTGCTGCAAGATGGTCGATGTGCGCTGCGCCAACGCCGTAAAGTGTAAGACGGCGTCATACATGGTATCGCCGACCAGATGGACACCGTTGGTGATCCCCTCTTGCGCCAGTAAATTCACCGCTGTTTGGGTCGGGCAGAAGAGGAGATCGGCGCAATGGTCGGTCAGCACTCGATTGTGTTCTTCGGGCATGGTGCGGTTAAAGGAGCGCAACCCTGCCTCGACATGGGCCACGGGGATATGCAGCTTGACCGCCGCCAGCGCGCCCGCCAGCGTCGAGTTGGTGTCGCCATAGACCAGCACCCAGTCGGGTCGTTGCTCTTGCATGACACTCTCCAATTGCATCAACATCTGACCAGTCTGTTGCCCGTGCCCGCCTGAGCCAATGGCGAGATTCAGCGCCGGCTGGGGTAGCTGCAACTCATCAAAAAAGAGCTGTGACATATTGTGATCGTAGTGCTGGCCGGTATGGACCAGAAACTCGGTATGCCCGGCGGCCTGCAATGCGCGGCCCACCGGCGCCGCTTTGATAAACTGGGGACGCGCCCCGACCACGGTTACTATTTTCATCGTTTGTTATCTTTGCTGCTCATAAAAGCGCGCAATGGTCTCCACCACCGTACGCTGCATGGCTTCGGTCAATTCAGGATAGATGGGGATCGCCAATGATTCATTGGCCGCCGCTTCACTCTGGGGAAAGTCCCCAGCGCGATACCCCAGATCGGCAAAACATTCCTGCAGGTGCATGGGTACGGGATAGTAGATTTCGTGGCCGATCTGCCGCTCTTTGAGATAGGCCAGCAACGCCGCCCGCCGGGGGACGCGAATGATAAACTGATTGTAGATATGACGAACCGCTGTCGCTTCCACCGGTAGCTCCACAATGTCGGCCAACCCGCACGCCTGAAAGAGCCGGCGGTAGATGGCGGCGTTACGCTGCCGTCCTTCCGTCCACCCGTCCAAGTACTTGAGCTTGACCCGCAACACCGCCGCCTGCAAGGTGTCCAAACGAAAGTTGCCCCCGACAACCTTATGATAATACTTGGGGTGGGCGCCATGTTTGCTCAGTAGATTGACCTGTTCCGCCAAGTGTGGATCGTTGGTTACAACCATTCCGCCATCGCCAAAGCCCCCCAAATTTTTGGACGGGAAGAAGCTAAAGGCGCCTAGATGACCAAACGAGCCGGCGCGACGCCCCTTATATTCAGCGCCAATGGCCTGGGCGCCATCCTCGATCACATACAACCTATACTGGTCGGCTATCGCCATAATCGGTTCCATATCGGCCATCTGCCCGAAGAGGTGGACAGGCATGATGACGCGTGTCTGGGGCGTGATCTTGGCGACAATGGCTGCCGGATCGATGTTATAACTAAGGCGCTCAATATCGACAAAGACCGGCTTGGCGCCCAGACGGGCAATCGACCCGGCGGTGGCAAAAAAGGTATAGGGGGTGGTGATCACCTCGTCCCCCGCTCCGATGCCGAGCGCCATCAGCGCCACCAATAAGGCGTCGGTGCCGGAAGAGGAACCGATGCCATAAGCGCAGTGGGCATAGGCTGCGACTTCTTCTTCCAACGCCTTGACATCAGGGCCAAGAATAAAATGCTGCGACGCCACCACCCGATCCATCGCCGTTTGCACCTCGGTGCGGATGGTGGCATATTGTGCTTTCAAATCTAGTAAGGGAACTGGTTGAAGCTGATTGATCGTACTCATAGAAGATTGTGTATGTAACTCCTACTCCCGCTCATAGCCAGTCCGTGACTGGCATCCAATCGCCAGTCACGGACTGGCTACGAGCGGAAAGCATATCGTTGCTTGCTTACTTTTGTTGCGCCAGCGGCTCATCCTCCGGCCAATCCAAACAGCGCAGGACGCCCGGTTCCACTTCGCAATAGCGCCAGCCGCTCTCGGCGCACAGCCAATGGCCGGCAATATTCTGTTTGGTCAGGCGATGACCATGCCGGCTGACCCACCCTTTCTGGCGCGCCGGCACCCCCAGCATCAGGGCATAATCCGGAACATCGCCACGCACGACAGCGCCGGCGCCGATGAAGGCATAGCACCCCACTGTGGCGCCGCACACAATGGTGGCGTTGGCGCCGATGGTGGCCCCCCGCCGTACTAGGGTGCGTTGATATTGGTCGTGACGCACAATCTGGGCGCGTGGGTTGGTGACATTGGTGAAGACACAGGATGGCCCGCAAAAGACATCATCTTCCAACGCAACACCGGTATAAACAGCGACATTGTTCTGGATCTTGACATTGTTGCCGATCACCACGTGCGGGGCGACCAGCACATTTTGGCCCAAGTTACAGCACTGGCCGATGCTCGCGTGCGCCATAATATGACAAAAGTGCCAGATCTTGGTGCCGGCGCCAATTGTGCAAGGCTCATCGACATAGGCGCTCTCGTGGACAAAATAATTCCTGCTTTGTGTCACAACCTCGCTCCTGTCCGCTAGAATGACTTTGGACTATGCGACCACACGACTGCAAACGACTGCCGACTACTGCGTATCAACCGGCAAGGTGACCGGTTCACCATTCATCACCAGCGAGCGCTGGGCGGCTTGCAACACTTTGAGAACGCGTAAGCCGCTTTCGCCATCGGTAATGGGTGGGCGCCGGGTCGCGATGCTCTGCAGATAGGCTTGACATTCCAGCCGCAACGGCTCATCGTCGGCAAAGGTGACAAGCTCTCCTTCGCCTTTGACCGGAATGGGTTGACCTTCCTTGATGTCCACCCGTTGGTCATAGAGAACTAGGCGCTTGGACACGTCATCAAAACTTGCCATCTTCTTTGAGCCGATCACCACCAGGCGCTGCTCTTTGAAGGGGTGCAGCCACGAGACATGAATATGGCCGCGCACGCCATTGTCAAAGAGCAAGTTGGTAATCGTCACGTCGGCCACATTCGGTTGTACATAGCTGCCGCCACAGGCCACCACTTGAAAGGGCAAGCCCCCCATCAAGCGCAGAATGACGGCAATATCATGGGGGGCAAAACTCCAGAGAATGTTCTCTTCTGTGCGAATTTTGCCCAGGTTGAGCCGGTTAGAGTAGATATATTGCACCTTGCCCAGTTCACCCGTGCAGATCAATTCGTAGAGGCGCAGGATGGCCGGATGGTATTCCAGCACATGCCCGACCATCAGAATCCGGCGACGAGCGCACGCCAGTTGCACCAGTTGCTTGCCCTGTTCATAGGTCAACGCCAGCGGCTTTTCGACAAAGACATCCTTGTCGGCAGAGAGCGCCTGGCAGACCAACGTATGATGGGTCTCAGCCGGGGTGGCAATCACCACCCCTGTGATCTGCGGATCGGCCAGGACTTCGGCCACCGAGGTGAGCAGACGGGTGGTGGGTGCAATCTGGGCTGCGGTGGCCCGCCCCTGCGGCGTTAGATCGCAAACCGCTTCCAGCGCACCCAACTGGGCGAAATTGCGCACCAGATTTCGACCCCAATAGCCACAACCGATCACCGCAATGGTTGACACGTTGGTTACTCCTGAACTGGTCACATGAACTCAGTACACCGAAAACCATGAAAATAGAACACGGATTTCATAGATTCGGCTGATCTAGGCTGATTTCAATCCGGTTTATCCGCCGGGGTCCCCTGGTGCTGCCCAATCCGCGTTCTATTTGTACATTAGTTACTGCGCCATTGTTTCGGCAATGATTTGGCGAATCTGGCATTTGGTCCGATTGATATCAAAGTGTTCAGCGGCCAGCCGACGGAGTTCACTTTGTTGCGCCTCTTTTTCTGTGTCAGACAAGGTCGCATAGGCGACAATTTTTTCCTGCCATTGGCGTTCGGTAAGAAAGAGATTGGCTGGCGGCACCATCTCTTCCGCCCCGGCCCAGAAATGGGAGAGGCAGTAACAACCGGCGGCCATCGCCTCTAACAGCGCAACCTGTTGCCCTTCCCAAAAGCTATTGGAAATAAAGATGTCAATTTTTTGCAGCCAGGTCGGTATATCGGTGACCTGCCCGTCAAAGCGAATGGCATCTTGCAAGCCCAGTTCTTTGACCAACCGCTCCACCGCCAGCGCATAACGGTAATCACCCGCCGGTTCGCCGGCGATAGAGAGCCGGGCTGGATAGCCCGCTGTCCGCAAACTGTGCAACATCAGCACAGCTTCGTACACGCGCTTGATGGGGCTGATGCTGCCAACCATGCCCAGATGCCATTGAAAGGGGCCACGCGCTAAGGGGCGAAACGACGCTAAGGAGCGACCATTAAAGACAACAACCGCCTTATGGGCATGAGCCGGGTAATAGTCTATGAAGCGCTGGCGCATCGCCTCGCTGACCAAAATGACCCGATCCACCACCTGCCATTCGATTTGTGGCGCCCACGCAAAAAGTTCGAAGGAGTGCAACCGGGTCACAACTTTGCACGTTTTGGGCATCCGGCTGGCCTGCATCAACAGATCGCTGGCCCATTCAAAGAAGCAAAGGTCATTCTGCGCTAACAGTTGGCGCAAGCGCCGAACGTGGAGCATGGCGTTAATTTTGTTATAGAAGAAAGGTGCTTGATAACGTTTAGGTTGAAAGAGCGTGGTGCTGTAGTGTTCCGTTAAATCGGTGTAAATCTCCCGAAAAAATGACCAACGCTCTTCGCCAACCAGAATGCCGATTTTCTTCATAGCATTTTCGTCATCTTTCGCACTAACGACTACGCCCGCTCGTAGCCGGTCCGTAACCAGCGTCGACTTGACTAAAACGCCAGTTACGGACCGGCTACGAGCGGGTAAGGGTGTAGTCGTTACCTTAGGAAAAGTGGAACTGTTTTAGGCGCTCAACCACAAATGCCTGATCCGCTTCTGTCAAGGCATTGTGGAAGGGCAGCCGTAAGAGCCGGTCGCTCACCTCTTCAGTTACCGGACAATCGCCGGGCTGACCGCCAAAGCGCCGGCCCATGTCGGACAGATGGAGCGGCAGGTAGTGAAAGACGCTGAGGATGCCCTGGGCTTTCAAATGTTGGATCAGCGCCTGTCGTATAGCCAGCGAGGGCAGCAAGAGATAGAACATGTGATACGCCTGGTTGCAATGGCTGGGGATAATGGGCAGGCGCACTGCATGCGTTTCCGACCATTCGGCTAGCGCCTCCCAATAGTAGAGCCAGAGGCGTCGCCGTTTGGCCTGGATCTCCTCGCGTGCTTCCAGTTGCGCATAGAGAAAGGCGGCCAGCAGATCCGAAGGCAGGAAACTGGAGCCGACATCCACCCATGTGTACTTGTCCACCTGACCACGGAAAAAGCGACTGCGGTTGGTGCCTTTTTCGCGAATAATCTCCGCCCGTTCCACCAGCGTGGGGTCATTGATCAACAGCGCACCCCCTTCGCCGCAGATAAAGTTCTTTGTTTCATGGAAGCTTTGGGTTGCCAAGGCCCCGAATGTGCCAAGATTGCGCCCTTGATACTGCCCAAACAAGCCGTGAGCGTTATCTTCCACAATTGGAAGATGGTAGCGGGCGGCAAGCGCACCGATGACATCCATCTCACAACCGACACCGGCGTAATGTACCGGCACAATCGCCTTCGTGTTTGGGGTGATGAGTCGCTCCAGCTGTGTTTCATCCAGATTCAAGGTGTCGGCGCGCACATCGGCAAAAACTGGCCTGGCCCCACGCAGGACAAAGGCATTGGGCGTGCTGACAAAGGTAAAGGAAGGGACGATCACCTCGTCACCAGGTTGGATGTCAAGCAAGAGCGCGGCCATCTCCAGCGCATCGGTGCAGGAGGTGGTCAACAGCACCTTGGGAACACCCAGCGCCATTTCTAAATAATTCTGGCATTTCTTGGTAAAGGCGCCATCGCCGGCGGCGTGGCCTTGGTGAATCACCTGCGAAATATAATAGAGTTCCTTGCCGACAATCGTAGGCTGATTAAAGTAGATCTGGTAGCCGTTTGACGCTGTCGTCATACCAAGCCCCCTTTCGTCGGTAGGCAACCATTCCGCGCCTAGCCAGTCCGTGACTGGCATCCGACCGCCAGTCACGGACTGGCTAGGCGCGTGCCATTGCGTTACTTAAAAGCAATAGGTGGCAAAGAGATCGTCAACCTCTTCCCGCCGTCGGAGTAGCTCAACCCGATCACTGTGGGACTCATAGCCTAGCATCGGCGGCGCTGGGTTGATAAAGGGCGGCTTGAGGACATTGGTGTAAGCCCCCACATTGTCAAAAACCACAAAATCACCCGCCGCCAGCCGTCCCGTAAAGCCCCGGTAGAGGCAATCGTCTTCCATGCAAGTGTAGCCCACCAGATCGACCGTTTCGCCATCGACTGTTTCGCCATCGACCGCTTCCATCACCGGCGTGTGGCCAATGGCCGGCGCGCTGAAGACGGTTAGAGGCAGATTGCTCTGGTTCAAGGTGGGTTTGATCTCGTAAATGCTGCTGGCGACCAGCGCCACCGTGCGTCCACCGACTCGTTTCCGATCGATGACCCTGGCGGCCAACTGCATCACATCGGCGGTCAGGGCAATCCCTGGTTCCAGGATCAACTGTGGCCCGTCAACATGACCAAAGCGCTGGGCAAACGGGGTCGCCATCGCCGTGGCATACTCAGCAAAGGTGGGGATCGGCTGGCCGAATTGCGCCTGCAAGGCCGGGGGCATCTTGCTAAAAAAGCCGCCCCCCAGATCGATGAAATCCAGGGCCGTTTCCGCAAAATGGGTCGCGGCTAGATCCAGCATCCGTTCGGCAATGGCGCCATAAGCGGCGGCGCTCCGTTGGGGTGCCAGGAAATGGCAATGCAAGCCGGCCAGCCGACAATTGTCCAGTGACCGCAGCCGATCCAAGCTGCCGGCAAAGGTTGGTTGCGTCACATCAAAGCCAAAGCGCGAGGGCTTCGTTCCTACATCGAAGTGGCAGCGTACCCCGACCGTAAGGCGTGTCTGTGGCGCGGCTTTGGCAAGCTGCTCGACCAGCGCCACCTCATAGGGCGAATCGAGATTGACAATGGCGCCGGCCCGCAAGGCCCGTTCCAGATCCGCCGGTCGTTTGAAGGGGCCGTTGAAGATAATGCGCGCCGGCGGCGTCCCAACCCGGCAGGCCAGCGCGTACTCCATCCCCGAAACCACCTCGGCATAGCCCCCCAGATGGTTGACCAGTTGACAGAGGCGGGGCGTGTAGTTGGTCTTGTAGGAATAGGCGATCTGACTTCGGGCGTAGATAGCGCGGAAGGCCGCCTCGAACTCGGTATAGTTGGCCTGGAAGCGCGCCAGATCGACCAGATAAAAGGCGTCGCCATGCTCTGCGGCCAGCGTATTAAGACGCGCCCACGAGAGTGTCATTGGTCGTTGACCCGTTGTGGTAAGCCGATTTCGCGTAGGGCGGTATGGCAAACAATCTGCAATTGCATGGCGTCGCGCAGGCGTTGCACCACGCCGTCATAACCCGTCGGCGTCGGACAATCAAAGAGCGCATAGCCCAGGCTGTTGCCGCTATGTTCAAACGCCGGAACCTCTTCCCCACAGGTGTAGGCAAAGAGATAATCAAATAGTTCCGGCGCCTGCGCCCAGACCGCCGCGTCCGGCGCCACAGCTACCAGGCGACCGGCACAGGCGCTACCAAAGACCCATGAACCACACGGGTTGGTCACCGCCAACATCGGCGGCAGCGCGACGGGACAGCCCAAGGCGTAGCGTACCGTGGCTTCGATCAGATCCACACCCGTCGCCCGTTGGACCAATTTGGGAATGCCATTGCCTCCCAAGCGCGGACTCATCTCGATGACAACGACCCGCTCCGGCGCTACTTTGACATCAAAGTCGACCGGCCCATTGCTGTAGCCCAGCGCTAAACAGAGGCGTTCCACCTCGGTCAGCACCCGCGCCTGATCAGCCGGCGCCAAGTCGGTGGGAAAGCTGTGGCCTGTGGGGATATAGCCACATTTGTACTTGCGGGTGATCACCGCTCGTAACTGCCCGTTGACCAGAAAGCCGTCGCCGCTGACATCAATGCCTTCGATAAACTCTTCGATGCAAACCGTCTTAATGCGTGCATATTGCTGGGCATAGGCAAATGCCTGCTGACATTGCCGCCAATCCAGCGTGTCAACACGGGTGATGCCGCGCGAACCGGAGGTGTCCACCGGTTTGAACATCAGCGGCGGCGTCAGTTGCCCTAACGCATCCGCCATTGTCACCAGATGTTGACCGGCGATAAAACCGGGGCCTCCGCCGTGGCGCTGCTGAAAGGTCCGGAAGTTGGCTTTGTTGGACATGGTAGCCGCGACCGCTGGTGTGCAGCCGGGCAACCCTAGTCGTTCTGCCACATGGGCTACCGTCGCCGTCGCCACATCGGAAGCAATAGTGGTAATGCCATCAATCGCCAGATCCTCGGCAGCGGCCAGGGCGCCGTTCATATCCACCGTGCTACAGTTCACATAGTGATGCGAATAGGCGTGGCCGATGTTATCCGGGATATAATCCACCGTGATCACATAACAGCCGAGTTCGACCGCCTTCTGAATTAAAGGCAACTGCCCTGGGCTGGCACCCAGAACCATTAACCGTGGTGAATGGGGCATAGGGACTCTTCTTTCTACGAGCGGACCGGACACCATAGCGACGTTACGCCTGGGCTGTTCGCTGCCGCAGCACGCCATACAGAGAGCGGGCGATCATGGCAAAGAGACCACGATTGCGCAGATAGCGCATATCCTGTTGGAACGCCCTGAGTACCGAGGCAGGGACATTGGCATAATCACCGGCGCGGAAGCGTTCAATGGCGCGATTGACAAGGTAGCTGCCCGCCATCCGCCGCATCACGTGCGGTCGGCTGAGGGGGAGCAACGCGCCCTGCCACCGTCGCCAAACCTGCTCCGCCGCTTGTGCGCCCAGCTCCCGCTCGTAAATGACCAGGCTATAGGCCAGATCATCGGCCAGTGCTTCGTCGAGCGATGCCTGGTGGATCAGCGCTTGTTGCATGTGGCTGGCCCCCTTGTCCGGTTGCGCCCACATTAAGGCTTTGACGCCTTGCAACAAGTGACAGTACCCGACTGCCCAGCCCTGTTGCGAGCGTAGATATGCGAGATCAGGGGGTAACCGGGCAAAAATTTCTGCTAAGATCGCAGCCCAATCATGGCTTTCACCGGGGGCAATACGCGTGGCCAGCGATTGCACAACGGGCGCCGGATCGCCTTGTAGAATGGTGGGGTCGCAGTCTGCCGCCGCGCACAGCCAGGTGTAACCCAGCTCAAATTCCCCTTGGGTGAAGGCTAAATGGGCAAAACCGAGATAGGTGTTGCGAAATGCCTGGGGTTGGCGCGCGCGAACCTCTGCCGGACAGCGCGGGTCACTTAGCACAATCTCCTGACACCGTAGCTCCGAGGTGCAACGCACCGGCAGATTGCGCCAAAGCCGACCGGAATGGTAGCGCCGGTAGTTGAGCGCTTGTGGTATGCCGACGAATTCACAACCGGCATACCACAAGCGCCCACAATAGAGATATTCAGCGCCATTGACAATCGTCTCACCGCCGGCTACCGTATCATGGTCGTCCCATAGGCCATCCATCAGCGCCCAATCGCGACGCAGCACCATATCGCTGGGCGCAAAGGGAAAGCCCAGCACCAGATCGGCCAGGGTGACGGTCAGCGGGGCCGGCCAGATGCCGCAAATGCGATCCCCAGGCGACAGCAGGTCAAAACGCGCATTGTAGCTCAGGCCGATATTGGGTCGCGTGCGGTGCAAGGCAACATGGGTGGCCAACTTCTCTGGATGGAAGAGATCATCTTGATCCAGACAGCCGATGAGATCCCCCTGTGCGGCGCACAATCCCGTGATCCAGGCTTGGTTGGCGCCTTGGTTGGTGGCGTGCCGAAGATAGCGCACGCGAGGGTCGCGATAGCTTTGTACAACGCGAGCGGTGTCATCAGGCGATGCGTCATCGACAACAATCACCTCAAAATTGGTGTGAGTTTGGGCCAGTACACTGTCAATGGCCTGGCCAATCAAATGCGCCCCGCCGTAAGCCGGGATGATGATCGTGACCATACTCATGCTGCGCTTGATCCTTTTCCGTGTAGACCGGGCTTGCGCTGGTCATCACACAATATCCGCAAAGCGGAATTCCACACGCTTAAAGAGCCAATAACCGGCAATAAAGAGTAGTGTCGAGACAATGGCCGACGGTAACAGCACCTTGGGGTCAGGCAACGTTCCCTGGAGCAAGACGGCCCGAAAAACCTCCAGCACACCCACCATCGGGTTTAGGTAATAGAAGGGGCGCAAATCGTGGGGCACCAGCGTCACCGGGTAGAGAATCGGCGAGGCATAAAACCAGATCTGCAACCCCAAGATGAGCAGCGACCGGACATCCCGAAAGAAGACATTGAGCGCCGCACAGCCCAGCCCTAGGCCCAAGATCAGCAACAGTTCGATGGCCAACGCCACCGGTAGATAGAGCAGCCCCGGCAGGAAGGCCGGCGTTTGATAGGCCACGAGCAGGACGGCTGCGACAAGCGCTGCAATGGCGAAGTCAACCAGCCGGGCCAGCAGCGCCGCCACCGGCAGCGTTTCGCGCGGGAAATAGATCTTGGTGATCAGGCTCATATTGTCAACCAGTGCATTCGCCATATCCGGCAGCGCCGATGCAAGCAAGGACCAGGGCACCACGGCGATATAGGAGAAGACCACATAGGGCGCACCTGCGGTATCGACCGGGACAAACAGGGTAAAGACAACGGTGAAGATCGCTACTTGCGCCGCCGGCTGGATGACTGCCCATAACCACCCCAACGCCGACTGCTGATAGCGGGCGCGAATATTGCGCCCGGTCCAGGCCCAGAGTAGATCTTTCGCCTGGTATAATTCTTGTGCATAGAGAAGCATCGTTGCGACTCCCTCTCGCGATTGGCTTGGTATAACTGTAGGTGCGGTTTGGTAGATGTTATGAATTAGAATCGGTAATCCCTGTAGGGGCGTACCCTTGCAGTCGCCCGGTGTTACCCTTGCGGTCGCCCCGGCTTGAAATACACAGGGGCACCCGCAAGGGGATGCCGCTACGCGGTGGGTATTTGTTTTTTGAGTATGCCTAACTGCACGGTTCTCAGCAGACAAATGCGCTTACAAACCGCATCTACGCTACCGGGATGATTTCGGTATCAAATGCGCATTCGTGTTGCCAGCGGCTGATTGGTGCATAGACGCCGCTGTCACTGCCGTAACTTAGCGCCGCACCGCGCACCTGGAACCAATCCGAACGTCCCCCTTTGGGGGTGATGATGACGGCATCACTCTCGTTGAGAAACCACGCTTCGGCATAGTAGGCGCCGGTAATGAGTTGCAGCGGCTCCAGGAAGACTGAAATGGCGCCCCGACCACGGAGTACAGTGAACGCCCTCTCATCCAACTTGGTCCGCAGCATACAGCAGGCCAGACCATCGGCGCGCATGATGAAAACAGAGACGTGCATCTGGAGGATGGAGTGATAAGCCTGGTAGTGAATACGGATCTCCGCCGGCTGCGCGTTGGGCAGCACTGCTGACCGTTTGCCGTCGGCGCCTAACACCTCAACTTGAGTAATCTCGACGATGCCCAATTCATCAGCGGCATCGTGACTCGGATTATTGGGCGCGCTGGTTAATTTGCGGATGCGTTTCTGGTGCAGATCCTGTTCATAGCAATCGAGAACATCCTTGGTACTGCCGTCCAGCTTCACTTGCCCTTTTTCCAGGTAGAGCGCCCGGCGACAGATCGCTTGCACCAGATAAAAGTTGTGCGAAACAAAGATGATGCTCGTTCCTTGGTTGAGCAGCGTGCGAATGCGCCGCATACATTTTTCCTGAAAGAGCGCATCGCCAACGGCCAGGACTTCATCGACCAGTAAGATCTCCGGCTCAATACACGAGGCGACGGCAAAGCCTAGCCGCACAATCATGCCCGATGAATAGCGCTTGACCGGGGTGTCGATAAAAGTTTCGAGTTCAGCAAAGTCCACAATCTCGTCAAAGCGTTGCGCCAATTCCTGCCGGCTGATCCCCAGAATGGCGCCATTCAAAAAGACATTCTCGCGACCGGTCAGGTCAGGATGAAAGCCGGCGCCCAATTCAATCAGAGCGGAAAGTTTGCCATCGGTTTTAATGCTCCCACTCGTCGGTTTGGTGATCTTGGAGAGCAGTTTGAGCATGGTTGTCTTGCCTGCACCATTGGCGCCGACCAATGCGAGCGATTCGCCCTCGTCTAGGGTGAAATCGACATGGCGTAAGGCCCAAAATGGGTGATCTTCCCGTTGGGTTTGGCTTCGTCCGCGTCTGTACCCCTGGAGCGTCTGCCGCAGCAGCGCAGGCAGGCTAGTTCGCGTCAGGCCCAGTTGGTACTGCTTGGACACATCGTTGAACCGTACCTTTGTTGCCATCGCCTCTCTCTGTTCCCTTTCGGCGTTTTCAAAAAGCATAATATCTCACCCGTAGGGGCATCCCCTTGCGGGTGCCTCAGGCGATTTCGCTATGGCTAGACCGGGTCACCTGCAAGGGGATGCCCCTACGGGATATTTTTTTGAATAAACTTTAGCGGTCATCATGATTATTGGTGCGGCGGACTTGGATCAACACAACCGCCACCAGGAGAACAACCGGCAGTAACGTCGCAAGCAACAACTGGGCTGGACCGCCACGGCTCTGCTGCACCACTGACGCCACACCACTGTTGGGGAGCCGTTGGGGCGTCGCCGTGGGTAATAACACAGGTAGAAGCGGCCTAATGGTTGGTGTTGCCGTTGGCGTCGGCGCCACCGTTGGCAACGCGGCTAGTGGTAGCTCCGGTGCATCAAGCTGGCTATATGCATACCAAACGCCATTCCCGCGATTGCCCGGATCGGTGCGCCAGGTGACCAGGAGAACATTGCCTTGGCTCACCACCGCCCGTACATCATAGGGATCATAGGCTTTGTCCCCTCTTAAATCGGGAATCATGGGGCCTAAAACAACTGGAGCCGGTTCGGTCCAGCGGCCTCCTTCCCACCGGCTGTGCCAAACGCCATGCAGATCGGGGGCGCCGGTAAGTCGTTGCGCCCATAAAAAGTGCAAACGCTGATTGTTATCCACCACAAAGGCCATGATCCCATTGACGCCGGTCTGTCGAAAGGGGGTGATTGGCTCTGACCAACGCTGACCGTCCAGATCGGCGCGCCGAAAAGTGACGCCGTTGTAGGCCGCAATTAGCTCATTTTGATATTCGATCACGGTCGGAATCAACACGCCATAACCGCTCTCAGTTTCGGCCAGGGTCATGGGGACGCTCCATTCCCAGGTCATCAGATCAAGCTGGGCGTAAAGAATTTTCCGTCCTTGCCCACTCTTGTCGCGGAGATCCCAAATGGCATGGACCAAGCCTGACTCGCCCAGATAGAGTTTGAGGATTGCGGGAAAGATCTCATCATAGGTCAAAAAGGTAGGCGCTGCTGCCGTCCACGAAACGCCATGATCGGTTGAATGGAGGGTGTATAGCCCCCACCCTTCCTGGTTGCTACTATAAATAATCACTAGCTTGCCTTGATTGTCGCCGGCCAGGGCTGCCACATCAGGGCTACTGGCTGCTTCACCCACGACCACCGGCGCCGACCAAGCCGGCGCCAACCCTGCGTGGGTCGCCGGCGCCTGGGTGTAGTAAATATTGGCGGACGTCTCATCGCCGCCAAAGAAGATCAAGTGTATCATGCCCTGTTGATCCAGGAAGACATCAAGGACTCTAGCCTCTTTCACAGGCGATAGGAGAATGTCAATCGGGTTGGTCCACCCCTGCGTCAACGTCCATTGGTTATAGACAATCGCTCGCACCGGAGTTCCTTCGTCTTCCCCTAACCACTGGGTGGAAAAAGCATGGACCGTGCGGTTCTGATCAGCCACTAGATAGGGTGGATTGGTGTTATAGTGAAAATTCGGAATCGTCTGCTGTGGCGTCCACTGGTTGAGTTGCTGCGCTGCGACCGGTCTGTACGCAAAATAGATCGCACAAACGAGGGTCAACAGACTGCTCCAGAACAGGATCCCGTTGCGATAGCGCCAACGCTCGCCATATAGTTGCTGTAGATTCATATTCATTGTCAAACAATTCATACAAATAAACTACAGGAAACCGACTGCTCAACGATGACCTATTGCCAAGTGGCCTGAAGCCTGCAGTAAAGGCTACACATCGCACGATACTCCTCTACGATCAGGTTGCGGGGCTGGCCGAGGTTGAAGTGCGCACCCATGGTGAAGCCGCTGCCTGCGTACGGCGCGGAGCAATGGAACCATCTACTGTTGGGCTGCTGACGGTGCCAGTGCATAGGACGTCCGCATTCGATTAGCTTGCCAGCGCAGGTAAAGCAACTCAAGCGTATAGGCGCCAAACATAATCAAAAACGGTTCCATTGGCATCCGATAACGGATCATTGTCCAGGTGATGGCGTAGACGCCGGTATGCACCAGGATAAACAAATAGATTGGCGCCAGTTCACGCCACCGCTTTAGATTCGCCACCGCCCCCACAAAGGCAAAGGGCGCCAGCAAGCCAAAGGAAACAACGCGCAATAGATTCGCCTCCCACGTGGAATCAGCCGTGGGCCAAAAGGTAAAAAACTCACGCAGCCGCGCCATGCTTACAAAAACGATGCGGAGGGGATCATCGAGAACATTTTGAATCCCCATGCGTAACAATTGATTCGTGATCACAACATCGTTTTCACTTGCCAAAACGTCTGCCGGTATGGAAAAGGCTTGGTACGGGTGAAAGTCCCATTGCTGGTCGGGGTGATTGCCATTCCAAAACACATGACCAAATTGGGTCTCTAACAAGCTGAAGTGGCCCCACAACAGGTAATTGCGGATAGTAAAGGGCGCGACCGCCATGATGATCACAAGCGCCGGGACGACCAAATGATAGAGCCGTCGCGGTTGCTTCATGGCAAAGGTGAGCCAGAGTAACAGAAGTGGAATAAAGAAAATCACGGCCATGCGCAATAAAACCATGAGCGCCAGCGCGACACTGAAGAACAGCCAGGTTATCAACTGCGACTGCTCCTGTTCTTTGATCTTCAGACTCAGATAAATAGCAAAGAGCAAAGCCAATGTAAAAGGGGTCTCGGTCAATAACGTAACGCCATAAAAGACCAAGTAGGTGTACAGGGCCGCGATTGCACCGGCAAGCAGGGCCACCCGTTCGGTAAAGAAACGTCTTGCGATTAGGTAGATCAGCCATACAATCAGGAGACTCAGCAAGCCCATGATCAAGCGCGCCACCAACGGATAATAGCCAAAGAGCGCATAAATCCCGGCCAGAAAAAGGCTGATCGTATACGAGTAGTAAGACTGAGGTGCATCCGCCTTGACCCACGGATACCAGCCCGTGGGAAAGGTCATCCCATACCCCTCAACAAAGCGCTGCCCTAACATGCTATAGGAGATTTCATCGTGGGCGCCGGAAAGACCGCTCACGGTATTGCCTAAATAAAACGCTGCCGAAACACGAGTAAACAGCGCCACCAATAGAATGGTGAGCAGTGCATGGCGCCGGAGAAGGTGAAAAATTTGCAAAGCTATACTCCTCTTTAGATTTGGGTAAGGTCCGTAAAACTATAACTTGATACACTGCTCGCTGTGAGTCACGGACTTGCAGCGAGCGTTTTAACTTCATAATTTACGAGACCTTATGAACCTTGACCCCTTCGCAATCGCGCTATAAGCCAACACTTGTTGTTGCCGACCCTGGGCACGCTCCGCCCTTGCTGCGCGCTTTTGGCTTGCACAAAGAAACGAAGCAAGGATAAGTTGATACTGCCGTGTTGCTCGATGCGCGCCTGTGACTGACAACTGGTCAGGGGAACGCAGACGCACCCAGCGTACTGTTTTATGTCGGCGTAACTTCTGCGTAACTACTGACCCTCTGCCCGCTCCTAGCCGGCCCGTGACTGGCGTTTGGAGTGGGCTTGGTAGTTACACTTCTACAACGCTTGAATGTCGTAACTGCTGATCTCGGTGCGGGTCCAAGAACCCAAAATTTCCAGCAAGATCTGGACGCGTTCCGCACCTTTTAACCCTTGTTGAAAGATTGCCTCCAAGCCGGTAAACGGCCCGTTGATGATCTTGACCCGCTGGCCGGGCTTGAAAAGCCATTCTCCCCGGCGGAGTACTTTCTTCTCATAGGGTTGAAGCCGTTGACGCAGACCGTCAATGATACTTGCCGGAACGATGGCTTGCTTGCCGTCAAAGTGGACAATAGTGCGCACCCCAACCATCCACTGCAAATTGTTTACCCAAGGGGCCATCATATCGACTTCGGCAAACAGGTAGTGCGGGAAAAAAGGCTCCATACGGATGCCCCGGTTATACCCCCGGTCAAATTGCAAGGTGGGAAAAAAAACGTCGATCCCCCGATCTTCTAGCTGCCGATTGACCAGCGACTCTTTATGCGGTTTTGTGTAAATCAAGTACCAGCGCTTCATGATCGCTCCTTGTCTGAACAAGTGGCTGCTGGGCGGATTGGTAATCTCCCTACAAGCTACCGTTGATCCAGCGCCTGCTGGAGCCATTGCCCTTCCTGGTGGGCATTCAAATAGCCATACCACCACAAGCGATCTTTGATCTGGGCATATGGCAAATGAACCGACCGCCAAAGCCTCGCCGCTTCTGCAACATTGCCGGTGACAGCGTTGGCTTCCCCTAGCAACCGCCGGATTGAATCGCGCGCCGGCGCCGCCTGATGGGCCTGGTTGAGTTCGACCAACGCCGCGCGATAATTGCCTTGTGAGAGTGCAATTTGCCCCAATCGTTCATGCACCGTGGCATTGGCCGGATTGAGCTGTAGCGCTGCTTGATAGTAAGCCTTCGCCACTGTTAGATCAATGGTTGCTTTGCGCCGCAATTCATCTTGCAGCGGCCAAGTGGGCCAATGATAGTGACTTAATTCCGCTTGGGTTTGGGTCAGGACACCTAAATTTGTGTAGAAGCGCTCCTGAACACCAGGGCCGCTACAAAGCAGCAGGAATGCCAGTACAGGCAGCAAGCTGGCAACCGCGCTTTTGCCGACAACCAGCCGAGTGTTGGTATCGCACGCCACCGCTGTCAGTCGGCTTTGCTGCTGAAGGCGCGCCCAGTAGAGCGTCAGCATAAAGCCCAAGGGCAACAAGAGTGTTATCACGGTGGCTGTGGCATAAAGTTCAGCATCGACCAGACCATAGACAAGGGTTGCCAACAGAGCGGCGATTGCCGCCAGCCAAAAGGGTCGTTCATACGCACTGCTCTGTGGATAGCTCACAACGGCTGTTCCCAGTAGCAACCCACTTATGAGCAGAAAGGCCAGCAGGCCGGGCACACCCTGTTCCAGCGCGACCTGCAAATAGAGATTATGGGCGTGATACCAATAGGGATCGTGCATCGACAACAAATAGGTTGAATAGATCATCGGGGTCATCCCCAACCCGCTTCCCGTAAAATAGTAATCACGACTGATGGCAAGACTTTCGCGCCATAGGGCGAACCGTTCCAGCAACTCCCCGTCGGCACCGACACGGACAAACAGCGCATCGGTGGACGGTAGAAACAAGAGCAACAGGTAAAGCATGAGACCACCAAGAACTGTGATCACAAGAAGACCGTCACTCAGGCGATAGTGGGCTGTGGCGGCGTCGGCGGTCGGCTGTATACGCCAGCCAAGATAGCCGGCGCCCCCTATCCCCATTGCTAAACCGAGCCAGGCACTCCGTTCCCCTGTTGCTAGAAAGACAAAAACCGCAATGCTCAGCGCGATACTGCCCAACCAAACTAGTGCCTGTTGGCCGCACTGCCGCTGCCACCAGACGCCGACAACAGCCAACGGCAGTAAAATCATTAGCCCACTCGCCACTGCACCGCTGTTCACATTCAAGCGTAAAGCATAAGTGGCGCCGAGCGCCGCCGCCCAAATCGCACAGATCATCCCTGCCATGCCGAGCGTTGTTTTGGCATGGTAGCGGCCAACCCAAGCCAACGCCACCATCAGTCCCAAGCCGGCTTGGAGCGCTCCAAAGCGCAATAGCGCCGTACCCCGGTCATAAGCCGCCCACAGACCAACCAACAGCGTCAGGTTAAACAGCAGCACCGATGTCGTCACCAAGGCTGTCATGGGCGTTACCAGGTGTGATAATTGCTTCATGCACAACTTCATGCACAACTTCATGGACAAAACACTAACTGCGCGCAAATTGCAACATCTGCCAACCGACATTGAAGGCGCTCTTGGCCCCTTCCCAGCTATTCAGTCCCTTGAGGAAAGTCCAGATTGGCCCAGGGCGCAGCGACCACTCGCGTGTCGCCCGTTTCTGCCAATATTCCAGTTGTTCCGCCGTCAGATTCGCATAGTCTAAGACGGTTGACTGATCCATGTCCACCTCTTCCCACTTGGTGCCGGGGCGAAACCAGTTGTTCTCCACCACTTCATAGAAGAAGGGGGTGCCGGGGTAGGGGGCGGCAATGTGGAACAGGGCTATATCAAGCGGCAACTGCTTAGCATAGTCGATGGTTGTGCGGATCGATTCCTCGGTTTCGCCGGGTAAGCCAATAATAAAGTAGCCCCAATTCTTGATGCCGGCGGCCTTGGCCCAGCGCAACGCCGTAAATGCTTGCTCCTTTTTATACCCCTTGCGAGCGCGTTGGAGGATCTGTTCATTAGCGCTCTCTATGCCCCAGGAGATCAACCAGCAACCGGCCTTCCCCATCAATGCCAGCATCGCTTCATCGACATAATCGACGCGGCTGTTACAGGTCCAGCGAATGCGGAGATTACGTCGCAAGAGTTCCTCACAAAAGCTAACCACATGCTCACGATTGACCGTAAAGAGGTCGGCGTACATGTGGATGTTGTAGATGCCCAGCTTGTTCAGATAGGCGATCTCGTCGCACATGTTTTCGGCAGAGCGCACCCGCACGCTGTTCTGATAGCTCACATGTTTGATACAATATTTGCAACCGGCCGGACAACCGCGACTGGTGACAATAAAGGTAAAAGCCCCCTTCATCATGGGCATCCGCTGTTTATCCAGCGGCAGCAACTCATGTTTAGGCAGCGGCAGATCATTCAGATCTGGAATGAAAGGGCGGTCTGGGTTGATGACAATCTCGCCACTCGGATGACGCCAGGCCAGACCGAGGATGGTCGCATAGGGGAATGCTTTCTCCGTTACGGGAAATTCATCTTGTACAACCAGCGCACCAATTCGTCTGCTCTGGAGTTGACTCGTCTCTGCCAACATCTTGCGCACCTGTGGGTTGCTGGGCGTCTTGTTTTCCAAGCTGTCGAGTAATTCGCGCAGCGTCATCTCCGGTTCGCCACGCAAGATAAAGTCGAGGGCCGGAAAGGGGCGCATGGTCTCTATGGTCATGGGCGTGACATGGGTGCCGAAGGCCATCGTTTTGGCGCCCAATGCCTTGGCGAGGAAAACCCCATACATATCATTCTTTAATGTCGGCGCCGTCACTTGGGTCAAATAATATTTTGGGCGCTTTTCTTCCAACAACTTTTCAAAGGCCGGCCAGCCCATGCGTAAGGCGTTGGCATCAATGATTTCAACCGAATAATCGGGCAGCAGCAGGGCCGCCAGTTGGGCCAGGCTGACCTGCGGCCAGATCATATTTTCCCGGCTGCGCCGCCCGACGCGGTGTTGGCTACGAATCCAGATGGCGCCATCGGGCGTCGGTGGGTTGACCAGCAAGACATCGACCGTGCCGGCGGGGCGGCTGGACGAGGTCAGCGTCTGCACGCTGGCGCCGGCATCCGGGAAATGGGATGGCCGCACGGGCGGGATGCGTCGCGTCCCTAAGTTGTCACGAAAATCGGCGGTCAACTCGATGTTGATCGACTTGGTGGGCTGCTTTTTGCTTTCCGTCACCGTCGTCATGGTTTTGTCCTCAATCTGCGTCACGCTACATCCGGGGCAACTATACACTCGCCTGGCGCCTTACACTTGCGGTTGGGTAACTACTTAAGCCTGCATCTAGCCGGTCACGAACCGGCTAGATGCTTAGTAGCTATGCGGCTGGATGGCTGGAAGGGGCGCACACTCTTCGGCTTTTTCTCGCTGGGGCAGCCGTTCCTTCCCGCGCAGATCATCGGCAACAAGGGCGTCGCGAATGCGCAAAGAATCAAGCACTTCCATCTGCACCCAGGCGATCATCAACTGTATCCCAACCAATGCTAGACACGCGCTAGTGAGATAGTAGAGCCACAAACGGGCCACTTCCCACCCCTGTAAACCCAAGAGCAGGCTGATCCCAGCAATCAACACGCCAAAGAAAAAGCAGACAAGACCCGCCCAGCCAAAATGGCGATCTAACCGCCTGGTCAAGCGCGGGCGACCAAACAACCCTTGCTGCACTGGCGTTTTGTGGAAAAGCGCCACAAAGTAGTTGAAACTCATCCCCAGGGCTAGGACGCTGACGCCGGCTACCGCCAGCACTAGGGCTGTAAAGAGTGTAAAGGCGACGACTGGATTGACTTGATTGATGCCGCCCAGCCGGATCATGATCAGGTAGAGGCCAATACAGACAGCAATGAACAGCGCCCAAAGTCCTAGCAGGCCGAGTGGTCGCCCCGGATTGTAATTCAAGCCGGTCCAGACAATGGACTGGGCAAAACGTATCCCATCCTTGATGACACTCAGTTTGGAACGACCGATGCGTTCGCTATAGGGAATCGGTGTTTCGATCATCGTCAGTTGCTCATGCAGCGCCCGTGTACTCATCACCGGCGTAAAATTCAGCCCATCGGGTAGGGGATAGAGCCGCGGCAATACGGAACGATGAAAGAGCCGCATCCCACTTGCCGAATCGGTCACCTGCCTGGCGCTGATCAGACTGACCAAGCGAGCAAAGAGCAGGTTGCCCACGCGCCGCACGAACGGCATCCGGCTTTCGGCGCCTCCCATACGTGAACCAATCACAATGTCGGCGTTGCTCCGACAGGCGGCGCTATAGAGTTGCGGATAATATTCCGGCGGATAGGTGCCGTCGGCATCGATAAAAGCCAGCCATTCGCCGGTTGCGGCGGCAAAGCCGGTCTTGAGCGCCGCACCGTACCCACTGTTGCGGCGATGGCGGATTAAACGGACATCGGCGTTTGCCATGACGCGATCGGCGGTGCCATCGACCGAACCATCATCAACGACAATCAATTCAAGATCGCTGATCCCAACCACCGCCAGGTCGGCACGCGTTGCTAACACGCGCTGGATCATCGCCTGAATGCCATCGGCTTCATTGAACGCCGGTATTACCACCGAAAGCGTTGTCATTGTTCGTTCCTCCTATCTGCGCCAAGCGCCGGTAGTCAATGCAACGAGAAGCGCTCCTGGCTCATACTAAAATTTCAGTAACTGTCAGCCCACTCCTAGCCGGTCCGCAACCGGCGCTCCCGACGCCGGTCACGGACCGGCTAGGAGCGGGGTAGTGAAGACGTTTCTGCATCTAATTTTGTCTTACGATTTGCGCTTTTTCCTGAAAACATGTATAATAAAAAAGGGTGACGCGAAACAGCCGTTGTACTTTATGTACATGGTTTTAAGCGATTTCTGTACACTGTTGAACGTTACCAGCGGACGCAGTGACAGAGATAGGATGCCCATAGGGTCAGTTTTGTGTCAACAGAACTGACCTTTTTTTATGGCTATTTGCTTTAAAGTTATGCTAGATCTGCCTCAATCTAACAGTTGACCCTTATGTACATTTTCCCTTGATTAGTTACTTTTTGACTAGGATACAACCGACTGTCTTAAGGTGGTACAGCCCGCAATAAAGGCACTTTCTCAAAAGCCAAAACTTAGTTATCAGGCAAAATGTCAAAGAGTTATTGCCGTATTACAAGCAATTTCTGTCGAATAGCAGTTGAGAACAGTTGGCATTTCTGTTATTGCGTTTTACTGCAAAACATCATGATCGATACAGGTAGCTATATAACACGGAATGGAGATTAGAATGAAGACAAATTTACAAGGTCACAAAAACAGCGGACGGTGCGCTCAACCAGCAATTGAATACCGCACAATCCTAACAAGACCACCCTGATTTGCTCTAATAAAAGACAACAAATCGTAATGAAATTGCTGCCATTGTGTGAAATCAGGAAGGGTTTATACCTTACATATCCAAAGATGAAGGTAGCAAGGGTGCTATTCCCCAGCAAACGAATATTTTAATTAACAGCGTTCCAAAAAAGATTATATCATAATGTTGCAAAGAAAGCAAGAGTAAATTTTTCGGAAATTCTTACAATATTTACTATATTCATCGTGACAACCTACGGTACTTGTAAATTTAATGGTTTCATGCTTAATAACAAGAAGCGTATTTGAATAACAGAATTCCACTTTTGTAAAGTTGGGAGTTTGTCAGAAATTAAGTGACATATCAATCTAACTTTCAGTCACTTGAGATCACCTTGCGAATTAAAAAAAAGCTGAAAATCATTCACCATAACTACCGCCCCCCACCACGACAAAGACCACCCATCCAAAGCCGAAGCAAAGGCGCCAATGTAACAGAGATGTGCCAACAGAAAGCTGACCAATCCAGCAAGGAAGCGATCAGTCGGCAACATGAGAAAGATGTCGCCGGCCAGCGAGAAGAGCAAGCCGACGACAATTGAGCCACTAATAACTGCTGCTCACCGGCGCGGGCGCCAGGAGCGCCATCAACAAGATCAGAGTCGTGGTTGCCGGTTTGGCAACATAGGTCAACCAGCGCGGCCCCCGGTAATCGGTCCAGATGTGTATAAGGGCCGTCAACAAGGCAAGCCAGGTAAGCAGTGTGATCATCTTACGCCGCCCCTGTCGTTACACCGCCACTGGCGGTCGTTGTTTCCAGAAACCAGTCGCTTCCTGGAAAGCGTAGGCTAGTTGCAAGACCCCAAAGTCATCCTGGTGGCGCCCCACAATCTGCACACCGACCGGCAGCCCTTCCGCGGTAAAGCCACACGGCACGGAAATCGCCGGCAACCCGGTGACCGTGATGAAGTAGCAGGATTTCATCCAGTCAATGTAGGTTGCCATCGGTACGCCGTTAATTTCGGTGATATATTCCTGTGTGACGGGAAAGGGCGGCACCTGGCTGACCGGCAGAATCAAATACTCGTAGCTCTCCATAAATTCCCGTACGCGATGATAGAGCATCGTGCGTTTCTGCTCGGCACGGCTAAGTTGGGGGCCACTCAGTCGTTGCCCTTCTTCAGCATTCCAAATCACTGTCTCCTTGATCTGATCGCGGTGCTTTGCAATCAGATCGGTAAACGACAGTTCAAAAGCCCAAGCGCGCCAAACCTTAAACACTTCATCGGCATCGCGGAAATCAGGTTGTCCATCTTCGACCAGACAGCCTAGTCCTGCAAAGACAGCTCGTTGCTTGTCAATCGTCGTTGTAATCCGCGGATCAACGGGGAAATCTCCCAGATCATGGCTCCAGGCAATGCGCACCCCCTTGAAATCGCGCGCCAGCGGCTGGGCAAAGATCGCACTTGGCTCCCGAATGGCAATCGGGGCGCGTGGATCAGGCCCAGCGATTGCGGTCAACATGAGCGCCACATCTTGCACTGTGCGCGCCATTGGGCCTTGCACCGAAATGGGGAACCAGCCCAACGCTTTGGGCCAGGTCGGCACGCGCCCCGGTGACGGGCGGAAGCCAACCACATTGCAGAAGTTGGCCGGATTGCGTAAAGATCCGCCCGTATCACTGCCGTCGGCAATGGGAACTAGGCCACAAGCCAGCGCCACGGCGGCGCCGCCACTGCTGCCGCCACACGTTTTGCTCGTGTCATAAGGGTTGAGTGTGGCGCCAAAGACCGGGTTAAAGGTCTGCGAACCGGCGCCAAATTCGGGTGTATTGGTCTTGCCGATGGTAATAGCGCCGCCTTGCTTGAGTCGTTCAATGATCAGATCATCTGTCTCTGGCACATGATCCTTGAAAATAGGCGAGCCTTGGGTAGTACGAATCCCTTTAGTCGCCACTAGGTCTTTGTGTGCAACCGGGAGACCATGCAAGGGGCCAATCGCCGCACCGCGCGCCAACTGTTCATCAGCCGCTTTGGCGCCGGCCAGCGCCAATTCCGGCAACAAGGTGACAATGGCATTGACCTTGGGGTTGACCGCTTCAATCTGCGCTAAATGGGCCGTCATGACTTCATGGGCGGAAAGCTGGCGCTGGCGGAGCAAGTGTGTCAGCTCGGTTGCGGTAAAAAAACAGAGTTCATTGGCAGCCATCAGAGTTCCTCTTCATTGATATAAGATAATTGATATAAGATATTGGTATAGGAATTAGCATGAGATGTAACTCATGAGATGTAACTATAGTGTTCCTATAGACGTTCAGAAAAAGATCCGTGGCACACCTGACAGGTTTCCAAAACCTGTCAGGTGTAGAATGTCCCGAAAG